>NZ_JABLTE010000003.1 GCF_013315795.1 Nocardia barduliensis
GGCATACCGAGTCCGAGCCGTACGGCATGTTCGGCGCGACAGGATATGCCGGTTGGGCCGCCCGATACCTCGAGACGTTCGGCCGCAGTCGACAGGATCTGGGACTGGTCGCTCTCAACGGCCGCGCCGGCGCGGCGCGCAATCCCAACGCCGTGATGCGCGACCCCCTCGGGATGGACGACTATCTCGCGGGGCGGATGATCCGAGAACCGCTGTGCCTGTTCGACATGGATGTGCCCGTGGACGGGGCCGACGCGTTCGTGGTGACCACGGCCGAACGAGCGGCAGACCTGGCCGACAGACCTGTCCTGGTGCACGCTCTCTCGATGGGTTTGACGTCGCATCCCGAAGAGCATCTGGTCGCGGGCCTGGATCACACCGGGCAAACGGTAGCGTCGCAAGCCCTGTTGGCGCGCAGTGAGCTATCGATCAATGACTTCGACGTCCTGTTCCCCTATGACGGCTTCTCGATCATCACCCTCCACTGTCTGGAACAGTACGGGTTCTGCAAGCCGGGAGAAGCGGGCGATTTCCTGCGCGAACACTGGGACGAGCGCGAGAATCGTGTGCTCATCGACGGCCGTGTGCCGATCAATCCGCACGGCGGAAGCCTGTCCGAAGGCGGCTCCCAGGGAGCGGGACACGTCCACGAAGCGGTTCTCCAGCTTCGCCACGACGCGGGCGACCGACAGGTGAGCGGCGCACGATCGGCCCTGCTGTCTCCCGGCGGGCTTTTCTTCAACGCTCAAGGCATCGTGCTGCGAGCCGACTGAGCGCCCCCCGATGCGGGTGCAGCACCGGACGACGCTCACAACCATTCAACGGTCATGACGGCTCGACCGGTGCTGCTCGACGTATCGCCGCGCGGATACTACTGCGACTGTTGGCCGAACCTGGTGGCAATGTTGATCACGTCCAGTCCGAGCGTGAGCCCGCCGTCCACAGGGATGGACGCTCCGGTCACGTATGACGAATCCTCCGACGCGAGAAACAGCGCCACGTTGGCGACCTCTTCGCTGGAGCCGAGACGCCCGAGCGGTACCAGTTCGCCCACACCTCGCTTGCCGCGCTGCGCTTCTTCCTCATCGCGATAGATGTACTTGGTGGCGAAGTCACCGCCGATCGGACCGGGGCAGATCACATTGCACCGGATGTTGTACCGGCCGTATTCAGCCGCCACGCTCCTACCGAAATGGACCTCGGCCGCCTTGGAGGCGTTGTAGGCGGGCTGGTTGGGAAGGGCGAAGAATCCGGCCACCGACGCGTTGATGACAATGCTGCCGGACCGCTGTTCGACCATGTGCGGGGCGACGTGCTTCACGCAGAAGAAGGTGCCTCGGGCATTGGTGTCCACTACCCAATCCCAGTCCTTCTCGCTGATGGTGTGCGCGGGTCCGAGCGGGTTTTTCACACCGGCGTTGCTGAACAGGACATCGATCCGACCGTAGCTGTCCACCGTCGTCGCGACCAACGCCTCGATGTCGCTCTCGGACGTGAGATCGGCTTCGACGAATCGCGCTTCGCCGTCGGCTGCCGCGATCTCCTCCGCGGCGAGCTTGCCCGCCTCGGCGTTGATATCGGCCAGTACTACCTTCGCCCCCTCACGGGCGAACAACTGCCCGGCGATTCGTCCCATTCCGGAGGCGCCGCCCGTGATGATCGCGACCTTGCCATCGAGTTTGCCCATTGCGAGTAGGTTCCTTCACTGTTCTCGGCGTCGGCACCCGGCGCCGCTTCCAACGTTCGAGCCGAAGGACAAAGCGTTCGAGCCGCAGGACAAAGCGTTCGAACCCGAGTTGTTCATCGACCGCCTGCAGCGGATCGAGTCGAAACGCGAACCCGACCGCCAGACGTGCCTGCCGATGGCTTTCCGGTCGGTTATAGGACAACTAATATACTAATTATGATGCGGTCGCGTCCCGGCTTCCGCCAGGGTCACATTGATGCCGAGGCGGCGGCACCCACGACCACGGCCTCGTCGGCCTCGACGTCCGCGAGCGCGGCAAGTCCGGGGGTGGTGGCTTTCCCGCGGGTAGCCGCCAGCACGACCACGCTCGCCACGCCCCATACCGCCATGACGATCACGTCACCCATAATGCCTGCGCCCTCGAAGTAGCAGACGCTGCGCAGCGCCGAGAGCCCCCGCGCGGTGGGCAGTACTTCGTGCATCCAACCGTAGAACGCGGGCGCCATATCCAGCTGCACCGGCAGTCCGGACGCCACGACTCCGGCCAACACAAGCACCAGCACCGACACCATCACCATGGCGGGTCCGATCAGACGCATCCCGGCCAAGGTCACCGATCCCGCGACCAGCGCGATACCGGCCAAGATCGCCGCGCCTGCCGCCGCGTTACCGGCGAATATGTCGAAAACAACCCAGCCGTAACATGTCTCGATTCCGGCTACGACGATGGACATGACCACCACGGTGAAAACCTGGGCACGCGACCGCAGGCCGGGCGCGACCATCGCGACGATCAAGCCGGACAGGAACCCGCCGACGATGGCGCCGACCCCGAGATAGAGCGCGCTCGTGCCGAGCCGATCGGCGTCCGGCAACGCCACCACATCTTGCACATGCAGCGGCGTACCCCCGGACTGCGCCACGGCAGCGAACAGCGCACGGGCGGCCTCGGTGGCCTGCATCCCGCCGGCCGACGCGACGAACAGATCGCCGGTCGCGGGATCGTAGGCCGCGCGAATCTCGCGGTCTCGCACGGCGGTTCGACCGGATTCCGCGTCCGTAGCCGACTGGATCTCGAAACCCGCCGCATGCACGGAAAGTTGCTCGGCCACGGCCCGCGCCTGCGCGGTGTCACCGATGACGGCCACCTTCACCTCGTGCGGTGCGGGTGAGTGCAGTGCGCCGAGAAAGAGCCCGGGCAGTGCGATCAGGAAGAACAGCGGCAGGGTCAGCACGCCCGTAACGATTCGGCGCCGGGCAAGGCGATCGTGTGTCATCGTGCACCTTCCTGTTCGGCGACCGCCGCGCGTTCGCTCGTCGACCGCAGGGTGGACAGCCAGATCGCGCCCGCGCCGAGGGCGATCCAGAGTCCGATGATCGGCAGGTCCGACTCGATACCGCCACCGTCGAAGTACAGCGTCCGCCGCAGTCCGTCCAGCACCGCCGACGTCGGCAACCAGGAATGCAGGTCGGCGAACAGGGACGGGACCATCTCGACCGGTACCGCGATTCCCGAGGCGGGGATGCCGAGTATCACGAGCACGGTCACACCGATGACCGTCATACCGGGTCCGATCAGCTTGACGCCGCCGGATTGCACCAGGCCCGCGCAGACCGTGCCCGATGCCACCAGCGCCGAGACCCCGAGCAGGTGCCCGGACAACGCGCCGTACGCGGAATAGGCGATGAAGGTGGTGATCACCGCCGCGATGAGCGCGACCACGCCGAGGATCATCATCTCCGTCCTGATGGACAAGTCTTTCACGGCGACGTTCAGCACGGTCGCGGTGACGAAGCCCGCGAGAATCGCCGCGAGGCCGACGAACAGCAGGCTGATACCGAGACGGTCGGATTCGGGCAGTGGCGCCACATCTCGAACCGTGAGTTCGGTCCCGAGCTGCTGCGCGACGGAGCCGAACGCGGTCTCCACTGTCGCCTTGGCGAGCGGACTGCCCGCACTCGCGACGTAGAGCGTGCCGGTCGTGGGTTCGAACGCGCCACGACTGCTCAGGTCGTCCAGATGCCGCCGGGCCGTGTCCGCGTCCGCCACGGCGGTGACCCGGAACGACGGCGCCATCTTCGTCGCCAGTCCGGACGCCAGCCGTGCCGAATCCCGGTCGGCGCCGATGATCTCGACAGGCATCTCACGCGGTTGGGGTTCATGAAACGCGTAGAGATAGGCACCGGGCAACGCGAGTGCCATGAACAACGGGAAAAGCAGCGCTCCGACCAGCATCTTCACCGTTGATCCGGTACTCGTGCGGGTGCCGCCGCTCGGCGACTCGGCCATCGATCTCCCTCTCGAACCAGTGTTATTTTACATCTGTAAACTACACTACAAATGTAAAATAACTGCGGCCCGGCTAGGGTGGAGAACGTCACACCACACGCGCGCATCGCCCGTGGGACCCACCCCGCTCCAGAACGAGCCCCGCTTCTTCTCACCGCTGCTCTCCCCCGCGGGTCAGCCGGCGCCGCCGCCTACCCGCACCTGTCGATGAGCGTGCCCTCCTGGTACCACTCCCGCAGCTGATGTTTGCGGACTTTGCCAGTACTGGTCCGGGGTAGCGAGCGCACGACGATCAATTCGGCGGGTCGTTTGTAGCGGCTCAACCTGTCCTCCAGCAGTGCCCTCACCCCCTCGATGTCGACCTCGTCTTCCACCGCGGCCAGCACGGCGGCGACCACGCGCTCGCCGAGTCTGATGTCAGGGACGCCGAAAACCGCTGCTTCGGTGACGGATTCGTGCGCCGACAGCGCGCGCTCGACCTCCGCGGGGAAGATATTCAGCCCACCGCGGATGATCATCTCGCGGATGCGCCCGTGGAAGGTCAGCACCCCATCGGCGTCCATCGAGCACAGATCCCCGCTGCGCCGCCAGCCCTGCTCGTCGGCGGCGGGGTCCACACCGCCATCGGGCCGCAGATACCCGGTCATCGTCAGCGGTCCCCGCACGCACAACTCACCGATCACACCGAACGGGACCGTATTGCCGTCGTTGTCGCGGATCCGGTAGTCCCGACCGGGCAGGCAGCGCCCCATCGACCGAGTGCGGACCCGTGGCGAATCCTCCGGCGCACTGACCGCCATCGCCGGGGCCTCGCTCTGGCCGTAGGCAACCATGAACGTGATGCCGAGCCGATTCTCCATCTCCGCGATCAATCCCGGATCGACCGCGGTCGCGCCAGCGATCACCAGCCGCACACTCGCGAAGTCCGACGCCGACACCCCGGGCACGGCGAGTAGGTCGATGATCATGGTCGGCACCAGACCGACGAGCGCCGGACGGATTTCCCGCAACGCCCGCAACGCGACTTCCGTGGAGAACCGGTCGAGCACGATGTAGGCGCCGCCGTGCGCCATGGCCACCAGCAGCCCCGTCACCAAGCCGCCGACGTGGAACAGCGGCAACGGATTCAGCCACACTTCGCCCGTGCGGACGGTGCAGCCGCGAGCGTAGACCTGCGCGCAATTGATTGCGGCCCGATGCGACAGCACAGCTGCCTTCGGTACTCCGGTGGTCCCCGAGGTGAATTGGAGCAGGAATTCGTCCGTCGCATCGACGTGCGCGGGTTCCACGAGAATATCGGAGACAGTATTGAATTCGGCAATATCGCGCACTTCGGGTGGACGCGCCAGCCGCCGCGCCACGCCTTCCAGTCTGGCGACGGTGTGGTCCTGACCGACCCGCTCCACGACCAGGACCGTGGTCACCCGCGCCAAATTCAGCATGTGGGTGGCCTCGGCGTCGGTCGCCGCGGGGCTGATCGGCACAACGGACCGGCCGGCCAGCGCGCACCCGTACATCGCGACGATCCAGTCGATGCTGTTGTAGGCGATCAGCGCCACCCTGCCACGCTCGGGATCGAGTTCTCGCAACCGCATCGCCGCCCCGCTCGCTCGCCGGTACAGCTCTGCCCAGCTGAGCGACGCGACGCCGGAGGGAGTGAGAAGCTGCAACGCGGGCGCCTCCGGCGCGGATCGCACGGTCCGGATGAACGCGGTCCCGACCGAGTCGTGCGACACCTCGACCGAAGCGGCCAGGAATTCGGCAGGGTTCGTCTGTTCGGCGGATGTCATATGTGTATTCCGTTTGTCATATGTGTATTCCGTTCCGACCGGCGGCGCCCGCCATATGTCGTGCCGAACGCCGACCGAGGGCGGACGGCGTGCTGATCCTTATGCCTGAGCCGATCACGGCCGCTGGAGCGTCGCCTCTGGGTGCCTACGCTCCTGGGTGGGCTGCTCCAGGACCAGTCGTGCCGCCCGCACCGCCACGCCTTTGCCGGGGGCACCGACGGTGAGCGGCGACAGGCGCAACTCGGCCAGTTCCGGCAATTCCTCGACCAGCCACGCTACTCGCAGGATCGCATCGACCAGCCCGTCCACGTCGCTTTCGGCCAGCAGCGGGAACGCGCGCACCGAGCGAACCATGCGGGCGGCGTCGAGGTCGCTGACGGGAGTGATGTGCAATGCGATGTCGGAATACAACGTGATCGGATCGCCGAGCACGCCGAAAGCGAGCAACGGTCCGAAAGTGCGGTCCGCCACCACCGAGACCGACACCTGCGGCCCGGAGAGCTCGGACTCCGGCGCCACGGTGAGACCGACAGCCGCCAGCGCTTCGGTGGTCTCGTCGGCCCCCACGACGCCGATCCCGGCGCGATCGATGACGGCGTGCAGGCGATCGGCGGCGATTCCTGCGGGCTCTCGCACCACGCCTGCGGGCTGTCGGCGCCATATGCCGTACGCGGTGGCCCGGCCGAGCGCGGCAGCTGCCGCCTCGGGGAAGGTGTAGCTGGGTAGCGTACGGCTTTCCCCGTCGGAGGACAGCACTCCCTCGGTGCCGTCGAAACTCGCCACCACAGGTTTGTTCAAGGCCGATCCCGCGGCGCGCACCATGGCCGCGGCGATCGCGTCCGGGCTCTGCACCACCGGTGGCGTGAAGAGCGCGACGACCGAGTCGACGCCGTCATCGGCGAGAACCGCGCGCAGTGCCGCCTCGTACAGTGGCGCTTCCGCGCGGGGCGAGAGGTCGAAGAAGTCGGCCGATACGCCGCTCACGCCGAGATCGCGCAGGGCGGCCGAGGTCGATTCCTCGACGACCGCGATGCGCAGACCCGCCGCCCGGCACGCGGCAGCGGTCAACGCGCCGGGCTGGCTCGCGTTGGTGACCACCGCGACCCGGTCACCGCGCGGTATCGGTTGATGGGCGAAAAGCCTTGCTACGTCGAACATCTCCGCGAGCGTGCGAGTGGCGACGACGCCTGTCTGGGAAAGAAGAGTGTCGGTCGCCGTACCACTGTCGACGAGATCGAGACCGACCGCGCCGCTCGGCGACGCCTGCACCGCGCTGGTGACGGCGACGATCGGCTTGCGCGCGCTGACGCGCCGGGCCAGACGCGCGAATTTGCGCGCGTTGCCGAAACGTTCGAGATCGAGCAGGATCACCGAGGTCGTCGGATCCTCTTCCCACCACTGCAACAGGTCGTTGGGGGACACGTCGGCCGAGCGTCCCAGCGAGGCGAAGCTGGAGATACCGAGCCCGATGCGGCGGGCGTGCTCCAGCACCGACAGCCCCAGCGTTCCGGACTGACTGGCCATCGCCACCACGCCGGGCTCGGGCAGTGACACCGAGAAGGTCGCCGCCAGTCGGCGCACGCCTTCCTGGGCCAGGATTCCCATGCTCGCGGGGCCGATCACCCGCATGCCCTGACCGCGTGCGTACCGGACCATGTCCAACTCCGCGCTGCGACCACGCTCGCCCAACTCGCCGAATCCGACCGACATCACCACCACGGCCCCCACCGACGCAGCGGCGCAGTCCCGCATGACTTCGGGGACCAGGTCGGCCGCGACCGCTACCACAACCAGGTCGATCGGTTCTCCGATGGCGCTGACGGTGGGATGGGTGGGCAAACCCATCACGGCGGGCCGGTTCGGGTTCACCGCATAGACCCGGCCCGGAAATCCATGTACCAGAAGATTTTTGACGACGGCGCGACCGAGGTTGTCCTCCCCGCGGCCCGCGCCGACAACGGCCACGGTGCGGGAATCGAAGATCCGTTGCATGGACGAACGGACGGACTGGTGTTCTCTGCGATCCGAGCGTGCCAGTACCTGCGCCCTGGGCGCGATCGCGATATCCGCGTGCAACACCGCCCCCGGCGGTCCCAACTCGACCGCGTACCCGGAGCTCTCGAGTGTGCGGATCATCGCGAGATTCTCCGCGAGGACATCCGCTTCCAGTACCGCTATCCCGTGGTCCCGCGCCGCCGCGGCGATATGCTCCATCAGCAATCCGCCCAGGCCGACGGACTGGAATTCGTCGGCGATGGTGAAGGTGACCTCGGCGCGATCGGGATGGCCGTCGACCCGCGCGAAATCCGCGACTCCCACAGCACGGTTCTCGTGGATGGCGACCAGTGCGACCGGTCCGGCGGGATCGAAACGCATGAACCGGGCCAACCCCGCTCGGTCCAGCGTCACCACCGGCCCGAGCATGCGCATCGAGATCGTACGGCGCGACAGCCGCTTGCTGAAATCGACGATGAGTTCGAGGTCGTCCGTCGTCAATCGGCGAACGAGTACCGAGCGACCGTCCCGCAGCAACCCTGGCGTGCCTTCGTCTTCGTTCCGTTCACCGAGCTCCACACCGCAGCCTTTCGTCGGCACCAGTACTGTTCGGGCGCTCGCCCTCGCCGGAGGGCGAGCGCCCAGGGCTCACAGCTCGATCAGGAGAGTGTCGCCGTCAGCGGTCACCCGTCCGCGCACGCCGGTCGGCGCGTCGGTGATTCGGGCCGACCTCGCATCGGTGGTCGAGACCACCAATTCGCCCCCCGACTCGCGGATCGCCCATTCGGCGCCGTTGACTCGCAGCACACCCGGATCACCGGGCTGGGCGAGCCCGAACGCGGGCCCGAGCAGGGCCATCAGCGTGGAGTTCACACCGGCGGCGACCAGCTCACGGTGCGCGTCCGGCCGCGCCCAGATCACGCGGACCTTCTCGAACAACGCTCCGAGATCAGGGTTCTGTGCCTTGAGCGCACCGAGCGTCTCATCGCCGAGCCCGATGACCACCGTGATCGGAAGTCGGTCCAGTACCGAGAGGAACCGCGCGGAATCCCAGTTGTAGGTCTCGGCGGGTGTGTAAGTCGCTCCGATTCTCCGCAGCGCCCGCACAACGGGGCTCAGCCAGGGACCTTCGTGATTGGGCGTGGTGATCAGCACATGATCGTCCCCGTTCACGCCCGCGGCGAGCAGTTGCTCGTGTGCCCAGGCGACATCGCGCTCGAGATCGTCCCAGCCGATCTCGTAGTCGATGAAGCCATCGCCCGCAGGGCACACGCCGATTCCGTAGATCGGAGCCTTGGGCGCGCGCCCGGCGGCTTCCAGCATTGTCTTCCGTGTCATTCCTTGACCGTCCTCGGGAACTTGGCGACGCTCGAGCTGAACTGCAGGATTTCCTCGACCGTGAACATGACCAGGTCGACGCCGACGCCGAGCTCGGATTCGAGGACCTCGGTCAACCGGCGCTCGACATCGGCGACATCGGAGGTCCGCTCGGGCGCGTAACCGACCCGGAGCCGCAATCTGGTCATGGCGTCGTTCGATCGGATGATCTGGAACATGCCGTCGGACAACTCGGGCAGCGACTCCACCAGCCGCCAGACGTCGCCGACAACGATCGCCTTGCCGTCGACGACGGTCTCGTCGCCGCGGCGGCCCGACAACCACATGCGCGCATGTGTCCGTCCGGTCGGAGACGGTTTACGGGTGACGCGCACGAGGTCGCCGGAGCGGAACCTGATGTAGGGCGCGACCCGGTTGTCGAGGTCGGTGGCGACCAGTTCACCGATCTCCGCGTCCGCCACCGGCTCGCCGGTCAGCGTGTTGAGGACCTCGGGAAGCATGGTGTCCTCCCACAGCTGGAAGCCGTCGAAATCCGGCCCTTCCCAGGCTGTTCCGGTATCGCCCGCACTGGTGTACTGAACGATCTTGACACCCCAGTCCTCGGTGACCTTCCGCTTGAGCGCGGCGCCCATCGGCTGGCCGGCGAAGGCAAAGAACTTCACCGATGCCAATGCCTCGCGCAGGTCGTACTTCGACTCGAGCTTCTCGAACTCCATGATGGCGGGCAGGTGCACCTGCATGTAGGCCACCTGATGCTTCCGGATGGCGCGGAGCAAAGCTTCGCCCTCGCCGAGCCAGCTGTTCGCGAACACCGGCACCAAGCCGAGCGCGGAGTAGAAATCGTCCCAGTAGTTGCGGAACGTCCCGACCGGGACGACAACGCGGTCACCGGCTCGCAGGCCGTGCACGTAGAGGTCGCGGGCCGAACTGGCCGGCAACGGAGGGGCTTCGGACCAGATCTCCGGAAGCAGTTCGGGCGCCGAGGTCGTTCCCGAGGTCGTCGTCACCGACGTCAGGTCCTTCGGGTCCACGCACAGCAGCCCGCCGTAGGGGTCGCCGGTGCGCGCCCGGAAGGACTTGATCTCGTCTTTCGTTATCGTCGGGATCTTGGTGGTGAAGTCTTCGAGGCTGCGGATGTCGTCCGGTGACACACCGGCGGCGCTCCAATGCTCTCGATACAGGGGCGAGTTGTCCCACGCGTACCGAACCAGTTCGAGCACCGCGGCCTCCTGGCCTGCCCTGATCTCCTCTCGCGAGGCGGTCTCGATTTCCGGTTCCAGGAACTCGTAGACCTCGCCGTCGAGAGTCTTGCGTGGCTCTTCCAACCCACTGATAGTCACAGTCTCCTCCATTGCCGGGGCATCGTCACGCTTGTGTGTGCCGGGGGCCATAGCGACTCGGCCACTCCCGTAAGCGTGATACGGCACACAGCCTAACAGTTAAAATATATACCTGTATAGAAGGAGGGGGCGGATATCTGTCAGCGGTCGCCGCGCTGCGACTGAAGCCATTGTTCGTGCTGCTCGAAGTGGGTGTCGGGTCGCTTGATCATGATGGCTTCGGCTTCGGCCAGAACCGCGCCCGAACTCTCCAACTGCAATGTGGCTCGGACGAAAACCTTCCGGTTCTCCGTGCGTACAGTCCACGCACGCCCGATCAGCGTCCACCCGACCGGCACCGGCCGCACGAACTTGACGGTGAGCGTCCCGGTGACCGCGAACTCGTGCTTCAACATCATCCTGTGCCCGACGAGCTCGTCCATGACGCCCGCGGTCCAACCGCCGTGTGCGACCCCGGGACCGCCCTCGTGAGATTCCGGGCACACCACGTGGCTGACCACGACGCCATCGTCGTGCAGTTGTTCACGCTCGACCCCGAGGCGGCACTCGTTGCGAGGGGCGCACCCGTAACACAGTCGCACTCCCGCGGGTGAGCGGGGGGAATGCAACGGGGATGACGGATCGTCGCCCGCGACCGCGGCGCTACCCGCGGAGGATGTGGTGTCGTTCGTTCCGGATTGGGTCATGGAAGTACCTTTCGATGTCGACGGAACCCGACACTCGGGTAGCCGAGAGCGCCGGGCGCGGATCGAGCCGGCCGGCAGCGGCCTCACAACGCAGAGCGGGCGCGCTTCGAGCGCGCCCGCGTTCGGCATGGCCGCTCAGGCGGCAGCCCGGGGGAACAGTTCCTCGAAGGCGCCACGCAACACACGATCACGAATCCGGGTGTCGACGCCGTCGAAGATGGAGTGCAGCGTCTGCTGGGTGTGACCGTAGGTGCCCTCCAGGTGCGGGTAGTCGTCGCCCCACAGCACGTTGTCGTACGCGGTGTCCTCGATGATCTGCACGGAACTGATGTCGTGCTGGAACGAGGCGTACACCTGCTGGCGAATGATCTCGCTCGGCAGACGCGACAGCCGGGGACGCACGAACATGCCGTGCTGCCGGTAGGCCTCATCCATCCGGTCGCCCACCGCCGGGACCCATCCCGCGCCACATTCGGCCACCAGCACCTTCAGATCCGGGTGCCGATCCAGCGCACCACCCGCGACCAGGTGGGTGATCACCCGCATGGCGGGATAGCCGGTCTCCATGTAGTTCACTACCGCGCCGCCGGGGCCGCGATAGACCACGTTGGCAGCACCGGTGCCGACATGCCAGGTCAGTGGAAGCTGCAATTCCTCGGCAGCCGTCCACAGCGGTTCCCACAAGTCCAAACCCCAGGCCCGATCGTCATCGATGCCACACGGGAAGAACAACGCTTGGAAGCCCATCTCGGCGGCACGCTCGGCCTCGGCCACCGCGTTCTTCACATCCATCAGAGGCACGATGGCGGGCGCGAAGATGCGATCCTGCTTGCCCATCACCTCTTCCATCGCCCAGTCGTTCCAGGCACGCACCACCGCGTTCTCCAACTCGGGATCACGGATGGTGCAAGCCCAGAAACCCATCGACGGGAAGGCGAACTGGTTACGCACACCTTCCTGATCCAGATCCTGGAGCCGGATGTCCAGATCCTTGAACCCCGGCGGGCGCATGGCGTCCATGAAGTCGTTGAGCTGGCGATCGATCTGCGTACCGTCGATATAGACGATCTCGTACTTCTCACCACGCTCCGAACGCGGCGCACGATCCGCCAACCGCTTCGGCAGGCGCGAGGTCCACAGATCCTCCGGCTCCATCAGGTGGGAATCCCCCGAATGCGCCCAGATCTTGTCCTGCTCACGCTGTTCCTCGACCGCGTGCAACGCCTCTGTCATAGGTATCTCCTCGTTCGAACGTCGTGCGGGCCCGTACCGCGTCCGCGGAACTACCCGCCAATACTTTACACTGTAACGAAAAGAAGCAATCGTGTGAACCGAACACTTCAACCGAAACCACGGGAGGCGCCATGGAACCGACGACGGGCAGCACGACACTCAGTCGCGAACAACGCGATCACTACCTCGCGACCTTGAACGAGGAGACCCTGTCCGCTTTGATGCGCTCGACCTGGACCTGGGACGACCGGGCCTTGCGACGCAAACTCAGCGAGCTGCTCACCGGGCTCGTCGCGGTCCGCGAACTCGGAGTCGGCGAGGTCGAGTCCCCGGCGGCCGTCATCGACGCCGCCGAGGCCCGCGTACTGGCCGCGGCCGGCGAATTCATCGCCGAGGTGCTCGGGCCGCGGCTGCTCGCCGACGCGGGCAACGCCTTCCGCGAGCCGCTGCTGCCCCTGGTCCGGGCAACCGGCGACCTCACGGCCGAGGCCGCCCGCGCGCTGGACACTCTCGCCGTCGACGTCACCGGCCATGTGATCGAGCGCAATGAGGCGCTGACCTCGCTCCTTGCCGAGGATGCCTGGGAGGAGAAGGCGTTCGGGCCGCAGTCGACCGGCCTCGCCAGAGTCGCCTACTCGGCCGGCTACACGCTCTCTCGCACCGACTACTTTCCCGCCGCCGGACTCGGCGCACAAGCGTTCGCCGTCGCGGCCGCACCGAACGACGACAGCGTCGACGTCCGCCACTCGACACTGGCGGCAGCCGAGAAGACCGGATCCTGGGATCCGGCGTTGGTGCGGACACGGGCGACCGCGACGGAAGACGGTTGGCAGCTCACCGGGGAGAAGTGGTATGTGCCCGGAGCCACGGCGGCCGACAACATCTTCGTCATCGCCCGCAACATCGGCGGTCCTTCGCTCTACCTCGTGCGCCACGACGCGCCGGGCCTGACCGTCGAGACCTTGCCTTCGCTCGATGAATCGCGTCCGCTCGCGCGCATGGGCTTCGACAACACTCCCGCGGTTCTGATCGGACGCGAGGGTGCGGGCGGCCGCATCATGAATCGCACTCTCGACCGGGCCACCACCGTGCTGGCAGCCGAGCAGATGGGCATCGTGGATCGGGCGCTCAAATGCCTGGTCGAGGTGTTGCCCTCGGCTACCGACAGCGAGGCTTGGCGGGGATACACCAGGAAACTCGCGGAACTCGAATTGCTGCGGGCAGGCGCGACCGCGCTGTGGTACCGGGCGGTCAAACTCCAGAGTCAGGACGATCTAGAGGCGAGCGCCGCGGCCGCGGCGATGGCGCATATCGGATGCTCGCACGCGGTGCGGCAGGTGTCGTTGCGGCTCACTTCGGTGGCCGACGGCCTCGACACCGCGGACGTCGACGCCATCTCGACCCGCGCGCGCGAGACCGATCTGCTGCTCGGCGGCCCCGCCCTGGCGCACGAACGGCTGCTGGAACGCCTCGGAATCTGATCTCGTGCGCGACAGCAGGCCGAGGGTCGCACTCACCCGCTCCACGGGAGCGGGTGAGTACACTCCCCCCGTGAGACCGCACGACCGCCTGACAGACGTCGAAGATTCCGTGAAGGCGTCCCGGCGGACCAGGGGGCGTCCGCCTTCGCTGACCGAAGACCAGATCGTCGACGCCGCGTTGGAGATCATCCGGGGCGATGGGCTCGACGCACTGTCGATGCGGCGGTTGTCTCAACGACTCGGTCGCTCCCAGATGGCCGCGTACTCCTACGTGGCGGACAAACGGGAATTGCTCGACCTGGTCGCGCGGCGCACACTCGCCGACGTGACGATCCCCACCGATGAGGACGGTACATGGGATGTCCGGCTCCGGCTGCTCATCGATCGCATCGACGCCCAACTACGCAGACAGCCGAGCATCGCCGGACTACTCCTGCAACGGATGCTGCACACCGATCGCCGCTTGGTCGACGCCTTCATGGCGATCCTCATCTGCGCCGGGCTGCCGGAACGACAGGTCCTGCTGTCCTACTCGTTGATTCACACGTATCTGTTCGGTCGATACCAGGTGGCCATGGCCGATGTGCCGAAGGACGAAACCGATCTGCCGCCCGCCCTCGCGACGGTGCTACCGCACCTGGACGGACTGCACGGCGCCGACTATTACAAATTCGGCATCGACACCCTCATCGACGGTTTGCGCGTCCGTGTCGCGGAGCATCAGCGCGTTGGGGACGTGAGCGATTGAACCGCCGTGTCACGGCCATTACTCCGGCCTGCGTCGCGCGGCCAGGGCACAGAAAGTGTCCAGCACGGATTCGAGATCGGTGCCGAAACCGCCGCTCGTACTGACCGACCACTGTTCGACGACGGTCAAGGCACCGATGAAAGCCGCGGCGAGTGCTTTCGGATCGGTCCCCTCCGTGAATTCCCCACGTGCACGGGCCCGTTCGAACACGGCGGCCACTCGCTGACTGCCGGGGTGGATGACGGTGCGCTGGACGTGTGCGTACAGCTCGGGATGCCGGGCTGCCTGACCTGTGAACGTGAACAGTATCTGCAGACCGGTCCAGGCTCCCGGCCGGTCGAAGGCATCGACGAGGACGCGTAGCTCACTACGCAGATCACCCAGGTCGGGCACTTCGGGCCAGGTGGCGATCGAGGCGAACGCGTCGATGATGAGTTCCCGCGCGCTCGACCACCGGCGATAGAAGCCGCTGTTGCCGACCTTCGCCCGTCGCAGGACCGCCGTGAGACTGAATGCGTCGACCCCCGCCGACGCCAGTTCGGCCCTGGCTTCGTGCAGCACCCGTTGCTCCACCGTCGCGTCGAGCGGACGCCCGGTACGCCTGCGGTCCGCCGCATACGGCGGCGGGTACTGCGTGTGCTTCATTTCTCGACTGTAAGGGGCACTCGGCTACGAATCACCGGCGTGGTGGCGGGACGACCGGACAGCGCCCGCACGAAATGAACGCAAAATCAGTCACCGCGCCCTTCCCGCAGGCGCGACCGCTGCAGTTTTCCCGCCGCGGTCCGTGGCAGCTCGTCGACGATCATGATCTCGGCAGGCACTTTGTAAGTGGCCAGACGTTCTGCGACCGTCGCCCGTAACTCGTGCTCCGACACGGGCTCGGAACATACGACATAGGCGACCACGCGCTCGCCGCGGCGCTCGTCGGGTCGGCCGACGACCGCCGCATCGCTGACTCCCGGATGCCGCATCAGTTCCGCCTCGACTTCGGCGGGCGCGACCTGGAAGCCGGATACCTTGATCATGTCTTTGAGCCGGTCCGAAATCCACAGACGTCCGTCTTCGTCGATGCGCCCCGCATCGCCGGTGCGGAACCATCCGCCTTCGAGGAACGGATCGTTCGCTGCCGGATCGGTGTAGCCCACGGCCACGCACGGCCCGCGCACCTCGATCTCGCCGTTGTTCCCTGTTCGGAACTCGTTTCCGGCGCAGGCGAATCCCGGGGAATCCAAACGCCACCGCTGCGGCTGCTCGACCGGATTGAACGCCACCGCGAACGCCTCGGTCATGCCGTAGGAGCACAGGAATCCCACGCCCGTGCGGGAGGTGATCGTCTGCGCCAGATGCGCCGGAACCGCGCTTCCGCCCCACATGAAGTATCGAAGGCCGGGAAAGTCAGCGCGGCTCAGCTCCGGCAGCGTGGCCAGTCGATGCGCCACCGCCCCCGCCAGCGGCCAAACCGTGACCGAATCCCGTTTGATCTGGTCGAGGCAACGGTCGAAATCGAACCGCTCGAACAACGTCACCTCGGCCCCCGCCGACAGCGCCGCACCCATCATCGAGGTGCCGAAGATGTGGCACAACGGCAGGGAGATCTGCAGCCGATCGGCATCGGTCAAGCCCAGATGCGTGACCAGTTGACCGATACCGCCCGACAGGCTCGCGACGGTGTGCACGACACCTTTCGGGAAGCCCGTCGTCCCCGACGAGAAAGGGATACACAGTTCGGCTCGGGGGTGTGCCGCCGCGGCGGGCCGCGGCACCATCGCGCCACCCGCCGCCGCGGCGGCGACATCCTCGATCGGCACCGCGATCGGCAGCCCGTCGGCGTTCACGCGGTGCCGCGCCGAATAGATCGCCGCACGCGCACCCGCTGTCGAGATAACCCGGCCGATCTCGTGATCTGTCCAGTACGGGTTCGGGAGCACAAAGGTCGCGCCGAGGCTTGCGAGGGCGAACTGCGCGAAGATGTACTCCGGTCGATTCTCGACCAACAGCAGGGTGCGGGTGCCCGGCCGGATCCCGGCGCGGGCGAGTCGATCCGCCACCCGTCGAACCGCTCGGTCGAACTCGCGAAAGGTCCACATCTGTCCCTCGAACCGCAGCGCGACCCTGTCCGGGCTGCGTCGGGCGGCCGCGGCGGGCAACGACGCGTACTCGACCGCTCCGCTCACGTCACTCCTCGTACCCCATGTGGGCCGTGCGGACCGTGTCACCAGCGGCGACGTTCGCCGTTCCCCGGAACGGTCTCACCCCAGGCCATCCACACGTCCGGCACCCTGGTGTCGGAGACGCGGTGGATCCGGCCCTCCTGCTGCGGATTCGGGATTACGCCGAGACCTTCCATCCGGCCGTTGGGATCCGGCTCGCAGATCCAGGCCTCGCCGTTGATCGTGTAGTCGATGCCATCGTGCCAGTAGCCGTCGGCGTCGCGCCGGATGACCGCCTCCATGGTGTGCGCCGTGGTCACCGTACCGTCACTGCGGCCGATGACACCGACATGGAAATCGCCGTTGCCGAAGAGGAAGTGCCCGACCTCGGCGCTGCCGTCGTCGTAGTGATTGGCCCAGGAGTACCAGGTCGTGTACTCGGCGTCGTGCAGCGGATCCTTGTCGACGTACAGGCGACCGCCCTCGCGCATCCATGCCTCCTCCCAGAACAGGAATCCGCGCACGTGCTTACCTGCCAGGTCCCCCTCGACCAGCCAGGTCTGAGTGAGGTAGAGCAGCGACGAGTCCTGGCCGGGGAGGAACCACTGCAACGGCGGAGCGATCCGGCTGCCGGTCACGTCGATGACGTCGGTCTCCTGGTAATGCATGGAGTCGGTGGACAGCGTCAGCGCCACGGAGCGGCCGTGCTCGTTCGCGGCGGCCGCCAACTCCAGCGCGCCGGAGTCGATGACTCGGCGCGAGAGATCATTGCTCTCGGGCGCGTACTTCGGTTCCCGGCGTAGACGCAACTGCTCGTCGCCCCCCGCGCTGGACAGCAGGATCAGCTTGCCGCCCAGCGAGCGGATGTCGCTACCGGCCTTCTTGTTGTCCCGCACCGCCGGAACACGACGCATGATCGAGTGCAGGCCGCCCTCGTCGTCGCGCAAGGTGCCCCAGATGTACCCGGCTTCCGGAATCAGCCCGTGAATGGTGGTGTTCTCGGCGAGGACCTCGGCGGGCTCGAACCGGCGCGCCGAGCAGAGGGCCGCGTGGTTGAACGATCCGGTCGGAGCGAGATCGGTCAGGGTAGTGGTCACGTTCGTTCCTTCTGTGAATTGTCAGCGGACATATGCGCGGAGGGTGTGGTCATGGTGGGAACGCCGACGACGAACCGCGACGCGTTGCGCACAGCCGACCCGGCATCGACTTCCAACGCACAACCGAACACCCCGCGGGCGCTGGACGCGGCGCGGACGCGGACCTCGGATCGCGAACCGATCGCCGACTGTTTCGGTCACTATCATTACCGTAATTCGCCGATGCACGGAAAGCAATGCCGTTTTCGTTCGAGCCCGGACTCTCTCGCGGCAGGACATCGCCGGTGGAATCCGACAAACCTGGACACGCGTGTGGAGGCGGCCACAAACCGATGGTGGTGACCGCCTCCACACGCCGATGTCATACCGTCAGCGTGACGGCGGAGTGAACAGCGAGGCGTCCGCGCGCAGGATCCGGTAGTCGCGCAGTACGCCGCCCTTGTCAGCGGTGGCGACGATGATGTCGGAGGAACACACGTTCGGCGAGAGCGGGAATGCCTGCCCGTTGCATTGGAATTGGATGCCGTTGGTCAGCGGGTACGGTTGGGCGGGCGCCGAGCGAAGCCCTTCCGCCACCGTCTGCCGGGTGACTTCCTGGCCCGGTGTCGCGTTCAGCGCGCGCGCCAACCCGACGATCGGCTGCCAGCCACCCGCGGCGTTGTACTCGATCCGCAGGCCGGGTTGATACTTGTCGATCGCCGCTTGGAACAGTTTCATGTCATCGGTGGCCGGGTCGAGGTTCGCCGTGGTGCCCACCTGGACCCCCTCGAACCCGCCGGGGATGGAAGAACTGATGGTGCTGTCGACACAGCGATCGTTGACGACGATGGTCGCGCCACGGTCGACCGTCTTGATGGCTTTCAGAACACCGCTACAGAAGTTGGTGTTTCCCAGCACCGTCCACAGGCCGGGATCATTGCGGTTGGCGGCGGTGATCTGCGAGGTCACGTCGGGAGTGCCCGGCGGGATGGTCACCACTTCCAACGCGGACCCGGCGTTGCCGAAGGCCAATTTGCCCATCTGATTGGCGGCGCCGGTAGCGGCGGGCACATCGATGGTCACCAGCGCGGACTTGGTGACGTTCTTCTCCTTGGCCAGTGCCGCCGGTGTGCCGAAGATCGCCGACACACCGTTCATCAAGGTCACGACGTTCGGGGAGGACAGTGATTTCTGCGAGGTCGCATAGTTCAACACGAGCGGGACCCCCGCGGGTGCGAGCACATCTATGGTTTGGTCCACATTTCCGAGTGCGCCTTCGACGACCGCGACGGCGCCCGCGCTGATCATCTGGTTGGCACAGTCAGTGGCCGCGGCCGGATTGCTCTTCGTTTCGCAGGTCTTCAGCTGTACCCGGTGTCCGCGCAGACCGCCGAGGTGTTCGTTGATGTAGGCCACCGCGGCTTGCGCAGCGGTGAACTCAGCGCTGGCATCCACGGCGGCCGACTTGCCTTCGCCGATGAATCCAATGGTGACGACATCCGCGGTCGCGGCGTTGGGCGGACCGAGCACCGCCGGGTCGGCCGTGCCCGCGCCCGCCGATGTGTCGCTGTCGCTGCCGCACGCGGCGGCGGTCCCGATCGCGAGTGCTGCAACGGCGACGCCGATGACGGCGCGCCGGGTACGGTGAAGTTCACCCTTCATTTCTCTCCTTGTGGTGACGCGGACCGGGGAACGGTCAGCGGTTACATTCGTGGCTTCGGGGACCGGGAACTCAGCCTGGGTGCGCCGCAGCGCCCATACCCAGATACACATCCCGTAGGCGCTGCGGATCCGAGCGCAGGTCCTGGGCAGAGCCACGCAGCCGGACCTCGCCGTGGACCAGAACCAGGGCCTCGTCGGCGATCTCCAATGCCAGCCGCACGTGCTGTTCGACCAGGACGACCACCGCGCCGGTGTCATCGGCGATGCGCCGCACGACGGGCAACAACTCCTCGACGATCACGGGAGCCAAACCCATGCTCATCTCATCGATGAGCAGGACCGTCGGCCGCTGCACCATCGCACGGGCCACGGCCAGCATCTGCTGTTCGCCGCCGGACAGGTCACCCGCCCGCACTTTCAAGCGTTTACGCAGCGAGGGGAACAGTTCGAGCGTCGCCTCGTGTGCCTTGCCGTCGTTGCGGGCGACCTTCAGGTTCTCCAGCACTGTCAGATCGGTGAACAGAGCCCGGTCATCCGGAACCAGCACCAGTCCGTTCTGGTTGGCATGCCGGGGGTCACCGTTGCGCAGCGTCGTCCGCCCGACCGAAACCGTCCCACTCTGCCGCTTCAGGAAACCCGCCATCGTATTGAGCAATGTGGTCTTGCCCGCACCGTTGGGGCCGAGCACCGCCAGCACCGTGGCAGCCGGAAGAGCTATATCGATGTCGCGCGCCACGATGGTGTTGTGGTAGCCCACAGCGAGTCCGGCGCATTCGAACAGGACGGGCATTCCGGTTTCTGTGTTGTGCTGCTCAGGCATCGACCGCGACCTCACTTCCCAGATACGCGGCCGCGACCCGCTCATTCGTCCGAATCTCATCGGGCTCGCCCACCGCGATGACCTTTCCGAAGTCGAGAACGTAGACCAGATCGCAGGCCCCGAAGATCAGATCCATATCGTGGTCGACCATCAGCACGGCGATACCCGAGGCGGCGATCCGCTTCAAACGTCTACCCAGCCAGAGGCTTTCCTCGCTGTCCAGACCGCCGGCGGGTTCGTCCAGCAGCAGCACCGAGGGATTACCCGCAAGCGCACGGGCGATGGAGACCAACTGACGCTGCCCGTGGGACAGCTCGCTGACCGGACGACCGCCTGCCCCGGCGAGACCGACGAGGTCGAGCACTCGATCCACGGAAGCGGACTCTCCGGTCGCCCGGCCTCCGTCCCCCGTCCACACGGCGACCTTGACGTTCTCCCGGACCGAGAGGTCGTCGTACAACTCCAAGGCCTGGAAGGTCCGGCCGAGGCCGTCGCGAACGCGCTGATACGGGGATCGGGTGTCGATTCGCTTACCCTGCAATTCCACCGTGCCGGTGTATTCGGAGAATCCGCACAGCGCGTCGATGAAGGTGGTCTTGCCCGCGCCGTTCGGACCGATAAGGCCCACCAGCTTGCCCTCTGGAATCTCCAGCGCCACACCGTCGAGCGCGACGACGCCGCCGTAATGCACCGAGATTCCGTCGGCGCGCAGAGCGGTGCCGCCCCCACCGGCGGATGCCGACTCCACGACATCCTGTTCGACGTCGTCTTCCAGAGTCAATGAGGCGACGGTTCCACTCGTCCGCCGTCGAGCGATCAGACTGTGCGCGGGACCGACGATTCCCTCCGGGTTCACGATCACCGTGACGATGAGCATGAGTGCGGCGATGCTCGGGTACCAGGCGCCCGCGCCGACAACCTCGTCGATGGCGATGTAGAGCAAACCGCTCGCGGCGATCAGTCCCGCGAGCACACCGCCGGACAGTGAAGTGGCGCCCGCCAGATACACGACCGCGAAGAAGGCGACCGAATTCATCGCCGAGAACGGCTCGTAGATCACCGACTGCTGCTGGTATGCCAGCAACGCCCCGCCGAGTCCCGCGATGAACGAACCGATCGCGAACGCAGTCACCTTCACCAGCACCACGTTGACACCGGCCGCTGCGGCGGACTTCTCGTTGGCGCGCACGGCCAGCATCTGTGACCCCAATCGGCTGCGCCGCAGCATCGCCACCGCCAGGCCCACCGCGGCGGCCACTACGAGGCACAGGACGCCGAATGCGACGCGGGGATAGTCCGCACCACCGCCGATGCCCATATCGAAGCCGAGGAATGTCGGCGGTTCGGTGGTAGTACCCGATGAACTGACGAAATCGGTATTCCGGAACCACACGGCCTCCACCGCGTAGGCCATCGCGAGCGTGACCACCGCGACCGCGAGTCCACGTATGCGCAGCGCAGGCAATCCGACCAACACGCCGACAATTGCCGCGATGAGGGCCGCCAGTAGCGGCGAAATCGGGAACGGAAGATTCCACGCTCGCGTCAGCGGTCCGACGAGGAACGCCGCGACGCCCGCTATCGTCAACTGCGCCAGCGAGATCTGCCCTGCGTATCCGGTCACGACGACGATCGACAAGCCGATCACAGTCATGATGAGGGAGACGATGAGGCCGTTCCGCCAGCGGTCGTCCAACACGATCAGCAACCCGAGAGCGACGATCGCGACCACCGCGGTGCTGACCAATGGCCGACTCGGCCGCGGCGCGGACCCGAGAGTCTGCACGATTACCGCGCCCCGGTTGGGTAGCGGTCGCGCTCGAAGCACGAGGACGGCGATGATCAGCGTCAACGGCACGAGCTCCGACAGTCCCGTGGCGGGCAGCGCCGAGAACAGCGTTGTCAGGTACTGCAGCCACGACTGAACCATCCCGATGACGATCCCGGCCAGCACGGCGACCACCATCATCTCGAACCGGGCGATCACCGCCGCGGCCAGCGCGGGAACGATGAACAGCGTGTAGGAGACCGGCGCCAGGGACGCGATAGGTGCGATGAGGATTCCCGCGACACCGGCCACCGCCGAACTCAGCATCCAGTTGTAGGCCGCTATCCGATCCGGTGACATCCCACTCAGATAGGCGCCACGCTCGGAGGATGCGACAGCCTTCGTGGTGAGACCGAACCGGCTCAACCGCAACCAGGTAACCAGTGCCGCGGCGAGTACGACGAGGGTAACCGCCAGATAGATTCGATCGTGCGGGAGCACGAAGTCGTCGAATTCCCATACCTCGTCGGGAAAGATCGGATCGACCGCGACCGTCGCCGTGCCCAGCCGTTGCGCGAGTAGCGCCGGGACCAGCAGCGCGATCCCGAGTGCGGCCACCGCCTTCGCGACCGCGGGCGCGGTGCGCAGCGGACGAAACACCGCGAAATAGAGCAGCGCGCCGATCGCGGCGGCGATCACGGTGGCGATCGCCATCGCGGGCCACTGCCCCAAGGGTGCGCCGATATCCACGGTCTGGGGGAATCCCGGTAGCGGAATCATCAGCTGCCCCTGCCGCAGGAAGGCGTAGAAGTACGCCGTGAGCAGCGCGATCGCACCCGCCCCGAAGTTGACGACTCCCGAGCTTCGATAGGTCAGCACGACCGCGAGCGCCAGCGCTCCGAAGACCGCACCACTTCCCAAGCCCAAGAGCAGAAAGGTCAGATGCTCCATCCCACTCCGATCCCTCGATTGCGCGGCGAAACTCCGACGCAATCAGATAGTTGATTTAAATGAATGTACGTGATGCAGACCACACGCACAAGAGGTTCGACTACTTACGAACACATCTGGCAATTGTTCGGCGAATAGCGCGGCCCCACTACTCCTCGATGACGAGAGCGCGCTGCCAGCAGGCGATCCCGGCGTGCGCGGCTCATGTCTGCCGCCAGTTCAGTGGAATCGAGGCTCGAATAGCCGTCATCCCTGCAATCGGGAGCAGCTCAGGGCCGGTCCCGTGACACAGCGTGTGTTCCAGGCAATGCCGTTTTCGAGGCAAAGCCGAATCGCAGCGCTAGCGGGAGATCGGTCACTGCACGCACCGCCGCATGGTCATAGGTCAGCGCGTCGATATTGCTGTTGCACAGAGGAACTCACACAAGAGCCTCCCCGATCGGAATGCACGACTGCAGTAGGGCCAGGCGTGAGCCGATGCGCCGGTGCACACCATCGGCGAAAGTCATATGCGCCGTGCATTTCCGGGCGAAAATCGAGTCGCAGTGGATTCGCGTGGAAAGTCGGGTCCACATTGGTCGCGGCCCAGACTTTCAACACTTCGAGCCAGGTCGTGTCCACGTCTGCCCCTTCGCGGTGAGGTGGATCGACAGCAGATCCAGATCCCACCGTAAGCGGCTCGCGCGGTATGACCCAGGGAACATTGTTCCCGCCCCGTCACCCTTTCGATGGGGATGGACACGGACACACGGTTTCATCGACGCACTGCACGCCCACAGGGGCGCCGAGGAGACGGGGAAGGCCGCTGGACCGCAATCTCGCGGCACCCTACCCCGGACAAGCGAAACGGCTGCTGCTCGACGCGCGTTGTCGCCGGGCAGCAGCCGCTTGCAGGATGATCAGCGCGGACCGAAACGCTGAGCGCCGTCGAGCCGGACCACTTCACCGTTGACGTAGCCGTTGGTCAGCAGGTGCTCGGCCAGAGCGGCGAACTCCTCGGGTTCGCCGAGCCGTTTCGGGAACGGAACGTTGCTCGTGAACTTGGCCAGCGCGTCATCGCCGACCGATTCCATGATCGCGGTGCGCATGGTGCCGGGCGCGATCGTGTTCACCCGAATTCCGAGGGTGCTCAGGTCACGAGCGGCGGCAAGGGTAAGGCCGACCACACCCGCCTTGGCGGCCGCGTAGGCGGACTGCCCGATCTGGCCCTCGTAAGCCGCGATCGACGCGGTGAACACCACGGATCCTCGTTCACCCGCCGCGGTGGGTTCGTTCGTCGCCATGCGCGCCGCGGCCAGCCGCAGCACGTTGTAGGTGCCGACCAGATAGAGGTCGAGGGTCTTGGTGAAGCCTTCCAGCGTGGCCGGGCTGCCGTCGCGGTTGACCACTCGCTCGGCCACACCCCAACCACCGTGGGCGATGGCGACGTGGCGCAGCGTGCCGAGCGCAGCGGCGGCCTCGAGCGCCGCCAGCACGGACTCCTCGGAGGTCACGTCGGTGCGCTGGTACACGGCGCCTGCACCGAGAGCGTCGACCAGCGCCTGCGCGCGTTCGTCCGCGAGGTCGGCGACGACCACCTTGACTCCCGCCTTGTGCAGACGGCGCACCACGGCCTCGCCGAGACCTCCCGCGCCACCGGTCACCAGCGCGACATCGCTCGCCGGGATTGTCATGTCTTCTCCGTTCACTGTCGTATTCATCGCGATGAGCCAGTGCGGTTCACTTGCCCGCCCACACCGGATCGCGCTTCTGCGCGAAGGCTTCGGCTCCTTCGCGGGCATCTGCGGACTCGAAGACCGGCGCGAACACTTCTCGCTGCCGGTCGAAGGCCTCTTCATCGGACCAACCGCTCGATTCCACAACGATCCGCTTGGTCGCCGCGACCGCGAGCGGGCCGTTGCGGCAGATGAGCGCCGCAAGTTCGAGCGCGCTGTCGAGCGCTTTGCCGGGCTCCACCAAGCGGTTGACCAGCCCATACCGATGGCCGAGCTCGGCGGAGAAGTTCTCGCCGGTCAGCGCCAATTCCAGGGCGATCTGGTAGGGCATGCGCCGGGGCAGTCTGAGCAGGCCGCCGCCACCGGCCACCAGGCCGCGCTTGACCTCGGGCAGCCCGAACGACGCGGTGCGCGAGGCGACGATCAGATCGGTCGCCAGCGCCAACTCGGTGCCGCCGGCCAGGGCGAAACCCTCGACCGCCGCGATGACCGGTTTCCGGGGCGGGGCCTCGGTGAAGCCGAGTCCGCGTCCTTCGACGGCGATGCTCTCACCCGCCAGGAACGCCTTCAGGTCCATACCCGCGCAGAAGTTCTCCCCGGCGCCGGTGAGAACCCCCACCGAAAGGCCCGCATCACTGTCGAGCCGGTCCATGGCGGCCGCCAATCCCTGGCTGACCTCCGTGTTGATCGCATTACGGGCCGAGGGCCGGTTGATCGTGACCACGAGGACACGATCGCGCTGCTCAACGATGACAGCGGGTTGCGGGGACTGCTCCGACACGACACGACCTTCCTGGCTGGGGAACCGGTGAGACGATCACCACTAGACCGTATAGTATAACTATATAGCTATTTAACCTATCAGCAGTCTCCCACGACCGCTACCGACCACGCCTACCCCGACGACGCGGATGAGGAACTATGGCCGACTACGTCGACTACGAAAAGCTCGACAACGGAACGATCGCGCGCATCACGTTGAACCGACCAGAGGTCCACAACGCGCAGAACCGCGGCATGTTGATCGAACTCGACGCGGCGTTCCTCGAGGCCGAGGCGGACGACACCGTCCGGGTGATCATTCTCGCGGCAGCGGGACGTAGTTTCTCCGCAGGCCACGACATGGGATCGGCGATCGCCGGAGAGGAGATCGAACCGGGCCCGAACCAGCATTCGACCATGCGGATCCACGGCGGCACCCGGCCGGGCGTGGTCGAACAGCGGATGCGCCAGGAATGGCACTACTACTTCGACAACACGTTGCGCTGGCGCAATCTACGTAAGATCACCATCGCCCAGGTACAGGGCAACGTCATCTCCGCGGGTTTGATGTTGATGTGGGCATGTGACCTCGTCGCGGCCGCCGACGACACGATCTTCGCTGACGTCGTCGGCACTCGCCTGGGCATGGGCAGTGTGGAGTACGTGGCGCATCCCTGGGAGTTCGGGCCGCGAAAAGCCAAAGAGCTGCTCCTGACCGGCGACTCGATCGATGCCGAGGAAGGCTACCGGCTCGGCATGGTGAACAAGGTGTTTCCCCGCGCCGAACTCGCCGAGCGGACGCTCGCCTTCGCCCGGCGGATCGCCGCCAGGCCCACCATGTCGAATCTGATCGTCAAGGATCTCGTCAACGACGCGACCGATCACATGGGATTCTCCAACTCGCTGCGGCACGGCTTCACCTTGCACCAACTCAACCACGCGCATTGGTCGGCGCTGCATGACGACAAATTCCCGGCCGCCAAACCCGGTGAGGACGTGGAGGACTGGCGAACCGCGGGAAAGCCGAGGCCGAGCCGAAAAGATCAGCCGTGACCGACGACGCGCTGTTTCCACCGGATTGGGCGGATCGGGACGCCCTGATCATCGAACCCTCGGGTGTGCGAGTGAGTTTCGGTGAGCTCGAGTCGAGGTCGAACGCGATCGCTCACCTGTTTCGCGCCCGTGGCCTGATGTCGGGCTCGACAATCGCGCTGCTGATGGAGAACCGGGCCGACTTCCTGGTCATCTCTTGGGCGGCACAACGCGCCGGCCTCTACTACGTCGGCGTCAATTCCCATCTCACCGCACCCGAGACCGAATACATCCTGCGCGACAGCGGCGCGTCGGCGCTGTTCACCTCCGCGGCCCTGCTCGATATCGCGGACGCCGCCGCACCCGAGGTGCCACACCGCTTCGTGGTCGACCCCTTCGGCGAGCGAAGCGGCTGGGAAGAACTCGACGCCGTGCTCGGCGAGTTCCCCACGAACCCGATCCCGGATCAGCGCGAAGGGGATTTCCTGCTCTACTCCTCCGGGACGACGGGTCGACCCAAAGGAATACAGCGCCCATTGCCGGGAGGACCCTTGGGGTCCTATCCGGACCCTCCTGGCCGCTGGCTACGGGAACTTCTCGGCTTCCAGGCCGGCGACGTGTACCTGTGTCCCGCGCCGCTTTATCACGCCGCACCCCTTGGCTGGAGTATGGGCGTGCATCGCAGCGGCGGCACCGTCGTGGTGCTGGAACGATTCGACGCCGAGCGCGCGCTGAGCGTGATCGAACGCCATCGCGTCACGCATTCGCAGTGGGTCCCGACGATGTTCGTGCGGATGCTGAAACTGCCGCCGGAAATTCGCGATCGGTATGACCTGTCCTCGCTGCGGATGGCGGTCCACAGCGCCGCTCCGTGCCCGGTCGAGGTCAAACGCGCGATGATCGAGTGGTGGGGCCCTATCCTGTTCGAGTTCTATTCCAGTACCGAAGGTATGGGCGCCACGGCCATCTTCTCCGAGGAATGGTTGCGCAAACCGGGGTCCGTCGGACGACCCCTGCTCGGACGCCCCCTGATCCTGGACGACGACGGACGTGAACTGCCCACCGGCGAGATCGGCACCGTGTGGTTCGACGGCGGAACGAGCTTCCGATATCGCGGCGATCCCGGCCGGTCCGCGGCGGTGGTGGACAGCAGCGGTCGCGCCACCGTGGGCGACCTGGGTTATCTGGACGAAGACGGCTATCTTTTCCTCTCCGACCGCAGAACCGATCTGATCATCAGCGGCGGGGTGAACATCTATCCTCGGGAGATCGAGGACGTGCTGATCCTGCATCCCGCCGTACTGGATGTGGCCGTGATCGGATTGCCCGATCCGGACCTCGGCCGCCGGGCGGTGGCGGTGATCCAGCCGACCGAGAGCGGGGCCGTCGAAGTCGACGAGCTACTCGAGCACTGCCGCACCCGGTTGGCGCGGTACAAAATGCCACGCGAGATTCGGTTCACCGAGCAGCTTCCCCGAACCCCGACCGGCAAATTGCGAAAGCACCTCATCAGCGACGAACCGAGCTGAACCACGGCGTGGCGACCATCGTCGGAAGATTTCCAGCACGTCCCGACACGCCGCAGCCGATCCAGCATCCCTCCCCTACCGGGCGATTGTTAGGGACGTTGCGACCCACGTTCATCGATGATCGTAGAGGCACGCATCTGGGAATCCGCTCGCTTACGAATGGTCTAGTTGAATGATCACTCTATAAAGTGCGGAATAAAGAGCCCTGTCAGCGCGGGAGCCAGAGCAGTGAAGGAGGCAGAAGTCTGGACCACCTTCGCCCATCACGCCTCGACTCATCACCGACCTGCTCCGACAAGATAGGACCTACCAACATGACCGCACCAAGAGCGCCGGGACGCACGGCAGCCTCGAGAGCCGCACTCCGCTCCCGAGTGAATCCGTCGCACTTCCACCCCGATCTGCGACTGGCCGCCACCGTACTGCCGGATCGCACGTTCAGCCCGGCGTTGTTGCCGCTGGTGCGGCGTCTCATCTCCTTCACCGGAGACCGCGACACCGAGGTGGTTCGAGTGACGGGTGACGTTCCGGTCCGAGTGCACCGGCCCGAGCCCGGTCCGTCACCGAGACCAGGGTTGCTGTGGGTGCACGGTGGCGGCTATGTCATGGGCGCCGCACGACAGAACGACACATTGTGCCGTCATCTCGCCACCGAACTCGGTGCTGTCGTCGCGGCCGTGGACTACCGCCTCGCGCCCGAAAATCCATACCCGGCCGCCCTGAACGACTGCTACGCCGCGCTGCAATGGCTGGGAGACCAGCCCGACGTCGATGCGGATCGCATAGTTGTCGCGGGGTCCAGCGCGGGTGGCGGACTGACGGCCGCGCTGGCTTTCGCCGCTCGTGATCGCGGCGGCGTACAGCCGGTGCTACAAGTACTGTCATATCCGATGCTCGATGACCGCTCCATCGGTGACGACCTCCGCAACAGCGATTTCCGGCTGTGGAGTGTCACGTGTAACCGATTCGGCTGGAAGGCCTATCTCGGCGACGCCGATCCGACTGTCGCGGTGCCCGCTCGCCGCGAGGACCTCACGGGACTCGCTCCCGCTTGGATCGGCGTCGGCACCCTCGACCTGTTCCACACCGAGGATCTCGCCTACGCCGAACGCCTGCGCGAGGCCGGCGTGCCGTGTGAGGTGCTCGAGGTGCCGGGCGCCTTCCACGGCTTCGACGAGATACTTCCCAAGGCGGGGGTCTCCCGCGACTACTTGGCCGCACTATGCGCGGCCGTGCGCGCGGTATTCGACGCCTGAGCTGCCACGCTGCCGCCCCCGAAGTGCCGGCGCGGCAGCGTGTGCTGCACCGGTCAGGCGATATAGCCCGAGGTGCCCGCGCGTGAGACCACGATGTCGGGCACTACGGCGCGCGCGGACAGGCGCAGCAGCGCGTCCACCAACTCGACGACATCGGTGACCGAGATCATCTCCTCCGGTGCGATCCGGTCCCGGATCCACGCGCTCATGTCGGTATCCACGTAGCCGGGGGAAATGGTGGTGGCGGCGATACCGTTTCCGGACTCCTCGGTGTTGAGCGTGCGAATCATCGAGATCAAGGCCGCCTTGGTCGCGCCGTAGACCGCGAGACCGGGTTCGGCGAAAACACCGGTGAGCGAGGCCAGCGCGACGATCCTGGCCCCACGCGCCGGATCCTGTGCGGCGGCCTTGCGCAGTGCGGGAAGAGCCAGTTGCAGCAGTTGCAGCGGCGCGCGCAGGTTGATCGCGACGGTCTTGTCGAAGCGCCGCAGCGGATACTGCGCGACCGGGCCCGCGCTGCCGACTCCCGCGTTGAGGATCAGCGCGCCCATGGTCTCGTAGGCCTGCTCGTGAGCGGCGACCACAGTCTCCACTTGTTCCGGTTCAGCGATGTCCGCGGCGACCGCGACCACCCTCGGCGCGCCGAGTTCGCGTAACCGTACGGCCACCGCCTCCAGTGCGTCGGCACGACGGGCCGCGATGGTCAGGCTCGTTCCCTGTGCCGCCAGGCGTTCGGCGATGCCGAGTCCGATGCCGCGGGAGGCACCCGTCACCAGTACTGCCGCACGAGTCATATGCGTTCCCCTTCCGTGTTCACAAACCGATGCGCTGTGCGAGGACTTCGCGATGGTGGGACGGGGTGCCGAGCAGAATCTCCGAACCCTTCGCGCGCTTGAAGTACAGGTGCGCCGGATGCTCCCAGGTGAACCCGATGCCGCCGTGGAGCTGAATACCCTCGGCGGCGATGTGATAGAAGGCCTTCGAGCAGTAGACCTTCGCGGTGGAGGCCGCGACAGGCAGATCGGACGCGCCGGTCGCGGCCGCGTAACTGGCGTAGTAGGCGGCTGAGCGCGCGGATTCCAGTTCCACCAGCATGTCGGCGCAACGGTGCTTGATGGCCTGGAACGACCCGATAGGCTTGCCGAACTGTTCACGCACCTTGAGGTAGTCGACAGTGGCGTCGAGGACCTGTCCCGCGCCGCCGACCTGTTCACACGCCAGCGCGGCGGCACCGATATCGAGTACGCCGGACACGACAGTCCACCCCGAACCCGCCTCGCCGAGCAGTGTGGCCGGGGTGTCGCGCAGGGTGATCGTAGCCTGCCTGCGCGTGCGATCGAGCGTGGGAACCTCTTGGATGTCCAGCCCCGGCGCACCGGGTTCGACCAGGAACAGTGATGTTCCCTCGGGGCCGCGCGCCACCACGATCACCAGATCGGCGGCGGCGCCGTCGAGCACGTAGCGTTTGACGCCGTCGAGACGCCAGCCCTCGGCGGTCGCGACCGCCGAGGTCGAGATCCGCTCCTCGTGCCATGCTCCGCTGTCCTCGATGACCGCGAGGGTGGCGATCGTCTCCCCGGCCGCGATGCCAGGGAGGTATTTCGAGCATGCCTCCTTGTCGCCGGACAGCAACAGGGTGTTCGCGGCGAGGACGACTGTGGAGAACAGCGGAGCGCACAGCAGCGAGCGACCCGCCTCCTCGAGCACCACGGCGAGTTCGCCGAAGCCGAAACCGGCGCCTCCGTACTCCTCCGGGATCGCCAGCGCTTGAACCCCGATCTGCTCGGCGAGTTCGCGCCACACCTGACGATCGAAGCCCTCTGCTGTCTCCATCTGCGCCCGGACCTGCGCCTCGGAGGACCGAGACGTCAGAAATTTTCGTACGACCGTGCGCAACTCCAGTTGCTCATCAGTGAACGACAGAACCATCGAGCCTCCTCGGGCGTGGGAGCACCACCTTGATACCTACAATAAGTATAATAGATTAACTAATTAATGGAGAGGTGCGGCACCACCCGACGGACTCCACTGGAGGACGGAAAGCGCATGGGGAAGATGGCGGACGCCCGGCCGACTCGACGGAACCGAACACCATCCGGGCGCGCCGGCGTCGGCGCGCCCGGATGTCCACTCAGAAGCCCAAGCCCTTGCCCACGATGTCGAGCATGATCTCGTTGGTACCGCCGTAGATGCGCTGCACCCGCGCATCTCGCCACAGCCGGGCGATCTCGTATTCGTTCATGTAGCCGTATCCGCCGTGCAACTGCAGGCACCGGTCGATGATCTTCCACTGCGTCTCGGTCGCCCACCATTTGGCGCCCGCCGCCTCGTCAGCGCTCAGCTCACCACTGTTGACCGCGAGGATGCACTGATCGATATAGGTCTGCATGACGTCGACCTCGGTCTTCATCTGCGCGATGGCGTGCTTGTTGACCTGGAAGTTCCCGATCGGGGTTCCGAAGGCGACCCGCTCGTGCGCGTACCCGATGGTCAGTTCGAGCGCACGTCGGGCCTGCGCCACCGCGTGGATGGCGATGCCGAGCCGTTCCGCGGGGAGATTGTTCATGAGGTGGTAAAAGCCTCGGTTCTCCTCGCCGATGAGATTCTCGGCGGGCACCCGGACATCCTCGAAGATCAGTTCGGCGGTGTCGGCGGAGCGCTGGCCGATCTTGTCCAGCTTCCGGCCTCGGCTGAAGCCCTCCATTCCGGTCTCGACGACCAGCAGGCTGAGCCCCTTGTGCGGCTTTTCCGCATCGGAGTCGGTCCGGCACACCACTACGACGAGGTCGGCCAGCAGACCATTGGAGATGAAGGTCTTCGAGCCGTTGAGAATGTAGGAGTCGCCGTCCTTGCGCGCGGCGGTCTTGATGTTCGCCAGATCCGAGCCCGCACCCGGTTCGGACATGGCGATCGCGGTGATGTACTCACCTGAAACGTACTTGGGGAGCCAGCGCTTCTTCTGCTCTTCAGTGGTCAGATCGCGGAAGTATCCGGCCAGGATGTCGTTCTGGACGCCGAGCCCGATCCCCACCGTTCCGGTGGCATGAAATTCTTCGTTCAGGATGGCGTTGAAACGGAAGTCCTTGGTATCCGCTCCGCCGTACTCCTCGGGCATCTCCCAACCGAGCAGCCCGAGCTCGCCCGCCTTCAGCCACACGTCGCGATCGACGTAGCCTCGCGCTTCCCACTCCTCGGTATGGGGCGCGCATTCCTTCTCGAAGAACGACCTGGCGGTGGCGCGGAACTGGTCGTGCTCAGGTTCGAAGATGGTCCGGCGCATGCTGCAACTCCTATGGGGCAAGAGTGAGATTCAACAGTTATATTAGTTCAACAGTCTAACTCATTAAGCACGAGCAACGACGGTCGGCGGCATGACACCTACGAGACGAGCGAGGGCTTCGTGACCAGAATGGCCAAGCCGAACACTGTCAAGGTCCCGAAGGCCGGAGAACTGGTTGCGGCCGACCTGCGCTCCCGGATAATCACCGGCCAGTTGTCCGTAGGAGACCCGTTGCCCAACGAAGCCGCGCTGATGGAGCACTTCGGCGTCTCGCGCCCGACACTTCGCGAGGCTTTTCGCATCCTCGAATCGGAGTCCCTGATCACGGTACTGCGGGGCGCGCACGGCGGCGCCAGGGTGCTCGCGCCCGACGACGCGGTCGCGGCGCGCTACACCGGGCTTCTTCTGCAGTACAGGGGAACCCTTCTCACCGATGTCTATCGCGCCCGCACCGAACTGGAGGTGGCCTCGGTCGGCTTGCTCGGCAGCGGCGAAGGCCGCGCGTTCATGGCAGGCCTCGACCACCTCGACCACCTGGTGCACGAAGGCGCGGACCTCATCGATGACGTCCAGGTGTTCGCACGACACGACGTTCGACTACATCGAACGCTGGTCGAGCTCACCGGCAACACCACGCTCCACGTCCTCGCCGAGATGCTGTTCAAGATCATTTCGGCGCACAACGTCGTCTTCATCGCCGAGCACGACTCCGGTCACGAAGTCCCCGCGAATCGGGTGGCACAGCTGGCCTGGACCAAGCTGGTGGAGCTGCTCAGGGATGCCGCCGTCGCCGATGCGCAAGCCCACTGGCGACGCCACCTGGAGGGCGTCGCGACGTACATGGTGGGCAACTCGGCGGCGACGGTGGTCGACGTGCTGTCCCGATCACCGAACCCAGCCTCGCGCGAATTCGACTAAGATTCTCATTTCGAGAGTCACTATCGCGAGTACGAGGAGCAGCCGTGAGCACCCTACGAGAGCGAAACCGTCTGCGCACCCGCGAGGACATTGCCACGGCCGCGATGACACTGTTCGAGCAGCAGGGCTACGACACCACGACAACCGAGCAGATCGCGAAAGCGGCCGGCGTCTCGATCGCGACCTATTTCCGGCACTTCCCGACCAAGGAAGACGTGCTGTTCGCGGACGAGGATCAATCCGCGGCCGCCATGGTCGACCGGGTTCGCGAACGAGCCGATCGCTCGGTGTCTCTGGCCGCCCTCGCCGAGCCGGTGGCGGCTTTCGCCGGCGATCTCGAGGACGAGCGGATCTTCCGCCTCACCCATATGGTCATGACGAACCGACAACTCGAACCGCGCAGCCTGCGAACGCGCCTGCGCTGGGAACGCGACATCGCGCGCGCTCTCGCGGCCGAGCAGGGACGCGGCGAACCCTCCAGCGACGATGTGCTCGTCGCTTCCCTCGCCGTCACCTGCCTCAGCACCGCTCTGCGATTCTGGGACAAGTCGAAGTCTCCGAGTGGGCTCAGCGCCCTGGTCCGGAAGATGTTCGCGCGTAGTGCCGACGTCGTACTCGCCACGCCCGACAGCCCGGAATCCGAATAGGATACCGAGGTGGCGCCGCTTGTGAGGGTGGCTGCGGTGCAGTACTTCACCACGATCAACCAGGCGCCGCCTACATCGAGGTAGGCAGGCTCGCATCCCGGAGCCCGGGCTGCTCGAGGCAATGTCGGGGACATCTGCGTCCGCCCCTGTCAACCGCACACGATCTTCCGCGGATGCCTGCATTCGAAGTCGCGAACGCGGTTACTGTACCTTCATTGAAACACTTAGACTGATTGGGTTCAAAGGTCTCATGGCTTCGGCCACCCGGCGGACGCGATCTCGTTGCACAGTACAGACAGGATGAGCGAGGCCTCGTGGCGAAACTGGCCAAGTCGAATGTAGTGAGGGTTCCGAAGGCGGGGGAACTGGTCGCCGCCGACCTTCGCCGCCGCATCATCACCGGGCAGCTGTCCGCGGGGGAACCGCTGCCCAGCGAGACGGCCCTCATGGAGCATTTCGGCGTCTCGCGGCCCACGCTGCGCGAAGGATTCCGCATCCTGGAGTCGGAATCCCTGATCACCGTGCTGCGCGGAGCACGCGGCGGAGCACGAGTCCTCGAGCTCGACGACGCCGTCGCCGCCCGCTACACCGGACTCCTCTTGCAGTACAAGGGAACACCGCTGACCGACGTGTATCGCGCTCGCACGGAGCTCGAAGTCGCCGCGGTCGGAATGCTGGGCACCAAGCGGGCCAAAGCACTCGCGGCAGGACTCGATCGACTCGACAAGATGATTCGCGCAGGCGCCGAACTCATGGACGACGACGAAGCCTTCGCACAGCACGATGTAGAGCTCCATCAGGCGTTGGTGGACCTGGCCGAGAACACCACACTCAGTGTCATGGCCGAAATCTTGTACAAGATCATCGAAGTCCACAACGTGGTCTTCATCGCCGAGCATGAAGCCGGTCGCGAAGGCCCTGAGGCAGCACGTCACGCGCAGCGCGCTTGGACGAGACTGGCCAAGCTGCTTCGTGACAACGATGTCCCAGCAGCCCAGAAGTACTGGCGCCGGCATCTGGAAGGTGTCGCCAAGTACATGGTGGGCGATTCCGAAGCCACGCTCGTCGACGTCCTGTCCTGACGCCGACCCGCCGGGCGCGGGGCGAAGAACGTGATCGCGAACTGCGCGCCGCACCCGCGCTCGGGTCAAGCGGACAGGCGCCGGATCAGCTCCCAAAGTCGCTCCGCCGCCTCGCGCACCATTTCCGCCGACTCGACCTCAACCGACCTCAACCAATAGGCGAGGAAGCCGAGGATCCCGCCCGCCAGGAACTGAGCGAATTCCTCCGCGCCGGTCACCGCCTCGCCGCGTGACAGCAAGACCCGCTCGACCAGCCGTTCGGCCACCATCTCACGAGCGATACCCGCGACACTTCGCGCGCCGAGCAGCCGACGGTACACCGCGCGGTCGGCATTGAGCTCGGCCAGGAACTTCACCAGCCAGTCCGGCACCCCTGCCGCGCCGGCCGTGACGTCGTGCTCAGGACCGGTCAACTCCCGCATGCGTTCGATCAGCGCGTCCGCGGCGAGTTCGTCCAGCGAGGCGTAATGCAGATAGAACGTGGGCCGACTGACCCCCGCGTGGCGTGTCAGATCGGTGATCGAAATCTCCGACCAGTCCCGGTCCGCCGCGAGCTCCAGGACCGCGGCACGCAAACTCTCGCGGGTACGCAGGATCCGGGTGTCCACCCGTTCGGCCACAGGCTCCGACGCTTCAGCCAACGATCCTCCTCGAATGCGGAAACCCGTGCGACACGGTCGCCATGACCGTAGCGGGGTCCCCCAGGGTCGGCGCGCGCGTTCCCGGCACGTACCAGCCCTCGGTCAGCCCGAAGAAGATGCGCGAGCCCATCCGCCCGTGGTGGCGACTGGTCCTTTGCCACGGTACGCCGCGCTACCACCGCCCTGCCCCGGGGCATGCAGGAACCCGAAGATGTCGCCGCGACGGTCGCCTACCTGTCCGACGACGCACGGCTCACCACGGGTACCACCCTCCAGATCGGCGCGGGTAACCAGCCCATGTGAGCTGCCGGAACCGGACCGGTATCGGCTAGGAATTGCGCATAGGCTGCCAGTGCATACGGCGGCGGAAGGCGCACTCGAACCCCGAACTATGCGAGTCGAATGCGGGCGCCCGCGAGACCGCACCCGCAAGGCGTTTCCACGACTCCACCGTGGACGCCGAGTTCGATCTGTTCTCGGTGGTAGAGGCGATTACCGACGACGGTGAGCACGAGTCCGGTCGAACTCTCGGCGAATCGCCACTCTTCCGGGTCGAAATGAAGCCCGTCGCGGGCCGGGCATTCAGCCGCCAACGCGGGTCCGAGCATAGCCATCGCCGCACACTCGACCCCGGCGCTGCGCAGAGCGGAGACGGCTTTTGGTCGCGCCCAGATCACCGGGACATCGGCAAGCAGGCGCACAGCGTCAGCATCGGCCAGTAGAGCATCGGCTGATTCATCCGACAGTCCGACAATCGCTTTCACCGGCAGCAGATGCAGCATCGTCACACTGCGCCGAACATCCCAGGAATAGGGCTCGGCAGTACCGTAGATGATCCCCGCCTGGCGGAGTGCCTCGAACACCGGACCGAGCCATGGTCCTTCGCAATTTCGGCCGGTCACCAGCACGTGGTCACCGTTTGCGATCTTCCATATGTCCAGCAGTCGACGAGCCCAGGCGCTGTCGCGCTCGAACTCTGGCCATCCGATCTCGAAGAAGACGGGGTCGTGCCCCCGGGTGAACTGTCCTATACCGGCGAGCGACGGATGCCGTCCCGTCATCGTGGCTGTCATCGACTCCCGGCTCATGCCTTCACCATCCTCGGGAACTTCGCTGTGCTCGTACTCGCGGCCAGCAAGTCGTCGACCGGAACGAGTTCGATCTCCGGAGAGACGCCCACCCGCGCGACGACTGCCTCCCGCAAACGACCGGCGAGCTCGTTCAGGTCCACCGGTGTGGCGGATTGATAGCCCACGCGCAGGCGCAAGCGGTCGACCATCCGCGACTCGCGGATGATCTGGAACAGGCCGGCGTCGGTCTCCTCCTGTGACTCGATAGCTGCCCACACCTCGCTGAGCACGACCGGTTTTCCCTCCACGACCGTCTCGTCACCCGTACGGGCGACGATCCACTGGCGCGCATGGGTACGACCGCACGCGCACGTCTCGCGCTCGATCCGCACGAGGTCCCCACTGCGATAGCGGATCAGTGGAGCGGCCCGATTGTCCAGATCGGTAGCGACCAGCTCGCCCACCGTTCCAGCAGCGACGGGCCGGAGACTGTCGGTCTCCAGCGTCTCGGCGAAAACCAAGTCCTCCCAGAGGTGATAACCGTTGTGCTCGCGACATTCCCAGGCGGTTCCGGTATCTCCGGCACTAGCGTATGTGAACAGCTCGATACCCCACTCCTCCCGGACTTTCGTGGCAAGCGCGGCCCCGAGCGGCTGGCCGGCGAATGCCACGCCTTTCACCGACGAGAATGCTTCCTTGATGTCGTGTGTCGCCGCCAGTTTCTCCAGCTCTACGAACGTTGGCAACATCAGGTTCACGTAACTCGGGCGGAAACGCCGCAGAGTCGCGAGGATTTGTTCTCCTTGTCCGACCCAAGTGTCGATGTAGACCGGGACCAATCCCATCTCCTGATAGAACTTGTCGTAGAAGCCTCGCATGGTGCCCGCAGGTACGATCACGAGATCTCCCGGGCGGACACCGATCTCCCACAGATCTCGAGTGGAGCAGGTCGGCAACGGCGGCGAATTCTTCCAGACGTCAGGGATCAGTTCCGGCGCGCCGGATGTGCCCGAGGTCGATGTAATCGAGGTGAGTTCGCTGGTCGGCACCTGCAGAAGTCCGCCGAACGGATCTCCGGTGCGCTCACGGTAGGCGCGTATATCGTCCTTCGTGAAGGTCGGGATGAGTCTGGTGAAGTCATCGATCGACCGTATGTGACTCGGATCGACGCCGGCCGATGACCAGAGTTCGCGGTAGAAGGGCGATTTCTCGTACGCCGTCGGCAGCAACTCCAGCAGACGGCGCTCCTGCAAAGCCGCCAGCCGATCACGTGGCATCGTTTCGATGTCGGGTTGAAAAAACCGCCGGTCTGCTTCGTCCACGTTCTGTTCGAGCGTGGCGGACTGAGGTATGTCCACGTCGGAATCCTTAATGGTTACGCGACAGTGCGAGGAGAGATGTAGATCACAACGTAGGTCGAACTTCAACACTTGTCCAAGGAACCGCGTTCCGAACCGAATCGGATAGATAATCTTACTTTCAGTGTTACCTTCCGGAGGTGATCTCACAGTCCTTGTTCGTGGGGTGTCCCACCCACTGGTCAGCCGTTTCACCTTCCCTCCGCGTCGCGCGGGCGGTCCCACTAGGTCACCGATCCCGCGAGCGAGTGTGCCGATGAACCTGTTCGACGTGAGCGGCAGAGTAGTTGTCGTCACCGGGGCGAGTTCGGGGATCGGGCGGATGCTTGCGCAAGGTTTGGCCGACGCGGGTGCGCTCGTCGCACTTGCGGCTCGCCGCGAAGATCGCCTGCGAGAAGTCGCCGAAGGCATGGACAAGGCGATCACCGTTCGTTGCGACGTAGCCGTCGAAGCTGATCGCGCGAACCTTATCGCCGAAACCCTCACAGCGTTCGGCCGTATCGACTGCCTCGTCAACAACGCGGCGATCAGCGGTAGTGGAGTTCCGGCCACTCGGCAGACTACCGAGGAATTTCGCGAAGTATTGGAGGTCGACCTTGTGGCCCCCTTCGACCTTGCGAAACGGTGTCTTCCCTCGATGCGAGAAGCGGGCGGTGGATCAATCGTCAATGTCACGTCGATCGCGGCCATCTCGACAATGGGCAGCGTGATACCGCAGGCCGCCTACTGTGCGGCAAAGGCGGGTCTGGCACACCTCACGCGCGAGCTCGCGGCCCAGTGGGGCAGGTACAACGTACGCGTCAATGCGTTCGCTCCAGGGTTCTTCCCTACCGAGATGACGCACACGATGGCTTCCGATGGAGAACCGCCCGAGTGGCTGAAAGCACGTCAAGCGATCAAAGGCGCGGCTCACGCGTCCGATGCGTTGGGAATCGTGCAGTACCTCCTTTCGGATGCCTCGCGTTTCGTGACCGGACAACACATCGCGGTAGACGGCGGACACACGATCACCTGACGAGCGTGCCCGAAACGCCGACTCCCAGGAGGCCCGGATCAATGGACAGCAAACGCGGCGCCGACGGGCGTGAAGAACAAGAAATTCCGGCGAGCGAGATCGAGCAGTCCGCTCCGCGAGAATTCTCGAGCGATGGGCCGGCGGAGTCGGCGCACTTCGCGAGAAGTCCGGCCCGGCGGCGGCCCGCACCATGCGAGATGACGGAAATCGAACAGCTCCTCGCATACGAGCAGATACGCCAACTTGCGTCACGCTATGCGTTGGCGGTGAACATGCGGGATCTGGACGCCCTGGTCGAACTGTTCGTAGACGACGTTCCGGTAGGGGCTGGGCGCACCGGCCGTGAAGCGCTCAAAAGTACATTCAGTCGTCACATCGATGCCGAGGTGGACATACTGGAGGTGACGACCCACGTCATCAACCTCGTGGACCGAACACACGCTACCGGTACCGTTTACAGTAGGTGCGAAATGGGCGGCCGCGAGCGATGGGAGCAGCAACTCATCGCATACGGCGACGAGTACGAGCGCAGACACGGCATGTGGTACTTCGTCAGCCGTGACCACCAGCTTTTTTATGGTGCCGACACTGGCCGAAGACCACTCGCCCTACCCCCTGCGCATTGGCCACGCAGCCGTACCGGACGCGGCACTCTGCCCTATGCCTGGCCGACCTGGCAACATAGCCAGACCGGTATCGGTTGACCGGCCAGTGCCCTCTCGCGTGAAATCGCCATGCCGATGGAGGACTATGTGGTGTTCGTGCTGGTCGCGATCGGTCCACCGCGTGCAAGACCCCGGACGTACTGGAGGACAGCTCGTCGGCACGCCTCCGAATCGAAGCTGCGGTCGGTAGAGAACTCCCACAAGGCGCCGCGAACCATAGCGGCGACCGCGAAAGTCGTCGACTGGACATCGAGGTCCCCGGGTACCTCGCCTAGTTCGATGGCCTCGTGGAGCGCTGATTCGATGCGGGCGCGAAGGGCGATGTTCTGCTCATGGATCGCTGGCAGAACCTCCGGCAGTGCGGTCGCGGCTTCGTGAGCAATGATGACGTAAGCGCGTACCCAAGACGGGTGGGCTGCCAAGCCGTCGAAGATATCCGCGACCTCGGCTTCGATGACCGCCAACCCGCGGCGGCCGGGCCGGCCCGATTCGCGGCGAGCCCCAGTCCTTACGTAGTCGATTATCTCGGCGAGCAGTTTCGGTTTGGAGCCGTAGTAGTGCGTCGCCAGGCTGCGACTGTACCCAGCCCGTTCACCGACCTCGGCCAAGGTCATATGGGCGTAGCCGCCTTCTGCGAGCAGCTCGATCGCGGCGTCGAGTATGGCCGCTCGAGCAGCTTCGCGACGTTGCGTTTGCGTGGGTCTGCCACTTTCGGTCGTTGACTTCATTCCTTCTCTCCGTGATACTTGTTGGCAATACAACTAGTGTGGCAATGGAGGCGCACGTGAATAGTACTCAGGTCGCAGTAGTCACCGGAGCAGCCAGCGGGCTCGGTTTCGGCCTCGCACTGGCCCTGGCGGAGCGGGGTATGGGCGTCGTCATTGCCGATATCGATGCGGACGGACTCGAAAGAGCTCAGCAGCAACTGCTCGCAAAGGGGGCCGACATCTTGGCGGTGCCTACGGATGTGACCAAGGAGTCCGCGGTCGCCTCTCTCGCGGATCGCGCATTCGAGCGGTTCGGCCACGTGGACGTGGTATGCCTGAACGCCGGCGTGGCGATGCGAGGGCCGGCATGGAAATTGTCGAACGAAGATTGGCGCTGGGTATACGACGTGAACGTGTTCGGCGTCGTGTACGGCATTTCGAGTTTCGTTCCAGCACTGCTGGAAAGAAATATCGGGCATGTCCTGATCACCGGATCCAACAGCGCCGTGAGCACACTGGCCGGCCGGGCACCGTACGTCTCCAGCAAGCACGCAGTGCTGTCGATAGCGGAAACACTGCAACACGACCTACGCGGAGCCGGTTCCGACGTGCGTGTGTCGATAGCTCTACCCGGGGCTATCCGCTCGGCCATGGCCGACACCGCCCGCAACCGTCCGCCCGAGTACGGCCACGTCGAAGTTCCGGCGGAAGTGTTGAGCGCCAGTCGCGACTTTCTGAATCGCTTCGGTGCCGATCCGCACGAAATGGCAGACGACATCTTGCGAAAAGCATTGGATGAACATCAATTCTGCATTTTCACGGAGTCCGATGACGTTTCCACGCTCTCAGCTCGAACAGATGCGCTTCGGGACGGTCGACTGCCCGACGTCTCGGCATTCGTGACCAAGGAGGTCGGTTGATGAGTAAGACAGCAACGACAGAGGAAAGCGCCGAAGATCGCGCGCGCGCCGCTGGACTACCCATCGTGGACTTCGACCCGGAATGTGATCCGGCGTTCAAGGAGGACCCCCTCGGGACGATACTCGCCGCCCAGCAGATCGGAGACATCTTCTACAGCACGGCTGCGCGCGGTTTCTGGGTTATAACCCGCTATGAACTGATGAGAGAAGTGTGTCTGCATCCGGACCAGTTCTCGAACCGTGAGACGTTCACCTTCTATCGCAACCCACCGAAAGTCTCCAACAGCCTGGCCAACCTCGACCCGCCCGATCACACGAAACTTCGCAAGTTGATCGGCCCGCTTCTGACCCCCAGTGCCGTACGCAAGTTGGAACCAGCGGCGCGCGCGTCCGTCGCAACTATCGCCGAGGAAGTCGTCGCCCGAGGAACGTGCGACTTCATGGCCGACGTCGCACTGCGTGTTCCCGCCGAAGTGTTCCTGGAGCACATGGGTCTGCCGTTGGAGAATGCCGACGCCATCGTGGCCACTCGGCTACTGCCTGGAAAACTGAACGGCAGCAACGACCGCGATGGGACGGAACTCGCCGCCGCCGTGGGCAAGATACAGCAGATGTTCAGCGAAGTTGTGGCCGAACGACGGCGAAATCCCACCGACGACATCCCGAGCTACCTGATCGCCCAAACCGTCGACGGGGTTCCGCTTTCCGACGAAGATGTCATCCAACTCTGCTACACGTTGCTGGGGACATCGCTGGGAACAACCGCGTCCACGATGACCTTCCTATTCAAGCTGCTCGCCGAGGATCCGGCCTTGCGCCACCGTTTCATCGAAGATCCCCCGTCGGTGAACGGACTGATCGAGGAAGCGCTGCGCCGTTATCCGGCGATACCTCTTCTTCCACGGACCGTAAGCGGAGATTTCGAATTCCACGGAATCGACTGGCGCGATGGCGATCGGATCGTACTGCTGATCCCGGCTGTCAACGCCGATTCGGAACTTTTCACCGACCCGTACGTTTTCGATACAGAGCGGCAGCCGAATCGGCATCTTTCCTTCAGCGTGGGTCCGCACTTCTGCGCAGGCGCCCATTTGGCGCGAATGGAACTGCGCGCCCTGATCGAGGAATGGCATCGGATAATTCCGGACTATCAGTTGGGCGACCTGTCGGAACTCACCCACGAGGTATCGGTCGCGGTCCGCATGACGACCTTGCCGCTGAAAATCGACCGTAAATCGAACTGAACCAGGAACAGATCATGCCTCGTCTTCGTCTTTCGTTCGATTTGCGGCGCCCGGAGTTCACGAAGGCGAAGGCCTCGGAACTCGCCGCATCGATGCTCGACATCTGCGGTTGGGCCGATACCGCCGGTTTCGACCTCGTCTACTTCGGCGAACACCATACTTCGCCGGACGGATACCTGCCCTCTCCCTTGGTCGCGGCCGCCGCGGTAGCGGGCCGGACTTCACGGATGAAGTTGCGACCCATCCTTCTCACTCCGCTGTACCATCCGCTGCGTCTCGCCGAAGATCTGGCGGTCCTCGACGTAGTCAGCGGAGGACGCGTCAGTCCAGTGTTCGCCGCGGGCTATCGGGAAGCCGAATTCGATATGTTCGGCATCGACCTCGGCGAACGGCGTGCCCGCCTGATCGAAGCCGTCGACGTGTGCCGAAAGGCATGGACCGGAGAGCCGTTCGAGTTCCACGGACGCGCCGTGACGGTAACGCCCACACCCGACCAGGTACCCGGTCCTCCCATCATCATGGGCGGAACGGCCGAGGTCTCGGCCAGACGCGCGGCTCACCTCGGTGACGACTTCGATCCCGGCAATCCCATCGTGTGGCCTGCCTACCGCGACGAGTGCCTCAAGCTGGGCCGCGACCCGGGTCCATGGATCCCTCGCGGGCCGACCTTCCTCTACGTGACGCACGACCCAGCCGCCGCTTGGAACGAAATCGGCCCGAACCTTCTGCACGCGGGCAACACCTATGCACGCTGGATCGCCCAGTCTGCGCAGGGTTCCAGCCAGTGGTATCCACCGATCCAGTCGGTCGAGGAGCTGAAAGCAGGAGGCGCATACCAAATCGTCACTCCCGACGAATGCCTCGCGATAGCAGAAGAACTCGGGCCGGAGGGCCACCTTATCCTGCGGCCTCTGTTCGGCGGAACCGAGCCGGACAAGGCATGGGCAAGCCTCGAATTGTTTGCGGCAGAGGTATTACCGCATCTCGACGTCAAAACCGGAAGCTGAACATGATCATGGGTACCTAGCGCCTATCAGCCATTGATTTCGCGCACCCAACTAATTACGGTAATAACTGTGACCGAAACCGCCGGGGGGGGCGCGTATTTCGTCAAGACTCAACCCTGCTTCTGCCGAGCCCTCACCCTGTCGGCGGATATCAATCAGGAGTACACCGGAAGTGCACTCCCAGAGTTCAGAAGGACAATCGACTTGACCGTCAGCATCGCCAACCTCTCACCGACCGGATCGTTCAACCACGCAGCGCTCTGTTCCGGCCGCCGATTCGAACCCGCGGCGGTCCTCGCGCAATCGACCGTTCATGGACTTGCTCCCGAAGCCGGCTACATCTGGGGCACTTTCCGCGACGATGAGGGCGGCCTGCACTCCCATATGCGGCGGATACCGGCTGTGAGCGACTACCAGAAGCCCAGCGGCGATATTCGATCGTTGGGCGGCAAGCTCATTCTGCTGTCCAGCACCGGAGATGCAGAACAGATGAAACTGCGGCGTGAGCCCCGGTATGCGCCCGAAAGCAACGAAATCGCCAGGCGTGTTCTCGACTCCGGCGCAATGGAAATGACGACTCCGGCGAACGATCATGGACGTTCGATGACACTGACGATGTCCGCCGATCTCCTGAACTATCAGGAGACCGACGTGATCGACGTGACGGGCACCCTGGCCGTCCCGCCCTTGCAGTGGTACCTCCCCGGCCCCGAGTCTTCGCTGCTCTATCTCACCCAGACCTGGCTGGCGGAGGGACACCTGGGAGGGAAACACGTGCGCGGATTCGTGTTCTGGGAAGAAGCCTGGATGCCGGAGGGGGCGCGTTTGTACATCGACAGGGACCCGCTGCACGATGCGCAGTACACGACCTGGTATTCGTGGGCCAACCACTACGAGGACGGCAGTGCCGAGGTCGGCCACTTCCTGTATGGGAACGGCGATTTTCATGTCGGGGTCATCGGTCACAGCGACGGCACGGTCACCACCGCCCACACGATGGACGCGGTGGTGAAGCGCAATCCCGATGGCTACTGGCACGACGGGATCGACTACACGATCAACGGTGAAGCATGGACGTGCGATCCCGATCCCAACGGTCGTATGGAGGGCCTGGGACGGATCCCCAACCCGCAGCAGGAAGGACGGATGCATCGAGCGGCCGATACGCGTACTCCGGACGTGTGGATGGCATGGGGTGAATCGGTTCCCGGACACGGGGAACGCCGCCACTGGTAACCGAGGCGCGCCTCGGACGCCGGTTCGAAGCATCCGGACGCGCTCGTCTACACGAACCTTCGTGATGCAGTCAGATCAGATCTATCTGAAAACTTCATTCGGCAAGAGCTCGGGGATCGGTCCACATGGACCGATCCCCGAGCTCTTGCTCGCCCGAGTCCTTGCGGACCATCCAGGCGAGGCAAGTCATCCCTTCGGCCCTCCCCGACTCGGATAGGAACCAGGGTCCCCGACCAGACGGTTCGCCGCGCGGTGATCGGCTTCACGTTCCGCTGCCCTGGCAGGAACCTCGTGCGATCGGACGGTCTGCCCCACAGATCAGCTATCCGATTCACGGCCATGTAGCTGGATCGATTCTCATGGTCGACGGCCGGTGCGTGCGGGCGCCACGAAACCCCTCTATACAGTTAAATTATTGCAATAACTTTTCTGTATCGGTACGGTTGGCCACAGCGGCAATCCAGCGCTGCGCTGGCCATCGGTGCGCTTCGGAGGTTTGACTCATGCCCGTTTCACCGGACCATTTGCGGTGTCATGGGAGAGGCAGATTTTCTACGAAGCCGGAATCGGCTCGAATCCGCTGCAGTCGCGAGACGTCCACCTCGTTTTCCAGCCATATTCCGAGGAGCGCTGATTGTCGAAGAGGCAAGCTGTGCGCGGCAGCATGATCGAGGCCGACACTTCGGGTAACGGCCCGGTCCGGTGGCCGACGTATCCAGACGGTGTGATCGCCGAGATCGAATGCATCGCGCGAGAATTCGTTGCCCGCTTCACCGCTGAAGTAGCGCTGCCCAACGGTCGCGCGGATGCCGATGGGAAGGCCCGGCGTTGTCGCGAACATGGGCCCTTCACGGACGGCAAGGCAGACCACCTCGAGGAACAGGCCGCAGGGTGGGCCCGAAAAGGGATTCCGCTGGACACGGCACTGCGCATCGTCCATCGCGCACTGCGGGGCGGTATCGAATCGACCGGCGAGCGTGAGCGTTCGCACCGTTACCGCCACTCGGAGCCATTCGGGCAGGATCGAGCAGACCTGCGCCGAGGCACCACCGCGATGCTCGATCTGCTCGAGTCGCTCACTTCCACCATTTCCCGCGGCTACCTTCGAGAACTCGGTGAACACCCCCCGTCCCGCCGCACGTCGGCGCGTGCGTTGGCCTACGCACTACTCAACGGACAAGCCACGCCGGAGTTGGCGAGCCGCTACGGCTTCGAACTGTCCGCAGAGTATTGGGTTCTCGCGCTGCGGGTCGAATCGACCGCCCCGCAGCTGTCCAGCGAGATGAACCGCGGCACCGACCGTCGCACCCTCGCCCACCGCGCACTGCTGCGGCTCGAAGCCGAACTCGTGGGACGCACCGACGATCGAGCGCTACCGATGCTATCGATCGAGGGTGGTCTCACCCTCTTGCCGACGGATTTCGCCGACGACCGGCTGGACTCGTTGTTCCACGCAATAGAACAGGCGGTCGGGGTACAGATCACCACAACGGTGATACGCTCACCCGTCTCCGAGATACCCGCCTGCGCGGAGCATGCCAGAGGTCTTCTCGACATGGTGCGACGGCTGGGCATTGCCGGCACAGTGCACCGCTTCCCGGATCTGGCCCTGGAATACCAGTTGACGCGCCCGGGTCCGGGACGCATGGTTCTGTCATCGCTGCTCGATCCGATCGACGACTACCCAGAACTGCTTCTCACCCTGACGTGCCATATCGCCAACGGTTCGAACAGGCGACTCACCGCCCGCATGCTGCATGTGCACCCCAATACCATCGACTCACGCCTGAAACGCATCGCTCACCTGACCGGCCTGGACACTGCCGCGTCGGACGGCCTGTGGCGCCTGCGCTCGGCCCTCATCGCCCGCAGTTACCTGTCGGCGGCGAGCGGATCCGCCGCGTCGCCTCCCGGGTGAACGGATGCCTGCACAGCCGTTCCATCACGGGTTCGGCGGCGTGCGCCGTTGCGCATTCGAACACTGCATTCCTCACGCGTTCCCCCGTTCGGCTTCCGTCACCACCCACGCCGCGATCTGGGCACGGGAGGTGAATCCGAGCTTGGACAGAACGTGCTCGATGTGGCTTTGGGCCGTGCGTTGGGAGATGACGAGTTTGGCAGCGATCTGCTTGTTGCTGAGCCCCTGTGAGACGAGGTTGGCGACCTGCCGCTCGCGCTTGGTCAACTTGGGGCCAGCGCCCTGCGTCCGCGCGGCACCGCTGGATTCTTCCCCGAGTGCGAATGCCACGGCGGCGTCCACACCCATCGTTCGCCCGCGCCGGAGAGCAGTGTCGAAACGGCGTGCGCCGAGAGTGCGACGCGTCCTTTCCGCACAGTCCTCGTGCAATGTGGATAAATTCGAAAAAACCGTTCGCACACCGCCTCCCAGCGGCCACAGCCCCTCTGCTGCGCCCATGAGCACCGCGACGCGCTCGGCATCGGCAGGGGCGTCGATGGTCCAGGCCAAAGCCTCGAGACCGAACGCGGCGGCGGTCGGAGATTTCAGGCGACGATCCAAGCGAAGCGATTCCTCGATCAACTGCCGCGCCTGACTCCGGGCGCCTTGCCGCAGTGCGGCAACACCCACACCCCGCAGCGCTGCCGAGTGATTGACCAGTTCGCCGCGGGCACCGGTGATCGACAGTACCTGCCGATACTGCTCGGCTGCCTCCGCGGCGTGTCCGCCTACTTCGTTCGCCCAGCCCAGCAGGAGTCGCGTGTGTACGCGGAATTCCTCGACGCCACCCGAACCGAGTAGCTCGACGGCATCTTCGAAAGACGATGCGGCCCGAGCAGGATCGCCGCGGGTAAGCGCGAGAATGCCGTCGGCATAAGCAATCTGCGCCCGGGTCGCCGGAGTGGGATCATCTGCGGCGAGTGCTCGCCCTGCCTGCACGAAGGCTGCCGCTGAGGAGAAGTCGCCCTGAGCGGAAGCCATGAGAGTGCCGACCCGCAGCGCTTTGGCGCGGACAGCGGGTTTCACTGGTTCGCCGGGCAGCGCGAGGACGCGCTCGAGCCAAGCACGGCCTTCACCGAACATGCCGTGAAAGTTCCAGAAGTTGAACAGTGCGGCGGCAAGGGACAACCCGGCCTCGGCACTTTCCGGTGCGCCTTCGGACAAGCAGAATTCGAGCGCGTCGCGCAAGTTCGGTTGTTCGCGTTCGAACCGGGCGATCCAATCCGGTTGCCGGTCGCTGATCCAGTCGGCTTCGGCGTTCGCAATCAACTGCAGGTACCAGTCGCGGTGGCGTCGCCGTATGTCCTCGTATTCGCCGGACGCCCGGAGTTTCTCTCTGCCGTAGTCTCGGAGCGTCTCGAGCAGCCGGAACCACACCACGGTGCCGGTTTCCTCGCGAATCAGAATCGACTTGTCCACCAGAGAGGCCAAGACATCGATCGCGTGGCCAGGGGTGAGGCCGACGCCGCATATCTGTTCGGCGGCGTCGAGTTCGAAGCCGCCGGTGAAGATCGCCAGACGAGCCCAGAGTCGCTGCTCCGACTGGGCGCACAGGTCGTAGCTCCAATCGATGGACCATCGCAGGGTTTGCTGCCGCGTGGGGGCAGTTCGGCTGCCGCGACTGAGCAGCGCGTAGCGGTCATCGAGTCGTTGCAGGATCTGGTGCGGTGACATGGCGCGTATACGGGCTGCCGCGAGTTCGATCGCGAGCGGCAACCCGTCCAGCCGGGCACAGATCTGTGCGATGTCGGTCTTGTTGTCCTCGTCGAGCTCGAAGCCGGGTTCCGCCACGGTGGCGCGGTCGGCGAACAAGGTGACCGCGTCGAAACGGGGCATCCCCAGCAGGGTCGGCTGCTGCGCTGGATCCGGGACGGACAACGGGGACACCCGCAGCACTGACTCGCCCGGGATGTTCATCGGTTCTCGACTGGTGGCGAGGATACGCAGCTCGGGGCAGCTGTGCAGCAATGCTTCGCTCAGCTCCGCCACGGCATCGACCACCTGCTCGCAGTTGTCGAACACGAGCAGCAATTCCCGTTCGCACAGGTGGTCGAGGAGAACATCGAGCAGTGGCCTGGCCATCTCGTCGCGCACACCGAGCGTCATGGCAACCACATCGACCAGCAGCGCGGGGTCCGTGATGTCGGCCAGTTCGAGCAGCCACACGCCATCGCTGAAGTCCGATCTCACGCTGGAGGCAGCGCGCAGGGCCAGCCGTGTCTTGCCGACGCCCCCGATTCCGGTCAACGTCAGCAGCCGGGAAGCCGACAGCAGACTCTTCACCTCCGCCAGCTCGGTACGCCGTCCGATGAAGCTGGTCAGTTCGAGCGGCAGATTGCCCTCGGTACCCCGACCAGATGCTGCCGGGCGTCCCGGCAGCTGCGGTTTCCGGCCTCGGTTCTCGAGGCGCGGCCCGCTGGTGAGTGCGGTTCTGCCCACCGAGAGCCCGCGACGCCGCTGGATGCGCCCGAGAGCCTCCCCGAGAGCTGTCGCCGAGGGCCGCTGGTGCGGGTCCCGGTTCATCGCGGACTCCACTACCGCCGTCACGTCATCAGGGATTCCGCCCTCGCGCAGGTCCGGGACCGGCTCGGTGGTGACCCGCACGAACTGCGCCACCACGTTTTCTCCACTGCGGCGCTCGAACGCAGCATGTCCGGTCAGCGCGCTGAACAGGGTGGCGCCCAAGCCGTACACGTCAGCGGCCGGGGTCGGATCGTCCCCTTCGAGAACCTCCGGTGCGGTGAACGCAGGCGACCCGGTCAGGACGCCAGGGCCGGTCCGGAACCCACCGGTGACGTGCGCGATGCCGAAATCGGTCAAGGCGGGCTCACCGTAGTCGGTGAGCAGAATGTTCCCCGGCTTCACGTCGCGGTGGAGGATACCGAGATGGTGGGCGCTTTCGAGTGCCCCGGCGATTTTCACCCCGATCGCCACCGCGTTCTCCACCGAGAGCGGGCCGTCACGGCGGATCCAGGCGTCCAGAGAATCCAATGGGTGGTAGGGCATCACCAAGTAGGGCCGCCCCGTTGCGGTGGTGCCCGCTTCCAAGACGGTGACGATGTTCGGATGTCCGGTCAAGCGGCCCATCGCCTGCTGTTCCCGCAGGAATCGAGCCTGATTGTCCGCATCCAACTCGGTGGTCAGGACCTTCACCGCGACGGTCCGGTCCAGTGTCGGCTGGCGGCACCGGTACACCACGCTGAAACCGCCGCGCCCGACCTCTACCGCGTCCTCGAAACCCGCCGCGTCCAATTCCGCCGTGACAGGCGTCGTTACCTCACGGCGGGTTCGCAGTAGATCGTCATCGGTCATCGGTCGCTGTCGGCCGAACCGATTTTTCTCCGGTCATCGCGCCACACGCGTCTACCTTTCGCCGAGGTCCAGCTTATCGCCGAAAAGGTGTATCGCTGATTCTGGCCGCGGCGCAGCAATGGGCCTGTAATCGGACCGGCACCGCGAAGCGCCCGGCCGCGTCGCTCGGTGTTACCCGACCATCGAGCCGCTCCATCACCTCGGCCGGTCCCCGACTGACGGAGTCGGTCGCATCGCGGGCCGAGGTCCGGGGTCAGTGGTCGGCCGGGAGCGGACGAACCAGGCCCTCTTGCACGACCGTGGCGATCAGCGCGCCGTCAGCGGCGAACACTCTGCCCTGAGCCAGGCCCCGACCCTTTCCTGCCGAGGGCGAGACCTGGTCGTAGAGCATCCAGTCATCCACCCGCGGCGTCCGATGGAACCAGACACAGTGATCGAGCGACGCCATCTGGTAACCGTCGTGTCGAGGCAGGACGCCGTGCGGCATGAGCACCACCGACAACAACGTCAGATCCGTGAAGCAGGCGAGCAGGCAGGCATGCAGGATCGGGTCGTCGGGCAGCGGCGCGGAGGTCTTGAACCAGACCTGCCTGCTGCCGGTTGTCTCGTCGACCGTCTCGGCAGCGTCGCTTTCGGCCGCTTGCACATGGCGGATATCCACCGAGCCCCACTCGAGGTAGAACTCCGGCCATCCTTCCGGATCCGACGCGATGGTCTCCTCCATGGTCGGCAGCGTGTGCGGCGGCGGCGCCACCGGTGACGGCCATTGATGTTGCGGGCCGTCCTCCGGGACATGGAACGACGCCGACATCTCGAAGATCGTCCGCCCGTCCTGTATCGCGCTGACTCGGCGCGTATCGAACGCGCGGCCCGCGCGGAGCCGGTCCACCCGGAACTCGATCGGCCGCCCGACGATCCCCGGTCGCAGGAAGTAGGCGTGCAATGAATGCGGCAGCCGACCCTCCCCCACCGTGCGCGCCGCCGCGGCCAACGCTTGCCCGGCAACCTGACCACCGAAGACACGGATCATCGAGGTATCCGGAGAACGGCCGACGAAATGATTCGGGCCGACCTCGGTCAGGTCGAACAGTTCGAGCAGCGCGGGTAGCGAAGTGGTCATCGGAATCTCCATGAATGGGCGGGCACGGGGACGAGCTGGGCGACAGGGTTCACAGTTGCCCGGACCGCAAAGCGCGCAGGCCGGCGGCCAGGAACTCCGGCGTGGCCTCCGCGGCGCGCGCAGCATCGTTGCCCGCGTCGGAGCCCCGCTGCGCCCGGAAGGTGATTCCCTCCGCGATCACGGCCACCTTGAACGCCGCGAGGGCGAGATAGAAATTCCAGTGCGCTAAGTCTCGACCGGAAATTCGTGAATACTCGTGCGCCAATGTTTCCGGTGCGGGCAGCGTGGCGCTCGTCCATGCGGCTCCGGTGCCCAGCACGGTGTCGAAGGCCTGCAACCGATACACGCACATCAGCGCGACATCGGTCAGCGGATCACCCAATGTGGACATTTCCCAGTCCACCACCGCACGGACGACGGTCGGATCAGTGGCATCGAGAATGGTGTTGTCGATGCGGAAATCACCGTGCAGGATCGAGGCGCCCGACCGCGAGGGGATGCCGTCGACCAGGGCGCTGTGCAGCGACCGCACGTCGGGCAGCTCTCTGGTTTTCACTCGCTCCCATTGACGCGCCCACAGCGCGACTTGCCGCGCGAGGAATCCGTCGGGGCGACCGAACTCGCCGAGGCCGACCGCCTCGGGTGCGATCGCGTGCAATTCGGCGAGCACGCCGACGAGCGCGGAACATACCGCATCGGTGTCCTTCGAGATCACCGCCAGGTCGTCTCGGTCGCGGATCACCTGTCCTTCGACGTACTCGACGACACCGAACGGTGCGCCGAGAACCGTGCCCGTGGACTCGAGCGCGACTGTGCGCGCCACCGGTACTGCCGTGTCCTGCAACGCACGGCAGACGCTGTACTCACGGGACATATCATGCGCGGACGGCGTCGCCCCGCTCACCGGTGGCCGTCTGAGCACCCACGTACTGGTGTCATCGGAGACTTTGTAGGTCAGATTCGAGCGACCCCCGCTGATCAGCTCCAGGCGCAGCTCTCCTTCGACCGGCACCCCGGCACCGGTCAGGTACCTGTGCAAAGTCGCGATGTCGACGTCGGCGGTCATCGGGCGGCCAACTCCGACCGGCGAGCCGCCGCCCTCTTCGCCGCGCCGACGGCGCGTTTGGCGATCGCCCACCGATGTACTTCGGAGGGGCCGTCGTAGACGCGGAACGGCCGGACTTCGCGCGACAGACGCGCCAACGGGAGGTCGTCGGACACGCCGAGCCCGCCGCACAGTTGAATGCTGCGGTCGACGATTCGGAAAATCGCCTCGGCGGCATAGGTTTTGGCGATCGATGTGGCATTCGCCGCTGCTTCGCCACGGTCGAGTTCCCAGCAGGCCCGCACCAGCAACGCGCGGGTAGCCGCGATATCGATCTCGTTGTCGGCGATCATCTTCTGCGCCATGCCGAGATCGCCGAGACGGTCTCCGAACGCCTCGCGCCGCACGACTCGTTCCAAGGCGATGTCATGACCGCGCCGTGCGGCACCGAGCCACCGCATCACGTGGGTCATCCGGGCGGGTCCGAGACGGACCTGTGCGTACTCGAAGCCGCGGTCGACCGCGCCGAGAACGGCGTCGTCGGGCACGAACATGTCGTCGAAGAACACTTCGCAATGACCACCGACCATCGACCGATCCAGCGTGCCGATGTGCCGGCCGACTCGCAAGCCGGGGCTGTCGGCAGGCGCAAGGAACATCGTTGCGCCACCCCGCATGCCGGGCTCCCCGGACGTCCGTGCCATCACGATGAAGAAGCCCGCGCCGTCTGCGCCGGTGATGAAGTGCTTGTGGCCGGTGATACGCCAGCCTCCGTCGACTCGGTGCGCACGAGTGCGCAGTGCCGACGGATCCGACCCCGCGCCGGGGGCGGGCTCGGTCATGGCGAACGCGGAACGGACCGCACCCCGAGCGAGCGGCTCCAGGAACCGGGACTTCTGATCCGGGTCGGCGATGTGCGTGAGCATGTGCGCATTCCCCTCGTCGGGGGCCGCGATGTTCAACGCGATCGGACCGAACAACGAATACCCGGCCTCTTCGAACACCGGGGCCCGGTCCGACATGCCGAGTCCGTGCCCGCCGTATTCGACCGGCGCATGCGGGGCGAACACGCCAGCTTCCTTCGCCGCATCTTGGAGCCGGACCCGCATGGCGTCGCCGCCCGCGGCGGTGATGTCGCCTCGGTATTCGTCCTCGACAGGGAGAACCACCTCATGCACGAATGCGCGGGTGCGTGCGACAAGCTCTTGCACCTGGCCGGAATACGCCAGATCGATCGTCACCGATGCTCCTCGGGTCTACGTCGTCAGAATGGTCACGGCACCGGTACCGGGCGAGCCGTACAGGTGGGCATAGCCGACCTGGTGCGGACCCGCGATCTGCCGGTCGCCCGCCGTTCCGCGCAATTGCAGGACGAGTTCGTGGATCTGGCGCAGGCCCGACGCGCCGATCGGCTCACCGTTGGCCATGAGGCCGCCGTCGGTGTTGACCGGAAGCTTGCCGGTGATCTCCGTGTAGCCGTCCGCGATGAGCTTTTCTTGCTCACCGTCTGCGCAGAAGCCGTTCTCGGCCAGGTGGATGATCTCCGAGCCCGCGTCGGTGTCCTGCAACTGGGCCACGTCCACGTCGCCCGGGCCGATACCGGCCTTCTCGAACGCCTCGCGCGACGCGTCGACCGTCGGGCTCGGCACCGAATTCGCGGGCAGCGAAGGGCTTTGCATCTCGAACGCGCCGAAGCGGCGGGTCCGCAGCGACGTGGCGGCCAGGTGGATCGGCGTCGAGGTGAATCGACGCGCCAGGTCGCGGCGCGCGAGCACCACCGCGGCGGCCCCCTCATCCGGAGCGCAGTACATGTATTGCGTGAGTGGGTAGTTGACATACTGGGCCGCGAGAATCTGCGCTTCGGTCATCGCTGTCCGCCGCCACGCTTTGGGATTGCGCGCCCCGTTGGCGAAGTTCTTCGCCGCCACCTTGGCGAGGGTCTGGGTGGAGATGCCGTGCATCGACATGTACCGGTTGATCTTCATGCCGAAGAAGTGCGTGGTCATGAACAAACCGGTCTCGCCGTACCAGGACGGCAGTCCGAGGACCGATGGATCCGCCGCGAAGGCCCCCTTCGGATGCTTGTCGAAACCCACCGCGATCGCGATGTCCGCTTCGCCGTGCTCGATCGCTTCAGCGGCCATACTCAGCGAGGTGTTCGCCGTGGCGCAGCCGTTGAACACGCCGAAGAACGGGATTCCGGTCAGCCCGAGCTTGCCGACGATGGCATCGGGATTGGACACTTCGAGGCTGCCGGCGAACCCGCGCTGCACGTCCTCCCAGCCGATGCCCGCGTCGGCGAGTGCCGCCCGCACCGCCTCGGCGCCCATGTCCAGCGCCTGCTTGTCGCCGAAGCGGCCGAACGGGTGCAACCCGACACCTACGATGGATACGTTGCTCATGCGGCGTCCTCGCTCTCGGTCCCGCTCGGTCCAGGCGCGAACGCGAACGTCACAACGGTGTTGCCGTCCTCGTCGGTACGGAACGGCACGGTGACCACGTGCATCGTCCGGCCGATCCACAGCTGTTCGATGTCGGTGGTCGTGAGCCTGCCCTCGACGAGGATGCCCTCCGGGAACTCGACATAGCCGACGGCGAACGGCTCGAATTCCTCTGGTCCCCGGTACGGCGGCGACGGCGGTGGAAACTGCTGAGTCGTCCAGGTGTACAACGTTCCCGACCTGGACAGCAGCACCTGATCGTCGCCGGGCACCGCCGGGAATTCCGGCGGCACGTCGGCGCCACGCCGCGAGGCGATCAGTCGCGGCCGCTCATCGGGCCACGTGAAAAGGCCGGTCGCGATGGGAACTTGCATTTCGGACTCCTGCAACAGTGAGGGTGTGCTCGTGGTCAGAGACGTTCGTAGATGGTCGCGTTGGCGGTGCCGCCGCCTTCGCACATCGTCTGGAGCCCGTAGCGCTTGCCCGTCCCCACGAGGTGGTGGATGAGAGTGGTGGCGAGCCGCGCACCGGAGCATCCGAGTGGGTGGCCCAGGGCGATCGCCCCGCCCAGCGGATTGAGCTTCGCCTCGTCGGCACCGGTTTCCGCCAGCCAGGCCAGCGGTACGGATGCGAACGCTTCGTTGACCTCGAAGGCGTCGATGTCATCGATCGTCAATCCCGACCTCTTCAGCGCCAGCGCCGTTGCCGGGATCGGGCCGGTGAGCATCTTGACCGGGTCGTCACCGGTCACGACCGCGGTGTGGATGCGGGCGAGCGGAGTGAGCCCGAGGCGCGCGGCGTTCTCCGAGGTGGTGACGAGCACTCCGGCCGCGCCGTCGGAGATCTGCGACGCGTTGCCCGCGCTGATCCGTCCGCCTTCCATGAAGGGCGTTTTGAGCGTGGCCAGTTTCTCGACCGTCGATCCACGCCGGATCCCTTCGTCCGCGACCACGGTCCCGCCTTCGGTCACAACGGGGATGATTTCGGCGTCGAAGGCGCCACTGTCCTGCGCCGCTGCCGCCAGCTCGTGCGAGCGAATCGAGTATTCGTCCAACCTGGTGCGCGAAAGGTTCCATTCGGCCGCGATCTTCTCGGCCCCGTAACCCTGGTTGAACGTGCCGTTGAAGCCGGGTTCGGCCAATTCGCTCGCGTACCTGTCGACCGCGGGGCCGCCCATCTCACCCGTGCCAGGCACGCGGGACGCGCCCATCGGCACGGCCGACATCATCTCGACGCCGCCGGCCACGACCACATCGGCCTGACCGGAGACCACCGCGGCGGCCGCGGTGGAGATGGCCTGCTGGGACGAGCCGCACTGCCGGTCGATGGTGAAGCCGGGGACGTGCTCCGGCCATCCGGCACCGAGCACCGCCATGCGGCCGATGTTCCCGGACTGCTGGCCCACGCTCAGCACGTTGCCCCAGTGCACGTCATCGATGACCGCGGGGTCGATGCCGGTTCGCTCGGCGATCGCGGTCAGTACCAGGGCCGACAACTCGACCGCGTGCACATCGGCAAGCCCGCCGCCGCGCTTGCCTACCGGTGTGCGCAGAGCCTCGACGATCACGGCGTCACGCATCTGATGTCCTCTCGCCTGTGGTCGCCGACTACCCCGCGCACGAAACCGCGGACCCACGACCAACAATTTTTCTAGTTAGATAATTATGCTTGATAATACAGGCTCGGCCATGCCCGAGCCAGGGTTCACGGTCAGCGCGGGAGTCCGAGCACCCGCTCGGCGATGATGTTGCGCTGGATCTCGGCAGTGCCGCCGTAGATGGTTTCCGCGCGGGAGAGCAGGAAAGACTTCTGATCCGCATCCAGTCCATCAGGCCCGAGGCCTCCGGTTACCATCGCGTCGTCCCCCCGCAGATCGATCGCCAGTTCGGCTAGCCTCTGGTGCTCCGTGGCCGCGTACAACTTGCTGATCGTGGCCGCGCTCGAAGTTGTCTGCTGCTTGTCCTCGATGATCGACGACACCACTCGCAGGGTCGTCGCGCCCATCACATGCGTGGCGATGTAGGCATCCGCCAGACGCTGCCGCACCCGAGGATCGCCGGAGGCGCCGGAACGCTTGGCGTTCTCCAGCACCGCCGCGACTTCCCGCTGCATGGCGAGTTGCATCGGCATGAGCGCCGACCCCCGCTCCATCGCCAGCGTGCCCATGACGACCGACCAGCCACCGTTGACGTCTCCGACGACCATCTCCGCGGCGGTACGGGCTCCGTCGAAGAAGCATTCACTGAATTCCGCTGAGCCCGCGATGTTCTCGATAGGACTGATCCGCACCCCTGGCTGGTCGACGGGAACCAGGAGCAATGTCAGACCACGGTGCCGCAGGCTGCGATCGGGGTCGGTGCGGCACAGTACATACAACCAGTCGGCGTGGTGGCCGAACGTGGTCCACACCTTCTGACCGTGGATGACCCACTCGTCACCCTCCAGCGACGCGCGCGTGCTCACCGCGGCGAGGTCGGAGCCGGCCCCCGGCTCGCTGAAACCTTGGCCCCACATCTCCTCCACCGCCAGGATCGGCGGCAGGAAGCGGGCCTTCTGCTCCTCCGTGCCGTATGCCAGCAGACTCGGCCCGAGCAGCTCGAGAGCCTGAGTTCCGACACGCGCGGGCGCCGCCGCCTTGGCGTACTCGTACTCGAAGACGATCTCCTGGGCGGTGGTCGCGCCGCGTCCGCCGTACTCGACCGGCCACGTCAGCCCGAGCCAGCCGCCCGCGGAAAGCTCTTTCTCCCAAGCGACGCGAACATCCCACGCCGTGTCGTCGGTGGGGCTGCCCACGCCCTTGTACCGCGCGAACTCCCCGACGAGATGCTCGTCGAGCCAGGTACGCACCTCGTCCCTGAACTCCGCGTCCTCGGGCGCGATCTCGATCTCTGCGACCACTGTGGTCTCCTTCTGCCGTCGACCCGAGTTCAGAACTCGAGCCGGGAGTACGGGGCGAATCGCGGCGGCCGCTTCTCCACCAGGCTGCGCACGCCTTCCTGGAAATCGGGCTGCGCTTTGGCGACGGTCAGCAGGTACTGAGCGCGAACCCGGGCCTGTTCCAGAGTCGCCTCGCTGTCCCGCCATACCTGGCTCTTCATCATCGCCATCGCCACCGGGGACACGTTGCGGGCCAGCTCTCGGGCGTAGGCGACTGCGTCGGCTACCACTTCACCCGGCTCGCACAACTTCTGCACCAGGCCCATCTCGAAAGCCTCCTCTGCGAAGAAGACTCGACCCGAGACGAGCAGGTCGAACGCCCGAGCAGGGCCGACGAGACGAGAAAGAACCCACGCCGTGGCGTCCTCGGCGGGCAATCCGCGTTTGGCGAACGCGGTGGAGAACTTCGCTCCTCGTACCGCGAAACGCAGATCGAAGTTGAGCGCCTGTGCCAGTCCGATACCGGCGCAGGCACCGTTGATCGCACCGATGATCGGCTTGGGCACGGTGGTGGCGTAGGTCTGCGGTCGCCGGTTGGTGGCATATCGCTTCCCGTCCCGCACCTCATCGAGCACAGCCGGATCGAGGCCGGGCACGAACGACGTCCCGGCACCGGTTACCACGATCGCCCGGACCTCGGCGTCGCCGGTCGCCCGATCGAGTGCCGCGTAGAACTCGTGCTCCATGAGGGCGGTCCACATATTGCGTCGTTCCGGACGGTTGAGGGTGATCACGGCAACCCCGTCGCCGACCTCGTACCGGACCACGTCCTGCTCGTCGCTCATCGCTCCACCGTCCAGGTAGCGGCCCGCCGTGTCTCGTCGGCGCCGTCGGCCATCGGCACCTCCACACGCTTTCCGAGCGAGAAGGCCGGTGCCCGCTTCTCCAGGAACGCCGCCACTCCTTCTCCGGAATCGGCTTGGCGACCCATCCAGCGGAAGATTTCCCACTCCCGGTGGAAAGCCGCCTCACGATCGGTCTCACGAAGCATCTGGTAGACGAGCTGCTTCGTCAGTCCGACCGCCGCGGGCGCGCACTGGGTGGCGATCTCCGTGGCCATCTCCAGCGCGGTGGGCAGAACCTGCTCGGCCGGCAAGGCATGGGTCGCCAGCCCCATCTCTTTCGCCTCGGCTCCCCGGAACAGTCGCCCGGTGAGCAGCAACTCGAGCGCGGTGGCGGCACCGACCAACCTCGGAAGCAGCCACAGCGAATTCTGCTCCGGGATCAGGCCACGCCGGGCGAACACGAACCCGTACTTGGCGCTCTCGTTGACGATCCGGATGTCCCACTGCAGCGCGAAAGTCAGACCGAGGCCGACGGCCGAGCCGTTGAGTGCGCCGATGATCGGCGTGCGCATCTCCCACGGCCGCGGCCGGGTTCCCATCATGGCGCGCGCCGCACGGGTCTGCTCCTCGTCGAACGCGAAGTTGGCGCCCCCGGGTTCCAGATCGGCGCCGGTGGAGAAGTGCCGGCCTCGCCCCGTGATCACGATCGCGCGGACATCCTCGTCCTGGTCGAGTTCGGCGAGCTGCCGATGCAACTCGACCTGCATCGCCGAGATGAAGCCATTGCCTCGGTCGGGCCGATCGAGCCAGATCGTCGCTACGTGACCCTCGCGTTCGACCGAGATGCCGTCGACAGCGGCCATCGGCTCAGCGACCTTCTGCGGCGGCGCGGGGTTTGCCCGCACCGTCGGAGTTCGGGCGTGCCTCGGCGACCAGCTTCGGCACGATTTCCCCGAGCTCGGCCGGATCCCAGCGGCCCACCTTCTCGACGCCGGGCCCGGCGACCCAGGTCTCGGCGACGCTGATCGCACCGCCTTTGACGTTGAACACCCTGCCGGTGACCCCGGCGGCTTCCTCCGAGGCCAGCCACACCACGAGCGGGGCGATATTGGCGGGCGAGCCCGCGTCGAACCCGGTGGTCTCCTTGATCTCGTTCATCTTGGCCACGTAGTCGTGCAGACCCGCGGTCATATTCGTCAGCGCGCTGGGCGCGATGGCGTTGACCGTGACGCCCAACCGTTCGAGTTCGTCGGCGAGGATGACCGTGAACCCCGCGATAGCGGCCTTGGCGGCGCCGTAGTTCGACTGCCCCACGTTGCCGTAGAGGCCCGACGGTGAGGAGGTGTTGATCACCCGCGGATGACGCACCGGTTCGCCCGCCTTCGACTTGGCCCGCCAGTGCGCGACCGCGTGCTTGGTCGGACAGAAGGTTCCGCGAAGATGGACCTTCATCACCGCGTCCCACATGTCGACATCCATGTTGACGAACATCTTGTCGCGCAGGATCCCGGCGTTGTTCACCAGAACGTGCAGGTCGCCGAACTCGCGCAGCGCTGTTTCCACCAGTGACCCGGCGCCGTCCCAGTCGGAGACGTCGTCGTGATTGGCGACCGCGACCCCGCCCATCTCCTTGATCTCGGCGACGACATCCTCCGCGGGCCCGAGATCGTTGACGACGACCTGCGCGCCCTGCCGTGCGAATTCCAGCGCGTGCTCGCGACCGATGCCGCCCGCGGCGCCGGTCACGATCACGACGCGCCCATCGTGCAGTCTCATATTCAGTCTCCTGTTCCGGTGTCGGCTCCAGTACCCGCAGGGGGTTCGCCGAAGACGGCCAATGCGTTGGCGCCGAGATAGTTGCGGCGCGAATCGTCGGGCAATTCGAGTGCCCTGCCCTCGGTGATCGTTCGATCGAAGGGAAGAATGGGGTAATCCGAGGCCCACATGAGCTTGGTCTTGTTGCGTTTGCGGGCGACAGCGAGGATGTCCTCGGGCACGTACTTCGGCGCCCACCCGGCGGTCATCGCGAACACGTTGGGATGCTTCACGAGCATCGACACGGTCTCGCTGATCCAGGGGTCACCCAGGTGCGACATCACGATCTTCAGTTCCGGGAAGGTGAGCGCCACCTCATCGATCAGAATGGTGCGCTGCAGCTTGGCCGGTTTCATGGGACCGGGCACGCCGACGTTGATCGAGACGACCGCCCCTTCGTCGCAGGCGGCGGTGTACATCGGGAAGGCCAGCTTGTCGTCGATCGCGATGCCGGTGAACATCGGGACCACGCGGATGCACTTGATGCCGTACTCGCGCACCGCGATTCGCACGTGCTTGGCCGCCTCGTAACCCAGGCGCGGGTCGATGCCCACGGATGTCACGAACCGGCCCGGGTACTCCGCCTGGAACTTCGCCAGCCGCTCGCATGTCTCGCGCAGCACGGCCTCACCCGTTTTTGTGCCGTGCACGTAGGGCGGGGTGATATCGCGAGGCACCTTGGTCAGCACGCCACCGGAGATACCGAGCCGGTCCATCTCGGCGACCACATCCGCCATCGTCTGGCCGCCCTCGTACGCACTGTTGCCGCGCTTGAACCGCGCCACCACGGACGGGTCGGGGGTCACCTCCCCCGGTGCGTAGGGCAGGTTGATCCACGCGTCGAAGACGCGGGGTTCTCGCGTTGCCGCCTCGGCGGCTCGGTGGGCGGTGCTCTGTTCGGTACTCACGTCACTTCTCTCCGGTGTTCGTTCTCAGCGGCCGACGTAGTTCGGTGCGCGCTTCTCGCGCATCGCCGCGAGCGCCTCCGCGGCGTCCTCGGTGGCTGCCACGACCGCGAAGTGCGAGGAGATGAGATCCAGCGCGGTGCGCAGGTCGGTGCCCGCGGACTGGTAGGTGGCGCGTTTGATCATGCGCACCGTGACGGGCGGCGCGGCGGCGAGTTGCGCGGCCAGCGCCCCGGTGACCTCGGCCAGCCGCTCCGGCTCGGCGAGCCGATTGACCAGGCCGATCCGCAGCGCTTCGTCGGCGTCGATGAAGTCGCCGGTCAGCAACAGTTCCAGCGCCTTGGAGGTGCCGACGATCCGAGGCAGGTAGTACGCGCCTCCGTCGCCGGGAGTGAGACCGACACGCACGTACCCCTCCGACACCTTCGCCGAGCGCGACATCACCCGCATGTCGCACATGAGCGCCATGTCGAGCCCGGCGCCGACGGCGACGCCGTTGATGGCGGCGATGAGCGGCTTGTCCAGCGCCTCGACCGCGAGGGCGACCTGATGGATCTCGTCGTGCAATTGCGACTTGCGTTGCAGCGGCGTCAGGTCCTTGTTCGCGTTGGAGATGCTCCCGAGGTCGACGCCGGAACAGAATGCCTGCTCACCGGCACCGGTCAGCACGACGACCTTGACCTCGTCGTCACGCTTCGCGGCCTCGAGCAGCCGCGCCCACTCCCGAATCATGTCGAACGTGAACGCGTTGCGCGCCTGTGGCCGGTTGAGCGTGATCGTGCCGACGCCCTGTTCGAGGCGCCATTCCAGGTCGGGCACGTCTCCTCCTCTGGCTTTAATTAGTGTATTATTTGTACTATAAAGCTCTTGGAAGTCCAAGCTACAGCAGAGTCCAGTGCACAGCCGAAGGAGAGTGACGTGCCCGAGCCGGACATGGTCGAATCGCCGCGCGACCGCGCGAGCAGCAAGGCGGGCGAATCGAGCCGACCGCTTCCGGCGGGTGCGCGATGACCGGGACCGAAGTCGATTTCGCCGTGGCCGCACTGCGCGTCATCGCCGGGCTGACGATGGCCGCGCACGGCCTCAACAAGTTCTTCGGCGGCGGGCGGATACCGGGCACCGGCCGCTGGTTCGACAGTATCGGGATGCGTCCGGGGCGGGTGCACGCACTGCTGGCCGCCGGCACCGAGACTGCCGCGGGCCTGCTGTTCGCCGTAGGCTTGCTCACCCCTTTCGCGGGAGCGGCCTTCGTGGCCTTGATGGCGGTCGCCACCTACACCGTGCATCGCGGGTCGGGGTTCTTCGTCAATGCCAACGGGTGGGAGTACAACCTGGTCCTCGCCACGATCGGCGTGTTCGTGGCGACCGCGGGGCCGGGCGAATGGTCACTCGACCACCTCGCCGGACTCGCTCCGAGCATCGACGGCTGGCCGGGCCTGGCGATCTCGCTGATCGGCGGCCTGCTCGCAGCGGCCCTGCAACTCGCCTTCTTCTACCGGCCCTCGAACACACAAGCAGGCTGACCGTCACGGGCGGCCGAGCCGCTTCCGCCGGATACCGAAAGGACAGGGATGGAATTCGACTTCGTAGATCCCATTCAGAATCTGGTCACCTCGATCGCATGGCTGCTGCTGCGCGGCCATTTGCCCCCGGCCTAGAGGCGACGGGCATGCGCGATACGACCAGCGACCTACCTCTGACACCCGAGGATCTCCTGTTCCGCGACGAGCTGCGCACGTGGCTCCGCGAGCACCTCACCGGCCGTTTCGTGAATCAGCACGACCGCGGCGGACCGGACGACGACGACAACTGGGAGCTGCGGCGCGGCTGGGAGCGAGAACTCGCCGACGGGCGATGGCTCGGGATCTCCTGGCCGTCCGAATACGGCGGACGGAACGCCACGCTGTCCCAAGAGATCGTTCTGGCCACCGAGCTCGCACAGGCCGGTGCGCCGCCGCGAGCGGCATTCCACGGCGAGACTTTGATGGCGCCCACCGCATTGACCTACGGGACTCCGGAGCAGCGGCAACGGCTGCTTCCACCGATGGCCCGTGCGGAAGTGGTTTGGTGCCAAGGCTATTCCGAACCGAACGCCGGCTCCGATCTCGCGAATATCTCCACCCGGGCGCGGCTCGACGGCGACGAATGGGTCGTCACGGGACAGAAGATCTGGACGACCTTCGCCCAGCACGCCGATTGGATCTTCGCCATCGTGCGCACCGATCCGGACTCGCGTCGGCACGCGGGACTGTCCTACATGCTGATTCCGCTCGACCAACCCGGCGTGCGAGTGGTCCCGATCCGCACCATGCTCGGGGACAGCGGCTTCAACGAAGTGTTCTTCGACGAGGCCCGCACGAGCACCGACAACGTCCTGGGCCGTCCGGGGCAGGGTTGGCAGTGCGCGATGACCACCCTCGGCCACGAACGCGCGACCTCTGTTCTCGGCTACCAATTCTCGTTCCGCCGAGAGATGGCGGAGGTCCGTGAACTGGCGAAGAAGCGAGGAGCCACCGCCGACCCGGTGCTGCGCGACCGGCTCATCGACAGCATGATCCAGCTGGACATCATGGGCTACAACAACTTACGCACCCTGTCGACCGCCTTGCGCGAAGGACAGTTCGGGCCGGAGTCGTCGATCGGCAAGTACTACTGGTCACGCTGGCATCAGGAATTCACCGAGGTCGCGATGGACGTACTCGGCGCAGACGGGTGGCTGTCGACGGAATGGGGTTCCGGTCCCGACCGGCCCTCCGAGGCACTGCGCCGCTCCTTCATCCGGGCCCGCGCGGAGACGATCTACGCCGGTTCCAGCGAAATCCAGAAGAACATCATCGCCGAGCGCGTCCTCGGACTGCCGCGCGAGCCGAAGGATTGACAGATGAGCACAGCTGCCTTGTCCGGCATCCGGGTGTTGGACCTGAGCCGCATTCTCGCGGGGCCTTTCACCACCCAATTGCTGGGTGACCTCGGTGCCGACGTCGTCAAGGTGGAACGCCCACGCGTCGGCGACGACGCGCGCACCTACGGGCCCCCGTACCTGCACGACCGCAACGGCCAGGTCACACCTGAGGCAGGGTTCTACCTCAGCTGCAACCGCAACAAACGGTCGATCACCGTGGACCATTCCAAGCCGGAGGGCGCGCAGCTCATTCGCGAGCTCGCCGCGCACTCGGACGTCCTCGTGGAGAATTTCCGGGTCGGCGTGCTCGCCAAGTACGGACTCGACTACGCCTCCCTCCAAAAGATCAACCCTCGATTGATCTATTGCTCGATCACCGGATTCGGGCAGGAGGGTCCCTATTCGGACCGGCCCGGCTACGACGGCGTCTTCCAGGCGATGTCGGGAATGATGAGCGTGTCCGGCCATCCCGATGGGGAACCGGGCGCGGGCCCGATGAAGGTCGGTGTCTCGATGGTCGACATACTCACCGGGCTGTATGCCTCCAACGCGATCCTGGCCGCCCTGCACCATCGTGCGACGACCGGGACAGGGCAGTACATCGACATGGCCCTGCTGGACTGCGGGGTAGCGGCGCTCTCCCACTACGCGCAGAACTACCTCGTCTCCGGAACTCCGGCGCCACGGCGCGGGAACGGAGGTTTCGGCGGGATTCCCTCCCAGACGTTCCGATGCGCCGACGACGAGATCTTCATCGTGGCATCCACACCCAAACAATGGTCTGGACTGGTACAGGTTCTGGGAATGCCCGAACTCGCCACAGACCCACGTTTCGCCACGGTGTCGGCGCGCATCGCCAATCGCGACTTGGTCCTTTCCACTCTCGGCGAGATCTTTCGTCTTCGCCCGGCGCAGGAGTGGGTCCGTGAACTCGAGGCCGCCGACGTTCCGGTGAGTCCGGTCAACGATATGGACGGCGTCTTCACCAACCCGCAGGTGCGTCACCGGCAGCTCAAAATGACCATCGACCATCCGGATTCGGGCGCGCTCGACATCCTGCGCAACCCGATCCGCATGTCCGGCGCGCCGCTCGACCGCTACGAAGCGCCGCCGAAGCTGGGGCAGCACACCCGTGAGGTGCTCAGTCAGGTGCTGGACAAGTCGAACGAGGAGATCGAGAAACTCACCGCGGGCGGGGTCGTGTGACCGCGCATACCCACACCCGACGACTGGAAAGACGACATTGAACACTTCGCTGATCCCCCCTTTGCGCGCCTTCCCGCCGGAGGCGGACGCGCTTCGCGCCGAAGTGCGCGCGTTCCTGATCCAGGATCGCGCGACGCACGGCTGGCAGCCACACGTCGACTCGTGGATCTCGTCGTGGGATCCGGGATTCAGCGAGCGTCTGGCCGGACGCGGATGGTTGGGCATGACCGTCCCGACCGAATACGGCGGCCACGGGCGCAGCCATCTCGACCGGTTCGTCGTCACCGAGGAACTGCTCGCCGCGGGCGCGCCGGTGGCCGCGCACTGGGTCGCCGACCGGCAGGTCGTCCCCGCGTTGCTCAGCTACGGCACCGACCGCCAGCGGCGCGAGTACCTCCCCGCGATCGCCGCAGGGCAGTGCTTCTTCGCGATCGGCATGAGCGAGCCCGAGTCCGGGTCGGACCTGGCCAGCGTGCGGACGAAGGCCACGCGCGTCGACGGAGGCTGGGAGCTGACCGGGACCAAGGTCTGGACATCGGGAGCGCACCACGCGCACGCCTTCTTCGTTCTCGCTCGCAGTGCCCCGCTCGATACCGCACGGCGTCACGACGGCTTGAGCCAGTTCATCGTGACGCTCGATTCGCCGGGCATCGAGATACGCCCCATCCGGCTTCTCACCGGACAGCATCACTTCAACGAGGTGGTGCTGGATCACGTCTTCGTCCCGGACCACATGGTGCTCGGCACGCCCGGCGAAGGGTGGCGACAGGTGACCTCCGAACTCGGATTCGAGCGCAGTGGCCCCGAACGCATCCTGTCGACCCAACCGCTACTGGAGGCGTTCCTCACCAGAGTGGCCGACAGCGACGAGCTCGACACGGCATCGGTCACGTCGCTCGGCGCACTCGTGGCGCGGCTGACCACGCTGCGACAGCTGTCCTCGGCAGTGGCCAATGCGCTGTCGGAAGGGAAGTCCGCGGACCTCTCCGCAGCGCTGGTGAAAGACCTCGGCACGCGCTACGAAGGCGACGTGGTCGAAGTCGCCGCGACCGCCGTCGCGACCGACGCGGATCCCGGCTCCGCTGACGAGTTCACCCGGCTGCTCGGTGAAGGACTGCTGCACACACCCGGATTCACCCTGCGCGGCGGAACCAGCGAGATCCTCCGCGGCGTGGTGGCACGAGGATTAGGACTGCGATGACATTCGACGCACCCGGCCGCGCCGAGGAACTGACCGAACTCAGGGGCCTCGCGGACGACATCTTCTCCGCCACCGCGCGCGCCGTCCTGGACGTACCGGACACCGAGATCCCGTTCAGCCCCACGCTGTGGAAGACACTCGCCGAGTCCGGACTCACCCTTCTGACGACGCCCGAGTCCGACGGCGGCAGCGGTGCGACCCAAGCCGACCTCGCTGTGGTGATCGCGAGTGCCGCCGCGCACGCCGCGCCGGTCCCGCTCGCCGAAACCGATCTTCTGGCGTCCTGGCTGCTGCGCGCGGCGGGGCTGCCGGTACCCGACGCGCCGCTTACCGCCGCGTACGACCCGTCGCTCGTCATCGACGACCACCGGGTGACCGCATCTTTGGATCGCGTGCCATGGGCGCGTGCCGTTGACGCGCTCGTGCTCGCCAACGACCACTCGGTCGCACTGGTATCCGCCGCCGACCTGAGCATCGAGCCCGGCACCGATCTGGCGCGGGACCCTCGCGATCGAATCGTCGTCGACGTCGAACTGGCCCCGAGCGCCATCGGCCCGGCGCCGCACCGAGTCGGGCGTGAATTCATGCTGCGTGGTGCGCTCGGCCGTTCGATCCAGATCTGTGGGGCGATAGAACAGGCGCTCGAGCTCACCATCGAACATGTCGGCACCCGCCAGCAGTTCGGTAGGCCGCTCGGCAAGTTCCAGGCTGTCCAGTCGCTGGTCGCGGAGTCGGCCGGCGCGGTCGCCATGGCCCGCGCCGCAACCGAATTCGCCGTGTCCCGCGTCACCGAAGCGGGTTTCGAAGACGAGCGCAGCGGATTGGCGATCGCGGTGGCCAAGGCTCAGACGTCACGGTCAGCGCCGATCGTGGCGCGCAACGCTCACCAAGCGCACGGGGCGATCGGATTCACGCTCGATCATCGGTTACGTCACTTCACCCTGCGGGCATTGGCATGGCGTTCGGAGTTCGGTGGACCGCAGCACTGGGAGCACGTGCTCGGCGAGGCGGCTCTTCGCAAGTCGGGTGCGGGATTGTGGAATCTGGTCACCGGACTGACATGAGCATCCAATTGTCGGCGCGCCCGAGAGAAAGCAACCAGGGGCGGCCGTCGCGACACGACAGCTCGCACGCCCGTATCGAGGTGGGCGCCGTTCTGCCCACCTCGTTGGAGCTCTTGCGAGCGGTGCGGGGACACTCCGTCGACGCGCAGGGGGGTCCTCTCGCCCGCGTGATCACCGGACTCGCACGAGACCTCGCGGACTGCTATGCGGCAGAGCCGACCGGGTCGCAAGACACCGGCCCGAAACGAGCGCGTGCCCAGCTACTGCTCGGTATCGAGACACTGCTGAGCACCGCTCTGCCCCATCTGCCGAGCGAAGACCGGGATCAGATCGGCCGCACCGTGGACCAGGTCGCACAAGCTTCGGTCGAGTTCCATCGGTCGCTGCGGCAGCACGGCGGCGCCGATGAACGAGTGCGTGTGCAGTGCCGAGAGGCAGCGGCCCTCGCCGACCGCTACGCCGCCCTGGTCGCCTCGGCGATCCGTCGGCAGCCTTGGTCGCCGCAACGGCAAATGTCAACTGTTCAGGAGAGGGAGTGACGTGACCCGATACAGCACGCTGACCATCGAGGACACCGGCCCCGTGGCCGTGGTGACCATGAACCGGCCGGAGGCGAGGAACGCCGCCGATGCGGTCATGCACCGGGAACTCGCCGACGTCTGGGCCGATCTGGCGGCGAACCGCGAGGTGCGCGCCGTTGTCCTGACCGGCGCAGGTCGCGCCTTCAGCGCCGGCGGCGACCTTCCCCGCATGGTGGAGACGCAGCGAGACGCCGACGTGCAGGACGAGGTGTTCGATGAAGCGCGCCGAATCGCACACGGCATGACCGGACTTCCCCAGCCGATCGTGGCGGCGGTCAATGGTCCCGCGGTCGGCTTGGGGGCCAGCCTGGTGGCGTTGTCCGACCTCGCCGTGGCATCCGAGACTTCTTTTCTGGCCGATCCACACCTCGCGGTCGGCTTGGTGCCCGCGGACGGCACCGCCATGCTCTGGCCACTGATGGCCGGACTGATGCGGGCCAAGGAATTCGTTCTGCTCGGCGAGCGGATCCCAGCCCGGAAAGCGCTCGAGTACGGCCTGGTCAACCGCGTCGTTCCGGCGGAAGACGTGCAGTCGACCGCGCTGGAACTCGCGCACCGCCTCGCCGCGATCCCACGACGGGCGCTGCAGGACACCAAACGCTTGATGAACGCAGGCTCCGGCCGGGTTCTCGGAGCACTGCTCGAGCAGGCGATCGCGGCCGAGCGGCAAAGCCTCACTTCGCCGGAGCACATCGCACGGGTGCGGGAGATGGTGGAAGCGCAACGCACGTAGCGAATAGAAAGGCACGGCAGTGGCACGAGAATGGTCGTGCTCGGGATCGAGAATCGTGCGGAGCGTGCTGAAAGTGCTGCGCAGCGCAGATGAGGTAATATGAGCACAACAGTCTAACTGATTATAGCGGACGTGCGATGCATCGCTGCACCCACCTGGCATGATGTGGATTCGACATGGCAGCACGAGGAAAAGCGAGGTTTCCGTGGCCAGATTGGTCGGGTCGAGTGTGGTGAAGGTACCCAAGGCCGGTGAATTGGTAGCGGCCGATCTTCGCCGACGCGTCATCACCGGAGAGTTGTCCGTGGGCGACCCCCTGCCGAACGAGGCGGAACTCATGGAGCACTTCGGGGTTTCCCGACCCACGCTGCGCGAGGCTTTCCGCATCCTCGAGTCGGAGTCGATCATCACGGTGCTGCGGGGCGCGCACGGTGGCGCCCGCGTGCTCAAACTCGATGACGCCGTAGCGGCCAGGTACACCGGCCTGCTCCTGCAGTACAAGGGGACCCCCCTGGTCGACGTCTATCGGGCTCGCACGGAACTCGAGGTGGCCGCGGTCGGAATGCTGGGCAACAGCAAGGGCAGGAACAGTGCTTCCGCGGGCGGCCTCGACCAACTCGACCAGATGGTGCACAAGGGCGCTGAACTGATCGACGACGCCGAGGCTTTCGCGCAACACGACGTCCGCCTGCACCAAGCGCTCGTCGGCCTCGCGGGCAACATCACCCTGGGTGTCCTCGCCGAGATACTGTTCAAGATCATCGAAGTGCACAACGTCGTATTCATCGCCGCCCACGAAGAAGGCCACGAGGGACCGGCGCAACGCGCTGCACAACGGGCGTGGACCAAGCTGGTCAAATTGCTGCGCGACGGCGACGTCGGCGGAGCGCAGGCGCACTGGCGGCGACACCTCGAGGGCGTCGCGAAATACATGGTCGGCAACTCCGACGCGACGTTGGTGGATGTCCTGCCGTAGCCAACCACCGTCCCCGCCGCGGCCATCGGCGCCGAACTCCTCGAGACACTCTCGCTTCGAGAGAATCTGTCACAAATGCCGGGACACATTGTGAGCCATCGTGTCAATCGAGCCGGCGTTACCTGCCTCGATCACAGGTTCGCCAGACCCGCGCGAGCGCTTGCGCAACAACGATCACTGCGAGTTCGCCGGTGCCCGTGAGGACACCGGCGAACTCACTGGAATGGTCGGATCGCCGACGACTCACTCATCAATCAGGAGGGCGCGCTCCGGACACGCGTTCACCCCGTCTTGTGCGCGCCCGACATCCTGCGGCGCAAGTGCCGTGGATTGCACCGCGGAGTAGCCGTTGTCGTCGAGCGGAAACAAATCGGCATCCATCGCATGACACACCGCGTGTCCGGCGCACTTATCAGTCTCCAGGCGAAGTCTCATCGGTGCGACACCGCCTTTCCGGTCGACCAGCGCGCCACCGATCGCACCACACTCCGGCGTCCCGCGATCATGAGATCACCACGGGCAGATGGGTGACCGTCCGAACCGCCACGTTGTCGTATGCCAAGGCATCGATATCCACCTCGTATCGCGGAATCTGCGCGAGCACTTCCTCCAGAGCGATCCGCAGTTCCAGGCGCGCGAGGTGAGATCCGAGACACCGGTGCACTCCGCTGGCGAACGTCATGTGACCGACCCTGGGCCGGCCGAAGTCCACACGCAGGGGATCCTCGTGATAGGTCGGATCCACGTTCGCCGCAGCCCAGAACGCGTTGATCTGTTCGCCTTCCCGGATGATCAGCCCGTCGCCGAGATCGATGTCCCGAACCGGATATCGCATGCCCGAGGGAACCGGTGACTCGTACCGGAGCAGTTCCTCGATGGCGGGCATCAGCAACTCCGGAGAGTCGACCAGGCTCCGTCGGTGCTCCGGATTCCTTCCGAGCCACGCGATCGAACACGACAGCGAGGCCGTCACGGTGTCCAGTCCCGCGAACATCAACAGGAACAGGATGTTGATCAGGTCGAACTCGGCCAGCGGCTCGCCCGCCACCTCGGATCGCAAGAGTTCCGCGATGACATCGTCGTCATCGAGGCGCTTGCGTTTGTCCTTCAGGAACCCGTCGAAATATTCCAGCAACTTCCCCCCTGCCACTGCCATATTCGCTTCGATCTCCTCGGTGGTATCGCCCTTCGGATGGATGACTCCCTCCTTGAACTCCAGGAAGAAGTCGAGATCCGCAATGGGGGCGCCGACGAGCCCGAGGAACGTCAGGCATGGCAGCGGCGTGCAAAAACCACTGTTGAACTCGGCGCCGCCGGCCGCTCGAGCGTTTTCGATCAGGTCGGCCGCCAGCCGACGTATCTGATTTTCGAGCCGCTGCATCCGTTTCGGGGCGAACATGGGGTCCAGCAGCCGCCGCCACTTCTTGTGGTCGGGTCCGTCGATTTCGAGGGGGATCAGCCTTCCATCGTGGCCGAAGCTCCCCCCTCGGCCACCGTTGCCCAGCACGTCGGGGTGTTTGTTGAGGGCGAGAATATCGTCGTGGCGGTAGAGATGCAGGGCCCCGTCGAGATGTTCCGCGCGGATGTCCCGCGCCTTCTCGAAGTACACCTCCTGCGGACTGGCCAGGGTCTTCACCTGCTGTGACAGTCCCGAGATGCGGGGATCGAATCTGGTGGTCGACTGCATCCGCGATCACCGATCCAGCTGATCGCGGAGCTCGTCCGGGATCGAACCCGACGTGATGTCATCCGTCACGCCCAGATCGGTCGGGAAGATGATCGACGTGCGAGCGAACTGCCCGCCATCCGCCGATTGGATCGTCTGCCCGGACATGTATCGCGACTCGTCGGATGCCAGGAACAACGCGAGATCGGCATTGTCGCGGAGAGTCGGTGGCCGATCGAGGCGCAGCGGCATCGCCCGCTTGTCCGGGTCCCATGGCTGCATCTCCTCGTACGACTTACCGAGAACCTCGGCGTCCGGCGGCAGTGCGAAATTCACCGACATCCCGTGGGTCGGGCACAACGCGTTGGCGCGAATCCCGTACTTGCCGAACTCGAGTGCCGCCGCCCGCACCAAGCCGTTCACAGCGGCCTTCGATGCTGTGTACATGGGGAACCCCGGGTACGCCGTGAACGAGGCGGCCGACGATGTCGCCAGCAGCGCACCGCCGACGTTGTTCCCGATCATCCACTGCGCGGCGCATTTCCATGCCAGGTAGATGCCGGTCGTATTCACGGCGAAGATGTTGTTCCAGTCCTCGAGCGACGATTCGGCCAGCGGTTGCATGCCGAATCCCGGTTCCGGAATGCCTGCGTTCGCCCACATGACGTCGATGCGGCCATAGCTGGTGGTCGTCGTGTCCACCAACCGTTTCATGTCGGCCTCGATCCGGACATCCGCGTCCAATGCCGTGGCCTGTCCGCCTCGTACCTCGATTTCTTTCGCTACCTTCTGCGCACGTCCGGGTACGACATCGCTGACCACCACGCTCGCCCCTTCGTCGGCGAACAGGAGCGCGCCCTCCCGGCCGAGCCCCGAACCGGCGCCGGTGATGGCGACGACCTTGTCTTTCATCCTCATGGTCACTCCTCGGATCAGTGTTCGGGGCTGGCGATGGACTTGATGCGCAGGTACTCCCGGAAGCCCGCGATTCCGTGTTCGACGCCGTCGCCGCTGATGCCGTATCCGCCGAACGGCGCATCGGGTGAAAGGTAGAAGGAGGCGCCGATATTCACCGTTCCGGCCTTGATGCGGCGGGCTACCGCCCACGCACGTTCCTCGTCCGCGGATTGCACGTACCCGGACAACCCGTAGCGGGAATTGTTGGCGACGCGGACGGCCTCGTCGTCGTCGCCGTCGTAACGGATGACCGACAGCACCGGGCCGAACACCTCGGTCTGCGCGATCTCGGCGTTCTCGTCCACATCGGCGAGAACAGTGGGCTGGTACCAGAATCCGCGCCCGCCCCGATCACCACGCGCCCCTCCGCACAGCACCCGGGCGCCTTCGGCACGCGCCCGATCGACCAAGCCCTCGACGCGCTTCAACTGCTCCTCGCGGATGATCGGCCCCACCACGTTCGCGGGGTCCCGCGGATCGCCCCACGGCAGGTTGCCGACGATCGCCTCCAGCCTCGCGAGCACCTCGTCATAGATGTCCGCGTGCACGACCATACGAGTCGCCAGCGCGCACCCTTGCCCACTACTGGACATGCACATGGCCACACCGAGCCCGCACGCTACGTCCAGATCGGCATCCGGCAGGAGAATATTCGCCGATTTTCCACCCAACTCGAGAACGGTGTGCCGGATTCCAGTGGCCGCGCGTTCGGCGATCCGCTGTCCGACTCCGGGGGAACCGGTGAAATGGAAAAGGTCGATGCGCTGGTCAGCCGTCATGGCATCGCCGGCAATGGACTTGTCCTCGGAACTGATCGCGTTGAACGCGCCCGCGGGGATGTCGGTGGAATCATGCACGATCCGAGCGAGCAGTGCGCCCGTCAGCGGGGTGTCCGGAGCGCTCTTGAGCACTACCGCGTTACCTGTGGCAAGGCCGTGATGCACTTTCCAGATCGCGGTCATGAACGGCGCGTTCCACGGCGTGATCGCACCGACGACGCCGTAGGGCTCATAGCGGATGCGGCGCAAGCTCCGCATACCGAGGACTTCGTACGCCGGCAACTGCTCCTCCCACTGAAAGGAGGTGATGAGGTCGTTGAAATAGTCCATCCCGTCGACCATCAGGTCGACATGCGTCGGCAGCACCGATGCGCAGATCCCGGCCTCCGCGGTCACCAGCGCCCTGATGTCGTCGAGTCGTTCTCGGAGCGCACCTTGCAGCTGCACGAGGCAGCGCCTTCGGAACTCGTGATCGGTGGCCCAATCCGACGTGTCGGCGAACCGGCGCGCCGCCGTGATCGCGTCGTCGACATCCTCGACTCCCGCGTCCGCCGCCGTCGCGACGACGGATTCGTCGGCTGGATTGATCACGTCGTATCGGCGTCCCGACCGCGCTTCTCGAAACTCGCCGTCGATGAACAGCCGGCCCTCGATTGCAGCCATGTGATAGATCTCCTCACGGTGTTACGGAACGGATGAGCTCGGGCACGACATGGATCGCCGCGAGACCGGCCGACTCATCCGATGAACCGCCGGGCCGCCGAAGGCCACACCCGAACGGATAGCTGATGGGCAAAGTGGTCGCGATGCCCACCAGATCTCGCGGCCTTCGCCACCTCGACCTGTGATTGGGATCGCATGAATGATTTAACGATATGATCCGAGTCACGTCAAGGGAGGATGCCTCCCTAAAGGTGACATGGGATCATGACGGGGTGGCAACCAGCACCGACCGCAGACGTCGATCGTCGGCCGAAGTCAGGCAACTCATCACCTGCGCGGCTTCCGCCGAGTTCATGGGCAGTGGATTCGAGCGGACCAGCATCCGATTGATCGCACAGCGGGCAGGTGTCGCGGAGTCGATGGTGTACCGCCACTTCACGTCCAAAGCCGAACTGTTCCGAGCAACAGCGGCCGCTCCCCTGGTGGAGTTCATGAACAACTTCGCGACGACCCTGGGCGCCGATACCCGCCAGACTCCCACCGACGTCACGTTTCGCTTCGTGTCCGGGCTGTACGACCTATGTTCGACCAACCGCCAGATACTCGTCTCGCTGGCCGCGGGAGCCGGTGAGAACGAGCTGATTGCCGATCATTCGCCGCTCGCGCCGTGCTTCCACGCGCTGATGGACGGAGTGCACCGCTATATGGCCGCCAGCGGCACCGGGGCGACCAGCGACATCCGAGACGCTGTTCGACTTGCCGTGGCGCTGGTCCTCGGCGCCGCCCTCGGTGGCGACACTCTGTTTCCCGCCGCGGGCAGCGACCGGGACATCAAGGCGGCGCTGACCCGGTTCGTCCTCTTCGGCGCGGGCTACACACCGGCAGACGCGGCGAACAAGCCCTGACTCGAGCGCTGCGCCGGGCCGCCGTAGCGCAATCCGAGCTCGACCGAACCGGACCCACCCCAATTTCCTAAATAGGCAACTGTATTAATTATTTATCTGTACTGTTGGTGCATGCCCGACCCGTCGAACGACCTGGTCGCCCGCCTCGATCCGCACGAACAGCCGACCCCACCGCGCGCCGACACGACTCGCACTCCAGTGGCAGGTCACCGTGGCGCACGCCGCGATTTCCGCACGCTCCAGGAGGAGCGCAGCGCGACCGGCAGCACCCGCCGCGACGCCACCCGGTCGATGCCGAAGTCCGCTATGCGGCGCCTCCGCCGGAACCCGACCGGTTCGGATCGGCGCGGCGCCCCGCGCAGCAGCGAAATGCGCCCGATGGTGCGTACCCAGATACCACCCCCGCGATCGATCCCGGACCGCGTCCTGCACATGCGGATCCGCGACGTACTCGACTTCTTCGAGAAATGCCCGGACTGCGGCTACCCGGCGCACGCCTCGGCGATCGAGCGGGAAATGGTCAGCGGCCGGGTCGAGACGGTGATCCAGGCGACTTGCGGACTGCCGTGCGGCTGGCAAGGCAATCCGAGGGTCTATCCGAGCCACACCACGCGACCGACGCGCTACCCGAACCCCTGATTCGATCCCGCATCGATCGAATGCTTCTGCACCACCCGCTCGTCTGGGTCCTCGACAGTGGCGGCTCACCGCGCACAACCCGGACAGGCGAACCACGCTGACGCTACTGCCCACAGCGTTGCAGCTATGACCGCAGGGTCTCCGACCACCGACGACGAGGTGGTCGAGCGGCGCCCTCGGCGGTGGTTGATATGGCGTTGCCTCCGAGCCGCTCGGGCCGGGCTCGGCTACCTGATCGATGAACCGATACCCAGGCCTCCGTCCACGTCGAGTACGACGCCGCTGACGTATCCGGCGGCCGGTGAACACAGATACGCGGCGGCCTCGGCGATATCTTGCGGCTGTCCGGTCTTGCGTTGCGGCACTTTCGCGATCAGCTTGTCGCGGGCCGCGGCGTTCATCGAAGCCAGCATGGGTGTTTCGATGAGGCCGGGCGCTATGGCGTTGGCGGTGATGCCTTGGCGGGCGGTCTCCAGCGCGAGGGTGCGGGTGAGGCCGACGATGCCGGCCTTGGCGGCGACATAGTTGGCTTGGCCGAAGTTGCCGCGCCAGCTCATCGAGGAGAACGAGACGATCCGGCCGTAGCTGCGTGATCGCATGTGCGGCAATACCGCACGGGCACAGAAGAACGCTCCCGACAGGGAGACATCCACGACCGAGTGCCAGTCGTTGTCGTCGATATCCTCGATGCGGTTGTCACGGATGATTCCGGCGTTGTTCACCAGGACGTCGACGCGGCCGTGCGTGCCTGCGACGGCTTCGACCCAGGCGTTGACGTCTTCGGAGGAGGTGACGTCGACCGGATGGGCCAGGCAGGCGCGACCGAATTCTTTCTCCAGGCGGTCGGCGAGGTCGTGGGCGGCGACATCGTTGACATCGCCGATGGCCACGATCGCGCCTTCGGCCGCGAATCGTTCGGCCATGGCCGCGCCGAGCCCTTGGGCTCCGCCGGTCACGAGGACCACTTGATCGGTGTAGCGGTTCATTGCACTCCCAAAGTGAGATAGCGGGTTCGGTATGCACTAGGCCGATCGGCGTCGCAGGAACGCGGTCAGTGCGGCCGGTACGTCGTTGGTGTTCCAGTGCCGTTCGAAATCATCGAGTTCTCGGTCCAGCCCGTGCTTTTGGTCCATGGTGGTCAACGTGTGCAGCAGGGCTTTGAACGCGGATTGGGCCGGGCCGCTCGCAGCGGCCAACTCCATCGCGGTGGCGTGAGCACAGGCGTGAACTTCCTCGGCGGGGACTACCGCGTGCAGCCAGCCGGTCGGGGCGAGCCGTTGGGCGGGGACCAGCTGTCCGGTCAGGGCCAGCCAGCGCGCCATCGAGTCGCCCACTTTGCGCGGCAACCGCACGCTCGAGCCCGCGGCCGGAAGGAGATTGTTGCGGATATGCCCGTCGCCGATGAGTGCCGTCTCGGCGGCGACGACCACATCGCAGGCCAGTGCCAGCTCCAGGCCACCGGCGACGGCGTGCCCGTGCAGGGCGGCGACCACCGGCAGGCGGCTGGTCTCGAACCGGGTGACCACCGCCGAGACCCGGCGCAGGAACTGAGTCGGCCCGCCCGGGGCGTCGACCGAACTGAGGAAATACTGCAGGTCAGCGCCGGCGCAGAAGCTTTTGCCCGCTCCGGCGAGGACCAGGCACCGGGTGTGCGGATCTCGTTCGGCCTCGGTCAGGGCGGTATCGAGTGCCTCGATCAGCTCCGGGTTCAAGGCATTCCGGCGGTCGGGGCGGTTGAGGGTGAGCGTGCGGATCGAACCGGTGTGGGTGATCAGGACCGGCGCGGAGGAGTTCATGAGGCACCCACGCCCGGGGTGTCCTCACGGCGACGCCGACGCAGCTGTGCACGCTGGATCTTGCCGCTCGGGGTTTTGGGCAGCGCCTCGACGAAGTGGATACGGCGCGGATAGGCATGCGCGGCGTAATTGTCCTTGACCCACCGCTGGAGCTGCTCGACGAGGTCGTCGGTGCCCTCGGTGCCGGGCGCGAGGATCACGAATGCCTCGACGACCTCACCACGTACCTCGTCCGGGCCCGCGACCACTGCGGCTTCGTCGACGGCGGGATGCCGCAGCAGGGTGGATTCGATGTCGAAGGGGCCTATGCGGTATCCGGCCATGATGATGACATCGTCGTCACGCGCGCAGAACCGGACGATCCCATCGGTGTCGATCGAGGCGATATCACCGGTCAGGAAATAGGCGCCATCGCCGCGGAATCGGTCGCTACCGCGCCCGCCGACGTAGCCGCGAAAGGACATCAACGGACTTTCCGCGACCACGACCGCCAGCCGCCCGGTCCGCCCGGCAGCGACCGGGGCGTCGTCGTCGCCCAAGACGGTGATCCTCCAGCCCGGCAGCGATGTTCCCATCGCTCCGGTCAGCACCGGGCGTCGCAGGTGCGGGTGGTGCGGGAAACCGATCGGCATTCCGAGCTCGGTTTGCCCGTAGTGGTCGTGCACCTCGAGTCCGAGCGCCTCGCGGGCCCAGTCGTTGACCTCCGGGGTCAGGGGCTCTCCCGCGCTCGACAACCGGCGCAGGGCAAGGTTCTCGGGTACCGGGATTCCTGCGGCGCGCAGCCCGCGATAGACCGTGGGCGCAGCGGTGTAGTCGGTAACCGCGAGATCCTTCAGCACCGCCCAAGTCGTCGCGGCCGAGAAGCCGCCGCGCAGCAGGATCGTCGGCACGCCGGCCGTCAGCGGTGCCACAATCGCGGTATAGAGCCCGTAGGCCCATCCCGGGTCGGCACCGCACCAGAACACGCTGCCGGACCCCACACCCAGACCGAACTCCAGGTAGTTCTGCCAGCCTGCGACATATCGCACCGGATGCACCACACCCTTGGGTTTACCGGTCGTACCGGAGGTGAACATGTGCACCAACGCACCGTCACCACCGACCCGGACCGAGTCGACATTCCTCGGGTCGGCCGCGCCGAGCCGGGCGGTGAGCCCGTCCGGGGCATCGGTACCGGCGACGATGAGAGTCCAGTCACCGGGTGGCACTTTCGCCTGCTGGTCCTCGTCGGCCACGACGAGTACCGCCCCGGCATCGGTGAGCCGCGAACCGATCGCGTCTTCGGCGAAGGCGGTGAACAACGGCACATACACCGCGCCCAGGCGCCAGATGCCCAGCACGACCGCGACCAGATCGGCGCCCTTGCCCATCACGGTCGCGACGCGATCGCCGCGCCCCACACCGTCCTCGGCCAGCACCGCGGCCACTCGGCGTGACGCTTCGGCCAGCTCACCGTAGCTGTAGTGAGTCGCCACCGATCGCTCATCGATGATCGTCAGGGCTCGGGCCGATTTCGGATGCCGGTCGCACAACAGCCAAGCCACGTCCGCGTCCGCCGCCCCGAACTGCTCGAGCAGTTCACCGACGCGGGTTGCAGAGTCAGGACTCATTACCACTCCAATGCGAGTGCGGGTACTGCAATTGATTCTCTGGTACCCGAAAGAGTACCTCATGGATGGTTATGGCCGAACCCTTCTCCAGCGGTGGCCCGATGACCGGTATGAAACACTCGATCCCATGCCTCGCACGAGCCCGGCGCGTCGAAACACGATCAACTCCCCCCGCAAGCGGCGGGTCGATGTCGCGCGCCGCGACGATTTGCTGCGACAGGTGCAGGAGATTTTTCTCAGCGAAGGCTTCACCACCATCACGATCGGCGAGCTCACCGAAAGACTGCACTGCTCCAAAGCCACCCTCTACAGCGTCGCCGCGACCAAGGAGCAACTGGTGGTACTCGCCACCAAACAGTTCTTCGGCGAATCGGCCGAACGCATCGAAGCCGACGTGGCCACCCGAACCGACCCGCAAGCCAAGATCCTGACCTACCTCAGCGGTGTCGCGGACGCGATGCGGCGCAACTCCTCGACCTTCTACGAAGACATGGTGGCCTTCGGTCCCACCGCTGAGATCTACGCACGCAACACCGCCCGTGCAGCCGAACGCGTCCGTGAACTGATCGACGACGGCATCCGAGAAGGCCGATTCCGCGCCACCGACGGCATGTTCGCCTCCCAGCTCGTGGCGCTGGCCATCGAGGGAGTCCAATCCGGAGTACTGCTCGAACGCACGGGCCTCTCGGCGGCGGATGCGTTCAACGAACTGGCGACGCTGCTGTTGCACGGGTTGCTCCATCACCCTCGATAGCCTCGAGGCGGGCCGCTGAGCATCGGACGTGTGCATCAACGCGTTCCACCACGTCACCGTGCTCAGCGAGAGGACAACACTGCGACAAGGTTCCGAGCGATCACGCGCGATAGCGGCAGATGCACAGCAGGACGAGCGCGGACGCGAATCCGACGACCGAGACCAGGGCCATGCGGCGAGCAGTGCGCCGATCGGCCGCCGCCGCCGCCGTACGATCCGTGATCACCCAAGTGCCCGCGAGTGCGTCGGCGAAGGATTGCCCCGCACGTCCCCGCCACGGCCACAACCAGATGATCAGCACCGGGAGTAGATCAACGAAATGCGCCGTCTCCCGGAGCACAGTGCGCGGGATACCGGGTGACCGATCGTGCGAACCGACGACAGTCCTGGTTCCGGTGAGGATGCGGCCCCAAGTGCGACCGGTGCGCCCCTGCCGAAGGATCCTGTTGCGACCGACCATACCCGCCACCGCGGCGGCCGTCGTCGCCCAAGCAAGCGTCCACCATGTACTCGGCGAATGCTGGACCGCGAGTACGACAAGTACGACAAAGGTCCCGAGTGGGCAGACGAAATCCACCAGGTAGGCGAGCATGCGGGCCGGAATCGGGGCCGCCGAGATCTTCGGTTCGCCCCCCTCCGGCGTCATCGCGACCACGACTCGAAGGATGCGCGGCTACTCGCAGAAGCCGGCCGCATCCGACACTTCCGCGATCTCTGACTCCAGCCCGGACATTCGCACTTCTTTCTTCCTATCGCGTAGCGCCGTGCGCGGCGCCTTGTCGAACAGGGGGCGGGCGCCGATGTCGATCGGCGCCCGCACGCCGCCGCGATCCGCTGTTCGCCGGAGACGCGACAACTCCTGTCGCCCGCAACGCGGGAGCCGGCATGCCCGACTCCGGCGGTTCGGGCCTTCCATACGGCCGACCGCCACCATTCGTCGGCCAACGGTTCCACTGTCGGCACCCGGGTTACGAGGCGCCGGCGCGACACCGCCGGAAGCTCTATCTATATAGCATAAATAATTAACTTATTCGAGGTCTGGTGGCGACGAATCGTCAGCTGTGCCGAGCGATCCTGACCCGACTCCGGCACCGCATCGCGCCGACAGAGTGCCGTCCTCGTACCACTTCCGCAGTAGATGTTTGCGGACCTTCCCGGTACTCGTCCGGGGCAGTGTTGCCACGATGACCCATTCGGAAGGGCGCTTGTAATGGCTGAGCCGATCCGTCGCGAGGGCCGCCACGCCCGCGAGGTCGACATCGACGCCGGGAGCGGGCAGCACCGCGGCGACCACCCGCTCGCCCAGCCGGGGGTCGGGCACGCCGAAAACCGCTGCTTCGGAGATTGTCGGGTGCGCCGATAGCACTCGCTCGACTTCGGCGGGGAAGACATTCAATCCACCCCGGACGATCATCTCGCGGATGCGCCCGTGAAAGGTCAGCACTCCGACGGCATCCATCGAGCACAGGTCACCGGTTCGCCGCCAGCCCGCGTCGTCCGCGGCGGAGTCGAGGCTTCCGTCGGACAGCAGATATCCGGTCATCGTCAGTGGTCCGCGCACGCACAGCTCGCCGACCTCGCCGAGGGGAACGATGTTCCCGTCCTTGTCGCGAACCTGGTAGTCCCGGCCGGGCAGGCACCGGCCCAGCGTGCGAGTGCGGACAGCGGCCGGATCGCCGGGCGCGCTCACCGTCATCGTCGGCGCCTCGCTCTGGCCGTAGGCGACCATGAACGTGATTCCCAGACGGTTCTCCATGTCCGCGATCAGCTCGGGGTCGACCGCGGTTGCCCCGCCGATCACCAGCCGAACGCTGGCGAAATCCGACGCCGAGACGCCCGGCAGCCCCAAGATGTCGATGATCATGGTGGGAACCAGCCCGACCAGAACCGGGCGGATCTCCCGTATCGCGCGCAGCGCCACCTCCGGGGAGAACCGATCTAGGATGACATAGGCGCCACCGTTGACCATGGCCCCGAGCAGTCCGGCGACCGAGCCACCGACATGGAACAGCGGCAGCGGATTCAGCCACGACTCCCCCGTTCGCGCCGTGCAGCCTTGCGCGTACATCCGGGCGCAGCCGAGCACCGCGCGATGCGACAGCACGGCCGCCTTCGGCACCCCGGTGGTTCCGGAGGTGAACTGGAGCAGAAACTCCGCACCGGCATCGACGGACTCCGGCTCCACGAAAGCTTCGACCGAGCGGCCGAATTCGGCGATGTCGTAGACCCCCGGCTGCTGTGGCAACCGCTGGGCCAGAGTGGTCATCCTGGCCAGCGTCGAGTCCGCACCCACCCGGTCGACGACCAGTAGGGAGGAAACCCGCGCGAGGGAGAGCATGTGCGTCGCCTCGGCATCGGTCACCGCGGGGCTGATCGGTACCACCGGCCGCCCCAACAGGGCACACCCGTAGAACGCGACGATCCAGTCCACGGAGTTGTACGCCACCAGCGCCACCCGGCCGTGACCCGGATCGAGTTCCCGCAGTCGCAGCGCCGCGCCGCTGGCGCGCCGGTACAGCTGCGTCCACGTGAGGGAAGCAGCACCGGACAGGGTGAGCCAGTGCAGGGCAGGCGCCTCGGGCATACCGCTCACGATCCGGACGAACTCGGTGCCCACCGAGGTGTCGGGCACCTCGGCCGATCCGGCATCGACTCTGGACGAATCCGCTTGTGGAAGGACGGTCATTCTTGTCTCCCGCCTCGGTCCGCGATGCCGGCTCCAGCACCGACCATGTGGTGCACGGCGCGCCAGCCGAAGACGAACGATGCGCCGATGCTGGCCCCGGCGCCGGGATAGGTCCGTCCCATCACCGACGCGGTGCAGTTTCCGGTGGCGTACAGACCTGGGATCGCCGTGCCGTCCTGCCGCAGCACACGTGCATCCGGATCGGTGACCAGCCCACCGCAGGTGCCGACATCGCCGGGGTACATCGCGACGGCGTAGAACGGCGGGTGGCTCACTGGAGCGACACACGGGTTGGGACGTACTCGCGGATCGCCGTAGTACCGGTCGTACGCACGCTCGCCTTTGCCGTAATCAGGATCTTCGCCGCGAGCAGCGGCCGCGTTGTAGCGGTCCAGCGTCTTCTCCAGCGCCGCCCGGTCGATTCCGCACCGATCGGCCAATTCCGCGATCGAGCGGGCCTTCAGCATGTACCCGCTGGAGAACCACCGCGCCGGTGTGAACCCGCCTGGGGCCATGCCCCACAGATAGCGACGGCGATTGCGGCTGTCCATGATCCACCAACTCGGGATCGCCGGTGCGATCGCGTTGCGCTCGTACATGGCCTGGCCGACCTCCATATAAGAGGCCGCTTCGTTCACGTAGCGTGCGCCGGTGCCGTCGACGAGGATTGCGTGCGGCTTCGACCGCTCGTAGACCGCGTACAGCGGTGAGCCGTCGGGCAGCACCGAGGAGGGGATCCACCACGCCTCCTCCATCAGATCCGTCGCCGCGCCGAGATCCATGGCGGCCTGCAGCACTTCTCCGGTGTCCCCCGGGTTGGCCGTGGTCCATTCGGTCGAGGCGGGGCTGCGACCGTACTGCTCCCGCATCGCCGCGTTGCGCGAAAAGCCTCCGGAGTTGATGAGGACGCCGCGGCGGGCCCGAATCAGTACCCTGCGTCCGTCCCGTATCGCGGCCACCCCGGCGACCGTGCCGTCCGCGTCCTGAATCAGCTCGGTCACCTTGGTCGAAGTCCAGACCGGAATATCGGCGCGAACGGCGGCGAGCAGCATCCAGCCCTGCAGCGCCGCCCCCGACCCGCGGACCGACCGCCTGCGCGCCGCCGCCGCGACGAGTCGCGCCGCCACCTTCGCCCCGGTGGACACCGATCGCCAGGTCCGCATTCCGCGGGTCACGGGCGCCACCTCGCCGGTGTACATCGGGATCGCGGGGAGGGTCGCGCTGATCCGCAGCCTCCGCTGCCAAGGACCGAGCTGCGTCGTGTCGAACAGTTCTGTCTCCAGCGACCGTCCGCGTGACTTCCCGCCCGGCCGGTCGTCGTAGTAATCGGAGTAGCCTTCGCAGTGCCGGAACGGAATGCCCTGCTGCTCCAGGAATTCGACCATCGGCCCGATGGAGTCGAGGAAGGCCGTGACGCGCTCGGGCGACGCCGACGGCGTCTCCCGGCCCACCACGGCGTCGAAGTACCGGAGCGCATCGGCGCGGCTGTCCTGCACGCCTGCCCGCGCCGACACGGGATTGTCCGGCAGCCACAGCACTCCCCCGGACATCGCCGTCGAGCCGCCGATCATGTCCGTCTTCTCGAGAACCAGCACCTGCTGCCCGGCGGCCGCGGCGGCCAGCGCGCCGCACAGTGCGCCACCGCCGCTCCCGACCATCAGGCAATCGGTGACGACATCCCACTGCTCGGCGCTCACGGCTCACCGACGATCTCGGCGACCAGTGTGCCCACCGGATAGGTTTCTTCGATGACACCGATCAGCCGGATGCGTCCCGCCACCGGCGACTCGATCTCCTGCTCCACCTTGTCGGTGGCGGCCACGTAGATCGGCGTACCCACGTCGACCTGCTGGCCCTCCTCCACCAGCCAAGCCGTCAGGGTCGCCTCCTCGACGGCCATCCCCAGTTTCGGAATCTTGATCTTGTGAACGAGTGGCATCACGCGACCTTCCGGATAGCCGCTTCGATGCGGTCGACGCTGTACATGTACCCCTGCTCGAGAACGCGGGTGAACGGGACCGGGCAGTTGCGCGAACCGACCCGGACCACCGGAGTGCGCGCGCTCACGTCCAACTCCTCGGCGATCAAGGCCGATACCTCGGCGCCTACCCCGAACTGGGTGACGGCCTCGTGCACCACGACGGCGCGACCGGTCTTCGCCACCGACGCGAGAACGGTCTCCTTGTCCAGCGGTGCGACCGTCCGCAGGTCGACGACCTCGACGCTGATTCCCTCGGCGGCCAGTCGTTCCGCCAGCGCGACGACCTGGGCCACCGGCCTTCCGTAGCTGATCACCGTGACGTCACTGCCGGGGCGCACGACGTTGGCTTTCCCCAACGGGATGCGCAAGCCCGGCTCGGGCGCGGGGCCCTTGTCCCAGTAGGTCGGCATGGTCTCCAGGAAGATGCAGGGATCGTCGTCGAAGATGCACGACAGCAGCAGCCCCTTCACCTCCGCGGGCGACGACCCGGTGACCACCTTCAACCCCGGCACATGCGCGAGCCAAGCCTCCGGCATGTCGGAGTGCTGGCCCCCGGAACTCATGCCCGCGCCGCTCATGGTGCGGATGGTCAGCGGCACGCCGGTCTGGCCGCCGGACATGAAGCGGATCTTGGCGGCGTGGTTGACGATCTGATCCATCGCCACCGAGAGGAAGTTCGCCAGCATGATCTCGGCGACCGGGCGCATGCCCGCGAGCGCCGCCCCGACCGCGGCCCCGGCGATGGCCTGCTCGCTGATCGGTGTGCTGCGTACCCGATGGGCCCCGTACTTCGTCGACAGGCCCGCGGTCACCTTGGCGACGCCTCCGCCCTCACGGTCGGCGATGTCCTCGCCGAGCAGGAAGACCGAATCGTCGGTCGCCAGGGCTTCGTCCATCGCCAGATTGGACGCCTGGGCGAACGTGATGGTCGGCGCGCTCATACGGTGACCTCCTGCGCATACACGTCGCGACCGAGTTCCTCCAGGGCGGGATAGTCACTGCTCCTGGCGAATTGGATCGCGTCTTCGATTTCCAGCCGCGCGTTCTCCTCGATCACGGCAAGTCGTTGCTCGTCGGCGATGCCGGCGGTGATCAACCGGGAACGCAACGCGGGCACTGGATCACCGGCCATCCGCTCTGCGTAGATCTCCTTGTCGATATAGCTGCTGTCGTCACCGAAGAAGTGGCCCATGAATCGGAAGGTGCGCGCTTCCAGCAGCGTCGGGCCGTTGCCCGCCCGGGCGGACTCCACGGCCTGCCGCGCGGCGGTGAACATCTCGTGCGGGTCGTCGCCGTTCACGGTGACGCCGGGCATGCCGTAGCCGACCGCGCGATCCGCGACGTTGGCGCAACTGGTGCCGTTCGCGTAGGTGGTGTGTTCGGCGTAGCCGTTGTTCTGGCACAGGAACACGACCGGCAGCTTCCAGATCGAGGCCAGATTGAGCGCCTCGTGGAACGCGCCGATATTGCTGGCGCCGTCACCGAAATTCGCGATGACGACGCGCTGCTCGCCGCGCAGCTGGGCGGCCAGCGCCAGCCCGTTGGCGATGGGCAGGCCGCTGCCGACGATGCCCGTGGTGAGCATGACTCCGGATTCCGGGTGGGTGACGTGCATGGGTCCGCCCTTGCCCTTGCACGAGCCGGTGACTTTGCCGAAGTACTCCGCCAGCAGCAATCGCAACGGCACGCCTTTGGCGATCTGGTCGTGCAGGCCGCGATAGGTGGTGACGACGTAGTCCTCGCGGCGCAGCGCCGCCGCCGTCGCCGCGGCGACGATCTCCTGGCCGCGCGGCGAGTAGTAGGACAGGGCGAGTTCGCCGGACATGAGCAGCGCGCGGATGCGTTCGTCGGTCCGGTGGATCAGTGCGGCGGTGCCGTAGATGCCGAGCAAGGTTTCCGGTGGCACGTCGGCGCTCGCCATCGAGTCCGGGTGCGTAGCTGGTGTAGTCATCGAATGCCGTCTCCGGTGGTGTCCGTGCCGAGGTACTGGTGCAGGTGGCGATGGAAGTTCGAGATGGGCTTCTCCTGGTTCGGATTGGTGCGCGAGCCGGCGAATCCACGGGACTTCATCCCCTGCTGCACGTGGTGCAAGTTCTGGAAGTCCTGTGGCAAAATGCCGCCCCAGTCGTCGTGCTCGCGCCAGTCGGCGAAGAATTGGCGTTCCAGCGGCGGCGCCTCGCCTTCCGGGTAGCGCGCCAGCGACCACACATCGAAGACGCAGGCGTCCGGATCGTCGCCGTGCGGGCGGGCCCGATACCACAGCGCCGCGTCCATGTAGGGCAGCACGATCAGGTTCGGGAAGATGTGCCAATCGACGCCGGCGCGGACGATGTTCTCGAAGCTCAGCCCCTCGGGCCAGCCCGCACCGTCCGCCAGGGCTGCCTCGCGCTGGAACATCATGAGCTTCATCAGAACCGTGGCGGGTTCCTCGTCCTCGGGCACCTCGTGAAGCAGGCGTTTGGCCGCCTCGAAGTCCCGGGTGCTGTAGATGGCGCGCAGATCCCGCTCCATCATCTCCAGGAAGCCGACCAGCCCGGTGCGCAGGTCCTTCGGAACCTCGCCGCCCAGCCGGCGGGAAGGGAAGCCGAGCGGGCGGTTGTCCGGTGGATAGGTGAACATCGAGTGCCTGCCGAATGCCTCGCTCACCGTCCAGTCGTCGGAGAATCGGAGGATCTGCGGATGGGTCGCCTGCACGTGATAGCCCTCGTTGAACGCCTCCAGCGCGACTTTCCAGTTGCACGGCAGGACCACCGACTTGTACCAGCGGTAGCGCATCTTCTCGAACTCGTAGCCGTCGAAGATCTCGGGCACCGGCGCCAGGTAGTCGCGCAGCGGCTCGGGGTCCGCCGCCATGGAGACGAACACGAATCCGCCCCAGGTATCGACGGCGACGTTCTTCAGCCGGATGTCGGGATCCTGCAGGGCGCCGTTGTAGTCGTCCCGGTCGACGACCTCACGCGGGCTTCCGTCGAGGTCCCAGCGCCACCCGTGGTAACGGCAGTAGAAGTTCTTGGCGTTGCCACAGCCCTCGGTCAAGCGGCGCCCGCGGTGCTGGCACACGTTGTAGTACGCCGCCACCCGCGTCTCGTCGATCCGGCTGACGATGATCGACTCGTCCGCGATGTCGTAGGTGACGAAGTCACCCGGGTTGGGGATCTCTTCCAGCCTGCAGGCGACCTGCCACACCTCCGGCCACAGTCGCCGCTTCTCCAGCTGCACGAATTCCGGTGCGTAATAAGGCTCTTTGGGCACGAAGTCGTCGCGCACGCCGCGGCGCGCATCCGGCGTTCGTCCCGCAGTGGGTGACTGCGGCGGGATTTCGGTTATGTCGGTCACTATCGGGCTCCATCTGTGTTCCAGGCCACTCCGTTAGATAGTGGTTACTGTATAAGCGCTCGGGTAGTGTCTGTCAACGGTGGAGGGAAATGAGCGACCAGGAGACGAATGAGCGGCGGTGGCGGTCGCACGGCGCGGAGCCGCCGAACCGGCGACGAGGTACGCGCCCGGTTGGTGGAAGCCGCCTGCGCGGTGTTCGCCGAGCAGGGCTACGCCGGCGCGTCGACCAAGGAGATCGCACAGCGGGCCGAAGTGACGGAAGTGTTGCTGTTCCGCCATTTCGGGAACAAGGCGGGGCTGTTCGACTGCGCCGTCCTGGACCCGTTCGAGAAGTTCGTCGAACAGTGGACTTGGCGGTGGTCCAGCCACGGCATACGCGGGGAGTCGGTGACGGAACAGGCCCGCGAATACGTCACCCTGCTCTATGAATTCTTCGACGACAACCGCCGGCTCGTGACCGCCCTGCTCGCGGCCCGCACACATCGCCCCGAAACCGCGGAGCGGTTGGAAAGCCTATTCGCCCGCCTCGAACGAACTGTGCGAGAGGGAGTCGCCGAGTACGGCCTGCCCACGCGCGATCCGGCGATCACCGTCCGGCTGACCTTCGGCATGGTGCTGTCGGTGGTGATCCACGCGGACCTGCTGTTCCCCGGCGAGGTCGCGTTGTCGCGCGCGGAAGCGATCGAAGAACTGACCCGCTACGTGTTGCACGGCGTCGCCCACCCTGATCGGTAGGCCTGGCGCACGACTTACTGCCGGTTGTCGGCACCGGGGCGACGGGCCAGTGCGGCGAACGTGTCGAGCACGGCGTCCAAATCGGTACCGAAGCCGTCGTCGGCGCTGACCGACCACTGCTCGACAACGGTCAACGCACCGACGAACGCCGCCGCGAGCGCCGTCGGATCGACGCCGGGTGCGAATTCATTCCGAGCGCAGGCACGCTCGAATACCGCGATTACCCGCTGGTTCCCCGGAATGATCACCGTACGCAGGACATGTGCATACAGCTCGGGATGCCGGGCCGCCTGCCCGGCGAAGGTGAACAGGACTTGCAGTCCTGCCCACGCTCCGGGCCGATCGAAGGCATCCACCAGGACACGCAACTCGCGGCGAAGGTCGCCGAGGTCGGGAACTTCCGGCCAAGTAGCGATGGAGGCGAGCGCGTCGACGACGAGTTCCTGTGCGCTCGACCACCGCCGGTAGAAGCCACTGTTGCCAACCTTCGCACGCCGCAGCGTGGCCGTGAGGCTGAACGCTTCGACCCCGACGGACACCAGTTCAGCCCTGGCCTCCCGCAACACCCGCCGCTCGACTGTGCAGTCCAGTGGACGACCGGTGCGCTTGCGGTCGGCCTCCGGCAGTCCCGCATTCTGCCGTGACACCATTCCTCGACTGTAGGCTATGGCCTGCTACGTACCGCGCAGCAGCCGCCAACGCTGAACACTGTCACGCTCGCGCAGTCATTCCCGCGACGACCTTCCCACCACTACCCGTGGCAGTTCATCGACGGTGACGTTCTCGCTCGCAACCTCGCGGGTAGTGATGCAGCCGGCCGCGACGACACCGGCGCGGGCTCGCGATCATCCTGCGAGTTCCGCCGGTGGCGCGCAGGCACCCCATATCAGCTCCCGCGACCCCGGAGGCTCGCATAGCGATCTGGATCATACCGGGGGACATCCGACAACTGTGACCTGGGTAACACTGTTGCCCGTCGAGCTGCTCGGCCTACATCATGTAGTAGAATTATCTATCGGATTAGACCGTAGTTCGCCATGATCAGGGGTGCAGAGTTGCAGCAGTCCGTCACCACCTACGAGAGTGGAAGACTTCATACAGACGACTACCACCCCTCGGTGCGAGACTCCGAGACGCAGCGGATCCTGGCCGCGGCATGGTCGGTGCTCGAACGCTCCCACTTCCGGTCGTTGAAGGTCCGCCAAGTCCTCGCCGCCTCGCACACATCGGCCAGCAACTTCTATCGCCGCTTCCCGAGCAAAGCCCACCTACTGCTCGCACTTCTGGAGGACGAGGTGCGAATCGTCCACCGCCGACTCCGGGATCGAATCGATCCCGACGCTCCGGTCACCGAACAGATGTACATGTGGCTGCATTGCAACATGGGCAGCCTCTACGACCAGGAACGCGCCCACCGAACGCGGCTGTTCTTGGACCAGGATCTGATGGAGGTCCTCCCCGAACAGGTCACCGCCTTGTACGGGATCTTCGACAAGCAATTGTCCGAAATCATCCGGCGGGGCATGCGCAAGGGCGAGCTCCCGCTGGGCGATCCCGAAACCGGCGCGATGCTCGTCGGACATCTGGTGCGCGGCGTGCTCACCAGCGGCCTGAACGGCGGGTTGCCGCCGGACGAACCCGACCTCGTGGCGTGCGTCCACGGCTTCGTGCTACGCGCGCTCGGCCATCCCAACCCCAACCAGTCTCGTACCAGCGAATGGTTGCGGGCAGACATTACCGATTCGAATCACTGAACGATCGCAGACGAGGAGAAGCCGTGCCCACCACCACGTTGGGTGACATTTCGAGAGAACACCGGCGGAGCTACCCCGGCACCACGGCCATCGTGGACGACCAGTATCGACTGACCTGGCCCGAGTTCGACGATCGGATCAACCGAGTGGCCCATGCGCTGCAAGCCGCGGGTGTGGGCGAGGGCGACCGGGTGCTCTGGCTGGGCCAGACGTCGTTCCGGGTGTTCGAACTGCTCGGCGCCTGCGCCAAGCTCGGGGCGATGGTCTGCCCGGCGAACTGGCGGCAGTCGGGCGAGGAGTTCGCGTTCGTCATCGACGACTTCGATCCGAAGGTCGTGGTGTGGCAGGACGAGGAAATCGGCGACGCCGTCCGCGACGCGCGCAAACTGACCCAGCGAGACCCGGTGTGGTGGCAGCACGACGCCACCGACGCGGGCAGCTACGAGGACGCCATCGCCGCCCACGGCACCGACGACCCGTGGGGCGCGGTGGATGTCGACCTTCCCGTCCTGGTGATCTACACCGCCGCGATCGCGGGTCGCCCGAACGGCTCGCTGCTGACCCAGCGCAACCTGCTGACGATGGGAGTGGAGGCGTCCTACCTGACCCGCTCGAGCCACGAGTCGGTCTTCCTCAACTCCGGCCCGCTGTTCCATATCGGCAACTTCCAGTGGGACGCCATGGCGGTCTACCTGCAGGGCGGCACCAACGTCTTCGCCAGGCGCGTCGAGGCCGAGGCGCTGCTGGAGATCATCACCCGTGAGGGCGTCACCTCGGCGTTCCTCATGCCGCCCACGATCATGCAGATGACCCAGCTCTACGACGCCGACAAACACGACGTGTCCAAGCTGCGCGGCGGTCCGTTCACCCCGCTGTGGAACGGCTTGCTGGCCCCGGACACCGCGCCGTGGGGGGCGACCCCGGGCGGCTTCGGACAGACGGAGGTCAGCGGTCTGGCGGTAGTGAACGGTCACGGCGGACGCGGGCAGGGCAACTCCGGCCGCCCGGTTCCGCTCGTCCGCGTGCGGATCGTCGACGCCGACGGAAACGAGCAGCCGATCGGCGAACCCGGCGAGATCGTCGTCGCCGGCGACGTGGTCCACGCCGGTTACTGGAACCGGCCGGAGATCAACGAGCAGCGGATGCGCGACGGCTGGTGGCACACCACCGACCTGGGCAGGCGCGAGGCCGATGGCACCATCCACTTCATCGGAACGATGACGCGGATGATCAAATCCGCGGCGGAGAACATCTACCCGGCCGAGGTCGAGAACTGCCTGGAGCAGCACCCCGCGGTGCGCGAGGCCGCGCTGATCGGCGTGCCCGATCCGAAGTTCACCCAGTCGGTGAAAGCCGTCGTCGCGCTCGTGGAAGGCGCCGAGGTGACCGCCGAGGAACTGATCGAGCACTGCCGCCAGCGCATCGCCTCCTACAAGAAGCCACGCACGGTCGAGTTCGTCGACGAGATCCCCCATCGCGACGGCGCCAAGGACTACGCGGCGCTGGACGAGATGTTCGGCGGCGGTGGCTATCCCGGCGGGGACAACGTCCGCGCCTGAACCAAGACCCGGCGCCGGCCCCGACGGGCCGGCGCCGTTCTCATTCACGACCGAAAAGGAGCCTTCATGGTGGACGCAGTGATCGTCGCCGCCGCACGCACCCCGATCGGCCGGGCCTACAAGGGCCGGACCAAGGACATGCGGCCCGACGACCTCACGGTTCAGGCGGTGCGCGCCGCGCTGGATCAGGTGCCCGCACTCGATCCGGCCGATATCAAGGACTTGCTGCTCGGCTGCGGCGCACCCGGCGGCGAGCAGGGCTTCAACATGGGTCGAGTCGCCGCGGTACTACTCGGGCTGGACACCGTTCCCGGGACCACGGTCACGCGGTACTGCGCCTCCAGCGTCCAGACCACCCGCATGGCGTTGCACGCCATCAAGGCAGGCGAGGGCGAGGTGTTCGTTTCCGCCGGCGTCGAGGCCATCAGCCGCGGCACCCGGGGGCACGCCGACACTCCCCCGGTTGCGGAGGGCGCCGACCCGCGCGACCGCGCGACCAACCCGTGGACCAATCCGCGCTTCCGTGACGCCCAGACTCGCACTGCGAAGCGAGCGACCGGCGGCGCGCCGGACTGGACCGACCCGCGCGAGGAGAGCGGACTCCCGGACGTCTACATCGCCATGGGACAGACCGCGGAGAACGTCGCGCAGTATCGCAAGGTCTCGCGCCAGGAGCAGGACGAGTTCGCCGCCCGCTCCCAGCGGCTGTACCAGGAAGCCGCCGACACCGGTTTCTGGGCCCGCGAGATCACGCCCATCACGCTGCCCGACGGCACCGTGCTGGACACCGACGAGAGTCCGCGCCCGGGCACGACACTGGAGGCACTCGCGGGATTGCGCCCGGTCTTCCGGCCGGACGGCACGGTCACCGCGGGCAACGCATGCCCGCTCAACGACGGCGCCGCCGCGCTGGTGATCATGTCCGACCGTGCCGCGCGCGACCGGGGGCTCACCCCGCTCGCGCGCGTCGTCGCCACCGGTGTCTCGGCGCTGTCGCCGGAGATCATGGGCCTCGGCCCGGTCGACGCCACCCGCGACGCGCTTGCCAACGCGGGCCTGACCATCGGCGACATCGACCTGTTCGAGATCAACGAGGCGTTCGCCGCTCAGGTGATCCCCTCCTACAAGGAGCTGGGAATTCCGCTCGACAGGCTCAATGTCAACGGCGGCGCCATCGCACTGGGCCATCCGTTCGGCATGACCGGCGCTCGCATCACCACGACCCTGATCAATTCGCTGCGCACCCACGACAAGCAGTTCGGGCTCGAGACGATGTGCGTCGGCGGTGGCCAGGGCATGGCCCTGATCATCGAACGGCTCAGCTGAAAAATGCCCGTGGCCGGTCCGTTCGGGACCGGCCACGGGACTCTGGCTTTGTCGAGCCGGGTCAGCTGTATCCGTCCACTCGGAGCGGCGACCCCGTCTGAGCCCGATCGGCCTGTACGAGAATGTGTTCCATCAAGGTCACCAAGATATCCTTGACCGATTCGCGACGACGCGCGTCGAACAGGCTGACCGGGACGTGCGGGTCGAGATCCAATCCTCGCCTCACCTCGTCCGGCGTGTACAGGTTGGCGTTGTCGAAGCAGTTCACGGCCAGCACGAAGGGCACCTGCCTGCTCTCGAAGTAGTCCACTGCGGCGAACGAGGCGTCGAACCGGCGGGTGTCGACCAGGACCACGGCGCCGAGCGCCCCGCGAGACAGCTCGTCCCACAGGAACCAGAAGCGATCCTGTCCCGGCGTTCCGAACAGGTACAGAACCAGCGCCTCGTTGAGGGTGATCCGCCCGAAATCCAATGCGACGGTGGTCGTGGTCTTCGATTCCACCCCGTCCAGATCGTCTACACCGACACTCAGTTCACTCAGCAGCTCTTCGGTGCGAAGCGGCCGCACCTCGCTGATCGTGGACACCAGCGTGGTCTTGCCGACCCCGAAACCGCCCGCCACCAATACCTTGACGGCGGTAACGGGCAGCATGTGCGGCTCCCGTAGATCAGAGTGCGCGAATTCCATCCAGTACCGTCCGAAGAAGATTGATGTCCGCCGAGTCGGCGTTCATGGGTCGCGGCGACCGGTAGGCGACGTAGCCGTCGTCGATCAGATCGCCGATCAGGATTTTGGTGACCGCCAGAGGCCTGCGGATCTCGGCCGAGATCTCCGCCACCGACTTGGGAACGCCGCACAACTGCAAGATCTCGCGGTACTCGGGCTCCAACCGGGTGAGTCCCAGGCCGGTCGACATCGTGATCACCAGGGTGATCATGTCCAGCTCGTGCCGGTTGCTCGTCGTGCGTCCGCGTGTCACCGCATAGGCGGGCACCAACGGCCCCGCGTCGTCATCGAACCAGGGTTCGCGAGGATCGGTCATGACAATCTATGGCCGCTGGTATGGCCGAAGTTCGGGCGTGGAGCCGCCGAGAGGAACGTGCCGACGCGCGCCACCGTCTGATTCATCTCGTAGGCGACCATGCCCATGTTCAAGTCGTCGCCCGCCAATACGGCCAGGCATGCGTTGTCCCCGGCCGAGGTCACGAACAGTACCGCCCGGTCGAGTTCGATGACCGATTGGCGAACCCCACCGACTCCGAAATGGCCGCCCGCGCTGCGGGCGAGCCCTTGCAACGCCGAGGCCATTGCGCAGAAATGTTCAGCATTCTCCCGGGTCAGGGCACTGGATTTACTGATCAACATGCCGTCGGTCGACAGGACGACGGCGCACTCGATTCCCGGCATGCGGCCGAGGAAATCGTCGAGCAGCCAGTCGAGGTTCTTCATCGTGTTGGCAGATGTCGTCACCGTGTGTTCTCACTCACTGTTCGTTGTCGGGAACGAGGGGGGCGGCGTAGCCCGGCCCTGGCGCGTGCCGCGCTCGATCGCGGAGAACAGGTCTCGCGCTTCTTCCGCGGAACGCTGCGGCGGCTGCCCCGCCGCAGCGTCCGGACCGGGCGTGCTGTTCGCCAGCTGCGGCGCCAGATGCGACTGGCGTTGTCGGCGCGGCAGTTCGGGCCGGGGATCTCCGCGATGCTCGAGCGGATCTACGCCTGCCGCGGTCCCTCTGCCGAGGCCCTGCCGATCGATCAAGCCGCGAGAGGGTTCTTGCGGCAGCGCCGCCTGCCGCCACGGTCTGTCCTGGGAGGGGGCGACGCTGTGGCCGGCACCGGAAAACGTATCCGGGGCGGACGGTGGCATGGCCGGGGTCGAGCCGGTGCGCACCAGCGGTTCGGAGATCGACCAGGCCGGTTCGCCACCATCCTCGCTGACGAGCAGCGACGCGGGGATCAGGACGACCGCCTTCACACCACCGTATTCGGACTCCGCAAGTCGCGCCGTCACGCCGATGTGACCGGCCAGCCGCGCCACCACGAACATTCCGAGCCGATTGTCGGTCGACAAGGCTGCCAGCGCGAAATCCGGTGGATTCGAGAGCGTTTCGTTCAGCGCCGCCAATTGCTCGGCAGGCATGCCGATTCCCTGGTCCACGACTTCGATCACCACGCCCCGGCCCACCGCGTTGCCGGACACCTCCACCCGGGAATCCGGCGGGGAGAACGATGTCGCGTTGTCGATGAGTTCGGCCAAGAGGTGGATCAGGTCGGCGATCACCCCGCCGGAGACCTTGACATCCGGCAGCCGCCCGACCCGCACGCGGAAGTAGTCCTGAGCCTCGGCGACAGCGCCGCGGACGAGTTCATCCAGCTGCACCGGATTTCGCCACTGCCGCCGCGGCTGCTCACCACCCAGAATGATCAGGTTCTCGGCGTTGCGGCGCTCGCGGGTCGCGAGGTGATGCAGCCGAAAGAGCAGGTCGAGGATCTTGGGATCCTCTTGGTCGTACTCCGCGTCGTTGAGCAATTTGATGTGCCGGTGCAGCACGACCTGGCTGCGGTGGGCGATGTTCACGAATACGGAGTTGACGCCCTCGCGCGTCCGCGCTTCCGTCGCCGCCGCGTTCACGGCCGCCAACTGAGCGCGGTTGAACGCGTCGGCGACCTGACCGATCTCGTCGGTACCGAAATCGAGCCGGGTCAATTCCTTCTCGATATCGACCGGCTCACCGCGGTTCAGCGCACCGACGATCGCGGGCAGCTTGTCGTCGGTCAGCGCAGTGGTCTCAGCGCGCAGCCGATGCAGCCGGCGAATCATTCTGCCGGACAATTGCAGCGTGGTCGCGAGTGTCGCGGCCGTGACGAGAAGCACCACCAAGCCGCCGAGCAACGAGTTACGGGCCCGGCTGTCGCCGAGCTCCTGGATGAACTCGGTGATGCGCTCGGCTTGGCCGGTCCAGAGCTCGAGCAACGCCTTGGACACCACCGCGATCGCTGCTTCCCAATCGGCGGTCGAGACAGGCAGCGCGCTGTCGTCCGTGCGCACCGGCTCACCACGGGTTCCGGAGCGGGACGACGGAACCGCGTCCTGGTCGGTCTGCGTGGAGTCCCCGCGCCGAACCAGGACGGTTTCGACCTCGCTGAGCGTACGCCACGCCGGCGACTCGCTCAGCGCCTTCCACTGCGCGCGGCCCTCATCGGTCAGGCTCGCGGGAAGCAGCTGCATCTGATTGCGATAGAAGCCGACCTGGCGACCGAACTCTTCGACCTCCGCGGGGGAAAGCCCGCCCGTCGCCTCCGCGGCGACCGCCAGATCGTGTGCGCGAGCCATGCTTTCCGCGGCCGTGAACAAGTCCAGCACGGTGCCGAAACCGATGGCGATCTCGGAATCCGGAGCACCGTGCGCGAACGATGCCATGGCTGCGCGAGCAGTGTCGGTGAGCTGGTTGTAGAAGGTGTACGAGTCGTCGACCGAGATCGTGTTCGTGTCGACTTTCGCTCGCACCGAGGACAGTTCGCGCGAGAGTCCGTCGAGCGCGGTCTGCGCACCGGCCGCCAAGCCCGCATCCTGATTCTCGAAAGCGGCTGCGGCATCGATGATCTGACGCAGCAACGTATCCACCTTCGGCCGCACATCCCGGAGATTCGCCGACAGTTCGGGATGACCCGCGATCCGCATCATGCTCATCCGGCGCTCCTGCTGGACGGTTTGGACGAACGCGAGTCCGGGCGAGGCGTGGGTCCGCATCTCGTCGGCCCAGTCGTTCAGTTGCTGTCCTTGCACCACGAGATAGGCCGCTCCCCCTCCTCCGATGACCAGAAGGGCGACGCTCGGAACGAGTGCGATCGCCAGCACGCGCGCTCGCAAGGTGCGGAAAGCCTTGAACACTGGCTCAACCTAGCCGGTTGCTTGTAGCTAAATCAATAAAATCGTTCATTTATTTTCAGCCATGGCCGCCCGCTTCCACCTCCTGATGGATTGCCAATGAGTAGCCGGACTTTTGGTTAGCGAAGCAAACCGATTCATCCCGCCGGTTGAACCGCGCGTTCTCGCAGGAGAACGCGGTTCGGCGCGCTACCCCTTCCGTCGGACGCCTCGCCGACCGAAGATCGAAGGCGGATAGCCAACCGTGAGACAAGGGAGTACATGTGGTCGACCGAGCATCGGCAGCAGGGGGCAACCTCTCCGGGGCCGCCGAGGACGCGTGTCCGCCCGCCGATGAGGAGGTCTTCCAGCGGTATCCCCGGATCCGGCTGGATCAGGTCAACGTCGAGTACTACCGCGGCCTGCTCACCCACACGCTGACGGCGGGCTGGTGTCCGCACTGCGCGCTGTGGCACACCCCGTTGCGTCCGATGTGTCCCTCGTGCTGGGCCACCGAGGTGACCGTCCGACCGGTTCAGGGCGCGGGGACGGTTCACCTGCTGACCCGCCTGCACCAAGGACCACCGGTCGTGGACTACTCGCCGCCATGGCCGCTCGCGGCAATCGAACTCGCCGAACAGCCGGGGCTGCGAATCGTGGCGCCGCTGGTGCAAACCCCGGACGCGCTGCAGCGCATCGGGCAACCCGTGGAACTGGTCTGGATCGACCGCGAAGGCGCGCCGTGGCCCGCGTTCCGCGCCGTGACCGGGAAGGAGAACGACCGATGAACCTCTCCACCCAGCGCAATCCGATCAAAGATCGCGTAGCCATCGTCGGCCTCGGACGCTCGGCCTACAGCCGGGACCGTGGCACGACCGAACTCACGATGGTGCTCGAGGCCGCGACGTCGGCGATCGGCGATGCGGGACTGACCGCAGCTGACATCGACGGCGTGGTGGGCGGCGGCCTGCACACCAACGGCATCGATCCCGCCGTGGTCGTCTCTGCCCTCGGGCTTCCCGCGGTGACCTGGTGGACCGGCGTCCGACCACCGATCGGCAATCACCTCACCGCGGCCGTCAACGCCGTATGGTCCGGCACCGCGAACGCGGTACTCGTCTATCACTCGATGTACCGACTCGGGCGTGAGCCGTTCCGGGCCAGGGCGGCCGCGGGGCTACCCGACGGTCGCGCGCTCATGGGCGACGGCCACACCGACTCGGAGCCGTGGGGAATGTTCGGGCCGACTGGTTACGCCGCCTGGGCCGCTCGCTACCTCCACACCTTCGCGCGCGACCGGAAGGACCTCGGCTTGGTCGCGCTCAACGGCCGCGCGGGCGCGGCGGAGAATCCCGGCGCGGTCAAGCGCGACCCGATCGATATGGCCGGCTATCTCAACGGGCGGATGATCCGCGAACCGCTGTGCATCTACGACATGGATGTCCCGGTGGACGGCGCCGACGCGTTCGTGGTGACCACCGCCGAACGAGCTCGGGACCTGCAGGCAACCCCAGTTCTGGTGCACGCGCTGTCGATGGGCATGACCGCCCATCCCGAAGAGCACCTGACCGCGGGCCTGGATCACACCGGGCAGACGGTGGCGTCGCAGGCGCTGCTGGCACGCAGCGACCTGGCCGTGGACGACTTCGACGTGCTGTTCCCCTACGACGGCTTCTCCATCATCACCCTGCACTGCTTGGAGTCCTACGGGTTCTGCAAGCCCGGCGAGGCCGGCGACTTCCTCGCCCAACACTGGGATCAGAGCCGCCACCGCGTCCTGATCGATGGCCGGGTGCCGATCAACCCGCACGGCGGCAGCCTGTCCGAGGGCGGTTCCCAAGGTGCAGGCCATCTGCGCGAGGCGGTGCTGCAACTGCGCCAGGACGCCGGCGACCGGCAAGTCGGCGGCGCGCAGTCGGCGCTGCTGTCACCCGGCGGATTGTTCTTCAACGCCCAGGGCATCGCGCTGCGTGCGGGCTGAGCGTGCTCCCACCGGCGTCCGTACTGTCCAGCCCGCATCGCAGCGGAGGGTCTGCCGGTTGAGCGTCGAAACGTCGAGCCTCAGCGCCACGCTGAGCTGAGTGATCGACATGGGCGCTCCGGCAGCGATACGGGACAACTTCATCGTGCGGACAACCGACAACAGCGAGAGCGAGGCCGATCATGAACGGACGATTCAGCGACCAGGTGGCATTGGTCACCGGCGCGGGTTCGGGAATCGGGCGCGCGTCCGCTCTGTTGCTGGCGCGGGAGAACGCGGCCGTCGTGGTGAACGACATCTCCGCTGACAACGCGGCGAAAGTGGCGGACGAGATCCAGGCGCTCGGCGGCGAAGCCCAGGTGGTCGCCGGTGACGTCACCGCACCGGGATTCGTCGACGAGATGTTCGACGCCGCTTTGCAGCGATACGGCCGGATGGACATCGTGCACAACAATGTCGGTTTCGGCGGAAACAAATCCATCGCCGACACCGATGACGAGACCTGGCGGCACGGTTTGGACGGAAATCTCGGTGCCACGTTCCGTGGCGTGCGAGCAGCCATTCGGGTAATGGCGCCGATGCGGCGGGGAGTAATTGTCAACACGGCCTCGGCGGCGGGTCTTCGCAAAGTTCCAGGAGTGGTTCCCTATTACGGCGTGGCGAAGGCAGGCGTTGTTCAACTGACGCGCGAGGCCGCGGTAGAAGCCGGCGAGTTCGGAATTCGCGTCAACGCGGTCGTCCCTGGCGCGGTCCGCACGCCCGCCTTCGAGTCGTATCTGGGCGTCGAACGCTTCGAGCGCTATGTGGAGCAACTGCCGCTGCGCCGGATGGCCGAGCCGGAGGATATCGCCCACGCGGTGGCCTTCCTCGCCTCCGATGCAGCGGCCGCGATCACCGGCATCGCGCTCGCCGTCGACTCCGGCATCAGCGCCGTCATGCACCAGCCGGTGATGGACCGGTGAGCACACCGGGAGCGGCCGTGCCGAACGGCCCGCTGAGTGGCAGGGTGGCGCTGGTCACCGGCGCCGGGCGCGGGCTCGGCGCGTCCCATGCTGCCGTGCTGGCGGCGGCCGGTGCGGCAGTGGTGGTGAACGATGCTTCGCTGTCCCTCGACGGAGTGTCCCGGGAGCACGTGGATGTCGCGGGCGCCGTCGTCGAGACGATCACCGCCGCAGGCGGAATCGCCACCGCCGACCGCTCGGACATCTCGCGATTCTCCGGCGCGGAGCAGGCCGTGGCGTGCGCGCTGGAGACCTTCGGACGACTCGACATCGTGATCAACAACGCCGGAATCATGTCGGCCTCGAAGGTGACCGGTCTGTCCCAGGAGGACTTCGACCGGGTTCTCGCCACGAATGTGACAGGAAGCGTGGGAATCGCCCGGGCGGCATTCGCGCCGATGCGCGATCGCCGCTACGGCAGGGTGGTCAATACGGTGTCCGAAGCAGCGCTCGGAACCGGGTATCACGCCGGAGTCGCGTATGCCGCATCCAAGGCAGCGCTGTGGGGATTGACCATGGCTCTCGCCGACGAAGGCGCGCCCTACGGCATCACCGTGAACGCGGTGTCGCCCGGCGCACGCACCCGGATGTCGCGCGATCACCTCGATCGGGTCGGGAGCACGTTGGATCTGGACCCCGCGCACGTATCCCGGGTGGTGCTCGCACTGGTCGCCGAATCGGCAGGAGACATCACGGGCCGGGTCGTCCACGCGGCCGGTGGGGCGGTGCGTGAATACAGGCTCGAGCGTCACTCCGACACGCCGCTCATCGCGAATCTCACCCAATTCGGGTGAGCACGTCCCCGGGCGGCGGGAGTTTCCGTCGTGGCCGGGCAGAACGGAAAGGTAGATGATGGATTCCGCCGAGACAGTAGCCCGCCCGGGCCGATTGAGCGGCAAGGCCGTCCTGGTCACCGGAGCCGGTCAAGGGATCGGCCGCGGCGTCGCGCTGGCTCTGGCCCGCGACGGTGCGTCGATCGCCGCCGTCGGTCGCACCCTGGCGAAATGCGAGAAGGTCGTCGGCGAGATCGCCACGTTCGGCGGAAAGGCCATCGCGCTGGACTGCGACGTCACCGATCGCGACCAGATCGAGCACGCGATCCATGCCACCGCCGCGGAATTCGGCGGTCTCGACGGACTGGTGAACAACGCGCAGTCCTCGACCCAAGGTCCGCTGGCCGACGTCACCGAGGACGACGTCGAAGTGTGCTTCCGCAGCGGTCCGCTGGCGACATTGTGGGCGATGCAGGCCGCGCTCCCGCTGCTGCGTGAACGCGGCGGCGGGTCGATCGTCAACTTCGGGTCGAGCACGGCGATCAACGGGGCCCCGCTGTTCGGCGCCTACGCGATGGCCAAAGAAGGCATCCGCGGACTTTCGCGGGTGGCTGCCAGGGAATGGGGCCGCTACGGGATCCGGGTGAATGTTGTTGTGCCGACCGCGCTTTCTCCCGCCGCCGAACAGTTCCGGGAGGAACAGCCGGAGCGCTTCCAGCAGCACGTGCGGCGGTTACCGCTGGGCCGGATGGGCGATCCGGAGGCCGATATCGGTCGTGCTGTGGCCGCCTTGATGAGCGACGATCTGGCCTACCTCACCGGTGACACGGTGATGTTGACCGGGGGCGAGTGATGGACCCGTCGGTCTTGGCACGGCGGCTGGCCCGGGCGGAGGCGCGCTGGGAGATCGGGCAGTTGCCGATCCGGTACGCGTTGGCGGTCGATCAGCGCGATGTCGGCACCTGGCTGTCGCTGTTCGTTCCGGACGTCCACCTCGGCCGGCACGGATCCGGCCGGGAAGCCTTACGCGCGGTCATCGAACCGCAGCTGCGCTGGTTCTATCGGTCGATCCACCTGATCTGCGGTCACCAGATCGAGCTGGGGCCGGATCTGGACGACGACGGACCCCAGACCGCCAGTGGGCATGTCTACTGTCGCGCCGAACACGAGGTGCACGATCGGTGGGTGGTGATGGCGATCCGCTACGACGACACCTATCGCCGGGTCGAGGGAAAGTGGTTGTTCGAAAGACGGATCGAGCGCCACTGGTATGCGGCGGATCTACTCGAGCGCCCGCAGGAGGCCGAATTCGACAGCTGGCGAGTGGGACCGGCGCCCGCCCTACCCGCGCTGGAGTCGTCGTGGGCCGCGTTCTGGCCCGCGGAAGCCCCGGCTCCGACGACCAAACCCACCAGTGGAGGATTGCCGTGACCAACCCGACGACCAAAGGCTCGATCGATGTCGGCCTCTATTTCGACCTGCGGAACCCGCCGCACCGCGAGGGCTCGGCTGCCCGGTTGCACGGCTTCACTCTCGAGATGTGCGAGGAGGCCGACCGGCTCGGAGCTGGGTCGCTGTGGTTCTCCGAGCACCACCTCTTCGACGACGGCTACCTGACGCAGCCGCTGACCTTCGCCGCCGCCGCGGCCGCCCGCACCCGGCGGGCGCGCCTCGGCACTGCCATCCTGATAGCGCCGTTGCACTCCCCGGTCGAGGTCGCCGAGCAGGCAGCCCTGGTCGACCTCATCTCCGACGGGCGGCTGGACCTCGGCATCGGAACGGGCTACCGGAAGCCGGAATTCGAGCTCTACGGCGCCTCCGACCGGCAGCGCTACGGCAGGACCGACGACATGGTCCGGCGACTGCGACAGCTGTGGTCCGAAGGGGGTGTCACGCCGGGACCCGTGCAAGATCCGATCCCGGTCTGGCTGGGCTACCACGGCCCTCAGGGCGCGCGACGCGCCGGCTTGCTCGGAGCGCCCCTGCTGACCCCGCATCACGAGAGCTGGCCCGCCTATCGCGACGGCCTGGTCGCCGGGGGCTTCGACCCCGCCATCGCACGCATGGGCGGCGGGGTCCAGGCCTGGGTCACCGAGGATCCCGAACGGGACTGGCCTTTGGTGGCGCCCTACATCGCCTACCAGGTCGACTCGTACCGACGTCACATGGTCCAGGGCACGGACGCGCCGCCGCCGAAACCGGTGGACCCGGCGAAGCTCGCGACGCGTGAACCGCGCGGCCCGCTGTCGTACTTCTGGTTCGGTACCCCGGAGGAGATCGCCGGTCGTATCCGCGGCCTTGTGAAAGACGCCCCCACCTCCACTGTGTACCTGTGGGGATCGGTGGGCGGAATGCCCGAGCCGATGGTCGCCGAGCATGTCCGGACGGTCTGCACCCGACTGGCTCCGCTGCTGCGCTGACGCCGGGCTCGACTGATCGCTCTACCGTCGCACCGGAAGGCCGAGGACGTGCTCGGCGAGGTAGTTGAGCGCGAATTCGTTACTGACCGGCCCGGATCTGGCGAGCCGCGCGTCGAGATAGAGATCGAGCCAGCCATGGCGCTCGTCCCAGGCTTCGGCGCCCAGTACCTGCATCGCGTGATCGGCGCTGTCGAAAGCCAGATCTGCGGCCAGCACCTTGGCGGCATTGGCATCGGCGGCCGCGTTCTGGTCGTCATCGGCGTCGATCCGGGCGGCAGTGCGCCGAACCAGGAGACCGACGGCGGCCGATCGCGCGTGCAGGTGTGCCAGCGGATGCGCGAGCGCCTGGTTCGCGCCGATCGGCTCGCTCGCGATGACCCGGCTCTTCGCGTGTGCGACCGCGTGATCGAGGCAGTGCCGGGCCATGCCCGTGCAGATGGCGGCGGTGAGAACCCGCTCGACGTGCGTGAACGGCCACAGGGTGAGCAAGCCTTGCCCTGGGACGCCGACCACCGCGTCCGCGACCACCGCGTCGAAGTCGAGCTGGAACTGGCGGACGCCCTCACGGAAACGCATGGGCACCTCGGTGACCGTGACGCCAGGAGCCCGCGGATCCACCAGCACGGTGGTGTACCCATCAGACCCACGCCCGAAGACCAGCAGCCGGTCGGCCAGGTCCACGCCGGAGGTGATCCTCTTGCGCCCGGTGACGACGAATCGTCCGTCGTCCTCGCGTATCTCGGTGCGCACACGGAAAAGGTTGTGGCCGGCCTCCGGCTCGGTTGCCGCCATGCCCAGCTGGGCTGTGCCCGCCGCGATCCGGGGCAGCCATGTGCCGCGCAGCGTGTCGGAGCCGACCCGGTCGATCGCCCACCCGATGGCCGCGGACAGCGCCGGCATCCACAAGACGATGCCCTGCTCGGCGAACGCCTCCAGCACCAGCGCCGCACCGAGCAGCCCCAGCCCGCTTCCCCCGGACTTATGGTCCAATATCGCGCCAGGCCAACCGTTTTCGCAGAAAGCCCGCCACAGCCCGGGATGAATTTCGGCGTGCTCCAGCGTATGCCGCCGGACCGCCACCGCCTCGGGCGCGAACTCGGCGGCCACCAGGCGCGCCCGGTCCTGGATGGAACGGTACTCCGGGGAAAGCTCGAACAGCTGGGTTGCGGTCGCGGCGAGGGTCATCTTCAACTCCCAAGTGGGTCTGGTTGTCGCACAGTCGGATCGACAACAGAGTAACACTCCGGAGCAAAGCTCGGTAGGATGTCGATTCAGCCTCGCGGCCCGTCCAGAGGTGCGTCCACTTCGGCCACGCCCACGACCGACCCCACCGCGTCCAGGAGTTCGACGCGTATCCGTCCGACCACCGGGTACGGCGCGTTTTCGATCCGCGAGGCCGGACTTCCGGACAGTCCTGCCACGGCCGCTGCTGTCAGATCATCGGCATATGCCTGGAGCGATCCCGGAAGCTGGCCCGCCAACCACTGCTGCGCGAGCGCGTGCGCCGGGCCGGTGACGACCGCTGCCACCAGCGCCATCGACAGCTCGCGCGCTTCACCACGACGGACGAACGGTGCCAGCCATTCCCGCCAGGCAGCGCCGATCTCCTCGTTCATCGCCCGCAACCGCTCCCCCGGCTCGCTGGCCCAGTCGAGCCTGCCCTGTGCGTACACGAACCGTGCGCGGGCCGGATTCGCCTCCACCCACGACAACTGCCCGCGGATAACCCCGCCGACACCCTCCGCCAGCGTCGCCGGTCGCACCGCCAGCACCTCCCGGTAGCCCTCGTGCACCGAACGCATCGAGTCCACATAGAGCGCGCCGGCTATTGCCTCCTTACTGCGAAAGTGATGAAACAGTGCACCATTCGACACGCCGCTGCGTTCCCGGATCCGGGCGATCGTCGTGCGCTCATATCCCTCGTCGGAAAAGCACTCGAGCGCGGCCAGTAGAACTCGATCACGGATGCTGCTCACACCGAAACAGAGTAACGCTCCGACATCCGGCCGGGAGCTCCGAGGCCGACCGAAAAGTTGACACCCATCGGCAGCATCACCTGCACGACGTACTTGCAGTGCGGCCGGGCATCCGTCTCGTGAAGCTTTGCTGGTTCAACTCGGGATCAACGTCGGCAGGCCCCGGCGCGTAGGAAGCGCCGGGGCCTGGGATATCGAGGGGGTTTCACGTTTCCGTCGGTCAGCCGGTGGGGCCGACGTCAGGGACCGCGCCCGGCAACAGTCCGGGACACGGAATCTGGGAAGAGCTGTTCAGTGACCACCTCCTGGATTGCCGGTCGGTCCTGCGGTATGTCGTCATCCCCTCCGGCGGCCCGGCCGACTGCACCGGGTTCTCTCCTCCGCCGGAGGGGACGGTCAATCTTGCTTCCGGTGCAGGTCACCTGCCCGGCCAACCAGACTTCTCATCTCCAACGACAGAGAATATATACCCGATCTCCCCGAATGTCTACACTCCGCACTACAGACTTTCTCCGGCCCGGGTGGTGCCTTTCCGCGGAGTCGTCGGCGCGGTTCTTCGAGGAGCGCTCGAATCGCGCCCTGGCCGCGGCCTTCGACACTGCCCAGCGGACGGGGATTCGAGGTTCTCGGGACACGCCGCAACGGTGATCGGCAGGTCGGACCACAGGGTGGCTACGGCCACCCATCACGGGTAGGGCCGATCGAGGGGCGGTTGCCACACGAACGACCTTCCGATCTGGCCGTCACCTGGTCCGCACGGCGGCGATCTTCGTCGCGACGGCGGTACTCGGTGGGCCCCCACGCCACCATCGCGCGCATCCAGTTCCGGCGATGGTGGCGTAGTTCGGTAGGTGATCAGCTGGGCGATCCTGCGGGGACCCGCGAACCGAGCAGATCGAGGGCGTTGTCGCGCATCACCTTTCGCGTGTCCTCGTAAGAGAACTCCGGAAACTGTGGGATATCCGCGGTGAAGGTCGTCGGATCGGCGAGCCCTTCGCCGTGCGGCCAGTCGGAGCCGAACAAGACCTTGTCCACGCCGATGGTCTCGGCGAGCAGTTTGACATCGTCCTCGTAGTAGGGCGCGATCCAGACGTTGTTCTTCAACTGCTCCACCGGATCCTTCTTGAAGTGATACGGCGCGGTGTTCGCCGCCTTCTTCAAACGCTTGATCAACCGGTAGACGAAATACGAGCCGTTCTCGATGCTGGCTACCTTGAGCTTCGGGTGGCGGGTGAACACCTGGTGCACGATGAGCGAGGCCATCGTGTCGTGAATGGCGCGGTCGTCGAGCAGGATTTGATCGAGCGGATCCTTCTTGCCGAAGCCTTCGAACGTCGCCTTACCACCCCACAGCGCGTTGATAGCGAGATATCCACTGTCGGACAGATGGAATCCCACCGGCACGCCCGCTTCGGCCAGACGCGCCCACACCGGATCGTGCAACGGATCGCCGAGGGAACGCGGACGAGTATCACCGGGTACCGGCGCGGGGCGGACCAGCACCATCTTGGCGCCACGGCCCAGCACGAACTCGACCTCCTCGACCGCCCCCACCGGATCGGCGAGCGAGATGATCGGCGCCGAGATGATTCGATGATCGGGACGATCGAAGCCCCAGTCCTCGTCGAGCCACAGGTTGAACGCGTGCACCGAGGCCATCGTGGCGGGGATGTCGTGCTTGAGCGCCTCCTCGACACCGCACGCGAAGGTCGGCAGCATGAAGACCGTCTCCAGACTCTGCCGGTCCATGACCGTCACACGTGCGTCGCGATTCTGATACTCCGGGTGATCGGCCAAACGGTCCACCTTCATCAACGAGGCCGGATCCACCCCCTCGGGAATCTCGCCACGAAACAGCAGATCGAGACAGCCCGGCTCGATGATCGGATCGAAGGTCGGGTTCGGAACGAAGTTGTTGACCTTCCCACCGATTACCGCCAGGGTGCGCTTGCCATCGCTGACCATCTGCACGCCCCGGCTCTTGAACTCTCGGGGCAAGTGCCGAGTGAACGCATCCAACGGCTCGTAGTAGTGGTTGTCGACATCAACTGCCAGATAGTCCAGCTTCGTCATTTCTTTTCCTTCAGTTCTGGAGTGTCGAAGTTCTGTGGGCTCGACGGGCTGGTGACAACGGAAGATCGGTGCGCGGACACCTTCCGAGAAGTCGCCTCGATCATGCCGAGCCGACCTCAGCGGCCCTCGCAGCGCGCGTTTCTCACCGCGAGTTCGTGTCGAACACACTTCGTACGACACCGTTGGCAGTCCCGCGGCTCGACGGTGGCGCCGAACAGCGGGTGACTGTCGGTCGCGCCGATCGAACCACCGACATCGGCGTCTTCACTGGGCGCGTCATCGGCGAAACCGGTCGATCGAGCGCTCGACGTCCGTCATGGACATACCTATCGAGACCTCCTCGCAGACCATCCGCAGCCATCCACGTATCTCTTACGGTATACCTTTCGGTATCACTTCTGGCAAGTCTGGTCCAAGGACATCGACGGTCCTTGTGTCACACAGTGCCGCAGGGACGCCTGCCGCCACGACCGCGTGGACAGCCCACGCACGTGCAGCGAGCCCGAATCAATTGGTAGACAATTACTTTGCTATGAATCGGGTAGCGTCGAGAATCAAGACGACTCGATCGTACACATCGTCGGGTAATCCGCCCTCGGTGTCACCGTAGAGGTCGCTGAGCTCACGATAAAATTCACCTTCGGCGTCGGCCAGGACTGTGATCAGCCACCCTTGCGTCTCCAAGGACCGCGACGGCACATCCGGATCGGTGACGAGAAAGGAGTAATTGGGATTCGCCTGCAAGCTCGTGAACTTGCGCCGCGGGATCGTATGACTCATGCGCAGGCGCGCGCCATCCCATTTGAAGCGCATCGGCGACTGATCCGGGGAACCATGCGGGGTTACGGTGGCGAGAATACCGACAATCGGCCGCCGAAGAAGGTCCTCGTATCCGGCAGGCACTTTCGAGATCATGACTGACTCCACCATTGGTTCGCAGTGAGATATACCGATTTCTTATCCGTCAGGTCGGCCCAGCTGTCGGCCCCGCGACGAAGCCGCCGGTCTCCAGCACCCCCGCCGCCTGCCCTTCTATGCATCCCCGGCCTTCGACGCCAACTACATCCCCGAGGACGCAGGACACCGCCCCTCACCCGACGGCGAGGACACCATAACACTTGACGATATTACAGTAGATACTACGGTATTGACTGCAATAGTGAGCTGCCGCGGCACCGGTTCGTCGACGCCGACCGATCGGCACGGACAGCTCAACGCGTGGCGCGACGAGATGCGGCTCGCGGCGGAGGGACGCAGTGGCAACAGCGTGCGTCCGGGAGCGCAGGCGTCGACGGCGACGGTCACGCCCGATTCGGCGAGTCGCACGCGGAGTAGTCTCGCCCGACCCCGGCGATCGGAGTGTGAGCGCGGCCGAGCGGTCCGAAGGTGGCGAGCACCCCCGCCGGCGCGGTTCCCGCGATATCGACGTTGTCAGCCCAGGCTGCGGGGGGCGGGCGCGTCGGCCCACGCGCGGATCGCCGGCGCAAGCCAGCGGCGCAGGAACTCACGGAGTTCGTCGGGACCGCGCGGCGGATCGCCCGGGTCGGACAGGAACGACTGGACCGCACGCAGGGCCCATTCGACGAGTTCATCGAAGGTGTCGGAAGTCAGCGCCATTTCGGTCCAGTTGATGGACGTCTTCTCCAGCAGGACGTTCGTGCCGATCTCTCGTGCGGTGTCGGAGGTGACGGCACGCAGCAGGGTATGCGACGGCTCGTCGAGCACCAGCCGCAGATACGGCTCGTGGGGTACCTGGGTCACGGTGTAGACCACGCCCTCGATGACGGCTTCGGCGAGGTCGTCGACGGCGCGCAAGCGATCTGCGATAGCTCGCAGGAACCGTCGGATGCCCTCGGCGGAGGCTGTCCGAAGGAGCTCGGCGGTGCTGGGAAAGTACCGGTAGACGGTCGCCCTGCTGACCCCGAGATCGGCGGCGACGTGCGCGATGGTCGTCTGCGCGCCGTGCCGTGCGATGCAGTGATGGGTGGCGGCCAGTATGCGCGCCATCGCCTCCTCGTCAGAACGCGGAGGTTCACCTCGCCAGCCGTGCGTGCGCATACCTGCAATCTAACGCCCGCATCGACACTGGACACCGACAATACACATCTGCTAGTCATGTATCGTCAGTATTTCGGTAAGGGCGACCGCAGAGGTGGGCAGTGGTGATTCGACGCGGAGACGCCGCACAGGAGAAGCCTCGATACGAGGTGGCGATCATCGGCGCGGGTCCGGGCGGAATCGCCGCCGCCCACCTACTACGACGCCGTGGGATCTGCGACATCGTGATCCTGGAACGCGGCTCGGATTTCGGCGGATCATGGCGCGACAACCACTATCCGGGACTGACGGTCGACATCCCGATCCTGTGGTACCAGTTCTCCTTCGCCCGCAATCCGCGCTGGACCCGGCTGTTCGCCCCGGGATCGGAAATTCAGGGGTACCTCACCGAGACGGCCCGCGACCTCGGCCTCTATCCGCTGCTGCGGCCGCACAGCGAGGTCGTCCGCCAGAGCTGGGACGAGCAGGCAGCGCTGTGGCGGCTCGACATCGCCGACGGCGAACAGGTGAGCGCCCGGTTCGTCGTCAGTTCGGTCGGCGGCTATGTGAACGCCAAGCCCAACCTCGACATCCCCGGCTTGGACGAATTCGAGGGAACGGTACTGCGCCCCAATGCCTGGGATGATTCCTACGACACGCGCGGCAAGAATGTCGCGGTGATCGGCACCGGCTCGAGCGGGGTGCAGATCGTCTCCGCGCTCTCGGGCACGGTGTCCCAACTCGATGTCTACCAGCGGACTCCCAATTGGATACTGCCGAAGGTCGATTTCGGCATACCGCCGTTGCTGCGCGCGCTGCTGCGTCTCCCCGGGATCGCCTCCGCAGGTCATCTTCTCGGACGCGCTGCCTTCGATCTGTTCTTCCTCGTACCGGTGGTCCACCTGCTCTCGCGCATACCGGATCGGCCGCTGACAGGAGCGATGCGCGGATACGACGCGTTCATCCGTCTGATGTATCGAGGGCTTCTGCGGCGCGCGGTGCGTGACGAGGCGACCCGAGACGCACTGCTGCCGCGGCACGGGATCCTTGCCAAGCGTCCTGTGATCTCGAGTAGTTACCTGACCTCGTTCAACGAACCGGCCACCCACCTGATCACCACACCGATCGCACGCGTGACCGCGACCGGTGTTCGCACCGTCGACGGTGTCGAGCGCCCGGCCGATCTGATCGTCACCGCGACCGGCTACGAACTGTGGACCGATCCCGAAACTTACCGAGTCGGAACGATTCTCGGCACCGACGGATTCGACCTCGCGCAGTACTACCGCACCCATGGCCTGCGCAGCTACGCGGGCACCGCACATCCACGACTGCCCAATCGGTGGGAGATCGTCGGCCCCCTCGGATTCGTCGGCGTCGGGTGGACCGACTTCGTCGAGACCATCGCCGAACACGCCGTCCGTGTCATCGATGCCGCGCGCCGCCGCGACTGCGAAATCGTCGCCGTGACACCTCGGGCATTCCAGGCCTGGGACGCCCGGATGCGGCGGGCGGGCAGAGTCGCCCACCTGTACTTCACCCGCTGCAACCCCGAATCCAACACCTACTTCGTCAACTCGCGCGGTGAGACCGTCTACCACCGACCTCAGACCATCACCGCGGCACGACGTTTCGCACGACACTCCGCACTCGAGGACTACCTCTTCACCACCGCGCACGCCCCCGAGCCCGCAGCCGAGGCTGAGGCCTCATGAAGCCGCACACACTGTCACCGGCCCGGGTATGCAGACCGCGGCCACGCTGCGGCGATCCGATGATCACCGAACACCTCCACACCACCGCGGAACGCGTCGAGTCAAGGAGCACACCGATGACGAAGTTGACGGACATGGTCGGCGCGCTGCGTGACTCGACCAAGGTGATCGGCACCGGAATCGTCCGGGACCTGCGCCGCACACCGGCGAAGACGGCCGACTCGGGAGTCCCGCGCACAGAGTTCGACCCGACCACGCCGGAGTCCATCGCCGACCCGTACTCCGCCCTGGCGCGGTTGCGCGAAAATCCCGTCACGGTCAACGAGAAACTGGATGTCTGGATGATCGCCCGTCACAATGATGTGCTGGCCGCCACCCGCGCCCACCATACACTGTCATCGAGTTCGGGCATCCTGCTGCGTTCCACGCCGATGCCGGGTGTGGTGAGTACCGACGAACCCGATCACGCCCGTCTGCGCCGGATCACCGCGCCGGCGTTCGCGCCCACCGCCGTCCGCAGGTTCGCAGATACTTTGAGGGAGTTCGCCGCTCCCGGCATCGACGCCCTGCGCGCCGGTGAGGTCGTGGATATGGTGCCCGCGCTCACGGTGCCGCTGCCGGTCTCCGCGATCGCGCTGCTGCTCGGCATCGATCGGTCACGCTGGAGTGACTTCCACAAGTACTCCGCCGACTTCACCGCCTTGTTCGCCGTGCGGTCGATCACCGAAGTGGCGATGACCACCTGGCGGGCCCTGCCCGGCATCCTGACCATCCGCGAACTGATCGCGGACGAATTCGACCGGCGCGCAACCGAACCCGCCGATGATGTCATCGGGCGGGTCAAGACCGCCATGGACTCCGGCGACATGTCCGCGCTCGAGGCGCTCGTTGCCGTGCTCATCCTGCTGATCGCAGGCGCGGAGACGACCACCAACCTGCTGGGCATCCTGCTGGTGCAACTGGCCCGCAACCCCGAACTATACGAGCGATTGCGCGCGGACCGCAGCCTGATCCCCGCGGCCACCGAGGAAGCACTGCGCTGGGGGGCGCCGGTGCAGTGGGTGGCCCGCACCACTCTGGCGCCCTACGAGATAGCGGATACGGTGATCCCACCCCGTTCGCGGGTCGTGTTGTTCTACGCGGGCGCGAACCGCGATCCCGACCGCTTCACCCGGCCCGACGAATTCGACATCGACCGCAGCGAATCCGGGCACGTAACCTTCGGGCACGGCACACATTTCTGCATGGGCGTACACCTGGCGCGACTGGAGGTCAGGATCGCCCTCGAGCGACTGCTGGACACCGCCGAAGCCATCGGACTCGCCGGACCGGTGCGGTGGACGCGAACGCCGTCGCTGTCGGGTCCCGTCTCGGTGCCGCTCAAAATCGTGCGGAGATGAACGCCCGGAGCGCACACGCCGCCACCGGCTACAGCGTGCGGTCCGGTGCGTCGACGAACTGCGGTGCGGCCAGTGCCGACGCCAGGGCTCGACACTGACTCGCGAAGGGTCGCTAAGAAATCGACGCGATGAGATCGAAGGCGTGGAACGCTCGCTAAAGCGACATATAGACAGGACGCATCTTAATTTATGTCCAGTCAAGACGGTGGTCCGTATTCGCCGGCGGCCACCTCACCGGTGCGCGGCGATCTCGGCGCGCAGGACCGGCGCCACCCACCGTCGCAAGTAGCCGCGCAACAGCGTGCCGCGACGGGGAGGACGTCCGGGATCGGCCATGAACGACTGCAGGATCCGCAGCAGGTACTCGACGAGATCATCGAGGTCGGCGTCGCGAAGCCCCAACTCCGACCAGTCCACATCGAGCCCGGTCAGCAGTGTGTGACCGAACCGTACGCAAGCATCGGAGGTGATCCCGGCCGATGCCTTGGTGAAGTCGTGGGCGAGCATGACCTGGACGGGCCGATCCCCTGGCAGCCATTCCAGTGTGAAGGCCAGGCTCTCGACCAAGGCGTCGACCGGATCGGTTATCTCGGCCAGGTGAGCGGCCAGCGGCTGCAGGAATCGCACGCCCGAGCGGAACGCCGCCGCTTCCACCAACGCGTCCGGCCCAGGGAAATAGTTGTAGACGGTCTGGCGGGAGATGCCCAGTGCGCGCGCGATGTCGGCGATGCGAATGCTCGCTCCGCGCTGCTCGATCTCCCCCTCTACGACATCGAGAATCCGGTCGACGGCTTCCTGATCATCGGCGGGAGTGTGTCCACCCCACCCGTGGGTGCGCACCATCGCGCTCTACCGGAGGACTGTCGCTGGCATGCGTGCGAGTGCGGACACCTCCCGATCTTCGTGGCAGGTGTCGCGCAGTGTCAAACGGCGGACTTCGGCGTGAGTACTACCTTGGTGCACTCGGGGCTGCGCGCAGCGACCAGTTCATAGGCGCGGGGCGCCTGTTCCAGCGGGTAGCTGTGGGTGATGATCGCGGAGGTGTCCAGACGCCCCGCGACAACCAGCGGTAGCAGTTCACGCCAGGCGCCCTGCACCGCGGCCATCGACATCCGCAACGTGATGGATTTGTACGTGGCCTGGAGTATCGGCAGTGGATACGGGCGCATGTCGCGGATGCCCACCACCGACACGGGTCCCGCCGACGCGGACCGCGCCGATCGCGGAGTCCAGTGAGGCGTCCGAGCCGACCGCGTCGACGCCACGGCCTAGGGTCGCGTTCCAATCCGACCCGCAGATCCCGGTCGCGTCCACCTCCACGATCGCCCCGCGCGGTCCGGGAAGTACCGGGTCGGGCCGCGATTCGACATGCACCGCTCCCTTGCTGTCCATGATCACCGCGCGCATCCGAACCTCCTCGCTGAGAACATCCTGTACTTCCGATGCCGGCCGATAGTAACGTATGAGTGGACGATATCTCCGATATGTCCAGTCGGGGTGGCAGCTCACGACCGCACCACAGACATCACCATCGCCATTGAAGGATGAGGCCAATGACAGTGCCGTCCACCGCCCCCAGCACAGCGATCATCGGCGCGGGTATCGCCGGATTGACGGCGGGAAAGATGCTGGGCGACTATGGCGTTCCGTATACCTGTTTCGAGACCTCGGACCGCATCGGCGGCAACTGGGCGTTCCGCAACCCGAACGGTCGTTCCAGCGCCTACCGGTCACTGCATATCGACACCTCGAAATACCGGCTGTCGTTCCAGGACTTCCCGATGCCCGAGAGCTATCCGGACTTCCCGCACCACTCACAGGTCAAGGAATACCTCGACGACTACGCCGCCGCGTTCGGGCTGCTGGAGCGAATCGAGTTCGGCAACGGCGTCGAACGCGCCCAACACCGCGCCGGTGGGGGCTGGACGTTGCACACCCACAACGGCGATCGGCGGGAGTTCGATTTCCTCGTCGTCGCCAACGGCCACCATTGGGACCCGCGCTACCCCGACTTCCCCGGCCGATTCACCGGACCCACCATCCACTCCCACCAGTACATCGATCCCAAGGAACCGCTCCTCCTGCGCGACAAACGGATACTCGTCGTCGGCCTCGGCAACAGCGCCGCCGACATCACCGTGGAATTGTCCGCCCGCGCCATGCGCAACACCGTCTACCTGTCCACCCGCTCCGGTGCCTGGATCGTGCCGAAATACGTGGCGGGCCGCCCCGGGGACAAGTACATGGTCGATCCGCCGTTCATCCCACGAAAACTTTTCCGAGCCATGATCAACGCCTTCGGCGAGTTCGTCTCCGGCAATCCGGAACACTGGGGACTACCCAAACCACAGCACCGGCTGATGGAGGCGCACGGAACCCAGTCGGTCGAACTGCCGCTACGCCTGGGCTCCGGTGACGTGATCCCCAAACCCGATGTCGCACTTCTCGACGGTGCCACCGTCCGATTCACCGACGGCACCTCAGCCGAGATCGACGTCATCATCTACGCCACCGGATACAACGTCACCTTCCCGTTCTTCGACCCCGAATTCCTCAGCGCGCCCGGCAACCGCATCCGCCTCTACAAACGAATCCTGAAGCCGGGGCTCGACGACCTCGCTTTCGCCGGATTCGCCCAGTCGGTACCGACACTGTTCCCCTTCGTCGAATGCCAAGCTCGCATGATCGCCGCCTACGCCGCAGGCCACTACCGGCCACCGTCGATCCCCGAGATGGAACGCGTCATCACCGCCGACGAGCAGATGTACCTCGGCCACGTCACCGACCGGCCCCGCCACACCCAGCAAGTGGACTTCCTCACCTACGAACGACAGATGCGCACCCGGGAACTGCCTGAAGGGCGGCGCCGTGCACTCGTTCAGGGACCCGCGCTGCGGGCCACGAGCCGACTGTGACCACACGCAACGGAAACGCCATGACACTCCATTCACTCACCTTCCCCTCTCACGACGGCGAATGCCACGCCTGGCACTTTCCCGCCGCCTCCGACCGCCTCGCCACTGATGCCGGACGGCCCGCAGTCGTCATGGCGCACGGATTCGCCGCAACCAAGGACTGCGGGCTGGCCGGCTTCGCCGAACATCTGGTCCGAGCCGGACTCGACGTCCTGGCCTTCGACTATCGCGGATTCGGCGACAGCACCGGCCAACCCCGGCAAGTCATCTCGTTGGCAGGTCAGATCCAGGACTACCGCAGCGCGCTGAACTACGCCGCGCGACTGCCCGGCATCGACGCTCGGCGACTCGTGCTGTGGGGGGTGTCCCTGTCCGGCGGCACCGTTCTCGAAGTAGCGGCCGGTCGTACCGACATCGCCGCGATCGTCGCGCTCACCCCGCTGATCTCCGGTTTACCCGACAGAACTCGACGTTCTCTACCCGAAACGAGCCTGATGTCACGCACCTGCACAGCAGTCGCGACAGTACGTCTGCTGCTGCGGGGGATACAGGACAAGCGCGCCGCCGCCACCGGCCGCACTCGCCTCATGGCGCCTGCGGTAGGCTGGCCCCACCACACAGCTTTCCTGAGGGTGCCCGGCGCGTTCGACGACTACGCCTCGATCGCCGGGCCGAACTGGCGCAACGAGGTGAACGCCTCGTTCGCGCTCGACGCCCTGGCTCATCGACCCATCCGATTCGCCGCAAAAGTGCGTTGCCCCGTACTGTTCCAGATCGCCGACTTCGACCGCAGCGTCTCCGTCGACGCCGCGATGAGAGCGGCGACGCGAGCGCGAGCCCAGATCCGCCACTACCCCTGCGACCACTTCGATGTCTATCCCGGCAAGCCGTGGCACGAGCAAGTACGTGAGCACCAGGCACAATTCCTCACCCGCACGCTGACAAAGAACGCCGCGACAGCCACCGGCATCCTCGGCACGCAATAACTCCCCGCGAGTTACCGACCAACGCTACGGGTGACCGCCCGCCGAGCGGTGATCGCTGAAACGCCGGCAGGCGCCGCGGCTCCACGGCGTTCGATGGCGGCCGCGCCCCGTGCAGAAATGAGATAGCACAATGACCGACCTGGTGATCCGCAAAATCCGATTCGACTTCGACCGCTGACCGAACGCGCCATCGACGCCCACACCATCAGGCCATTGGCCGGCATCTCGGCTTCGGCCCGACGGCGACTGCGCCGAGGCTCGCCCGCGATCGACAGCGCCCGTCCCGCCTTCGCCGCGATCCCCTGGCGGGAGAAGCTGGTGACCATCCGGCGAGTTCTGTCGAGTCAGACACCTTTCCACGATCCGGCACACGACGCGCTGCCGGAATTCGCCGACCGATGGCTCGACCGCTATTCACGTGGAGACGACGTCGGCCATTGGTACACCAGCCTGGCCGGCTGACGTCGTCGCCCCGGTTATCGGCTCGGCGCGCGAATCATCGTGTGCAGATTCTGGGGCGCATCGAGACGGCACGGCACGCTTCCGCCACATCCAACCGTCAGGTCGGCACGTACCGGAGTAGCGCACCGGGCCGGCAGGAGCGCCGGTCACCGTCTCGGATCACGCCTCGGGGCGGCGCACGTTCCAGCCGCCCGTGAAGGCCGCGTCGCGTTTCTGCGTGAAGGCCGCGTACGCCTCCGGAACGTCCGAGGTGGCGAAATTCACTGCCTGTGCGCGAGATTCGCTCGCCAGCGCCTCGCGCAGAGTCCGGTCGGCACCCTCGTTCAGCAGCGCTTTGGTCTGGGCGACCGCCACCGGAGGGCCCGCCGCCAGCCGCTGCGCCACCTGGTCGACGAAGTCGTCGATCCCCTCCTCCGACTTGATCCAGGTGAGCAGGCCGAGTTCACGCGCTTCGGTGGCATCGATCGTCTCGGCCAGCAGCGCCAGCCGTTTTGCCTGCTGCACTCCGACGAGCTTCGGCAGCAGCCACGACCCCCCGCAATCGAGTGAGAGACCACGGCGGGCGAAGACCTGGGAGAACTTCGCGTCCGGTGTCGCGACGACCAGGTCGCATCCCAACGCCAGATTCCATCCGGCGCCCACTGCCACACCACGCACCTTGGCGACGGTCGGCACCGGCAAGTCGTGCAGGCGCTGGGCGACCTCCGATATCGCCTGGAGTTTGGTGAACGGCGCGGCAAAGGGATCGCTGTCGACGACGTCGGCACCGGAGCAGAACGATCCGCCCGCGCCGGTGAGGACGACCGCCCGCACGGTGGGATCGTGTGCGATCGCGTCCAGCGCCTCGCGCAGGGCGATCCACAGATCGAGAGTGATCGCGTTCTTGCGATGGGGGCGGTGCAGCGTCAGCGTGCACACTCCGCCGCGCCGCAGCTGCTGCAGCATCAGATCCTCTGCCATTTCTTCGGGTTCCTTACCGTCGCACTCTTCCCGGCGTCGAGACCGGCTCTACAGGAACAGGTCCACGGTGAGCGGTCCGTCCCCCGGCACTGCCCGATATCGGTCGAGGTCGGTGACCCCGTGCTCGACCAGCACTTGCTCGTCGATGAAGAAGTTTCCCGTCGTGCTTCCAGCCGGTGAGGTGAGCACGAGATAGGCGGCGTCGGCGCAGATGTCCGCCGTGCGGGAGGTGGCCATCCGCTGCGCGCCACCGGGGCGGTTGCGGATCGCCGCCGTGGCGATCGTGGTTCGCGGCCACAAGGAGTTGACGCCGATGCCGCAGCCCCGCAGTTCCTCGGCCAATCCGAGCGTGGTCAGCGACATGCCGTATTTGGCGATGGTGTAGCCGAGATGCGCTCCCGCCCAGTGGGGATCGAGGTTCAATGGGGGCGACAGCGTCAGGATGTGCGGATTGCGATCGGCACGCGCGGACTCTCGCAGCGCCGGGATGGACAGCTTCGACAGCAGGTAACTGCCCCGGCAATTGATGTCCTGCATCAGATCGTAGGTCTTCATCGCCAGCGCCTCGGTGGACGAGAGGTCGATGGCGGAGGCGTTGTTGACCACGACGTCGATCCCGCCGAAGCGGTCGACGGTCCGCTCGACCGCCGACGCGACCGCCGCGTCGTCGCGCACGTCGCCGACGACCTTCAATACCGTGCCGCCGGTCTGCTCGAGTTCCTCGGCTGCGGTGTGAATGGTGCCGGGCAACTTCGGATGCGGCTGATCGGTCTTGGCGACGAGTGTGATGTTCGCCCCGTCCGCGGCCGCCCGCTTCGCGATCGCGAGACCGATGCCGCGGCTGCCGCCCGACATGATCATTGTTCGGCCCGCGAGCGGCTTGTCGTTTTCCGGCATCGACCGGCTCTCCCATCTTTCGACCCCGGATCGGACCCTCCGCGCCGGAAGGCCGGCCATTGCAGGGCGTGCCCGTGATCCTCTCGGGCCGACGCCGTGAGCAAGCAAGGCCGCTCGGTTACCGATCTAACTCCAGTTAACGTTACAGTATTGCCGTCAGTCAACCTCTGCGGCGCGGGCGGTGACTCGCCCGCATATGCCGCCGATCGGCTCGCCGAGAGCGCTTCCCGGTCGGCGGCCACGGGCATCGCAGACTCCCAAAGGAGCATCACACCATGGCCTACGTAATCACGCAGCGTTGTTGCAACGACGCCAGCTGCGTCTCCGAGTGCCCGGTGGATTGCATCCGCCCCCGTCCGGATCAGCCGGAGTTCGCGACGACCGAGATGCTCTACATCGACCCCGACACCTGTATCGACTGCGGCGCCTGTATGGACGCGTGCCCGGTGGAGGCCATCTTCTCCGAGGACGACCTGACCGCCTCACTGGCACGGTTCCGCGACATCAATGCCGCCTACTTCCAACGGCATCCGCTGGAATCGAATTTCGAACCGATCGCCGCGCCGACCCGTCCGCCGAAGGATCTCGGCACGTTGCGGGTCGCGATCGTGGGAGCGGGCCCCGCCGCATGTTATGCCGCCGACGAGCTACTCAGGCGTTGCGATGTCGAGATCGAGATGTTCGACCGGCTGCCGACGCCGTGGGGGCTGGTGCGCGCCGGCGTGGCCCCGGATCATCCTGGAACCAAGACGGTGGCGCGGTTGTTCGAGTCGGCGTTCGCCCGCGACAGCCTGCGGTACTACTTGAATGTCGAGGTCGGCAACCATGTGTCACACGAGGAACTGCAGGCCCACCATCACGCCGTGATCTACTCCGTCGGCGCCTCGAGCGACCGCAGGATGGGTGTGCCCGGCGAAGATCTGCCGGGCTCGCATTCCGCGACGGAGTTCGTCGCCTGGTACAACGGTCACCCCGACTACGCCGATCGGGTGTTCGATCTGTCGGCTGAACGCGCGGTGATCGTCGGCAACGGCAATGTGGCTCTGGACGTGGCGCGGGTGCTCACGGTAGACCCCGACGAGCTGGCCGAGACGGACATCGCCGACCACGCGCTCGCGGCGCTGCGCCACAGCAAGATTCGCGAGGTCGTCGTCCTGGGGCGACGCGGGCCGTTGCAAGCCGCCTATACCAGCCCGGAGTTCCTCGCACTGGCACATCTGAAGGGTGTCGACGTCATCATCGACGAAGCCGACCTGCGACTCGACGAAGTCAGCCGGGCCCTGCTCGACGACCCCGAGGCCGAACCTTCGCTGAAGCTGAAGTACACCCTGGCCGAGGAATTCGCTCGCGGTCGCCGTGACCCGGGCAACAAACGGATCGTCTTCCGTTACCTGACCTCGCCGACCGCGGTGCACGGCAGCGACAGAGTCGAATCGATCGAGTTCGCGCACAACGAACTCCTCGAGCAAGACGGACGACTGGTCGCACGCCCTACCGGCCGCACCGAAACCCTCGGCACCGGTCTGGTGTTGCGCTCGATCGGCTACAAGGGCGCCGCGGTGGCGGATGTGCCCTTCGATGAACTCCGTGGTGTGGTACCCAACGAGCACGGCCGGGTCATCGGCGCCGACGGCACGCCGCTGCCCGGGGTCTATGTCAGCGGCTGGATCAAGCGCGGACCACGCGGCGTCATCGGATCGAATCGCCTCGACTCCGCCGAAACCGTCGAACGCCTCGTGGCCGATTTCATCGCAGGTGAACTCGCCGACCCCGCCGGTGACAGGGCCGCACTCGAAACCCTGATCAGGCGACGCCAGCCCGACCTGGTCGACCGTGCAGGATGGAAAGCCATCGACCAGGCCGAGAAGGCCGCGGGTGCGGCGGCCGGCAGACCCAGGATCAAATTCACCACCCGCGAAGACCTGCTCGTGGCCGCGGCGATCCGGTCGTAGCCACTTGTACGGCCACCGCTCCGGCCGCGTTTGCGGGCGGTATGCCGTCTGGTCCGCCGGAGCCGGGTTCAGGAACCCGGCTCACTCTGGGGTTCGAACTTGGCAACGAGCCAGACTCTCTTGATCTCCCCTTCGGGGTTTTCGAAGTACGGCTTCACTTCATCCTTGTCGTCCAGGAAACCACTGATGGTCACCAGGTATTCGGTGCCGTCGACACGGACGACGTCGTTCTCGTGGACTATCGGCGGTCGCACCACATCGGGAACGTCACCCGGCTGGTTGGGCGTCTCGTCGTGGCGGAAACGCAGGGTGAAGGTGTGGTCGAATCCCTCGTCCCGGAAATCGACGGTGACCTTCAGGAAGACCGAGAACTGACTGTGTGGCAGGTGAATCCGACGGTTGTAGTGTGTGAAGATCCCGAGCCGGAAGTTCTGGCCGTCGAGGCGCGCGTCGACATCGGTGAGGCCGGTGAAGTCGTAACCGCTCTTCTCCTCGTCCTGACCGTTGCCCCATCTGATACTCGATTTGATGCCTGTGCTCGACTTGACTCCGGGCTGCCGTAAGCCCTCGAACTGCGACTCGTCCACGCTGACGCGTGTCCAAGTACCCCTGGTGTCGACTTTCCCCATGACAGACTTGCCCCCTTGTCTCCGGAACGACCGACGAACTGCCGATCTACCGCGAGACCCATCTTCCCGCACTGAGGACAGATTGTCATCGAAATCGGTTGTGTGACAACACGATATAGTCACCGCATTACTCGAGGATGTTCGCTGTACCGATGCCAACCCGAGCGGCCCGGCCCATGATCGGCAGGCTCGGCTGGTATTCAGCCGGGCGGCGCGACCTGCCGGTCACCGTCGCAGACCGATGAGATGGCACCGCCACGCGATGCCACCCCATCACAGACTTCGTCACCACGCAGGCTAGTTCTCCGGCTCGCGTGTATGCGGGTCTCCCGGTCGCGTCAGTGTTTCGTCGTGCCGTCGGGGCTCGACGTATCGCGCCACCCGCAGGGCGGGCCGTAGGTGACGAAGGTCGTCGTCTCGACGCCGTCCATCCGTCTTCTCGGGAAGCGGGCCTGTTCCGCGCTTCGCAATCGCCCGCAACCGATTCCTGCCGCGCGGAGCGCGGCAGGATCGCGCTCACTTCGGCTGGAAGCGCTGGCCGCCGTCGATGCGCACTACCTCACCGTTGATGTACGGGTTCTCCAGTAGATGCTGCGCCAGCGACGCGTACTCCGCCGGCGCGCCCAGGCGTTTCGGGAACGGCACGGACGCGGCGAACTGGGCGAGCTTCTCCTCACCGAGGAAGTCCATGATCGGGGTGTGCATCGTTCCCGGCGCGATGCTGTTCACCCGGATGCCGACCGCGCTGAGGTCGCGGGCGGCAGTCAAGGTCAGCCCGATCACCCCGCCCTTGGCCGCCGCGTACGCCGACTGACCGATCTGGCCCTCGTACCCGGCGATGGAACTGGTCATGACGACCGCGCCGCGCTCGCCATTGTCCTTCGGTTCGAGCTTGGCGATCTTGGCCGCGGACAGCCGGAGCACGTTGTAGGTGCCCGTCAGGTACAGCGCGATCGTGTCGGTGAAACCCTTCAGCGTGTGCGGGCTGCCGTCGCGATTGACGACCTTCTCCAGCACGCCGAAGCCACCGTGGGCGATCACCGCGTAGCGCAGCGTGCCCAGCTCGTCCGCCTTCGCGAAGGCGTTCTCGATCGTCGCGTCGTCGAGCACGTCGGTGCGCACGTACACGGCCTTGTTGCCCAGCTCGTCGGCCAGGGCCTTGCCCTTCTCGTCGTTGACGTCGGCGATGACGACGGCAGCGCCCTCGGCATGCAGCCTGCGCACCGTCGCATCACCCAGGCCACCGGCACCGCCGGTCACCAGAACTACTGAACCTTCGAACGACACTGCGTCTCCTTACTTCATGGGTTGACGGCGGATGAGTGGGCCCGTGACCTCACTTACCCGTCCAGTTGGGGGTCCGTTTCTCGGCGAAAGCCTTCGCGCCTTCCTGGGCGTCCTGCGTGGCGAAGACCGGGGCGATGAGTTCCATCTGCTTCTGCCACATCTCGTCGGCGCTCCACTCGCTCGCCTTGACGATGACCTCCTTGGTCACCGCGACGGCGATCGGTCCGTTGGCCGTGATCCGGTCGGCGAGAGCCAGCGCCCGGTCGAGCGCCTCCCCCGGCTCGGCGAGATCGTTGACGAAGCCCCAGGCCGCGGCCTCCTCGGCCGTGAAGTTGTCACCGGTCAGGGCGAGTTCGAGTGCCTTCTGGTAGGGAATACGCCGGGGCAGCCGCAACAGCGCGCCGCCGCCCGCGACGAGGCCGCGTTTGACTTCGGGTACCCCGAACCGCGCGGTCTTGGCGGCCACGATCAAGTCGGTCGCCAGGACCAGTTCGGTGCCGCCCGCAAGGGCGTAGCCCTCGACGGCGGCGATGATCGGCTTGGCCGGGGGCTTCTCGGTGAAGCCGAGACCGCGACCGGGCACATACGGGTACTCGCCCGCCGCGAACGCCTTCAGATCCATTCCGGCGCTGAAGTTTCCGCCGCTGCCGGTCAGCACCGCGACGGACAGCTCAGGGCTCGCGTCGAGTTCGTCCACCGCGTCGGCCAATCCCTGGCTGACCGCGAGATTGATCGCGTTGCGCGCATCGGGCCGGTTGATCGTGATCACCAGCGTTCGTCCGCGGCGTTCCAGCTGCACTTCGTCCGACACGGATACCTCCATTCCTACTGTCGAATGCCTTACCATAATTGCTTCGATATAAAACGGCGCTCTACGCCGGGATCGGCTACGCACCCCGGCGCAGAGCACTCCGCGATGTGCGATCAGACCTCGATGACGAGAGCTCCACCCATGCCGCCGCCCGCGCACATCGCCGACACTCCGATGCCGCCACCACGGCGCCGGAGTTCGTAGATCAAGGTCGCTACCTGACGTGCCCCCGATGCCGAGATCGGATGGCCGAGGCTGCACCCGCTGCCGGAGAAGTTCACCTTCTCCTCGTCGATACCGTGTGCCCGGCACGCGGCGATCGGGACCGAGGCGAACGCTTCGTTGATCTCCCACAACGCCACGTCGCCGACCTTCAGACCGGCCCGATCGAGCACCTTGCCGAGTACATGCGATGCCGCGATGCCGTTGTCCGCCGGAGTCACGCCGACGTTGGCCCACGCCCGCACCGTCGCGAGCACCTCGAGGCCGGCGCCCGCGGCGTAGTCGTCGGCGGTCACCGTCACCGCCGCGGCGGCGTCGTTGATGCCACTGCTGTTGCCCGCGGTGATCGAGAATCCCTCGATCTCGGGATGCAGGACCGGCAGGGCCGCCAGCCGTGCAGCGGTGGTGTCGCGGCGAGGGTGCTCGTCCACCGCGAAATCGATCACCGATCCGTCGGCCTGCGCGACTTTCAGGGGCAGGATCTCGTCGGCGAACTTGCCCGCGTCCATCGCGGCGACTGCGCGCTGATGCGACCGCAGCGCCCAGTCGTCCATCTCCTGACGGCTGATGCCGACCTTCTTCGCGGTGTTCCAGCCGACGGTGATCGACATGTCGGTGGTCGGCGCGTCCGGGGTCTCGGGGTGCGACGGCGGAATCCAGGGCTCCTTGAACTCGAGTTCGGGCCCGGATCCCGGCACTCGCCACTTCATCACGGGGGCGGTGGACAGCGATTGCACGCCGCCCGCGACGATCACCCGCTCCATGCCGGTGCCAATATGTGCGGCGGCGTTGGCGATCGCGGTCAGGCTGCCCGCGCACTGCCGGTTGACCGCTTGGCCCGGCACACTCTCCATGCCCGCGGCCACCGCGGCGTGTCGCGCGAGGTCGCCGCCGCCGTAGTTCAATTCGGCGAGGATGACGTCATCGACCTCGGCCGGGTCGATACCGGACCGGCGAACGGCCTCGGTCAGGATTTCGATCGCGAGCGTCTCCGACGCCACGTTGGTGAGCGCGCCTTTGAAGGAGCGCCCGATCGCGGTGCGGACTGCGCTGACGATGACGGGTTTGGGCATGATCTCAACCTTCGTGTTGTGCAGCCGCGCCGACAGGCGCGGCCCTCCCTGTATTTCGACGACTGCGATGCGCACTGTGCGGCGCAATCCGGCTGCGGCGCAGCATTATTCGGTCACCGCCACGGTCGCCGCACCGGCGGCGAAACGCTCCGGAGTCGTGGCCAACTCGATGAGATCGAGTTCATCGCCCTCGAGTACTGCCCTCGGCAGGTACGGCCCCTGCTTGATCAATGTCTGTGCCGCCCGCACATCGCGGGGCGTACCCACACCCAGCACGCCGACCAGACGGTCGCCTGCGAGGCTCAGCGCGAGGAACGGGCCCGCGTCGATGTCACCGCGCACGATCAACTCGGTGCCCGAGCCCGGCCAGCCCGCGATCTGGAGATTGCGGCCGAACTGGTTGGTCCAGCACCAGGGGACCTCTTCGTAGGGCACGCGCACGCCGAGTACCGTTCGCGCCGCGGCGGCACCATGGGCCTGGGCGTGATTCCAGTGCTCGATCCGTTCGGTACCGCCGAGGATGCGGTTCGGCAGTCGCGCGACGTCCCCGGCCGCGAACACCCCGGCCGCCGAGGTCGCGCCGAATTCGTCGACGACGATGCCGTCACCGACACTCACGCCGGCGCGCGCGGCCAGTTCGGTGTTGGGTGTCATCCCGACCGCGACGATCACCGCGTCGGCGGCCCATTCTCGCCCGTCCTCGGCGACCACGCGCGTGCGGCCGTTCTCCTCGTGCGCCGCGGTGATCCGCACCCCGGTGTGCACCGCGACCCCGCGACCCCGGTGCAGACGTTCGTAACTCGCCGAAACGATCTCGGGCACAACGCGTTCGAGCACACGTTCCGCCATTTCCAGCACGGTGACCTCGGCGCCGATGGCGCGTGCGGTGGCGGCCGCCTCCATGCCGACGAGTCCGCCGCCGATGACGAGGACCGTCGGCGCGGCGCCCGTCGCGCCGACGCGGTCGAAGACCGACCGAAGCGGTGCGACGTCATGCAGATGACGCAGGGTGTGGGCCTCCGGCAAGAGGTCGAGCCGCCGCGGCCGTCCTCCCGTTGCCACGATGAGCGCGTCGTAGGACATCTGCGAGCCGTCGTCGAATTCGATCTTCGCCGCCGCGGTGTCCAGTTCGCGCGCGGACACTCCCGTGCTCAATTCGATCGTCATATCCGACCAGAAGGCGGCGGGTTTGAGCCGCGCCTTCCCCGCACCGGCAGCGCCCGACAGCAGCTCCTTGGACACCATCGGGCGTCGATATGGGGCCGCCGGATCGTCACCGACCAGGACGATCGATCCGGCGAATCCCTCTTTGCGCAGCGTCTCCGCCGCGCTGGCCCCGGCGACGCCGGTGCCGACGATCACCACCCGCCCGCGCGGCGGGACGGTCATCGCTCGACCTCGATCATCTCGAAATCGGCCTTCTCGGCGCCGCAGTCCGGACATGTCCAGTCCTCGGGAATATCCTCCCAGCGGGTGCCGGGTTCGATCCCGTCCTCCGGCCAGCCGAGTTCTTCGTCGTACTCCCATCCGCAGATGACGCAGCGATAGAGTTTGTAGACGGTCGTGGTATCGGTCATCGCTCACTTCCCCCAGGGCACGGCTTTGACGAAACCGCCCGCGTCCACCCGCAATTGGCTGCCGGTGATATAGCGCGCGTCCTCGGAGGCCAGGAAGACGACGAGATTCGAGACGTCCTGCGGTTCGATGTACGGGATCGGCATGGCCTGCATCGCCGGGAACGCCACTTCGGCGTCCTCGCGCGTCGGAGCCTCCTTGTCGGGGCGGAAAACCTTGTACATGCCCTCGTTGTGCAGCATGTCGGTGTTCACGTTGGTGGGATGCACCGCGTTGACCCGGATCGATTTCTTCGCGAGCTGGATCGCCAGATCGTTCACGTAGTGTGCGACGACCTGCTTGGCGAAGCTGTAGGCGGAACCGCCCGGCCCCTGCTTGGTCGAGCTGCCCAACTGCGCCGCGAGCGAACCCGTGGCGATGATCGATGAGCCGGGACCGAGATGCGGGAGGCTCGCCTGCACCACATTGAAGACACCGGCAAGGTCGGTGTCGATCGTGTCCGACCACGATTGGATGGTCTGCCCACGCCCCATGGGGGCGATACCCGCGTTGGCGACCACGATGTCCAGTCGCCCGAGCGCTTCGACGCCCTGCGCGATCGCGCTCCAGACGGCGCCGCGTTCACGCACGTCGACGACGACAGGATGGACGCGCACGCCCTCCTTCTCGACCAGCCTGGCCGTTTCCTCCAGATCTTCGGCCCGAGCCAGGGGGTAGGTGTTTCCCTCGAGGTCGGCGCAGATATCCAGGGCGATGATGCTCGCGCCCTCGGCGGCCAGGTTCACCGCGTGTGAGCGCCCCTGTCCTCGGGCCGCGCCCGAGATCACCGCGACCTTGTCGTCCAATTTTCCCACTGGTGACAACCTTTCCGTACTTCGATGGTGGGTCGATCCGCCGGGTGAGCGCTCAGCTCTGCCGCGGCGTCCGGGAGCCGATGGTCTTGGTCTCCAGGTACTGCTGAAATCCCTCGATGCCGCACTGGCGGCCGACCCCGCTGTTCTTGTAGCCCCCGAATGGCGCGTCGGCGCCGTAGAACATGCCGCCGTTGACGCCGACCGCACCGGTCCTGAGCCGGCGCGCGATATCCATGCCGCGCTGCGCGGATCGCGAGAGCACCGCGCCCGCCAAGCCGAAGGCGCTGTCGTTGGCGATGCGCACGGCCTCGTCATCGTCGGAGAAGGGAATGATCACCAACACCGGACCGAAGATCTCCTCCTGTGCGATCGCGAGTCCTGGATCTCCGGTCACGAACACCGTCGGCTCGACGAAATGACCGGCTGTCAGATGAGCGGGCAGCTTCTCCGGCGTTCCTCCGCCGGTGACCAGTCGCGCACCGTCACGTGTCGCCCGCGCGCACGCGTCGAGTACACGGGTGCGCTGTGCGGCGCTGATCACCGGACCGACCAGAGTCTCCGGCAGCGCCGGATCGCCCACAGGCACCGCCTGGAACGCCGCCCCGACCGCCGCGACCATGTCGTCGAACATCGAGCGGTGCACCAGCATCCTGCTGGTCGCGGCGCACGCCTGACCCGCGTGGACGCACACCCCGACCGCACTGCGCAGTGCGATCTCCGGCTTCGCGTCGTCGAGCACGATCAGCGCCGACTTGCCGCCGAGTTCGAGGAAGGTGCGCTTCATGGTGTCGGCGCCCTGGCGCATGAGCGTGCGCCCGACAGCGGTCGATCCGGTGAACGAGATGAGGTCGACCCTGGGATCGGTCGCCAGTAGCCCGGCCACGTCGTTGGACGGGGTGGTCACGACATTCACCACACCCGGCGGGAAGTCGGTGTGCTCGGCGATCAGCCGGCCGAGCCGGGTGGCGTTCCAGGGGGTATTCGGGTCCGGCTTGAGCACCACTGTGTTTCCCGCCGCCAGAGCGGGCCCCAGCTTGTTCAAGATGACCTCGACCGGGAAGTTCGACGGACAGATCGCGGCGACCACGCCCACCGGCTCCTGAAGCACGGTGCGCTTGTTGCGATCACCGAACAGACCGCCGCCCTCGAGCACGCGTTCCCAGGCGAACTCCTCGATCAGGCGGGCCGGGTAGCGCAACGCCTCGGCCAGCGGCCATTCCAGCTGCGCGTTCCGCGTGGTCATCACCGGGCAGCCGACCTCGGCGACGAGTTCGGTGCGCAACTGCTCCTTCTCCGCCTCCAGCGCATGCTGGAGTTGCTCCAGGCAGCGGCGGCGCAGCGCCCGGTCGGTCGACCAACCGGTGTCGTCGAAGGCCCGCCGCGCCGCGGCGATCGCGCGCAGCATGTCCTGTTCGCCCGCCGCGGCGGTGGCGCCGAGCACGAGCCCTGTCGCCGGACTGCGGTTGTCGAATGCCGCGCCCGACTCCGCTCCCGTCAGCTCTCCGTCGATGAGCATCCGGAATTCGGCCTGCTCGGCAGCCATGCGCCCCAGCTCCGGGCTCAGGGCCACCCGCTCCCCGGCGACGTCGCTCACATTACCTCCCGATCACCATCCTGGATGTCCAACTGTAATTATTACCGTATAGCACTTCAAGGGACGTATCAATCAGGAAGTGGGAGACGCAGGACTTCAGCTCCGCCCCAGTGGCGTGAAACAACCGCGGCCCTCCGCTCGGCGATGCCCGCCGGAACCCACACCGGACGGGTTTCGACCGAAACCGAGCTGTCGGTAGGCATGGCGTGCCGCCATCGGGCGCCGAGAGGACAATGCGGCAGGACTCTCTCCTAACGCCAAGAATTCAAGATGGACGGTGACCAATGACCTCGCAATCAGTCGCGACCGCTCGCAGTCTCGGAATGGCAGGCAAGGAGGCGATTCGAGCCGCATTGGACCGCACCAACTCCTACGGCACCCGAATTCCGCTGCGCGTCCAGGACGCGACCGCACGTCGGCTCGCCGCGACACTCGGCCTGCCACCCGGCGCCATCACCTCGGTACGCGTACTCGATCACCACTCCGGCACCGCGGCGCGGGCCCGAATAGCCGTCGAATCCGAGGCGGACATCCCGGAGACCTTGTTCTTGAAGTTGCCGCCGCGCAACTATCTGCAACACGTGCTGATGAATATCTTCCGCCTCGGCACCCGCGAAATCGTCGCCTATCGCGCCTTGGGCGACACGCCCCCGATCCGCGTGCCGCGCTGTTATGCGGCCCAGGTCGACCCTCTGCGGCGGCGCAGCATCCTCGTGCTCGAGGATCTGTCGGCGACAGCGGAGTTCCGCACGGTCCGCGACTCGGTGAGCCAAGCGGAGGCGGAGGCCGTGATCGATGCCATGGCCGCCCTGCACAGCGCGCACTGGGGCACCGACCGTTTCACCGGTGACCTCGCGCCGCTGGCCGAGCGCTCCTCGGCGGACGTCCGTCTCGGCGACATCATCCGCCGCCGCTTCCTACGGCAGATCACGGGACATACGGCGCCCTTGATACCGGAGACGATGAAGCGGCAGTGCCGCATCTTCTTTCAGCGCAGCGCGGACATCGACGCCTTCTGGGCCGCGCAGCCCCAGACCCTGATCCACGGTGACCCCCATCTGGGCAACCTCTTCTTCGAGAGCGCGGGTCCCGGCTTCCTGGACTGGCAGATCGCGACGGCCGGAGCGGGCATCCGGGATGTCGCCTACTTCGCCACCGCGTCGGTCGAACCGGATCTGCTTCGCACGATCGAAAAGGACCTGGTCGAGCGCTATGCCGCCGGATTGGACGCCGCGGGCGTTCCCGTCGACGGTGATCGCCTGTGGACGCTGTATCGAGCGGGCATCACCGAGTTCTATCTCGCCGCCGTCTGCACCGCCGAAGCCGGCGCGCGCATGCAGCCGCTCGAGGTCTCCCGGGTCGGTGTCGAACGAGCAGTGGCGGGCGTGCAGGCACACGACAGCTTCGGAGTACTGGCCGCGCTCATCGATGGCAAGCGGGTCTGAGACTTCGACACCGGTCGACCAGGCCGTTCCCCGCTGGCGAGGCGGCGGCAGACCCGAGAAGACGCTGACATCTCGTACCGCCGCCCGCTCCCAGCAGGGCCGCTCACTCCCCAGGCGGCCGTCGCACCTGCACGACAGCGATCCTGGATGACTAACTGTAACCTTTACCGTATAGTTCGTCGCAACGGATCAATCGCGGGAAGGGAGCGCCGATGTCGGGTCTGCTCAGTGGCGTCAAGGTAGTCGAATTGGCATCGTGGACCTACGTGCCGAGCGCGGGCGCCGCGTTGGCCGACTGGGGCGCCGACGTGATCAAGATCGAGGACACCAAGGGCGGCGATCCGTGCCGCAACCTGGTCGTCGGCGGACTCGACGGGACCGGCACGCAGGTGCGGGCCAACTTCATGATGGAGCTCGGCAATCACGGCAAGCGCAGTATCGGGGTGGACATCAAGTCCGAGCAGGGCAGGCAGATTCTCCGCCGATTGATCGCGAACGCGGATGTCTTCCTGACCAACTGGCTTCCCGCACCGCTCGAGCGGGCCGGACTGTCGGTCGAGCGGATCCGCGAGTTCAATCCGAAGGTGATCATCGCCAGGGGCAGCGGTCACGGCAGCCGCGGCCCGGATAAGGATCGTGGCGGATTCGACGCCGCCAGCTACCTCGCCCGCGCCGGCGTCGCCTACGCGCTCACGCCCACCAATGCCGAGTTCCCGATGGCCCAGGGCCCGGCCTTCGGCGATCTCCAAGGGGGCATCACGCTGGCCGGTGGCATCACGGCGGCGCTGTTCCATCGCGAACGCACCGGTCACGCTCCCCTTGTCGACAGTTCGCTGCTGGCGCAGGGTATGTGGGCCGTCGCACCGGATATCGCGGCCGCCGACTACTACGGTATCGATCGCATCCCGGCCGGTGAAGCGGGCACCGCATTGAATCCCGCGGTCAACCGCTACAAGACCCGCGACAACCGCTGGGTTCAGCTGGTGCTTCTGCAGGCCGACCGCTACTGGCGCGGCTTCTGCGAGCGCATCGGCCGGCCGGACCTGGGTGTGGACGAACGATTCGTACCGCTGGTGAACCTGGTCGCCAACCAAGAAGCCGCGACGGCCGAATTGCGTAGGACCTTCGCCGAGCGCGATCTGGCCGACTGGCAGAAGGCCCTCGCCGACGAGCCGGGCGTCTGGGCCACCATCGCGAGTCCGCAGGAAGTTCTCGCCGATCCCCAGGTCGCGGCCAACGGCTATCTCATGACGGTGACCGACAGTGCCGGCAACGACTACCGGACCGTCGCGGCCCCGGTGCAATTCGATGAGACACCCGCACCGCCGAGCCGATCCCCCGAGTACGGCGAGCACACCGAGACCATCCTGCTCGAGCTCGGCATGGAATGGGAGGACATCATCGCGGCGAAGGAAAGCGGCGCGATCCTGTGACGCCGGGATGCGTGGACACCGCAGCGAAAGGAGCCGGGCGATGAAGCGGCACCTGAGTTGCCCGTGTGGAGAGTTCCTGGTCGGGACCGATGAGGACGACCTGGTCGACAAGGCTCGGCGGCACCTCGCCGAACAGCATCCCGACCACGACTACACCCGTGAGCAAATCCTGTTCATGGCCTACTGATCCGGCCGGAAGGCTCGCGCACAGACCATCCCGAGAGGGAGACCATGGTCTATATTGTAAGTCATACTGTATATAGCGTAGGAGTGTGCTCGTGGATAAGAACGACATGATCCTGATCAGCGTCGATGATCACATCATCGAGCCCCCGGACATGTTCAGAAACCATTTGCCCAAGAAGTACGTCGACGACGCGCCCCGGTTGGTGCGCACCGACGACGGCGCCGACGTGTGGACATTCCGGGAGACCGTCATTCCGAACGTGGCGCTCAATGCCGTGGCCGGACGGCCGAAGGAGGAGTACGGACTGGAACCCGAGGGTCTCGACGAGATCCGGCCGGGTTGCTTCGATGTCGACGAACGCATCAAGGACATGAACGCCGGTGGGATCCTGGCGTCGATGAATTTCCCTTCCTTTCCCGGTTTCGCGGGACGGCTCTTCGCGACCGAGGATCCGGAATTCTCGCTCGCCTTGGTGCAGGCGTACAACGACTGGCACATCGATGAATGGTGCGGCGCCTACCCGGGCCGTTTCATTCCGATGGCGCTGCCGGTGATCTGGGATGCCGAATTGTGCGCGGCCGAGGTACGCAGGGTCGCGGCCAAGGGCGTGCATTCGCTGACGTTCACCGAGAACCCGGCGGCGCTGGGATACCCGAGCTTCCACGACCCGTACTGGAATCCGCTGTGGAAGGCGCTGGTGGACACCGACACCGTGCTGAGCGTCCACATCGGATCGTCCGGGCGTCTGTCGATCCCCGCGGTCGACTCGCCGCCGGATGTGATGATCACCCTGCAACCGCTGAACATCGTGCAGGCCGCCGCGGACCTGCTCTGGTCGCGACCGGTCAAGGACTACCCGGACCTCAAGATCGCACTGTCCGAGGGCGGAACCGGATGGATTCCGTACTTCCTCGAGCGTGTGGACCGCACCTTCGAGATGCACTCGGCCTGGACGTTGCAGGACTTCGGCGGGAAGCGGCCCTCGGAGGTCTTCCGTGACCACTTCATGACCTGCTTCATCAGCGACCCGATCGGTGTACGGCTGCGGCACGAGATCGGCATCGACAACATCTCGTGGGAAATGGACTACCCGCACAGCGATTCCATGTGGCCCGACGCCCCCGAGGTGCTGGCCGGAGTGCTCGAACGCGAGCAGGTTCCCGATGACGAGATCGACAAGATGACGCATCTCAACGCGATGCGCTGGTACTCCTTCGACCCTTTCGAGCATGTACCGAGGGAGAAGGCCACCGTCGGCGCGCTGCGGGCCGCCGCGGCAGGCCACGACGTCAGCATCCAGGCGCGCAGTCACAGGTCCACGACCGCGGAGGCCAAACTCCAGTCCTTCCAGAGTCAGATCAAGGCGGCTACCGCGCACACCACCAGCTGACCGAACGAATCCGCGGCCACCCCGCCACCCCACACGGCGGGGTGGCCGCGTCCCTCTGTGAAACCGATGAGGTGATGCGTTGAGCATTTCGGTGATGCTCGAGATGATCGCGGCGAGCGATCCCGACCGGGTCGCCGTCGTATCCGATGGCACCCGGACGACGGCGGCGGAACTGGGCGTGCTGGCCGACCGCGCGGCTGGATTGATCGGCAGCTCCGGCGCCGAGCATGTCGCATATGTCGGCACCGGCGGCATCATGCTGCCGTTGCTGCTGTTCGGTTCCGCACGTGCCGGACGGGCGTTCACGCCGTTGAACTACCGCCTCAGCGCGACGGCGCTGCGCGAACTGATCGACCGGTTGCCCGCCCCGCTGGTCGTGGTCGACTCGGAATACGCCGAGATGGTCGCGGGCTCCGGCAAGCAGGTCATCGATTCCGCGTTGTTCTTCGCCACCGTCCGCAGCACCGGCGGGCACGACGCGGTCGTCGACGCTTCGCCCGACGACGTCGCGGTGCTGCTGTTCACCTCGGGTACGACCTCGCGTCCCAAAGCCGTCGAACTGACCCACGCGAACCTGACCAGCTACGTGATGGGCACCGTCGAGTTCGCCTCCGCCGAACCCGGGGACGCCGCGTTGGTCTGCTTGCCTCCCTATCACATCGCCGGTGTCGGCGCGGCGCTGTCGAATCTGTACGCCGGCCGCAAGACCGTGTACCTGAGGCAGTTCGACCCGGCCCGATGGGTCGAGTTGGTCCGCGGCGAGCAGATCACCAACGCCACTGTCGTTCCGACCATGCTCGACCGCATCGTCACGACTCTGCGCACCACACCCGGCATCGAGTTGCCGAGCCTGCGCACCCTCGCCTACGGCGGATCCAAGGCACCGCTCCCGCTGGTGCGCGCCGCACTCGAATTGCTGCCCGGCGTGGGCTTGGTCAATGCCTACGGCCTCACCGAGACCAGTTCGACCATCGCCGTGTCGACCCCCGAGGATCACCGGATCGCGCACGCCTCCGACGATCCGGCCGTCGCCAGACGGCTCGGTTCCGTCGGCCGGGCCGTGCCCGGCGTCGAGTTACAGATCCGCGACGCCGAAGGCGCCGTTCTCCCGCCGGGAGAAGTCGGCGAGTTGTACGTCCGGGGCCCGCAGGTGTCGGGTACCTATGCCGAGATCGGTTCTGTCTTGGATTCCGACGGATGGTTTCCGACGAAGGATCTCGCCGAGCTCGACGCCGACGGCTACCTGTTCATCGGCGGGCGCTCCGACGACACCATCATCCGCGGTGGCGAGAACATCGCGCCCGCCGAACTCGAGGATGTGCTCGTCGAACATCCCGACGTCCGGGAGGTCGCCGTAGTCGGCATACCCGACGAGGAGTGGGGCCAGATCATCGCGGCTGTCGTCGTGCCTGCCCCGGGTTCCGCGCCGGATCCCGAGCACTTGCGCGCGTACGTGCGCGAGAACCTTCGCGGTTCACGGACACCGGATCGCGTCGTCTTCCGCGACCAGCTGCCCACCACTCCCACGGGCAAGGTCCTGCGGCGCACCCTCGTCCAGGAAATCTCCCCAGTCCTATCCACCCCTCAGGAGTCATCGTGATCAAGAGCGGCACCCGGCTCGAGAGCCAGGTTTGCGAGACGCAGGTGATCGTCATCAAGTCCAGCGACGCAATAGACGGTCTGCGCTGCGGCGGCGCGCCCATGGTGCCGCTCGGCGAGAAGAAGGGCACCGGTGCCGTCATCGATCCGGAGTTCGCCGGCGGCACCACCGTGGGCAAACGTTACGTGCACGACACGGGCGCCGAAATTCTCGTCACCCGGTCCGGCAACGGCACCCTGGATGTGGACGCGGTACCGCTGGACCTCAAAGAAGCCAAACAGCTTCCATCCAGCGACTGACGATGCGAGCCGGGCCGCGGACTGTCCGCGGCCCGGCTCTGCGGTACGGCTCGAAGATACTCGGGCATGTGACTACTGACGGCGCTCCGGCCCTTGCGAAGAGGCGGGAGCGCCGTTGGTGATCGGTCACCGGGCTCAGCGCCAGGCGGCCAGCAGCTCTTCGGTCGTGGTGACGGTCGAGATCATCGATAAAGTGTTGTCGATGATCGCCTCGCCGTATTCCCTGGGGACGCCGGCGACGGCGTCACGCGGCACGACGACCTCGTAGGCGGCGTTGACCGCGTCCATCACCAGGTTGAGGATGGCCACGTTCAACGACACCCCGACGGCCACGATGGTGGACACACCGAGATTGCGCAGCACGGCGTCGAGATCGGTGCCTCCCATGGGCCCGAGCCCGTGCTGGCGGCCGAGCACCAAATCGTCGGCTTCGGGGCCGAATTCCGGTAGCAGCCTCGCCCCCTCGCTGCCCGGGGTCACCGCGACACCGCGGCGACCGAGGGCGAAGAGTTTGGCGTTGTGGTTGGACCCGAGGCCATCGGCGCGCCGCCAGACCAGACAGTGCACCACCCGCACCCCGGCGGCGCGGGCGGCCGGGAGCAACGCGCCGATATTGGGCAGAGCCGTGCGGCGCGCTTCCTCGGCCAGCACGGGCAAGCCCGCGGCGGGGCCGACCACCGCGCCCTGGCATTCCTGGGTGACGAGGGCGGTGTGCGCGGGCGCGACGAGATCGGCCAGCGGACGCGCGCTCACGCGTGCACCGCCCCGGCGGCGTGCTCGATGCGCACGCTCACGCCGAGACCGTCGTGGCGTCCGCCGGCGGCACGTCGTAGAACTGCGTGGCCCACTTGCGCAGCGACAGATAGGGTTTGGCGTCCTTCGGGGACAGCGGGGGCCGTTCGACGTACTTCTGGTAGCGCCAGATGCTCAGGTCCTCCCACACCGTGACCAGGAACTGCTTCTCGACGCGCTCGCGGACCTCGGGCGGCGGCACGTCGGAGTCGTCCCCGGGATTCTTCGGCCACCAGATCGAATAGAACAGGTCCGAGCACTCGTCGTCGACCGGTGTGGTGGCGAAGATCAGCCGGTGTTTGGACGATCCCTCGAAGGCGCTGATCGAGCCCCCGAGACCGAACATCTGCGCGTGTATCTTCAACGCCATCTTGTTCGGATCGTCACTGCGCGCGTCGGGCCAGCCGGTCAGGAAGTTCCAGGTGTGGTCGACCACGCTGTAGTCCAGCATCTGTGGTGTGACGGTGGCGCCGTGCACGTATTCGAAATGCAGACTGTCCGGGCCGTTCTCGAGCACCACCTGCGGGTGCACCGGCTCCCGCTCGGTCTTGCGCGAGAATTCGGGATAGGGCCGGTAGTAGTTCGCGGGATCGGACCCGAGTTCCGGGAACAGCCGCAGGATATCGGGCATCTCCCACTGCGGCGGTTTTCCCTCGGGCTGGTGCCACATGAACACGCAGCCGTTCTGCTCGTTCACCGGATACACCTGTAGCCGCAGACCGCGGTTCACCCGGTTCTCGCCGGGGATATTGCGGTTGGTGCCGTCCGGTCCCCACCGCCACCCGTGGAACGGGCATTCCACACAGTCGCCGACGACCTTGCCGCCGTGGCCGATGTGGGCGCCGAGATGGCGGCAATGGCCGGTCAGGATATGCAATTCGCCGGCCTCGTCACGGTAGGCGACCAGGTCTTCCCCGAAGTACCGCAGCGGCCGCGCCTCGCCGAGCGGGAACTCGGCCGACCAGCCGACCATGAACCAGCCGGTGACCTTCCAGGTGAACGGGACTTTCACGGAGCACCTCCAGGGCTGTGAAACCTATACTGTTGTCCATACTGTAGCGCATTTGGGCGCCCTTGGATCAGGTGGTGACGATCGTGGCCCCGGCAGTGCCGGGTGCGCCGTAGAGAAGAGCGAACCCCGCCTTGGGCTCGCCGGCGACCTGACGCTCCCCCGCGGCCCCGCGCAGTTGCAGCACCAATTCGTGGAGCTGACGCATCCCGGAAGCGCCGATCGGCTCGCCGTTGGCGATGAGGCCACCGTCGGTGTTCACCGGCATGGAGCCGGAGATCTCGGTGACGCCGTCGGCGATCAACCGTTCCTGTTCGCCGTCGGCACAGAATCCGGCCTCGGCCATGTGGATGACCTCGGCACCGGCATCGGTGTCCTGCAACTGGATGACATCGATGTCCGCGGGCGAGACACCCGCGGACTCGAATGCCGCGCGAGACGCGTAGACCGAGGGCGACACGTCCTCCTGCACCGGCGCGTACGTCGTGTTGACCTCGTACGCGCCGTACTTGCGCGTCCGCACCTCGACGGCCCGCACGTACACGGGCTTGCTCGTGTAGCGATGCGCGATGTCGGCACGGCACATGATCACCGCGGCGGCCCCCTCATCGGGCGCGCAGAACATGTAATGCGTCAGGGGGTGGTTGAGCATCGTCGCGCTGAGGATGTCCTCCTCGGAGACCGGCTTGCGGCGGAAGGCGTTCGGATTCAATCCGCCGTTGCGGTAGTTCTTGGCGGCCACCTTGGCCAGCGTTTCGACGGAGATGCCGTGATCGTGCAGGTAGCGATTGGCCTTCATCCCGAAGAACTGTGTGGTCAGGTACTGACCGTTCTCGCCGTACCACTTGGGCATTCCGACCAGGGTCGGGTCGACGGTGAACGCCCCGCGCGGATGCTTGTCCATGCCGATCGCGATGCCGATGTCGTACTTACCGAGCCGGATGGCGTCGGCGCACGCCTCGGTGGCGCTGGCCGACGTAGCGCACGCGTTGAACACATTGGTGAAGGGGATGCCGGTCAACCCCATCAGGCCCACAATCGCGTCAGGATTCGCGACCTCCCAGCTACCGCCGATGGCGAACTGGATGTCTCGCCATTCCAGCCCGGCGTCGGCGAGCGCGGCCCGGATCGCGTCGGCGCCCATCTGCATGGCGGTCTTGCCTTCGAAGCGGCCGAAGGGGTGCATACCCACGCCGATGATCGCTACGTCGTTGGTCATGTCAGAATCCCTGTCCCTCAGACTGGTTGAAAGGCGAAGGTCAGGACCTCGTTGCCTTCTTGGTCGGTGCCCAGCGGTACGGCCGTCAGCGCGACTTCCATCCCGAATGCCAGCTTCTGCGGGTCGTTCTCCGTGAGCCGGCCTTCGACGCGGATCACGTCGCCGAGCTGGACCAATCCGACGCCGAAGGGAACGAAGGTCTTCGGCGTCTCGTCCCCGAGATAGGGCGCGCCCGGCAGGAACCCTTGCGTCGTCCAGGCCACCAGCGTTCCGTTGCGCGGTAACGTGACCCGCTCGATCGACTGTCTACTGCAGCGCGGGCACAAGTCCTGGATCGGGAACACTGTCGCGCCGCACTCGCGACATGCCCCGCCGACGAGCTGGAAATCCTCCTCCGGCCAGGTGGAGATCTCGGGGGAAATCATTCTCTGCATCTAGGGTCCTCACGTTCGGATTTCAAGGGCTGAGGTGTCCGCACAGGTGTCACCGACTCGCTCCAGCCCGGTTCGATCGCAGCGCGCACTCTTCGACGAACGCCAGCAGTCCCAGGTGATAGGCCGCGGCACCGAAGCCGACGCTGATGTTGTGGCCGCTGCCGGCCTGCTGGTGCATGACGAAACGGGGTGTGGCGGTGAAGAACCCCTCGAGTTCGGCGAGCGCCGCTGGATCGCTTCGCCACACCCGCTCGTATTCGGCGTGGGTCAATCGCACGGGAACGCGCACTCGCGGGGCGAGCACCGGGAAATCCGTCGGCCAGTCCCGCACGACGGCGACCTCGTATCCCGGCGTGCCGACGGTGAGCGAACGGCCACCGAACACCTCCGGTGGATAGCCGTCGCGTGGACTCCAGAGCAGATCGCGGATCGCGCCCGCCTTGCGGGTATGCCGCATCTCCTCGATGATCCGGACGGCCTCGGGATGTTTGCGGACACCGGTACCCGCCAGCTCGAGGCCGAGCAGTTCGTCGCCGCGATCGTCGGCGGCCATTCGCGCCGCCAGATCGCAGCCCGCCGAATGCCCCACGAGGAACACCCCGGCCCCTCGCCCGCTCGCTCCCAGCAGCGCGTCGATCGTGGCGTAGCACGCATCGACTCGACGCTGCGGCGATGCGAAGACCTCGCCCCACGGTTCGGACGTGCCGTATCCCGGCCGGTCGAGGGCGAGCACGGTGAATCCCAGCCGGGCGCCGAGTCGCAACAGCGACAACCACGGCCTGCCGGGCACGTCGAAGTAGCGCGCGGAAGTCGCCCCTCCGTGCACCGCGACGAGCACGGCGCGCGGATCGTCCACCTCGGCGCACAGCGCCGACATCGGTATCCCCTCCACCTCGACCGAACGGGAGACGACGGTGTCGCCGCGCTCGCGCACGAGCCCGGCTCCCTCGGCGCTCATCGGTCCGCCCGCAAGAGCATGACGCCGCTGGGCGTCAGGCCGCCGCTGCTGACAACCGCGACACGGGCATCGGGAATCTGCCGCTCACCCGCCTGACCCCGCAGCTGCGCGATCGCCTCGTGGATCAGGCCCATGCCATGGGTGCGCCCGTGCGAGAGCTGGCCGCCGTGGGTGTTCAACGGCAGCAGGCCGTCGCGGGCGATGTTCTTGCCGCCCTGGAGGAAGTCCTTGGCCTCGCCGATGCCGCAGAAGCCCAGCGCCTCGATCCAGGACAGGCAGTTGAAGGTGAAGCCGTCGTAGAGTTCGGCGACGTCCACGTCGCCGGGACGCAGTGTCGTGCGGGTCCACAGATGCGCCGCCTGGCCGAGAACCTGGGGCTCGTGGGTGAGTGTGCTCTGATCCCATTCCAGCCGTTCGATGACCTGGGTTCCCACCGCCTCCACGAACACCGGCGGCTGCGCCAGGTCGGCCGCGGTCTCCCGCGCCGAGACGACCACGGCGATCGCGCCGTCGCACGGCACATCGCAGTCGTACAGGCCGAAAGGCGTGGTGACGGGACGCGCGGACAGGTAGTCGTCCATGGTCAGCGGGTCCCGGTAGATCGCGGACGGGTCGAGCGCCGCGTTCGCCCGCTGGTTCAGCGCGATCCAGCCCAGCGTCTCCCGATCCGTGCCGTAACGGTGGAAATGGCGTTGCGCGGTCTGCGCGAGCAGGTGCGCGGCCGAGATCGCCCCGAAGGGCGTGAGCCACGGATCGGTGATACCCCCGGACGGCGCAATCCTTCCGGCACGTACGTGTTCGGCGTACGTCGACTCCCACACCGTGCGGAAACACAACACGTGCCGAGCCAGTCCGCCCGCTACCGCCAGCATCGCGGCGATCACGGAACCCCCCGGACCGAAGGTTTCCGCGCCGCCGTTGTACCAGGTCGGGCGGATCCCCAGCGCGGATTCCACCGCCGTGACACCGCCCTCGGTGAACGGGCCGAGATTCCCCGAGCCGGGATAGGTGGACAGCCCGTCGATGTCCTCGAGGCGCAGTCCGGCGTCCTCGACGGCGGCGCGGCAGGCCTCCAGGGTCAGGGCCAGCGGATCGGCCATCAGCCGTCGCCCGATCCGCGACCTCCCGATACCGGTGATGGCGACTTTGTCCTCGAATTTCTCCGCTGTCGGCATGGGCCGGACGTGCTCGCGTATGGCGGACGGCTCGATCGGGTCCGCGGGAAGCGCGGCAGGCGGTGACGCCGGATCCGCGGGCCGGAACAGTGGTACCCACACCGCGCCGGCCTGGTGGAACACCACTTCCATGCGCAGGCCCAATTCGAGCTCGGCGGGGTCGCATTGCACCACGTTGGTGGTCAGCCGTACCCGCGAATCCTCTTCGAGCGCGACCTGCGCCACGACATACGGCGCGGGCAACCCGGGTAGCGCGAAACGGTGATTCACGGTGAAGCCGATCAGCGTGGCGAATCCCGAGACAGCGCGGATTTCCATGCGATCACCGCGGCAGTACCTGCACACCGGCTGCGGCGGATGGATGAGCGCGGTGCAGGACCGGCACTGCTGGATCCGCAGGCGACCGTCCGCGCCGGAGGCCCAATAGAATTCGGTCTCCGGCGTGATCGACGGCAGCGGCCGTTGCGTGCGTTCGGCCACGTGTACTCCTTTCGAGCCGATTCAGCGCGATTCGTGGATCCGCGCCGCTCGGCGGCTGTTGCCCGCACCCCGTCCAGCGCGACCAGTGCGGCTGTCGACCTCCCGGGATCGGGGGCACGGCCGCGCCGCTCAGCTCGCCTGAACCTTCGGCTTGGCCGGAAGCGAGTAGTTGGGCCGCCCGAGTCCGAGGACGTGCTGGGCGATCATGTTGCGGAACACCTCGAGCGTGCCGCCGTAGATGCCGCACAGCGGCGCCCAGCGGTAGATGTACTCCATCCCGCCGTTGTCGGCGGCGCCCTCGGTGTCCGCCGGTAGCACCGAAGCGGGCCCGAGGATGTCCATCAGATCGGGCGAGATGTCGCGCATGGTCTGGGCGATGGCGACCCGCCCGAACATGTGCGGGGCCGACAGCGACGCCTCCATCCGCGCGATGCTGCGACCCAGGCGATAGGCGACCGAACCGTCGTCCAGCAGCCTGCGCCCGTCGGGACCCTTGCGCGCCGCGATCGAGACCACCGCGTCGACCGAGGTCGCCATCATGGTGCCCTGATGGACCAGGATCGAGACATCCTGCAGGCCGTCCTCGGCCGCCCCGACCACACCGTGTTCCTCGTTGAGCGGGCCCATCAGCACCGCCCAGCCGCCGTTCACCTCACCGAGGCGGTATTTGTCGTCGACGCGGACGTCGCTGTAGTAGACGATGTTGGTGCGGTCGCCGTCGACGGTGCGGATGCCCTGGATCTCGATACCGGGACTGTCCAGCGGAACCAGGAACATGGTGAGGCTCTTGTGTTTCGACGCCTCGGGGTCGGTGTTGGTGATGAGGAAGACGTACTGGCAGTTGTGCGCGCCGGTGGTGAACATCTTCGAGCCGTTGATCACCCACTGATCGCCGTCGCGCACCGCGCGCGTCTTGCACATCGCGACGTCGGACCCGCCTTCGGGCTCGGTATATCCCAGGCACAGCCGGATCTCGCCGCGCTCGAGTCCGGGCAGAACCTCTTCCCGCAATTCCGGCGACCCGTGTTTGCGAACGGATTTGGCGACGATGGCGGTCGTGCCCCAGGTGACCCAGGGAATGTGGACCCGGCGCTTCTCCAGATCCCACAACCGCCGGCGCAGCCGGTTGAGACCGCCCTCCTCCTCGGAGTTCAGTTCCGCGGTCAGCCACCCTTCCGCACCGAGGGCCAGGTGCACGGCCTCGTCGAAATTGTCCCCGGTCTCGCGGTCGCGGCGGCGGACGTCGTCGGTGACGTGGGTTTCGAGAAATTTCCGCGCCTGATCCAGGAATTCCTGGTCGTCGGCGGCGAGTTCGACTCGGGAGAAATCCATGATGTGCTCCGTTCTAGGCCGACGCGGCCGCGAAGAGTTCGGCGACCTGCACAGCGCTGGCGCCCAGATCCCCGGCGGCCAGCGGCCACCCCCTGGCCCGCACCAGATATGCCGACGCGGCCGATTCCGTGGCCACGCCCAGGCCGCCCTGCACCTGGACGGCCATGGTCGCCGCCCGTGGCGCCTCTTCGGCGATGTAGACGAACGCCGCCGCGGACAGGCCGGGCTGGAACTCTGGCTCGTGTTCGAGGAACCACGCGGCACGCCGGGTCAGGTTGCGCGCGGCATTGACGGTGATCGCGATATTCGCCAGCGGGTGGGAGATGCCCTGCAACGTCGAGATCGGCACCCCCATCGTGTAGCGGGTGGTGGCGAATTCGGCTGCGACGCGCAGGGTCTCGTCGATCATCCCGACCAGTGCGGCGGCGGTCAGCACCCGCCACTCGTCGAGTGCCCGATCGTACTCCGCGAGTGCTTCCGCGCCACTGGCCAGCACTGTCCGCTGGTCCGCGGCGGCGGGGTCGACCCAGGCCATCGGCAGCCTGCCGATGTTGTCGACCTTCGCGGGCCGGGTGTCGAAGCTCAGGCGCACGATATCCGTGCCGTCCCGCACGACGATCTGGTCGGCGATCGAACCGGAGGCGATGAGCCGCGGACCGTCCGCCGGATCGACGCGGGTATCGAAAGCGACGATTCGCCTGCCCTCGACCACACCGGCACTGTCCGGGTCATCGACGGCCAACGCCTCCAGGCGCGCCAGCAACCGGGCCGCACAGATGTGATCGATCCACGGCAGCGGGGCGATCACGCGCCCGAGTTCCTCGGCGACCAGGGACAGATCCACCAGTGTCGCGCCGTCACCGCCCACCGCTTCCGGAAGGGCCATCGTGGTCGCACCCGTCGCGCACAACTGTTCCCACAGATCCTTGTCGAAGCCGGTTTCCTCGGCCGCGCGGACGGTGTCGAGTGAACACCGCGATCGGAAGAATTTCGCGTACACGGCCTGGAGTTCGGCCTGGTCCGCCGACAGGCTGTAATCCTGCCGGCGCAATTCGTAGCGGTCCATGTTCGTTTGCTCCTTGGTTCCGGCGTGTCAGTCGCCGACGGATCGGTCGCCGAAGAAGAATTCCTGAGCGTTGTTGTAGAGGTAGTTGTCCAGAACGTCTTCGGGCAGATCCAGCGCCAGCGCTTCGGGCACCAGCCTGCGCATGGCGAGCACCGGCCAGTCCGAACCGAAGATCACCTTGTTCTTACCGCGGGTGCGCATGAAGTGAATCAGGCTGTCCGGCAGCCGCTTCGGCGACCAGGCCGAGGTCATCAGCCGCAGATTCGCGTACTTCATCAGCAGCCTGATCGCGGTGTCCCACCACGGATCGGCGCCGTGGATCATGCACAGACGCAGTTCGGGGAACTGGTAGCACACTCGATCCAGATATATCGGGTTCTGCACCTCGCCGGGTATCGGCGGCCCCGGAATCCCGGTATTCATGCACAGCGGCAGCCCGATCTCCGCGCATTTGTAGTACAGCGGATAGTAGACCGCGTCGGTCGGCGGATACCGGCCGTCGCCCCAGAAACTCGGCCCCGCGGTGGTGTAGGAGATGGGCAGGTCGCGGACCAGCGAGGTGAGTTCGCGCAGCGAGGAGACCGGATGCAGGAGGTCGACGCCGTTCAAGGCCAGCGAGAATCGGTCCGGCCGCGCCTCGACGAATTTCAGCGCGGTCGCCGACGGCTTCGCCATCGAATACATCAGGATGGCTTTCTCGACGCCCTGCTCGTCCATTTCGTCGAGCAATTGGTCGAGATCGACCTGGGCGTACATGGAACTGGCGCCCCTGAAGTAGTCGTCACGGACCTTGAGCATCCAGCCGGGTTGCTCGCGTTCACCGAAGTGAACGTTCACCAGGCAGTCGTTGACTTTACGCATGATCATGCTCCGATTTCGTCCGCGGCGCCGTCGGCCGCCCGCTGCATCGCCCACCGATAGTCCGGCTTGCCGTTGCCGAGCCGCCGGATCTCTGGCACGGAGATCACCGCCTTCGGCACCTTGAATCCGGCCAATCGCGACTTGCACAACTGCCGCAGGGCCATTTCGATGTCCTGGTCACCAGGGTCGGCGCACACGAGGGCGACCACTTCCTGGCCCCATTTCGCGCTCGGCCGGCCGACCACGAGCGCGTCGCTGATGCGCGGATGTGCCCGCAGCACCTCCTCGACCTCTTCGACGAACACCTTCTCACCGCCGGTGTTCACCACGAGCGCGTCGCGCCCCAGCAGGCGCAACGTACCGTCGGCGTCGACGGTCGCCCGGTCGCCGGGGATCGCCATGCGCAGTCCGTCGATGACAGGGAAGGTGCGCTCGGTGGCCGCGCGATCATCGAAATAGCCCAACGGCACCCGGCCGGTTCGGGCAGCCCAACCCACCTCCGTCTCCCCCGGGGTCAGGAAGCGCGTGCGGTCGTGGGAGACCGCCGTCCCACCCGGCATTGGGGCGAAGGTGTCGACTTCGTTGCCCTTGGTGCTGCGCCCGAACCCCATACCGCCGGTCTCCGACGACCCATAGCCCTCGACGACGTACACGTGCGGAAGAAGTTCCAGCAGATCCCGCCTGTGCACGGGGTTGGTCGCCGCGCCGCCGCTGCCGATCGCCAGCAGTGAGGACAACTCGTAGCTCCCTTCGCGTAGGGCGCGCACCAGGGGTCCGGCATACGCGTCGCCCACGATCGTCATGAGCGCGGCCTTCTCCCGTTCGGCGATCCGCAGGGCGTCGCGCGCGTCGAACTTCCGCCGGTCGTCGTACAGCACGAGCGTCTGCCCGGAGAGCAATCCGGCGAACGAGGTCCAGATCCCGGCCGCGTGCGACAACGGCGACACCGCGAACCACACGTGCCCGGTCATCCGGGCGAGCTGGTGCAGCCCTTCGGCCGATTCGTGGTCCGCGCCGTTCATCGACGACACGTACATGTCGCCCTGGCGCCAGAGCACGCCCTTGGGCCTGCCCGTGGTGCCACCCGTGCACAACATCACCAGATCGTCCGGCGACGTCTCGATGACCGGGTCGTCGGCGCTGAGTTCCACCGCCTTCTCGTACGCCATCGCACCCGCGAGTGCGGGCGCTTCGCTGCCGTCGTCGACCGACAAAAGCAGTTCGACGCCCTCCGGCGCGGACTGCTCCACCACGGATCCGAAGGACCGGTGATAGACGATGCCCCGCGGCCGGATGTAGGCCAGCAGATCCCGGATCTCGTGCGCGGTGTAGTGGTGATTGACGTTGACCGGAACGACACGCGCTTTCAAGCAGCCGAGCATCACGTCGAGATACTGGTCGTTGCGCATCACCAGCGCGATGCGATCCTGGCCGCACTCCCAGCGCTCGAGTTCCGCGCGGGGAGTGTGCGCGCCGAAGCCACGCTCGGCCAGGTAGTTCGCGAATTTTCTTGTTCGCGCGGCCGTTTCGCCGAACGTGCGGCGCCGCTCGCCGCAAATGGTCGCCGTACGATCCGGCACCGCCGCCGCTATCTCGTCGAAGACAGCGCTGATCGTCCACTCGGTCAACAGAGCGCCCCGACGAACGACACCGCGGCTTCCCTGCCTTCGCCGTGCGGCCGGTCCGATCCGAACAGCAGCCGATCGGCGCCCATCCTCTCGGCCGGCGCGGGCAGGTCGTCCGCGTAGTTCGGTACGACCCGGACGATGTGCGCGCCGCGTCGCCGGAGGTCCTTGCCCGGATGCCGAGTGAATGCGTCGAGCAGCTCGTGACAATGGCCCCCGACATCGATCGCGGGATAGCTCAGCGCGGTCATCAGCATCCTCTCATTTCGCTGGATGGTCGCTTCGACATGTCCGGACGCGGGCCTCCGGCGTGACGCTCCATGCCGGGGCCGCCTGCCGGGGTCGAACCGCCTGCCGCAAACCGAATAGATATGTCTACTGTATACGTCTCAGTAGAACTTGGCGCAAGAGTACGGCGAGCAGGGCCGCACCGGCATACCATCGCATCCCGCCCGCAGACCCGACCCGGCGCGAGGGCCGCGAATGCGCCACCTTCCGCGAGAGCGGACGGTATTGTTTACTGTATATCTGACAGTACACGTCGCGAACACCAGCATATCCAGCGAGAATCGGGGACCACAGTGACCGACGAGAACGCGTCCGGCGACAACGCGGGGACCTTGGGCGTCGAGCGCGACGGCCCGATTCTGCGCCTCATCATCGACCGCCGCGGCAGGCGCAACGCGCTCTCCCACGCCATGATCGACACCCTGGTGGCGGCGCTCACCGACGCCGCCACCGACGACGAACTGCGCGTGGTGCACATCAGCGGCGCGGGCGAGGATTTCTGCTCGGGTGTCGACTGGGTCGCGACCAACGCCACGGGCAAGCGCCCCCCGACCGGCGACCTGGTCCGGCGTATCCCCCATACCGCCCACCGGGTCATCGAACTCGTGCACACCGTTCACCTGCCCGTGGTGTGTACCGTCCGCGGATGGGCCGCCGGCATGGGATGCAACCTCGCCGCCGCCGCCGACTTCACCCTCGCCGACACCGGCGCCGTGTTCTGGGAGCCGTTCCTGCCCAGGGGCTTCAGTCCCGACACCGGGTCCACCTGGCTGCTGCCCCGCCTGGTCGGCCTGACCCGGGCGAAGCGGATGCTGCTGCTCGGGGAGAAGATCACGGCCACGGAGGCCGCCGACTGGGGATTGATCCATCAGGCCGTCCAGCCGGACGAGCTGGACCGGACGACCGACGAACTGCTCGCCCGCCTGGCCGCCGCACCCACCGTGGCCTTCGGTCTCGCCAAACAGTCCATTCACCGCAATCTGCGGACCGGTCTCACCGATGCGATGGACAACGAGCTCTACGGGCTAGAACTCTCCTGCCGCACCGCCGATTTCAAAGAAGGGCTCGCCGCGTTCCGGGAACGCCGCAGTCCGGAGTTCCACGGTCGTTGACGCGCGGCCCTCGCATGGACAGTTCCAGAGAATGAAGAGGATCGAATGAAAACCAAAGGCGCGCTGATCTGGGATCGCGACCAGCCGTGGTCGATCGAGGACATCGAGATCGGCGAGCCCAGGACGGGTGAAGTGAAGGTCAGGATGGAAACGGCGGGGCTGTGCGACGCCGACCACCATCTCGTCACCGGCGACATCGCGATGGCCGATTTCCCGGTGCTGGGCGGGCACGAAGGCGCGGGAGTGGTCGTCGAGGTCGGCGCGGGAGTCTACGACCTGAACGTCGGAGACCACGTGGTGATGTCGTTCGTCCCGTCCTGCGGCACCTGTGCGCCGTGCCGGGCGGGTCTGTGCAATCTGTGCGATCTGGGAGCCGGTCTGCTCGGCGGCGCCGCCGTCGCGGACGGCACCTTCCGTGTCACCGCGAAGGGGCGCAATGTGCACCCCATGGCATTGGTCGGCGCCTTCGCGCCGTATGCGGTGGTGCACCGGGCCTCGGTGGTCAAGATCGATCCCTCGATCCCGTTCGAGATCGCCTGCCTGGTCGGCTGCGACATCACCACCGGCTACGGGTCGGCCGTCCACACCGCGCGAATCCAGCCGGGCGAGGACGTCGCCATCATCGGACTCGGCGGCGTCGGCGCGTCGACCCTGCAAGGCGCGGTGCTCTCCGGAGCGCACCGGATCTTCGTCATCGATCCGGTCGAGTGGAAACGCAAACAGGCCGAGAAGCTCGGTGCCACGGACGTCTATCCCGACCTCGCGGCCGCCGCCGAGGGAATCGCCGAGGCGACCGGAGGGCGGATGTGCCACAAGGTCATCGCTTCGATGGGGCGGCGCGACGGCCAGGATCTGGAGGCCTGGATGGAGCTCACCGCCAGAGCGGGCACCTGCGTACTCACCGCCATGGGCACCGCGATGGCCGCCGAGGTGCCGCTCACCCTGTCGATGCGCACGCTGTTGCAGAAGAACCTGCAGGGCAGCCTGTTCGGCGGCGGCAATCCGCACGAGGACATCCTCGAGGTACTGGCGCTGTACAAACTCGGTGATCTGGAGCTGGACGGCATGGTCACCAAGGAGTACCGCCTCGACCAGATCAACGAGGGTTACCGGGAGATCCGCGAGGGTCACGACCTGCGCGGGATCATTCGATTCACCGATGCCGACCGCTGAGTACGCACCGGAAGGGCGCCGAACACTTCGTCCGGCGCCCATTTTCCGGCTGTTCAGGGAATGATGACGGTCCGCTGCACCGGTTCCGCGACCGCCTGCCTGCTGTAGAGCCCGCGCCGCAACGACGACAGCAGGATGTTGCGCGTCTCCTCGGGCCGGATCAACTCGTCGAAGCCCATGTGCTCCGCCGAGTGATAGGACGCCTTCAGTTCCATCTCGCGCAGTTCGGCGGCCAGATCGTCCTGCGCGTGGGAGGCACTGCTCAACGCGGCCGCGCTCATCGCGCCCATCGTCGCACCAGGATAGGCGAACGTTCCCGCCTGACCGTCGAACCCGATCAGCGACATCACCATGGAGCCGAATCCGTACGCCTTGCGCAGCGTCACGTGCAGCTTCAGCGTCGTCGCCGCGGTCTGCGCGACGAACATCCTCGCCCCGCTGCGCAGCACGCCCGCGCGCTCGGACTCGCTGCCCGGCAGCATGCCCGGATTGTCGGCGAGGAAGATGATCGGCAGGTGAAAGGAATCGGCGACCATGATGAAGTGCGCCGCCTTGTCCGCGGCCTCGGCGTCGATCGAGCCCGCCAGCACCTGTGGCTGATTCGCCACCACGGCGACCGGATGACCGCCGAGATGGGCGAGCGCGCAGATGATGGCCGTCCCGCGACCTGGCTGCACCTCGAACCAATCCGTGCCGTCGAAGACCACGTCGAGGACGGCGCGCATGTCGTAGATGTGCCGATTGTCGCGGGAGACGATGTCCAGCAGCTCGGGAGTCGCCCGCGGGCCGGTCGACTCGTCCGGGAGATACACCGGCGGATACGACCACGCGCTCGACGGGAAGTAGGACAGATAGCGGCGGATCTCGTCGAGGACGTCCTCGTCGGTCTCGGCGACGTTGTGGATCACCCCGCTGGGCACCGCGACCTCGGGACCGCCCAGGTCCTCCTTCGAGATGTTCTCGCCGGTCGACACTCGCACAACCGGAGGTCCGGCCGTGAAAATGGCGCCCTGCCTGCTCATGATCGCGAAATCGGCGACCGGCGCGACGAGTGCGCCGTGCCCCGCCGACGGGCCCAGCACACCGGTGACCATCGGTACCTTGCCCGAGCATTTGGCCTGGGCGAGCAGATCGGTGGGGGTACGTCCGTAGTGATCACCCGTGGGCCGGAACCCGGCGCCCTCCAGCAGCATCACCAACGGCACCTTGTCGCGCACCGCGAGTTCGGCCAGCCGGTAGCGCTTGGAATTGCTGCCGGGGGCGATCGTGCCCGCCAGTGTGGTGAAGTCCTCGGCGCCCACCATCACCGGCGTGCCGTTGATCATCCCCGAGCCCGTCACGATCGCGTCCGCGGCGACCTCGCCGCCGACGAGGGTGCCGAACTCCTGGAACGTGCCCGGGTCCAGCAACCGCTGGATCCGCGCCCTGGCGTCCAGTTTGCCCTTTCCCCGGTGCTTGGCGAGACGCTCGGGGCCGCCCATCTCCAGCACGCGCGCGCGACGACGGCCGAGATCATCGAGCGTCTCGTGCCAAGTTCCGGCATTTGTCATATCGGGCCTACTTCTGTGATTCGGCGCGCCGGCGACGGCGCGAGAGAGGTGGACGCGCTGCGAAGGAGTCCGGTCAGTCGAGGGAAAAACGGATCGGCAGGTGTTTGAGCCCGCCGACGAAGGTGGTGGCCGTGAGTTCGGGCGCACCGGCGAGCTCGATCGACTTCAGCCTGGGCAGCAATTCGGCGAAGAATTTGCCGATCTCCATGCGAGCCAGGCCCGCGCCCAGGCAGAAGTGCACCCCGAACCCGAAGGCGACGTGTTTGTTCGGCTCGCGGGTGATGTCGAAGCGGAAAGGCTCGTCGAACGCGTCCTCGTCACGATTGGCCGACACATACGACAGCAGCAACGAGTCACCTGCCGGGATGGAGACGCCGTTGACCACGGAGTCCTCGGCGGCGGTACGCATGAACGCCTTCACCGGGGTCACCCAGCGGATGATCTCCTCGGTGGCGCGCGGCATCAGATCGAGATCGGCGCGCAGGCGCGCGAGCTGGTCGGGATGTTCGATCAGCGCGCGCAGGCCGCCGGAGATGCTGCTGGTGGTGGTGTCGTGTCCCGCGGTCGCGATGATCGCGTAGTACGACATCGTCTCCACATCCGACAGCGGCTGCCCGTCGATCGTCGCGTTCGCGATGGTGGAGGCCAGATCGTCGGTCGGATTCGCCCGTCGCGAGTCGGTGAGGGTCTTGAAGTACGCGAACATCTCGAGCAGCGAGTTCATCGTCTCGTCCGACGGCGTCGAACGCTTCAATTCGTCGTCGTCGCTGCCGACGAGTTCCTGGGTGAGTTTGAGCATGAGCGGGAAGTCGGCCTCGGGGACGCCGAGCAGCGACATGATCACATACAGCGGGAAATTCACCGCCACCTCGCGGACGAAATCGCATTCGCCCCCGGTGTCGCGCATCTTGTCGACATAGCGCTTGGCCAGCTCCTCGATCCTGACCCCCATCGCGCGCATCGCCTTCGGCCCGAACCAGTCCGCGGCGATCGCTCGCACCACGCGGTGCTGGGGGTCGTCCATGTGAATCAAGGTCTTGATGCCGACCGCCGCCTGCATCTCGTCCGACGCCGCCGTCATCAGCACGGGCCTCGGCCAGTTGGTGAACACCCGGTTGGCGCGTTCCACGGCCATGACGTCGGCGTGTTTGGTGATCGCCCAGAACGGCTTGTACGCGGGCACCTCGACCCGCGCGACCGGCCGGTCGGCGCGCAGCGCGGCCAAGGCGTTATGCAGCCTCGTCTCGTCCGTGTAGACGGTGGGATCCGCGAGGACGTTCGCGGCTTCGTCGACGATCGGCATGCTCATCAGCACCCTTTCCGGTCCTCAGATTCTTCCAGCGTCCCCGGTACGCAGCGCACGCGGCATTCCGAGGGCGTTGCCTCGACCACAAGCCTGATTTATAGTTGCCCTTACTGTCAAGCATTCTGTAACTGGTGCGGACGCGCGCATCGGAACGGTGGAATCCATGGTCTCTGAGCAACGCAGGATCGTCGTCGTCGGGGCGGGATCGGGCATCGGCGCCGCCACGGCGGCGCACTTCCACGAGCGCGGGGACCACGTGCTCGCGGTGGACCTGCGCCCGAACGACACGCCCGCCGCGCAGCGTGAGTCATGCGACCTGCGCGACGCGAGCGCCATCGCGGCATTGCTGGATCGGATCGGGCCGGGCTGGGACGCGCTGGCCTACGTGGCGGGCGTGCCGGGCACAGCCCCTGCGGCCGATGTCCTGAAGGTGAACTATCTCGGCATGCGGCTGTTCACCACCGGCATGCTCCCGCTGCTGCGCCAAGGCGGCGCGATCGTCACCGTGGCCTCGGTCGCCGCGCTCGGTTGGCAGCAGCGCATCGATGATCTCGCCGGACTGCTGGCGGCGACCGACGCCGACGCGGTCGAACGCTGGCAGGGGACGCAGGACCCGGCCTATCCCGTGTACAGCACGTCGAAGCAGGCGGCGATCATCTTCGCCAAGCGTCTCGCCCCGGCCACGTGGCAGAAGTACGGCGTCCGGGTCAACACCGTCAGTCCCGGCCCCACCGAGACGCCGATCCTGACCGATTTCGAGGCCTCGATGGGCAAGGAAGTCCTCGATTCGGTGAAGGCGACGGTGGGCAGGCACGCCACGGTCGCCGACATCGTGCCGGTGATCGCCTTCCTGGCCGGACCCGAGTCCCGCTGGGTCAACGGTCAGGACATCCATGTCGACGGCGGATTCGTCGCCCCGATGACGGTCGGCCCCGCGATCGAACTCTGACCGCCGCGCGCCGCACAGCGCGGTCCGCCGGACGGCGGGCCGCGCTTCGTCGTTTCCGGGGGCGACGGTCCTATCCGCGGCCGCGACAAGGGAGCCCACCGCCCACGATCACATTGCCGAAGCGAATGAGCTTGTCTACTGTATGCATTACAGTATGTTTTACCCCAGACTGCCGTGCAGTGTGACGAAGCCAGAGGTGCGCTGTGAACAGCCCAGTTGAGGACAAATCGAAGTCGATCGCGCAAGTGCCCGATCCGCACGATCCCTACCCATTCTTCGCCGCGCGGCGGCGTGCGGGCGGTGTGTTCCACGGCACCGTGATGGACTACTCGAGAACCCCGGAGGAACTGCGCCCCTCCGACACCTTCGCGGCGGTGTCGTGGTCGGCGGTGAACAAGGCGCTGCGCAACAACACGGTGTTCAGCACCCAGCTCTACGACACCACGATCGGCGTGTTCATGGGGCCGACCATCCTTGCGATGAACGGGCTCACCCACAAAGCGCACCGCAATCTGGTGTCCGCGGCATTCAAGCCGCAATCGCTGGCAGTGTGGGAACCGGAGGTCGTCCGGCCGATCTGCGAGCAACTCATCGATGAATTCATCGATGAAGGGCGCGCGGACCTGGTGCGCGATTTCACCTTCGAGTTCCCCACCCGGGTCATCGCCCGCCTGCTCGGGTTGCCGGAAGAGGACCTGCCCTTCTTCCGCGAAGCCGCCGTGGCCATCATCAGCTATGCGGGCAACGTGCCGAGGGCATTGCAGGCGTCCAAGGATCTCAAAGAATACTTCCTCGGCCACATCGAACGCCGCCGGTCAGCACCGAGCGACGACATCATCAGCGATCTGGTCACGGCCGAGATCGACGGAGAAAAGCTGACCGACCGCGCGATCTATTCTTTCCTGCGGCTGTTGTTGCCCGCGGGACTGGAAACGACCTACCGCTCGTCGGGAAATCTGCTCTTCCAACTACTGACCCATCCCGAACAATTCGCCGCGGTCCAGCAGAATCACAATCTGCTCCCGCAGGCGATCGAAGAAGGACTGCGGTTCGAGACGCCGCTGACGCTCGTCCAGCGCTATGTGACACAAGACACCGAGTTGGAGGGCGTCGCCATTCCCGAAGGCGCGGTGCTCGACCTCTGCCTCGGTTCGGCGAACCGCGACGAGAACCGCTGGGAGCGTTCGGAGGAATTCGACATCTTCCGCACCCATATTCCGCACATCAGTTTCACCGCCGGTGCGCACACCTGCCTCGGCCTGCACCTGGCCCGCCTGGAGACCCGGGTCGCGATGGAGTCGCTGCTGAGGCGGCTGACGAACATCACCTTGCTGCCCGACGGCGATCCGCACATCTTCGGCCAGCCGTTCCGCTCGCCGACCGCGCTTCCGGTGACCTTCGATGTCGTCTGAGCCGCACCGCAACCGTAGCTTCCGACCCCGAGGAGACCTGTGACCGGCCGCGACATCTTCGATCTCACCGGCCGTTCCGCGCTGGTCACCGGCGCCGCGGGCGGAATCGGCGCGGCGGTCGCCGCCGCACTCGCCGCCCAGGGCGCGGCGGTGCTCGTCACCGATGTCGACGGGGCGGCAGCCGCGGCCACGGCCGAGAAGATCGTCGCCGACGGCGGGCGTGCCGCCGCCGCAGCGCTCGACGTACGGGACCGGGCTGCCGCCGATTCGGCGGCGGCCGCCGCCGCGGGCCTGGCCGGCGGAACCCTGCACATCGTGGTGAACAACGCCGGAGTCACCGAGCCGGCGATGTTCGGCGCGACCACCGAGGAATCGGTGCTGCGCATGCTGGACATCCACCTGCTGGGCGCGTTCCGATGCGCGCAGGCCGCGCTGCCGTATCTGGCGACCGACGGCACCGGCCGCATCATCAACGTGACCTCGTCCGCCGGACTGGTCGGCACGCTCGGCCAGGTGAACTACTCGGCGGCCAAGTCCGGCATCGTCGGCATGACGAAATCCCTGGCGCGGGAACTCGCGCGCAAGCAGATCACCGTCAACGCGCTCGCGCCCGCCGCGGCCACGCCGATGACCGCCACCATCCGCACCGATCCGAAATTCGCCGAGCAGATGCTCAACCGCATTCCCATGCGCCGCTGGGCCGAACCGCGGGAGGTAGCGGGAGCATTCGTCTTCCTTGCCTCCGATGCCGCCTCGTTCGTCACCGGGCAGGTGCTGCCGGTGGACGGCGGCCTGGTGATGTGATGGGCGAACCGACGACGGGTCCGCTCGCGGGTGTCACCGTGGTGTCGATCGAGCAGGCCGTCTCCGCTCCGATGTGCACCCGCACGCTGGCCGATTTCGGCGCGCGGGTGATCAAGGTCGAGCATCCGCGCGGCGGCGACTTCGCGCGTCACTACGACGACGTCGTGCACGGACTCGCGGCGCATTTCGTCTGGGCCAATCGCGGCAAGGAGTCGGTGACTCTCGACCTGAAGAATCCCGATGGCATGGCGATTCTGCACCGATTACTCGACAACGCCGACGTTTTCGTCTCCAATCTCGCGCCGGGAGCGACCGCCGCGCTCGGCCTGGCCCCGGACGATCTGACACGCAGTCATCCCGATGTCGTCGTCATGGAGATCGACGGCTACGGCGCGGGTGGTCCGCTGTCGCACAAGCGCGCCTACGACCTGCTGATCCAGGCCGAGGCCGGAGTGTGCGCGGTCACCGGTGGCCCTGGGGCGCCCGCGAAACCGGGGCCGCCGATCGCCGACGTCTGCTCGGGGCTGTACGGAGCACTGGCGATCCTCGCGATGCTGCACGGCAAACGACGCGGGGCGTCCGGGGCGCCGTCGGTGGGTTCGGTGAGCCTGTTCGACACCGCCGTGGAGTTGATGGGGTACGCCCTGACCTACACCAGGCACACCGGCGTCGACCAGCAGCCCCTGGGCATGAGCTCACCCGCGGTAGCGCCGTACGGGGCCTACGCCACCGCCGACGGCCACACGGTAGTTCTGGGGACGACGAACGATCGGGAATGGCAGCGCTTGGCCCGTGAACTCATCGGCAGGCCGGATCTGGCCGACGACCCCGCCTATGCGGGCAATGCCGACCGCGTGCTGCGCCGCGCGGAACTGGATGCGGCTTTGGCGGATTGGTGCGCACGGCACGATCTGGCCGACATCCAGGATCGCGCCGACGCCGCCGGAATCGGGAACTCGCAATACAACACACCCGGCGAGGTGAACGCGCACCCGCATCTGGCCGCGCGAGATCGTTGGCGGCGGATCGACACCCCCGCCGGTCCGGTGCCCTCGCTGTTGCCCCCGCCGATCATTGCGGGCTACGACCCACCCATGGGTGCGGTCCCCGGTCTCGGGGAGCATACCGACGCCGTGCTCGCCGAAGCCGGATTCGGAGCTACGGACATCGACCGATTCCGCGAATCCGGCGCGATAGGCTCCGCCGCTGCCGACACGGCGCAGACGAAAGGATGAATCCGTGAACGACGAATCACCCCTCCTCATCGAGGATGTCGGCGCCGTACGCACCCTGACCTTCAATCGCCCGCACCGCAAGAACGCGATCACCATGGCCATGTGGGCGGCGCTGCGCGACACCCTGCACGACGCCACCTACAACCGGAAGATCCGCGCGCTGGTGCTGACCGGCGCGGGCGACGCCTTCTGCTCCGGCGCGGACATCTCCGACGCCGCGGGTGTCGACGAGTTTCCCGACCCCAGCCGGGACATGCGCGCCATCAACGAGGCCGTCCTGCGTCTGCACGATCTGCCCGTGCCGACCATCGCCAAGGTGCGCGGCGTCGCGGCCGGCGCGGGATGGAATCTCGCCCTCGGATGCGATCTGGTGGTCGCCACCCCGGAAGCGAGGTTCTGCCAGATCTTCAGCCGCCGGGCGCTGTCGCTGGACTGCGGAGGTTCCTGGCTGCTGCCCAAGCTGGTCGGTCTGCAACAGGCCAAGCGGCTGGCGTTGCTCGCCGAGATGATCGGCGCGCAGGAGGCCCACTCCCTCGGGCTGGTCACCTGGATCAAACCGGACCAGGACATCGACGCCTTCGTCACCGATCTCGCGGCCGAACTCGCCGCGGGGCCGCCGACGGCACTGGCGCAGACCAAGGCGCTGTTGAACGACGGCACCGACCACACGATGCGGGAGGCCCTGGCCGGCGAAGCACGCGCCCAGACCATCAATCTGTCCGGACGTGACGTCCTAGAGGCATTTGCCGCCTTCTCGGAAAAACGCGCTCCGGTCTTCACCGGGACCTGGGGTGCAGGCGGATAGACGAACGCGGCAATTCCGTCCGGCCATGACGGAAAGAATTCCAGGACCGGTCGGATAAGTGTGACCCACGCAACTTGGAACCGAATACGCGTGGGTACCGCGTACCGAAACAACGGGCGCGCGGGATCTGAATCACAGGAGTTGGCAATCGTACCTACAGTAACACTCGTGGTATGATTTACCGTGCTGCTTTCAGCCCGGACTGACGGTTCGCCGGAACACCTTTCGCGGACTGGATTCCAGCACAGGCTCATCGGCTTGGACCTGAAGTGACGTGTTCGTGTTCAGGTAAGTGGACCTATCACGGAAGTGGGATCGGGAATGACGAAACGAAGCGCCGCCGGGAAGCGGCCGAGGCGCGAGCGTGGCTCTCTCAATCCGGACGACATCATCGAGGGCGCGTTCGAACTCGCCGAGCAGGTGTCGATCGACGGTCTGAGCATGCCGCTGCTCGGTAAGCACCTCGACGTGGGCGTCACGAGTATCTATTGGTACTTCCGCAAGAAGGACGACCTACTCAACGCGATGACCGATCGGGCGTTGAGCCAGTATGTCTTCGCCACGCCGTTCGTCGAGTCCCACGATTGGCGCGAATCCTTGAGCGAGCACGCGCGCACGATGCGCAGCGTCTTCCTCGGCAACCCCATTCTGTGTGACCTGATCCTGATCAGGTCGGCGCTCAGTCCGCACGCCGCCCAGCTCGGCGCCAAGGCGATGGAGTACGCGGTGGCCAGCCTGGTCGAGGCCGGACTGCCGGTGGACGAGGCATTCGACACCTATTCGGCGCTGAATCTGCACATCCGTGGATCCGTTGTCCTGCAACGGCTCTACGACAAGAACAAAGAGCAGGATTCCGAGGCGGGCGCCTACTACGACGATATCGCCATCGAGCCGGAGACGACTCCGCTGCTCGCCGAGGCGATGGCGAAGGGACGCAAATCCGGTGCTCCCGACGACCGCAATTTCGAGTACGGCCTCCGGTGCATCCTCGATCACGCGAGCGCACTGATCGAGACCCACAACAACCAGAAGCCGCGCGCGCCACGCCGCACCGCCGAGAAGGCCGCGGCAACCGGATAGAAATCGGTTACGCCGAGGAGAGCCACCGCGAGGGCCGACGCGATCGCGTCGGCCCTCGCGGTATATCCGGTGGCGGTCACCCCAGGTCGGGCTCCGGCACGTGGAAATGCGCGTCTCGCAGACGGAACGCTTCCCTGGTGCCGTGTTCGGCCCGGGTCTTCACGAAATTGAATTCCCCGGGCGCGAATTGCAGATTGGTGCCGAAGGCGTGGAACAGATAGCTCGCCACCTCTTCGCCCTGATAGGCCTGGCTCTGTTCGACCAGCCGGAACGCCTCCTTCGCGATGACGACGCCGTCGGCGGGCATCTTCGCCGCCTTCTGAGCCCAATACCGCGCACGCGCGGTGACCGCCCCGGGGTCACAGGTCTCGGTGAAGACGCCGAGGTGTTCCACGGTGCCGGCTTCGATGATGTCGCCGGTCAGCAGCATCCGTCGAGCGAGCACCGGACCGAGCCGATGGAAGAACATGTGCAGGCTGCCAAGGGCCGGACCGAGGAACCGCGCCGCGGGCATGCCGATTCTCGCGTCCCTGGCGATGACCGAGATGTCGGTCATCAACGCCATCTCGAAGCCGCCGCCGAGCGCGTAGCCGCTGATCTCGCCGACGGTGACCTTCGGAAACCCCATGAAGTTGTGATAGAAGCCGAAGGACTTCCGGTCGACCGTGAGCCGCCTACGCTGACTCGGCCTGCTCTTGGCCGGGCGGTCGCCATTGCCCGCAGCGCGTTCGCCGTACCAGCCGTAGGCGTTGTTCATATCGGCTCCGGTGCTGAACACTCCCTCGGCCCCGCGCAGCAGCACGACGGTGATGTCGTCGTCCTCGGCGACCTCGTCCAGGTAGCGCGCGACGCTGTCGCGCATGGCCGCGTCGTAGGAATTGCGCTGTGCGGGGTTGTTCAGGGTGATGGTGGCGATCCTGCGGTCCGGATCCACCTCGTAGAGCACGCGGCCGTCGGCGGCGCTGGAACTGGTCATCGGGTGTCTCTTCCTTCTCGTTCGCGGGGGTTCTGCGGGGGAGCCTTCGGACCTGGTCAGATGCGCGCCTGGCGTTTCCCGTAACGCGTGGTGGTCAGACGGTCCAGCGGGACGGCCACCGTCCGCACGACCGCCGAACACAGCACCTGGCCGCCGCGCAGCAGCCGGGCGGTCGATTCGATCCCCCGCTCCCGCACCGCGCGCGTGATGTCGAAGTCCAGTTCGACGAGGATCGGTGTGGGGCGGCGGTAAGTGATGTCCATCGACCGTGTCTTGCCCGCCAGGCCGGCCGCGCAACTCTGGTGCTGGATCACGGCGTCGAAGAAGACGCCGAGGAATCCGCCGTGCACCAGACCGGGAGGCCCCTCGTGCACCAGCGGGAACGTGATGCGGCCACGTGCGGTGCCCGCATCGATGTGGTCGAAGACGTACTCGGGAAAACAGGGATTGAACGCGCCGATATCGAAGGCGTGGTCCAGATAGACGCGCTGGGACGGCGCGTCGACGTCGTCGCCCACCCTGGGTGCCGGATTCGGCGGGGCCGCGGCGGCGAGTTCGTGCTCCCACTCGGCCATTCGCGCGATCATGGTGTCCACGGCCGGATGCGGATGCTCCAGCGAGAGCAGCAGGCCGCTGATCCGGCGTATCGCCGCGGCCGCCGCGACAGTCTGCGGCAACGGGCTCTCGCCGAAGCGCAGAGGCGGCCCGGAATCGGCCGCCGGGTCGTCCGAAGGTGCGCTCCCGTTCTCGGCCATCGCGACTCTTTTCTCGTCGGTACTTCACGCCACCTTGGCAGACGACTGACTGTATTGTCTACTGTACATATAACAGTATGGCCCATCCC
>NZ_JABLTE010000040.1 GCF_013315795.1 Nocardia barduliensis
GCCGGGGGCGGGGGCTGGCGAGTGCGGGGTGAGCAACATCTCCGGGTGCGTAGCCAAGGCGATCGACGGGTTCTTCCAGCGTCTGGTCGACTCCGCGCTCAACCCACTGCTGGACCTGCTGTCACACACTCTTCTCACCACCCCCGAACCGGGCGAGCTGCCGCAGGTGGGAGCACTGTGGTCGCAGTCGTGGCAGTTGGTGGCCGCGATGTATGTGCTGGTGGTGATGGCGGCCGGGGTGCTGCTGATGGTGCGCGAGACCCTGCAGACCCGGTGGTCGATCCGCGAGCTGGCACCACGGCTGGTGGTCGGATTCATCGCCGGAGCGATGAGCATGGTGATCGCGACCACCGCGATCGGGTTCGCCAACGCCCTCGCCCAAGCGCTCGCCGGGAACGGAGTCGACTCCAATTCGGCGGCGGCGGCCTTGACCGAGTTGACCGCGACCGGCGGCACCCAGAGCGGGGTCTTCGCGTTGCTGTTGATGGTCGCGTTGATGGTGATGCTGGTCGTGCTGCTGGTCGCCTACGTGGTGCGCGTCGCGGTCACCGTCCTGCTCATCGTCGCCGCGCCGCTGGCGTTGATGTGCCACGGGTTGCCGGGCACGGAGGCGGTGGCGCGGTGGTGGTGGCGCTCGTTCGCTGCCTGTTTGGCGATCCAGGTGGTGCAGTCGCTGACGTTGGTGACGGTGCTGCGGGTGTTCCTCACCCCGGGCGGGTGGGAGTTCTTCGGCCCCGACGCGAACGGGATCGTGGACCTGATCGTGGCGCTCGCGCTGATGGGCGTGTTGATCAAGACCCCGTTCTGGCTGCTATCCGTTCTCAAGATCGGGCATGGTCGCGGCTTCGTCGGCTCCGTCGCGCGCAGCTACGTCGTCTACAAAACCTTCGGCCTGCTCAAAGGCGGCAACACACCCGGCGGGGCGCGTGCGGGTGCGGCCACACCCCGCCAGCCACGAGCACACGGACGGCGGGCCGCGACGACCGGGCTACCCGACCCCTATACGCGAGTACGTGCTACCCGCGACGGCCAGTTGATGCTTCCCCTGGAAGGCGTGCGCCGGGTCCAGCGGCCACCGAACCCGAACCACGCCGCATCCCAGCCCGACGCGACGAGCGCCGCCTCGGCTCGTGCGGCCCGCGCGGCGCGCGGGCGGCAACTCGCCTTCGACTTCACCCCGCCCGACCCCTACCGAGGGATCCGTCCCGGCCGCGACGGCCAGTACCGGCTGCCGATCCCGGTGACCAGAGTCAAGCCCACGCCACCGCCTGAACCTCCACGCGCGCCAGCGCGTGCGGCGGTGCCCCGAGGCCGTCGACCCGAGCAGCTCGCTTTCGATTTCGAGCCACCACCACCGACCGACCCCTACGAGCGTCTCCGGCCGACGCGCAGCGGCCAGTACCCGCTGCCGTTCCCGGTGACCCGCGTGAAACCTGTACCGCCGCCGCGCACGCCACCACAACCACCCCCGCCCGCGCCGGTGCGGCCGGTGGGGCGGCAACTGCATCTGCCGTTACCCGACCTGCCCGTGCGCCGCCGCGCCCCCCGCGCACCCCGAGGAGGAAAGCTCCGATGACCACGACCGTGCGCATCCCCGCCGACGTCGAACGCAGTGACCGGCTGCTGGGGCCGTTCACCGCCCGCCAGCTCGCCATCCTCGCCGCCACCGCACCGCTGCTGTACTCGGCCTGGATCGCGACCCGGGCGGTGGTCGCGCCGCTGGTGTTCCTGGCCGTGGTCGTGCCGATCGCGGCCGTGGTCACCGTCGCGATCCTCACCCGCCGCGACGGACTGCCCGCCGACCTGCTGCTGGTGGCCGCGATCCGACACCACGCCCGGCCACGTCACCTCGTGACCGAATCCGAGACAGGTGCACTCGCGGCGCCGACGTGGGTCACCGACCGAGCCACCAGAGGCCGGCCTCGCCCGCCGGTTCCGGCGACGTTGACTGCCGAGGGGTTGCGGTTACCGAAGTCGGTCACCCCCGGTGGTGGCGGTGTCGGGGTGATCGACCTCGGGGGAGACGGGCTCGCGGTGGTCGCGGTCGCGGGCACCCTCAACCTCGCCCTGCGGACCCCGGCCGAACAAGACAGCCTCGTCGGACAGCTCGCGGGCTGGCTGCACACCCTGCGCCAACCCGTCCAGATCCTCATACGTTCGGCACGCCTGGACCTGTCCGCCCACCTCGCGTCCCTGCACAGCGCCGCGCTGGACATGTCGCCGGACCTGGCCGCCGCCGCCCACGATCACGCCGCGCACCTGTCCGAGCTGGCGGCCGGGGAGGACCTGACTCGTCGCCAGGTGTTGTTGGTGTGGCGCGAACCTCTCGATACACCCGCCGCGACCGCGCCTGGTGCGAGGCTGTTCGGAGGTGGCCGGGCTCGCCGCGGCTTGTCGGCCGCCGCGCGTCGTGGAGCCGAGTCGCGACTGCTGCGTCGCATGACCGAGGCCGCCGACGTCCTCGCCCCGCTAGGGATCACGGTCACCGCACTCGATGACCTCCAGGCCGCCGCTGTGCTGAGCGCCTGCTGCAATCCCGACGCTCTGGTGTCGCCCGCCGCCGACGTCGTGGGCCGCAACGCCATCGTCACCAGCGCCGCTGGATTCGCCGACACCGACACCGTTCCCACCGACCCCTTCGCGCTCGACACCGGGTTCGCGCCGGAGTCGTTAACGATCGGCACCCGGCATCTCGAGATCGGTTCCGATTGGGCAGCGACTCTCGCGGTCACCGGATATCCACGCGAGGTGACAGCGGGCTGGCTCGCGCCACTGCTGTCGCATCCCGGACGGGTCGAGGTCGCCGTGCACATCGACCCCGTCGACCCGGTCACCGCCGCCACCCGCCTACGCCACCAGTTGGCACGGTTGGAGTCCTCCCGGATGCACGACGCGAGCCGGGGCCGCCTATCCGACCCGCAGGTCGACGTCGCGGTCGAGGACGCCGCCGAGTTGTCGGCGCGGGTTGCTCGCGCGGAGGCGCGACTGTTCCGGGTCGGGGTGTATCTCACTGTGCACGCCCACACCGAAGCCGAGCTGGCCGACGAGGTCGCCGCCGTACGGGCCTTGGCCGCGAGCCTGCTCGTGGACACCTGCACCCTGTCCTACCGCGCCGCGCAGGGCTGGGCGACCACGCTGCCGCTCGGGTTGGATTTGATCCGGGTGCTGCGCACTTTCGACACCGCCGCGCTCGCGGCGGCGTTTCCGTTTGATTCTCCGCAACTGCCGGTAGCCGACCCGGTCCGGGCCGCGCGCCCCGAGGGGGTGCTCTACGGCCGCGACGCCGCTTCGGGGTTGTTGTTCGTGGACCGGTTCGCCCCCGAAGCCCACAACCACAACATGGTGGTCTTGGGCCGCAGTGGCGCGGGTAAGTCGTATCTGGTCAAGACCGAGATCCTGCGCTCGCTGTATCGCGGTATCGAGCAGGTGGTCATCGACCCCGAAGACGAATACCGCCGCCTCGCCGAGGCAGTCGGCGGGATCCACATCCGACTCGGTGCGGGGCAGCGGCTCAACCCGTTCGACCTGGAAATCCACACCCGCGCCGATGGCCGCCGCACCGCTCCCTCCGATGCCCTGAACCGGCGGAAACTGTTCCTGCACACTCTCGTCCAGGTCCTGCTCGGTGTCCAGACATCCGAGCAGCGAGCAGCTCTGGACACAGCCTTGGCGGCGACCTACACCACCGCCGGGATCACCGACGACCCCGCCACCTGGACTCGGCCTGCCCCGATCCTGAGCGGATTGCGTGACCAACTCGCTCGGCTCGACTCGCCGGCCGCCGGGGAACTGGCCGCCGCGCTGCACCCTTTCGTGGGCGGCGGGGCCTATGCCGGGCTGTTGGACGGGCCGACCACAACCGATCCCAAGGGTGGGCTGGTGGTGTTCTCGCTGCGGGACTTGCCCGAGGAGTTGAAGACGATCGGGACCCTGCTAGTGCTGGACGCGACGTGGCGGCGGGTGTCTAGCCCGGCCGATCGGCGGCCCCGGATGGTCACGGTGGACGAGGCGTGGCTGCTCATGCGCCAGCCCGCCGGAGCGCAGTTCCTGTTCCGGGCCGCGAAGAGTTTCCGTAAGCACTGGGCCGGTCTCACCGTCGCTACCCAGGACTGCGCCGACGTGCTCTCGACCGAGTTGGGGCGCGCCATCGTCTCGAACGCCGCCACTCAGATTCTGCTGCGCCAAGCCCCACAGGCCATCGACGAGGTCGCCGCCGCGTTCCGCCTCTCCGACGGAGAACAGCAGTTCCTGCTCTCCGCGGCGCGCGGCAGCGGCCTGCTCGCCGTGGGCGGCACCGACCGCGCCGTGTTCGGGTCGCTGGCATCACCCACCGAAAACGCACTGATCACCACCGACCCCAGCGAACTCGCCACCACCAGTGATACCGGCGACACTGACATCGACATCGACCAGTTGCCGCCGCTGGCTCCACTCACCGAGCACGGCGACACGGAGGCCGGGACCGGAGACCTCGCCGACGACGACATCGACGCCGACAGCGGGGAAGAGATAATTCTCGACGGCCGGTCGACATGAGCGCGGTTTCGCCGCCCCGCGTCACCGTGCACAGGCCCCGACCACTGGGCGCGGCGGCTGCACTCGGGTCCTACCGACCCGGATGCCTACACACGGCGCTGTCGCCGACCGCGGGGACCGGGTTCACGCACCCCGGTGGTGGGTTACACGCGCACCCGACGACAGGACCGCATCGGATCACCTGCCGCGCCGCCCGGAACGCCCGTCTGCCGCCTATTCGCGGCGTGGCCGGGTCGCGGTGCCCGACCCAGAATCGGCGGCACGACAGCCCGACACGAGTTGTGCCGAACATCGCGCAGGAACACCGCACCGTGGCGCGGGCAATCCCGGGTTCGCTTGACGACGGCCGGTGTAGGGAGCGTTCATGGACCTGCATTCGGGCACGTCGACCACAACATCGATACATCGGAAAGGAGGCATCGAGATTCGTATCGGAGATGGTCATGCGGGCGAGATGCTGGCTGACCTGCAAGGACAAGGGCTATAGGAGGCACCGATGGCAACTGGGCCAGAGAAATTCCGCCAATCGACAGGACGCGGCAGCTCAACGCAACCCTCTTTCGCTGGGAAGGGGAATGCTGCCGGTAGCGGCGGGGAGGTAGATCGGACTACGTATGCACGCCCCACATCGACCACCGACCTGCAGGATCCGACCCGGCGTGGCGGTGTGAATTCGTCCGGCTCCGGCAGTCACAAACGGTGGCTCACTCGTGCAGAGGCGGGTGAATACCTGGGTGTTCACCCGCGCACTCTCGCGAACTGGGCCGCTAGGGGGCAAGGCCCCCGCTACTCGAAGCCATCCGGCAACTCGTGCATGTATCGGCTCACAGACCTGGACGCCTATCTCGAGGCGTGCATGGTGCATACCGAAGAGCAGCCCGAAGCAGCGTAAGCAAACCCCCGAAGGAAGGAAACCGCAGTGCCAAGACCAGTCACTGAACTCGGCAGCTACGGCGACATCGGCACCAAAGAGCAGGAAGACGGGAGTTGGAGGGCTTGGGCGACGTTCCGAGACTACGACGGCAAGGGCCGCCTCGTGGATGCCTGCGGGACGACGGAGAACAAAGCCAAGACGACGTTACGGAAGAAGCTCACAGCCCGTCAGAAGCAGTACAAGGGCCGCACGCGGGGCAAGGTCACTCGGGATACCCGCCTCACTGTCCTCATGGACATGTGGCTTGACGAGGTGAAACGAGACGAAGGCGTAGGCCATCAATCGTACGACCGGTACAAGGGTGAGATAGACGCGAGCGATGACAGGCGCGCTCAAAAGGATGCGGTCAAGCTGCGTCCCGCCATCGGCAACCTCCGTGTCTGGGAGGCGGATACAGGCCGACTCGATGAACACATCCAGTCGATCGCTGCTGCCGGACTGAAGTCGAAGGCACGACTGCACAAGGTTATCCTGACCGGGATCATGGGGGTCGCCGTCCGATACGGCGCCCTCCAGGAGAACCCGGTACGTGATACGTCCCGTATGCGCAGACGCAAGACGAAACCCCAGATCATCGAACGCGAACGTCTGAACGGCTTGCGTTCTCAGCTTCAGCAGTGGCTGGCAGGGAACGAGATCCCGGGAACTCCCGCGTATACCCACGGCCCGAAGCGTGATCGGCTCGTAGTCGACGTAGCCGACTTGATCCTTGGCTCTGGAGTACGCCCGGGAGAAGCGTTGGCGGCTTCCTGGGATCAGTTCGATCTCGAGGCGGAACCGGCGACATTCACCGTATCGGCGACCGTCGTCAGGCTGACCGGGAAGGGGCTGTTCCGGCAGGAGTGGGCGAAGTCTGATGCCGGTTACCGAGTCGTCGCCATTCCAGAGTTCACGACCCGCATGTTGAAGCGGCTACGAGCCGACCCGGTGCACGGGCAGATGTGTCTGGTGAAGGCGCTTCGTGAAGTGGGTGGCAGCGTGCTCGAGATCGAGGACAAGGTGCCGCTCGTGTTTCCCGGCCGGGGTGGAGTGCTCCGTGATCCGCACAACTTCAACAGGACATGGCGGGACGCACGAGGCGCACTGTACAAAGATGTGACGCAATACACATTCCGGAAGACAGTCGCGACGCTGATCGCTGAGGCGTCGGATTCGAAGACGGCCGCGAAGCAGTTGGGGCATTCTCGTGAGGGCATCACGGAGCGGCACTACATCGTCTCGCCGGAGCGGGCGCCGGACTCGTCGGCCGTGCTGGAGCTGGGGCTGGGCACGGCCAGCTGAGGAACCTTGGTGGTGAATTTTTGGTGTTTTTTTGGTGCCGGTCCGGTAGAGCGGAACGCGTACTGACCATAATCCGGTCCTGACCTGCTATTTTAGGTGCGCCATCAGGGACTCGAACCCCGAACCCGCTGATTAAGAGTCAGCTGCTCTGCCAATTGAGCTAATGGCGCGCGCCCCGTGTTCCGGTGCGGGACAAACCTTAACAGGCGGGGGCCGTAGAAGTGAAATCGCGTTCTGACCGGCGCTGATGTGATGTGCGCCCGCGCCGGTAACGCCGCGGGTCGTCGAGTTGATCTACAGGTGGTAACGCTGCAGTGACGGACGCGGTGTTCACATTGGCCTGGACGTGACGCACTGGCAGAATGTCCGGTTGTGGTCTCGACCGCCCGCGTACACGGCGGGGTGAGCGGCGTGGCGGTCGGTATCCGAAGCCATCGGTGTGTCCTGGAGCACCGAGACTTTGAAACGGGGTTGAAAATGAGTGGTGGTCAGGGTCGGCACAAGTCGGCCACACGGTGGTCGATACGGACTATCGCGGCACCGGTGATCGTCGTCGCCGTCGCCGCACTGGCGTTGACGGGATGCTCGGCATCCGACGCCACCGAGGCGGCGCAGGCGGCCATCGACCGCAACCCCATCACGGAATTGATCAAGCCCAAGCTGATGTCCCCGGTGAAGGACGGCGAAGTGGGCGTATCGCCGGGCGTTCCGATGACGTTCAAGGTGGAGGACGGCAAGTTCACCAACGTGACCTTGGTCAGCCCGCAGGGCAAGGCCGTGAGCGGCAAGCTCGCCGCCGACGGAAGGTCGTGGGAGACCACCGAGGTGCTCGGCTACGGCAAGACCTACCAGTTGAAGGCGGACGCGATCGGGCTCGGTGGCGCGAACTCCGCGACGCTCAGCTTCACCACGAGTTCGCCCGGTAACCAGACCAAGCCCTACCTGATCCCGGGAGAGGGTGAGGTCGTCGGTGTCGGCCAGCCGGTGGCCGTGCAGTTCGACGAGAACATCCCCGACCGGAAGGCCGCGCAGGACGCGATCAAGATCACCACCGAGCCGCCGGTGGAGGGTGCCTTCTACTGGGTGAACAACCGCGAGGTCCGCTGGCGGCCGGAGCATTTCTGGGCCCCGGGGACGAAGGTCACGATCGACGTGAACGTCTATGGACGTGATCTCGGCAACGGTCTGTACGGCCAGGAGAACATCCACTCCTTCTTCACCATCGGCGACGCGGTGATCTTCACCGCGGACGACGACACCAAGCAGGTGACCGTCGAGCAGAACGGTCGGGTGATCCGGACCATGCCGACCTCGATGGGCAAGGACAGCACCCCCACCGACAACGGCATCTACATCGTCGCCGACCGGCACGAGAAGATCATCATGGATTCCTCCACCTACGGCGTGGCGGTCAACTCGCCGGACGGGTACAAGACGCCGGTGGACTTCGCGACGCGGCTGTCCTACAGCGGCATCTTCTTCCACTCGGCGCCGTGGTCGGTGGGTGCGCAGGGATACAGCAACACCAGTCACGGCTGCCTGAACCTCAGCCCGGCGAACGCGCAGTGGGTCTACCAGAACGCCAAGCGCGGTGACATCACGATCGTGAAGAACACGGTGGGCGGCACCCTTTCCGGCGTGGACGGCCTGGGCGACTGGAACATCCCGTGGCCGGTCTGGAAGGCGGGCAACGCCGACGACAATCGCTGAGCCGAACTCGAACGCCGAACGGGCCACCGGAGCGAATCCGGTGGCCCGTTCGGCTTTGGGGCCGTGAGCAGGATGGCGCCGACGAAGGCAAGAAAGGCCCGGGTGGGCTCCGATCTCTCGGAGCCCACCCGGGCCTGTGGGGTGAGCGACGGGACTCGAACCCGCGACAGCCAGGATCACAACCTGGTGCTCTACCAACTGAACTACGCTCACCATCGCCGGTGAACAACCGGCGGGCTAGATATTAGCGTGTCAACCCGCTCCCGCCCTAATCGGTTTCTGGCGAGCCGTTGACCTGGGCCGATTCGGTCCGCTCTTCCGCGATGTCGGCGACCTCGGCGGCGATGGCGGCGATCTCCGTGGTGGAGGGCCCGGGCGGGGCGACGAACGCGGTTCGCCGGTAGTACTCCAGTTCCCGGATCGATTCCTGGATGTCGGCCAGCGCGCGGTGGCTCAGCCCCTTCTCCGGCTGCCCGAAGTAGATGCGCGGGTACCAGCGCCTGCACAGCTCTTTGATCGAACTCACGTCGACCATCCGATAGTGCAGGTGCGCGTCCAGCAGGGGCATGTCCCTGGCGATGAAACCGCGGTCGGTCGCGATCGAGTTACCGGCCAGCGGCACGGTGCGCGGGGTGGGGATGTACTGACGGATGTAGTCGAGCACGCGCTGCTCGGCCTCTTCGAGGGTGACGGTGGAGCGGCGGACCTCGTCGGTCAGCCCGGAGCGCGCGTGCATCTCGGCGACCACCGCCGGCATCGCGGCCAGCGCGTCGTCGTCGGCGTGGATGACGATGTCCACGCCCTCGCCGAGGATGTTGAGATCGCTGTCGGTCACCAGGGCGGCCACCTCGATCAGCTTGTCGCTGTCCAAGCGCAGGCCGGTCATCTCGCAATCCATCCACACCATGTATTTGTCGGACACCCGTGCAACATTAGCCGGGCCTAGGCTTGGTGCTCGCGGTGCGGCGCGGCAACCGCGAAGCCACTGATGCGGCCCCCGGCCCCACCGGCGGGGATACAGTTCTCTCAGATCGGCACTCGGCGTTTTCGGTGCGACAGCAAACACTGCGTAACGCAGTTCCAGTCGAGCCAGGACGGAGGACGCGCGATGACCACTCCGCAGGAGAAGGCGGCCGCGGCGCGCAAGGCCGCCGACGAGGCGGCGCGGATCGCGGCGGAGGCGGCCGCGGCCGCGGAGGCCGCGGAACGCGAGCTGGCCGAGCAGACGACCGCGGCGCGAGCCGAGCCGGTCACCGAGGGGATCGGCGTGCCCGCCGCACAGGAGATCGCCGCGGGCTACGCCTTCGAAGGCAGTGCGCTGGAGCTGGGCGCCGTCGTGGTCGACGGCAGCGTGGACCGCACCGCGCGCGTCCGTATCCCGATGCGGATGATGAACCGGCACGGTCTGGTCGCCGGGGCGACCGGCACGGGGAAGACCAAGACGTTGCAGGGCATCGCCGAGCAGTTGTCGAGCGCCGGGGTTCCGGTGGTGCTCGCCGACATCAAAGGCGATCTGTCCGGCTTGGCCGAGCCGGGGCAGCCGAGCGAAGAACTCGCCGCGCGCGCCGCGCAGACCGGCGCCGCGGACTGGGCGCCGACCGGCTTCCCCACCGAGTTCGTCGCGCTGGGCGACACCGGCCCCGGGCTGCCGATCCGCGCGACGATCAGCTCGTTCGGCCCGGTGCTGCTGAGCAAGGTGCTCGGTCTGAACGAGACGCAGGAATCCACCCTCGGCCTGATCTTCCACTGGGCCGACAGCAACGGTCTCGCGCTGCTGGACCTGAAGGATCTCCGGGCCGTGATCACGCATCTGACCAGCCCCGAGGGCAAGGAAGACCTGAAGGGCATCGGCGGCGTCTCCGCGTCGACCGCGGGCGTGATCCTGCGTGCGCTGGTGAATCTGGAGGCCGACGGCGGCGACACATTCTTCGGCGAGCCCGAACTCGACCCGGCCGACCTGGTGCGGATCGTGGACGGCAAAGGCGTGATCACGCTGTTCGAGCTGGGCGCGCAGGCGGCGCGGCCGGTGATGTTCTCCACCTTCTTGATGTGGGTGCTGGCCGACCTGTTCCAGACGCTTCCCGAGATCGGCGACGTGGACCGGCCCCAGCTGGTCTTCATCTTCGACGAGGCCCATCTCCTGTTCTCCGACGCCTCGAAGGCTTTCCTGGAACAGGTGGAGCAGACCGTCAAGCTGATCCGGTCCAAGGGTGTCGGTGTGTTCTTCTGCACCCAGCTGCCCACCGATATCCCGAATCAGGTGCTCTCCCAGCTCGGCGCGCGCATCCAGCACGCGCTGCGCGCCTTCACCCCGGACGACCAGAAAGCGTTGTCGAAGACCGTCCGCACCTATCCCAGGACCGCCGTCTACGACTTGGAGCAGGCGCTGACCTCACTCGGTACCGGCGAGGCCATCGTGACGGTGCTGTCCGAGCGGGGCGCGCCGACACCGGTGGCCTGGACCAGAATGCGGCCGCCCCGATCGCTGATGGACACCATCGGGGCGGACGCGATCACCTCGCGGGCCCTGTCCAGCCCGATGGCCTCGAAGTACGGACGGGCGATCGACCGGGAGTCGGCCTACGAGATGCTCGCCGCGAAAGTGGCCGCGGCGGCGCGGGAGCCGGAGCCCACGCCCGTCCCCGGGCGTGCCGCCAGCCGCGCGCCAGAGGAATCCGCCGCCGAACGGATCATGAACAACCCCGCGGTGCGCAGCTTCCTGCGTTCGGCGGCCAGCGCGGCCGGCCGCCAGATCACCCGCAGCTTGTTCGGGACCAGGCGTCGCTGAGCGGCGCGGGGGCGGATGTCGTCGACCGGCCGCTCAGTTGCCGAGCTTCTTGTAGAACGCGCCGGCGATGGGTGCGGTGACGGCCCGGGGTCCGTACTGCCCCGCCACACTCATCCCCTTGCTGATCAGGCCGGGAACCACGCGCATCTTGTTGCGGGCCAGCGCGTCGATGGACACCTTGGCGGTGTATTCGGAGGAGACCCACATGAAGTCGGGCACCATCCGATCGACGATGGACGCTTCGGTGGGGTCCGGCGTCTCGGTGCGCACCGGCCCGGGCGCCAGCAGCGTGACGTGCACGCCGGAGCCCTTCAGTTCGCCGCGCAGCGATTCGGAGAAGGTGTTGGCGAACGCTTTGCTCGCGGCGTAGGTGGCGTTGTTCGGAATCGGCATGTTGCCCGCGGCCGAGCCGCTGATCAGGATGCCGCCGCCGCCACGAGCGAGCATGCCGGGCAGCACGGCCAGGGTCAGATCGTGCACGGCGACGGCGTTGAGTTCCATCTGCGCGCGCTCGTAGGCCGGGTCGAGTTCGGCGACGGCGCCGAAGGTCGCGATGCCCGCGTTGTTGCACAGGATGGCGATGTCGCGGGCGGTCAGTTCCTCTACCAGCGCGCCGCGCTGGTCGCGGTCGGCCAGGTCGACGGGGCGCACCTCGGCGGTGATGCCGTGGGCGAGGGTCAGCCGCTGCGCGAGCTCGGTGAGCAGTTCGTCGCGGCGGGCGACCAGGATCAGCGAGTAGCCGCGGGCGGCGAGCTCGGCGGCGAGCGCGGTGCCGATGCCGGAGGAGGCGCCGGTGACGACCGCGCGGTTCTCGGAAGTGGGGGAGGGCAGGCTCACCCGGTGCAGCCTAGGCGATGCGGCGACGGCGGCCGGGCATCGAGCCCGGCCGCCGCGCTCGATCACAGCCGCGCGGCCAGCCTGGTGCCCTGATCGATGGCTCGTTTGGCGTCCAGTTCGGCGGCGAGTTCGGCGCCGCCGATCAGGTGCAGACTGACCCCGGCGGCGCGCAACGGGGCCTCCAGATCGCGCACGGATTCCTGGCCCGCGCAGACGACGACGTTGTCGACCGGGATGAGCTGAGGCCGTTGCCGTTTCGCGCCGAAGCTGATGTGCAGGCCGTTGTCGTCGATGCGTTCGTAGTTCACCCCGCCGATCTGCTCGACGCCCTTGGCCTTCAGCGCGGCGCGGTGCACCCAACCGGTGGTCTTGCCCAGGTCCTTGCCGAACGGAGTGGTCTTGCGTTGCAGCAGGACGACTTCGCGTGCGGCGGGCGAAGGTCTCGGCGTGGCGAGCTGGCCGGGGACCTGTTCGTCGTCGGAGGTGACACCCCACTCCTGTTTCCACTCGTCCAATTTCAGCGTGGGATGCCCGTCCACCGTGAGGAATTCGCTGACGTCGTAGCCGATGCCGCCCGCGCCGATCACGGCGACGCGCTTGCCAACCGGCTTCTGTTCCCGGACCAGTTCGGCGTAGGACAGCACCATGGGATGGTCGATACCCGGGATGTCGGGAATGCGCGGCTGCACGCCGGTGGCGAGCACCACCTCGTCATAGCTTCCCGCGATCAGTTCCTCGGCGCCGACTCGCTTGTTCAGGTGCACCGTGACGCCGGTCAGCTCGAGCATCCGGTTGTAGTAGCGGATCGACTCGCTGAACTCCTCCTTGCCCGGGATGCGGCGGGCGATGTCGAACTGGCCGCCGATCTTGTCGTCGGCCTCGAACAGCTCGACCCGGTGGCCGCGTTCGGCGAGGTTCACCGCCGCCGAGAGCCCGGCCGGTCCCGCGCCCACCACGGCGACGCGCTTGGTGCGGCGGGTCGGCAGCAACGTCAGTTCGGTTTCGTGCCCGGCGCGGGGGTTGAGCAGACACGAGACGGTCTTGTGCTGGAAGGCGTGGTCCAGGCAGGCCTGGTTGCACGCGATGCAGGTGTTGATCTCGTCGGCGCGATCCTGCGCGGCCTTGTTCACCCATTCCGGGTCGGCGAGCAAAGGCCGGGCCAGCGAGACGAGCTGCGCGTCGCCCCTGGTCAGGATCTCCTCGGCCACCTCGGGCATGTTGATCCGGTTCGACGCGCACACCGGAATGCTCACCTGCGCGGTGATCTTCGCGGTGAACTCGACGAAGGCCGCGCGGGGCACCGAGGTCACGATGGTGGGCACCCGTGCCTCGTGCCAGCCGATGTCGGTGTTCAGGATGTTCACCCCGGCGGCTTCGAGTTCCTGTGCCAGGGCGACGATCTCGTCGAAGTTCTGCCCCTGCTCCACCAGCTCGGCCATGGACAACCGGAATACGATGAGGAAAGAGGGGCCGACCGCGGCGCGGGTGCGGCGCACGATCTCCACCGCGATCCGGCGCCGCTTCCGCGGTGAGCCGCCCCACGCGTCGGTGCGCTTGTTGGTGCGCGGCGCGAGGAATTGGTTGATGAAATAGCCTTCGCCGCCCATGATCTCGCAGCCGTCGTACCCGGCGAATTGGGCGAGCTTCGCACAGCGGGCGTAGTCCTCGATGGTCCGCTCTACGCCTTTGGTCGACAGCGCGCGCGGCCGGAACGGGTTGATCGGCGCCTTGATCGATGACGCGGACACACTGCCCGGCATATAGGAGTAGCGGCCCGCGTGCAAGATTTGGATAGCGATCTTGCCGCCTTGCGCGTGCACCGCTTTGGTGATCGTCCGGTGCCGGTAAGCCTCGGTCTTGTTGGTCAGTTTCGCGCCGAAGGGCAGCAGCCAGCCCGCCCGGTTGGGCGCGTAGCCACCGGTGATGATCAGGCCGGCGCCACCGCGTGCGCGTTCGGCGAAGTAGGCGGCCAACTTGTTGGTGTCCCAGGCGCGGTCCTCCAGCCCGGTGTGCATCGATCCCATCACCACGCGGTTGCGCAAGGTGGTGAAGCCGAAATCGAGCGGCTCGAACAAATGGGGGAAGGGGCTCATCGGTGCGGTCGCCTTTCTCCGTCAATCCGCGTGCGGGGCTGTCGCGCGCGGGTGCAGTGCTTGTAGAACTTCGTCGCACCATTCGACGAACCCCGACTCCACGCGGACGCCCGCGCGCAGGACGAGGTACTGGTGCAGAGCTGTGCCGGTGAGTTGCTCCGGGGCAGGGAAGTCACGTTTCTCGATGTGCCGGAACAGCTCGAGCCGCTGCGCGTGCTGGTCGCGATGGCGGGCCACCTCGGCGCGCAGTGCGGTGATGTCGCCGTAGGCGGCGGCGCGGATCTTCACCCCGAGTTCGTTGCGCGGGGTGTCGGAGTCGCTCGGTTCGGCGATCCAGCGCGCGAGTTCGGCGCGCCCCGACTCGCTCACCGAATACACCTTCTTGTCCGGCCTGCCCTCCTGCGTCACCGACTCGCCGTCGACCCAGCCGGAGTCCTCCATGCGTTTGAGAACGCGATAGATCTGCTGGTGGGTCGCGCTCCAGAAGTAGCCGATGGACTTGTCGAAGCGGCGCGCCAGTTCGTATCCCGATCCCGCGCGCTCGGACAGCGATACCAGCAGCGCATGCTCGAGGGCCATGCGGTGAGAATAGCCGTGACACTCGGTACTATGCAACTGGGTGCATAGCCATCGCCGTCCGTCGCGGTTTCGGCCGGACCGCGCCGGTCGCGCGCATTAAGCTGCGCGCATGACCGAGGTGAACGCCCGGACGACGGTCGGGCAGGCTGCCGGGCGCGGGCAAGTGGTGGCGTGGGGTCTGTGGGACTGGGGGTCCGCGGCATTCAACGCCGTGATCCTCACGTTCGTGTTCTCGGTATATCTCACCGACAAGGTCGGCGACGACCTGCCCGGCGGCGTCTCCGCCAGCGCCTGGCTGGGCTGGTCGCTGGGCATCGCGGGATTGATCGTGGCCTTGACCGCGCCGATCAGCGGCCAGCGCTTCGACGCGTCGGCGAAACGCAAACGCTCCCTCGGCGTGCTGACCGCGCTCACGGTCGCGGCGATGACGCTGATGTTCTTCGTACACGACGACTATCGCGACCTGTGGCTCGGCCTGGTGTTGCTGGCCTTCGCGTCGGCCTGCTTCGAGCTGGCGAACGTGCCGTACAACGCGATGCTGCGGCAGGTGTCCACACCGGCGACGGTGGGCCGGATCTCCGGATTCGGCTGGGCGATGGGCTATTTCGGCGGCATCTTCCTGCTGCTGATCTGCTACTTCGGCTTCATCGCCGGCGAGGGCGACAACCGCGGACTGCTCGGCGTACCCACCGACGACGGGATCAATATCCGCCTGGTCGCCGTGCTGGCCGCCGTCTGGTTCGCCGCCTTCGCGCTGCCGGTGCTGTTCGCGGTGCCGGAATTGCCCCGCACCGAGGCCGATCCCGGCGCGGCGGACGCCGGATTCCTCGGCTCCTATCGCGTGCTGTGGCGCGACCTGCGCGAGCTGTGGCGCACCGACCGGCGCACGGTTGTCTTCCTGGTGGCCAGTGCCGTGTTCCGGGACGGGCTGGCCGGGGTGTTCACCTTCGGGGCGGTGCTCGCCGTGCGCGTCTACGGCATCGCCGACTCCGACGTGCTGCTGTTCGGCATCGCGGCCAATGTGGTCGCGGCGCTGGGCGCGATCGTCGCGGGACGCTTGGACGATCGGGTGGGGCCGAAGATTGTCATCGTGTGGTCCCTGGCCGCCATGCTGGTGTGCGGGCTGGCCCTGCTCGTGGTGTCGGGCCCGCTGATGTTCTGGATCTTCGGATTGCTGCTCACGGTTTTCGTCGGTCCCGCCCAAGCGGCGGCGCGCTCGTTCCTGGCCCGCCTCGCGCCGCCGGGGCGTGAGGGTCAGCTCTTCGGCTTGTACACGACCACCGGGCGCGCGGTGTCCTTCCTCGCGCCGACACTGTTCGGCCTGTTCGTCTTGCTGTTCGACGCGGACCGCGCGGGCATCGCGGGTCTGCTGGTCGTGCTGGCGGTGGGACTGGCGGTGCTGCTGCCGGTTCGCCCGCCGGATCCGATCGCGGCGATCGACGGTGACGCCGAGAAGTCCCGATCGGCCGGGTGATCTCGCGGCGGGTGGCCCAGCGCCGGATCAGCGGCGCTTCGGCGGCCGCCAGCCGCCCATGCCGAGCGCGACCAACCGCATCTGCTGGACGGTGCGCTCGATGATCGCCTGCTCGTCGCGCGGCGCGGCCGACACGTAGGCGGCGATCCCGTCGGTCACCGTGGTGACCATCAGGTCGGCGGCGATCTCGAGGTCGCGCGGCGTCCAGGAGTCCAGTGCCCTGATCCGGGACAGATCCGCGACGAGCTCGCGCACGATCAACTGGATCTCCCGCGCGATGGCCGTGCGCAGCGCCGCGGACCCGCCGTGGCGCTCTCTGGTGAGGAAGCCGAACAGCTCGCGCTTCGGGCCCACCTGTGTGAACACGAAGCGCACGGTGTCCGACAGGCCGGCGTCGGCATTGCGGCGGACCTCGCGCAGCGCCAGCCGCAGCGCGGTGACACCGTCGTCGACCAGCGTCGCGCCGAGGTCCTCCAGCGACGCGAAGTGCCGGTAGAACGCGGTCGGCACGATACCGGCCGAACGGGCGATCTCGCGCAGGCTGAGCGCGGCGAATCCGCGGTCGGCGGCCAGCGCGAGGGTGCCGTCCAGGAGTGCCTGCCTGGTCCGCTCCTTGCGTTCGCCTCGGGTAGCTGCCTGCTCACTCATCCCGGTGAGCATACATCCGTTCACCATTCGACCTATCCATAGATGTAGTTCGAGTCACACGTTTCGCCGGTTGACACCCCGCCCCGGTCATCCTGCACACTAGTTGAGTGTACAGACGTGCACTGAGATTGGGTGCACGTCGTCAGCCCGAACAAGAGGCACGGAGAAGTAATGGTGGATCTCATCAACCTGGTGCAGACCCTCACCTCGCCCCACCCGCTGGACCGGTATCTGGAACTGGTCCGCCCCACCCTCACGGTGCGGGACATGCGGGCCGAAATCACGGACGTGCGCCGCAGCGCGCCGGGTTCGGTGACGCTCACCCTGCGCCCGACCCGGCAGTGGACGGGCCACGTCGCCGGACAGTACGTGCAGATCGGCGTGGTGATCGACGGCGTGCGCCACACGCGGTGCTATTCGCCGGTGAACCCGGAAAGCGGGCGAAATCGCCGGATCCAGCTGACCGTCAAAGCGCATCCGGACGGCTTGGTGTCGCAGTATCTCTACCGCAACGCCGCTCCCGGCATGGTGGTCGACCTGACACCCGCCGACGGCGTGTTCCGGCTGCCGCAGCCGCGTCCGGAGCGCGTGCTGCTGATCAGCGGCGGCAGCGGCATCACGCCGGTGCTGTCCATGCTGCGCACACTCGCCGCGGAGGATCATCCGGGCGAGGTCGTGTTCCTGCACTACGCGAAGTCGCCGGCAGTGCTGCCGCACCGAGCCGAGCTGGACGCGATCGCGCGAGAGCACCGCAACTTCCGCATCGAACTGCGGTATCCGCACGGCGCGCGGGAGGTGGCGCCGCGGGTCGACCCCGGCGCGCCGTGGGTGGACCTGGCCCCGGTCAAAGGCAGCGGATACTTCGACTACGACGAGCTGGAGCGCGTCGCGCCCTGGTTCGCCGACGCGCAGACCTATGTCTGCGGCCCGCAGTCGCTGATGGACGCGGTGCGCACGATCTATCAGGCCGAGCAGCTGGAAGACCGGCTGCACACCGAGGAGTTCACGATCGCGCTCGCGCCGGCCAACGCCGCCGACGCGCACGGCACGGTGAACTTCTCGGCCAGCGGGGTGAGCGCCCGCAACGACGGCGCCACGCTGCTGGAACAGGCCGAGTCCGCCGGGCTGAGTCCCGAGTACGGCTGCCGCATGGGGATCTGCTTCTCCTGCACCGCGGTGCGCCGCTCGGGCTGCACGCGCAATCTGCGCACCGGCGAGACCGACAGCGATCCCGACCAGCCGATCCAGCTGTGCATCAGCGCGCCGGTCGGCGACGTCGACATCGACATCTGATCACGAAGGGGAGCCAATCATGACCATCCTCACCGAAACCGACAACGGACCGCTGGTCCTGAGCCCGGACCAGATCGAAGAACTCGGCCGCGAACTCGACGAGCTGCGCGCGGCGATCGTCGCCGACCTCGGCGAGCGCGACCGGGAATACCTGTACTCGATCATCAAGGCGCAGCGCGGCTTCGAGATCGCCGGGCGCGGCCTGATGTACCTCGGCTTTCTTCCGCCGTTCTGGCTGGCCGCGGTGGCGTCGCTGAGTGTGTCGAAGATTCTCGACAACATGGAGATCGGCCACAACGTGATGCACGGCCAGTACGACTGGATGCGCGAGCCCGGCCTGAACTCCCGGGTGTTCGAGTGGGACACGGTCTGCCCGGCCGACCAGTGGAAGCACTCGCACAACTACCTGCATCACACCTACACCAACATCCACAACAAGGACCGCGACATCGGCTACTCCATCCTGCGGATGGACGAGGCCCAGGAGTGGAACGTGCTGCGGCTCGGGCAGCCGCTGTACGCGTTCGTGCTGATGATGCTGTTCGAGTGGGGCGTGATGGGTCACGACCTCGAGGTCGAGAACATCCTCGCGGGCAAGAAGAAGTGGCCCGAGGTCAAGCAGCTGATCCTCGGACAGTGGCGCAAGGCGGGCAAGCAGGTGCTCAAGGACTACCTGGTGTTCCCCGCGCTCACCGGGCCGCTGTTCTTCCACACCCTCGCCGGCAATGTCACCGCCAACCTGGTGCGCAACGTGTGGGCCTTCGCCATCATCTTCTGCGGCCACTTCCCGACCGGCGTACAGACGTTCACCGAGGAGGAGACCGCGGACGAGACCCGCGGCGAGTGGTACATCCGGCAGATGCTCGGCTCGGCGAACATCACCGGAAGCAAACTGTTCCACATCATGTCCGGCAATTTGTCGCACCAGATCGAGCACCACCTGTTTCCGGACCTGCCCGCCAGCCGTTATCCGGAGATGGCGCCGACCGTGCGCGCACTGTGTGAAAAGTACGGTTTGCCGTACAACACCGGCCCGCTCGGTAAGCAGATCGGCTCGGTGTGGAAGAAAATCTTCAAGCTGGCCCTGCCGCCGAGCTGGGTCCGGAGCGAGCCGTCGCCCGGTGTTATCGTGATGCGTCAGCCGAAGGCGAGCGAAGCGGGCGTGTGAATGATCGGGAAATTCGAGAGCAACAAAGATCTCATTCAGGAATTGACGTCCTCCGGCGCCCGGCACGTCGGCAATATCGCCAACATCATCACCGGCACCGTCGCCGAGGTCACCCGGGAAATCGGTGAGTGGATCACCGACGCGATCGAGATGAACGAGGCGGCGGCCGCCGCGCGCCGGGACGCGGCGGCGCGGCAGGATCTCGATCCCGACCTCGGTGACGAGACCGAGGTAACGGTCACGAAGCCGCCGGTGGGCGAGACGGAGGGGTTCCTCGACGCCGAGGTCGTCGAGCCCGAGGTCGTCGAGCCGGGGGTCGACGAGCCGCGCTGATCACCACACCGGCAGCCTGCGCCGGTGGGCGACGACGTCGGCGATCAGATCCTGATAGCCGTCGATCAGCTCGGCCAGCCTGGTCCATTGCAGGTGGGCTTCCCCGCCCGCCTGCATCGGATGCGGTCGAGTCGTGACCTCGTCGCCCAAAGTGTGTCGAGCCGCAACCCATTTCGCCGCGATTCGATCGATGACCGCCCCGAGCGTTTCGGTGTGCAGGGAGGCGCCCTCCCGGTGCTGCACGTTGGCGGCGACCCAGGCATCGATCCGGCCGATCCATTCGGTCCGGCAGCCGTCGATGTCCTCCACCTGCTGACTGCACGCCGCGACGTGCGTGCTCGAGGCCCCCGGCGCGTGTGCTCGCTCGAGCGCCCGCTGCCGCCGCTCGTGGCACTCGACGAGTTTCCGGGCGGCGTGCAGCACGCTGTGCAGGTGCTGGTCCTCGCCGGGTTCGCGAATCGCGCGAAGCAGGGCGGCGGGCGGTGGCAGTTCCTGGGCTCCGAAACCGCGCTGAGCGTATTCGGTGGGCATGGCAGACCTCTGCGGCACGATGAATCCTGGGTACGCCAGGGCCGAGGGGGATTTCGGGGAGGGGCGGCCCCTCGGCTCCGGCGCAGTCCCGCCCCCGGACGCCATCCCACGGTTCATCGGCACGGCAGAGAAACCGGGAAATCCGCGACGATGCGAGAGAAGACGGTCCGAGATATCGGGACACTTTCAGGAAAGCGCGGTAGTGGAATCGGCGCAATACTCTGCCGTGCGAATCCGAGAGCTGCCGGGAAATTGTTATGTTCCGTTACGGATCGGTCACCCGGGCCGCTTCCGCGGCGAGCGCGCCCGCGAATTGTCGAGCGCACGACGGGCAACCGATTCGATACGAGCGCTGCGCGCCGTCGCCCGATCCGCTAGCCTCGGTGTTCGTGCCCGCCTACGTGTCATCGCCGGAGCTGACATTCGGCTTCATGTTCGCGCTGGAAGATCCCGAGCGAATCGCGGAGGTCGTGCGCAATCTGATCGTCCGCAAGACCGTCTCCGTCTTCCGGCTCGCCCGGTTGTCTGACGACGACGGCCCGCCGGAGCGCTACGTGGTCAACTGGGCGGTCATCCCGCAGATCTCGATCACCACCGCCGCGCCGGACCAGGAGGAGTTGCGGACCACGCGCACCATGCTGGTCAACGCGTTCCTCAGTGAGGACGGCGAGGTCAGCCTGTATTCGGCGCAGTCGAGCGGACCGGCCTGAGCGGACGGTACGGAGGACGGGCGGGTCGAACTCCCTGCACAGCGACGATCGGCAGCGGGGTGCCGACGGTCGGATCGCGCATCGGAGTATTGCAGGCCGATGCGGACAGGTCTTATGCCACTACGGCGATCAATACTCCTGCGGCACAGAATCTTCACTCCACTGGTTCTTCCGGGATGTGCGTTCGGCTGCACTAGGCGGTGTCGAGCGGCGCGCATGAAATCGGCTACTCCGCAAGGTGACTCGGCTTTCCCTCGCCGACCCCTATTCGTTGGCGTGTCGGTATCGGATGGTGCCGTTCCCGATCGGTCCGATAAGCGACAATCAGACATTGCTCTGTGGCTTGGGTCACAGCACCTGTGAGGAGTGTCGATCATGGAACTCGAGAAGTCCGTCGTGCCGCCCGACCCGATCCGCGTCCGCGGGGATCTGGACCCGGCGCTGTCGCGATGGATGTGGCTGGTGAAGTGGCTGCTGGCCATACCGCACTACGTCGTGTTGTTCTTCCTGCACGTCGCGTACGTGGTGCTCACGATCGTCGCCTTCTTCGCGATCCTGATCACCGGCAGGTACCCGCGGGGACTGTTCGACTTCAACGTCGGCGTCATGCGCTGGGGGGTGGCGGGTGACCTTCTATGCGCTCTCGGTGCTCGGCACCGACAAGTACCCCCCGTTCAGCCTGCAGCCGGACGCGGACTACCCGGCCGACCTGGAGATCGACTATCCGGAGACGCTGCACCGCGGGCTGGTGCTGGTGAAGTGGTGGCTGTTGGCCATTCCGCACTATCTGATCATCGGCGCGGTGGTGAGCGGCGGCATCGTGGCCGGGGGCGGTGACGACTGGGCCGGCGCCTCGATCTCGTTGCTGAGCGTCCTGCTGCTCGTCGCGTTGATCGCGTTGCTGTTCACGGCGCGCTATCCGCAGGGCGTCTACGACTTCGTGATGGGACTCAATCGCTGGATGATCCGCGTGCAGGCCTACGCGAGTCTGATGCGGGACGAGTACCCGCCCTTCCGTCTCGACCAGGGCGCCCGCGAGTCCGACTGAAACCGATATCGCCGACCCCGTCGAATCCGCCCGCCGCGTCGGCGGGCCGATTCGTATATCCGCCGTCGGTTGCGCGATGAGATGCGCTGATGGTGGGACACTTCAACTCGGATCGCGATTTCGCGGCATTGCTGTGGGAGGCCGCGAGTGATCCGCATGTGGATGATCGCAGGTCTGTTGCCCGGAATTTCCTGCTGGACGAGAATATTCCCAAGGCTCGGGTCGACGCATATATGCCCGGCATCGACTCCGCGAAATGTCAACGGTGGAAAGCTGGCGTGACGCGCACAATTAATACGTCAAGAATCAGGCCGCAGGGCTCGGCCAGCCGAGCTCACCATATGTGATCGATCCCACCAGCCCCGGCATGTGCCCTGAGGCGCTTCGTCATCCCGAAGCCGTCTCGGAATCGAGCGAGCCTTCGCACTGCTGAACGCCGCGGAGAACGAGATTCCATACTCCGCGCGGGTCGTCGCGGAGAAGGATCTGTTGTTGTGGCAGACCGGCCAGGCAGCGGCGGCCGCCGGGCAGATCGAACAGTTCAGGCAAGCCTGGCGCGGAACCTGGACTCGCTGTCCGAGCGCCGCTCGGAATCGGTGGATGGCGACGGCTTCGCCTCGTGGTGGGCGCTGCACGTTCGGGGGGAACCTGTGGAGCTTCGTGGTGCGGCCGCAAACCGCTCGCGAAGTCGTCGGCGCACCGGGCGGATCGCCGCGTCCGCTCGTCACGGAGGGGCGTGGCCGAGCGATGTCTCCGGGTGTTTGAGCTTCGAGACGATGGGGTAATAGCACTGGAGACCCGCATAGCTGCAGGTCTCCAGTGTGCTGCGCCCCCGGCAGGAATCGAACCTGCGACCTAGGGATTAGAAGGCCCTTGCTCTATCCAACTGAGCTACGGAGGCAGCGGGTTCCACGATGGCCGACATTGGCCGTGCTGTCCAGCGGGTCGATTATAGCGACCGTCCAGGTGTCCGAACTCTTAGCGTTAGCAACGTTTCAGCCATCCCGAGACAGTAGGTGACGCGCGGCCCACAATATCGGTACAAACCCGACCGGGCCACGGAATACTCGCCGAACTACGCTCAGTCGTATGTCGTCCGCCCCTACCTCGTCCGCCGCTCCCGAAGCCGCGACCTCCCGGTCCGGGGCGACGTTCGCGACGGTCACCGCGCTGGCGGGCGCCATCGCGGCCGTGGCGGCGGCGCTGGTGGTCGGCCTGTCGGCGGCGCAGGCACTGAGTCTGCTCGGCATCCCCGATCCGGGCGCGCCGACCACCTACGGCTTGCCCGCGGTCCGGGCGCTCGCCGATCTGGCGGCGGCGCTGACCGTGGGTTCCCTGCTTTTCGCTGCGTTCCTCGTGCCGCCGCAGCCGAACGGGCTGCTGGATGTCGGCGGGTACCGCGCGGTGCGCCGGGCGTCGAACTTCGCCCTGGTCTGGGCGTGCTGCGCGGCGCTTCTGGTGCCCCTGACGGTTTCCGATACCACGGGTCAGCCGGTGACCGACGTCCTGCGGCCGGAGGGCCTGTGGCGGGCGATCGGGCAGATCGAGCTGGCCGGAGCCTGGCGCACCACCGTGATCTTCGCCCTGATCGTCGCCGTCGGCGGGCGGCTGGCCCTGCGCTGGGGCTGGACTCCGGTGCTGCTCGGCGCCGCGATCGCCACCATGATGCCCTTGGCGTTGACCGGGCATTCGTCCTCGGGCGGGTCGCACGACGTGGCGACCAACAGCTTGATCCTGCACCTGATCGCGTCCGCGATCTGGGTCGGCGGCCTGTTCGCGGTGCTGGCCCACGCCTTGCGCGGCGGCGCCCACACCGACGTGGCGACCCGGCGCTTCTCGCTGACCGCGACGGTCTCGTTCGCCGTGATCGCGATCAGCGGCGTGATCAACTCGTGGGTCCGCGTGCCGCCGGAGGAACTGTTCACCAGCACCTACGGCAGGCTGGTGCTGGCCAAGGCCGCCGCGTTGGGGCTGCTCGGCGTGCTCGGCTACCTGCAGCGCCGCGCGGCGCTGCCCGCCCTCGCCGCCGATCCAGGGGACCGCACGGCGCTGGTCAGGTACGCGGGCGTGGAGGTGTTGATCTTCGCCGCGACCATCGGACTCGCTGTCGGGCTCGGCCGGACGCCGCCGCCACCACCGGATTCCGTGCCGACCCCCGTCGAAGTGGAACTGGGCTACGAGCTGGCCGGGCCGCCGAGCCTGGCCCGGATGCTGTTCGACTGGCGCTTCGATCTGATCTTCGGAACGCTGTCGCTCGTGCTGGCGGTGCTGTACCTGCTCGGCGTGCGGCGATTGCGAGCCAGGGGTGACGCGTGGCCGGCCGGGCGCACGCTCGCCTGGCTGTCCGGTTGCGTGGTGCTGCTGGTCGCGACATCGTCCGGCGTCGGCCGGTACTCGCCCGCGATGTTCAGCGTGCACATGGGAGCGCACATGGCGCTGTCCATGCTCGCGCCGATCCTGTTCGCGCTGGGCGGCGCGGTGACGCTGGCGCTACGCGCCCTGCCGGCCGCAGGCCGCGGTGGCGTGCCGGGGCCGCGCGAATGGCTGCTCGCCGCGGTGCACAACCCGGTGTCGCGTTTCCTGACCCACCCGATCGTGGCCTCGGCGATCTTCGTCGCCGGGTTCTACGCGCTGTACCTGGGCGGCATCTTCGACACCTACGCCGACTCGCACGCCGCCCACCTGCTGATGAACCTGCACTTCCTGCTCAGCGGCTACCTGTTCTACTGGGTGGTGATCGGCATCGATCCCAAGCCTCGGCAGGTGGAGCCGCTGACCAAGCTCGCCATGGTGTTCGGCTCGCTGCCGTTCCACGCCTTCTTCGGCGTCGCGCTGATGAGCATGAACACCGTGCTCGGCGGCTGGTTCTACCGCGGTCTCGGCCTGGGCTGGAACGGTGATCTGCTCGGCGACCAGCGCACCGGAGGCAGCCTCGCCTGGGCGAGTGGAGAGGTCCCCCTCGTGGTGGTGATGCTGGCGCTGCTGATCCAATGGTCTCGCAGCGACCATCGGCTCGCGCGACGCACCGACCGAGCCGCCGAACGCGACAACGACGCCGCTCTCGCCGCACACAACGCGATGTTCGCCCAACTGGCCAAGCGAGATGGAGAAGTGCGTAAGTGAGTGAACGCGCCACCGTGGTCTCCGAACACAGACCGGTAGGGCGGGTGGAACGGTCGCACGTGCGCGCCGCGCGCAAGCGGCTGGCCGGACAGATCCGCAAGACGCCGGTCTTCCACACCTCCGTCGCGACCCCGTCCGGGCCGGTGCCGGTGACGATGAAGCTCGAGCACCTCCAGCACGGCGGGACGTTCAAGGTGCGCGGCAGTCTCAACGCGCTGCTGGAGTCGGGCGGCGGCCTCGATCACGTGGTGATCGCCTCCGCGGGCAACGCGGGTATCGCGGCCGCGCTGGCCGCGGCGCGGCTGGGGAAGGCATGCACGGTCGTCGTCCCGGAGACGGCGCCGCACACCAAGGTCGCCGCGATGTGGTCGCACGGCGCCGAGGTGCTCTGGCACGGCACCACCTACGGCGAGGCTCTGCAGCACGCCACCGAACTGGCCGCCGAACGCGCCGCGCTGCTGCTGCACGGTTACGACCTGCCCGCCGTGGTCGCCGGCGTGGGTGTGGTCGGGCTGGAGCTCGAAGAGCAGGTGCGCGGGCGTCCTCCGGTGCTGGCGGCAGTGGGCGGCGGCGGACTGGTGGCCGGGATCGCGGCCGCGCTCGGGCGCCGTCAGCAGGTGATCGGGGTGGAACCCGAGGGCGCGGCGATCCTGCGGGCGGCGCTGGACGCGCGGCGTCCGGTGGACATTCTCGGGTCCGGCATCACCGTCGACACGCTGGGCCCCACGCGGATCGGTGACATCGCCCTCGACGTCGCCCGTCGCCACGGGGTGCGATCGCTGCTGGTCAGCGACGACGCGATTGCCGCGGCGCGCGAGTACCTGTGGCGCGAGTTCCGCATCCTGGTCGAACTCGCCGGCGCCGCGGCGCTGGCCGCGGTGCACAGCGGCGCCTACGTGCCCGCTCCGGACGAGCGCCCGGTGGTCGTGCTCTGCGGCGCCAACACCGACGTGGCGGTGTTCTGATCGCGCGTGAAAGGCGCGATCTTCACACTTCCGCAGGTTGTGCACATTCCCGGATCGGATCGTTCGGCGCCCGCGGGTCGGGGCCATCCTGGAAGAGCCTCCTGGAGGGGGAGGAGATCCGGGCAGACCGGATCCGAATGTGAAGGGGCGTAATCATGTACGAGGCCAATGCGACCGTGATCGGCACGATCGCCACCCATCCGGTCAAGCGCGACCTGGCCAACGGCGAGCAGGTGGTCACCTTCCGGCTGGCGAGCAATTCCCGCAGGTTGGATCACGCCTCGGGGCAGTGGGTGGACAACGGCACGCTGTATCTCACCGTCAGCTGCTGGCGCCGACTGGTGGCGGGTGTGGACGCGTCGCTGCGGCGCGGCGATCCGATCATCGCCTACGGTCAGCTGCGCTCCCATGAGTACCGCAGCAAGGACGGGGTGGAACGGCGGGATCTGGAGATGCGCGCCAGCGTGGTCGGACCGGACCTGTCCCGCTGCGCCGCACAGCCGACCCGGTTGTCCGACCTGCCGTCGCGGAATACTTCCGGGGCCGTGAGCGCTGAAGGTCGGGTGCCGGTCGCCGACGCGCCGGGGGAGAATGTCGCAGTCACCGGTTCGGCACCGCCGCGCGGCAGCGCACCCGAGCCCGTCGACGCGTGATCGCGCGACCGGTTTCCGTCCCGGCGGCAGGGTAGCTCTGCCTCGTCCCCCCATCTCCCGCACCGATAGGCTTCACACTTATGGCTGAGTTCATTTACCAGATGAAGAAGGTTCGCAAGGCGCACGGCGACAAAGTCGTGCTCGACGATGTCACCTTGAACTTCCTTCCCGGCGCCAAGATCGGCGTCGTCGGCCCGAACGGCGCGGGTAAATCCAGCGTGCTGAAGATCATGGCCGGACTGGACCAGCCGAACAACGGTGACGCCTTCCTCGCCGCCGGCGCCACGGTCGGCATCCTGCAGCAGGAGCCTCCGCTCAACGAGGAGAAGACCGTCCGCGGCAACGTGGAGGAGGGCCTGGGCGAGATCAAGGTGAAGCTGGATCGCTTCAACGAGATCGCCGAGCTGATGGCCACCGACTACTCCGACGAGCTCATGGAGGAGATGGGCAAGCTGCAGGAGGAGCTGGACCACGCCGACGCGTGGGACCTGGACTCCCAGCTCGAGCAGGCGATGGACGCGCTGCGCTGCCCGCCGCCGGACGAGCCGGTCACCACCCTCTCCGGTGGTGAGCGCCGCCGGGTCGCGCTGTGCAAACTGCTGCTGAGCAAGCCCGACCTGCTGCTGCTCGACGAGCCGACCAACCACCTCGACGCCGAGAGCGTGAACTGGCTCGAGCAGCACCTGGCGCAGTACCAGGGCGCCGTGCTCGCGGTCACCCACGACCGGTATTTCTTGGACAACGTCGCGCAGTGGATCCTCGAGCTGGACCGTGGCCGCGCCTACCCGTACGAGGGCAACTACTCCACCTACCTGGAGAAGAAGGCCGAGCGGCTGGAGGTGCAGGGCAAGAAGGACCAGAAGCTGCAGAAGCGGCTCAAGGAAGAACTCGCCTGGGTGCGTTCCGGCGCCAAGGCCAGGCAGGCCAAGAACAAGGCCCGCCTCGGCCGGTACGAGGAGATGGCCGCCGAGGCCGAGAAGATGCGGAAGTTGGACTTCGAGGAGATCCAGATCCCCGCGGGCCCGCGCCTGGGCAATGTGGTCGTCGAGGTCGAGCACCTGGACAAGGGCTTCGGCGACCGCCAGCTGATCAAGGACCTGTCGTTCACCCTGCCGCGCAATGGCATCGTCGGCGTGATCGGGCCCAACGGCGTCGGTAAGACCACGCTGTTCAAGACCATCGTGGGGCTCGAGCAGCCGGACAGCGGCGAGGTGAAGGTCGGCGACACGGTCAAGCTCAGCTACGTCGACCAGAACCGCGCGGGCATCGACCCGAAGAAGACGGTCTGGCAGGTGGTCTCCGACGGCCTGGACTACATCCAGGTCGGCCAGCAGGAGATGCCGTCGCGCGCCTACGTGAGCGCGTTCGGTTTCAAGGGCCCCGATCAGCAGAAGCCGGCCGGCGTGCTGTCCGGTGGTGAGCGCAACCGGCTGAACCTGGCGATGACCCTCAAGCAGGGTGGGAACCTGATCCTGCTCGACGAGCCGACCAACGACCTCGACGTGGAGACCCTCGGGTCGATGGAGAACGCGCTCGAGCAGTTCCCCGGCTGCGCCGTCGTCATCTCGCACGACCGCTGGTTCCTCGACCGGACCTGCACCCACATCCTCGCGTGGGAGGGCGACTCGGACAACGAGGCCAAGTGGTTCTGGTTCGAGGGCAACTTCGAGGCGTACGAGGCCAACAAGGTCGAGCGGCTCGGCCCGGAAGCGGCCCGCCCGCATCGGGTTACGCACCGCAAGCTGACCCGCGGCTGAGTTCGCCGCGACGGGGTGGGTGCGCGGTTTCGCCCGCACCCGCCCCGCCGGAGGGCTGCTCGGCGCACCGGCCGGATCGCGCGTATATTCGCGCGTCCGGACCCGATGTCCGCGACGTTATTTCATCGTGTGCGACTCCCGCCGCCGGTGCGGAAGAGCGCTCGGAGCCGGGTCGGCCATCGGCCACTGCCCGGCGTTTGCCGGTAGGTATCGGTTCGAGGCGATCGAGCGAGCAGTCAGGGGGAATCGGGGGAGAAGCGCTTCGGCGCAGCGTGGGCGACGAGGTTTCTCGAGAACGCGAAACAGGAGTGACACCTACCCGCGCGTAGCCCACTAGGGTGGAGTCGTGAATGCGCAGGCGCAGTTCGAGCAACCGGTGGCTTCGACCGCCGACGCGGTGGCCGAGCTGACCCGAGGTACCGGTGCGGCGCCGCTGCCGCCGCGGATACGACCTGTCGCGCTCACCTGACGTCAGCGGGTCCGATTCTGTGCTGTGCCCGAGGTCATCCCGTCCGATCTCGGCACACGAGCGGCGAACTCCGCGGTCGTGGTGAACACCCGGATATCGAAAGGGAATTCACCCACGCGTCATCGGCGCACAGTTACCCTCGGACCGGCGTCACTTTGTTACGGAACCGATATCCGAGGGAGTTGGCGAAAATGACCGTCTCGTCCGAATTGTCCAGCGCGGCGTGGGCCGCGGGTTTGCCGCAGTCGCTGCGCGGCGAACTCGCGACGCTCGAGGAAGCGTACTTCCGCCACGTCGACGCGGGCGATGTGGACTGTGCGATCACCGGCATCACCCAGATCTTCCGCAGGCACCTGGAATTGGCCGTGACACGCCGCCCCGGCCGCGCGCTGGTGCGGGTATACCACCCGGACGACGGCTCGGGGATCGGTGCGGCGCTGCAGGTCGTCACCGACGACATGCCGCTGCTGGTCGAGTCGATCAGCTCGTCGCTGAGCCGGATCGGTGTCAGCGTCAGCGAGATCATCCATCCGATCTTCGAGGTCGAGCGGGACGAGGAAGGGCGCCTGACGCACGCCGCCGCGCACGAGGTGGACGGCACCGGCGCGGTCGGACTGCGCGAATCCTGGATGCACGTGCAACTGCACCCGTCGACCAGCGCGGCGCTGCTGGCCAAGGTCGAGAGCGCGGTGCCGGACGTGGTGGACGACGTGCGCCAGGTGATCGGGGACACCGAAGCCATCGAGGACGTGCAGAGCAAGCTGGCCGACGACCTGGATCTGGCCGCCCAATCCGAGTCGGCGCCGTTCGACCCGGCCGAGCTGACCGACACCGCCAAGCTGCTGCGCTGGCTGGCGCGGGGCAACTTCACGCTGCTCGGCTACGCGCGCTACCGGCTGAGCAGCGACGAGGGCCGCGAGCTGTCCACCGTCCTGCCCGCAACGTGCCTGGGCGTGCTGCGGCCGGACGTGGGCACCGACTTCCACGTGCCGGTCAACGGCGGCGACCGGCCACTGCTCACGCTGACCCAAGGGCTGGTCCCCGCCACCGTGCACCGTGCGGTGTACCCGTACTTCGTCAGCGTCGCCGACTTCGACGCGAGCGGATCGGTCGTCGGCGAGCACCTGTTCATCGGCGTCTTCACCGTCACCGCCGTGCACGAGAACGTCCTGGACATCCCCGTGATCGAACGCCGGGTCCGCTCGGCGATCGAGGACAGCGGATTCGACCTGGATTCGTTCTCCGGTCAGGCGATGCTCGAGGTCATCCAGTCCTTCCCGCGCACCGAGTTGTTCTCCGCCGACGCCGAGACGCTGCGCCGCACCGCCACCGCGGTGCTGAGCGTGAGCCTGCGGCGTCAGGTGCGCTTGTTCCTGCGCGCGGACACCTATGGGCGCTACGTCGCCTGCCTGGTCTATCTGCCGCGCGACCGGTACACCACCAGTTCGCGGCTGGAGATGCAGGAGATCCTGGTCCGCGAACTGGGTGGGGTGTCCATCGACTACTCCGCGCGGGTGGGCGAAAGCGAATTGGCGCGAGTGTATTTCACGGTGCGCATGCCGGAAGCCGAGTACGGTGTCCCGCGCCGGACGCCGCCGGCCGCCGACACCTCCGAGCCCAACCGGCTGCGTCTGCAGAACCTGCTCGCGGAGGCGAGCCGCACCTGGGACGACCGCCTGAACGACGAGGTGAGCACGTCGACGGTGCTCGATCCGGCCGTGGTGCAACGGTACGCGGAGGCCTTCCCCGAGGGCTACAAGCAGGATTTCGCCGCTGCCCGCGCGCTGTCGGACATCGTGCGCCTGGAACGGCTGCGCGAGGGCGGAATCGACCAGTACCTCTACCGGAGGCCGGATTCGGCGCCGGGTTCGTGGCGTTTCACCCTCTACATCGGTGGCGGCGGAATCTCCTTGAGCCAGGTGCTTCCGCTGTTGCAGAGCCTCGGCGTAGAAGTGGTCGACGAGCGGCCCTACCAGATCGAGTTGGACGCCGCGTCCGACGGTGGCGCCGGTGGGGAGCGCTGGATCTACGACTTCGGTCTGCTCGCCCGTCCCGAATTGTTGCGCAGTTCGCTCGACCGGGATCTGGACGCGGAACTGCTCGAGTCCACCAGTCGCGCCGCCGTGCTGGAGGCGGAGGTGCGCGGGCTGCGTGAGCGGTTCGTGGAAGCGTTCGAGGCCATGTGGTACGGCCGCGCGGAAGCGGACGGGCTGAACGAGCTGGTGCTGCGCGCCCGGCTGCCGTGGCGCGCGGTCTCGATCCTGCGAACTTACGCGAAGTACTTGCAGCAGGCCGGGTTTCCCTACAGCCAGGCGAACATCTGCCGTGTGCTGCTCACCTATCCGGATATCGCGCGCCTGTTCGTCGACCTGTTCGCCGCGCGTTTCGACCCCGACACCGTTTCCGCCGAGCACGCCGCCGAGTTGGAGACCAAGGTGCGCGGGCGGATCGACGAGGTGGTCAGCCTGGACGCCGACCGTATCCTCCGCGCGATCCTCGGCTTGATCACGGCGACGCTGCGCACCAACTACTACGTGACCGACGCCGACGGCAGCTCGCGCGATTTCGTTTCGGTGAAGGTCGAACCGCACGCGATCGCCGAATTGCCCAAGCCGCGGCCGCAGTTCGAGATTTTCGTGTATTCGCCGCGGGTGGAGGGTGTGCATCTGCGCTTCGGGCCGGTGGCGCGTGGTGGTTTGCGGTGGTCGGATCGTTTGGAGGATTTCCGTACGGAGATCCTGGGTTTGGTGAAGGCGCAGGCGGTGAAGAACGCGGTGATCGTGCCGGTGGGCGCGAAGGGCGGCTTCGTGGTGAAACAACCGCCCGCGGCCACCGGTGATCCGGCCGCGGATCGGCAGGCGTTGGGTGCGGAAGGTGTTGCCTGCTATCGCACGTTCATCTCCGGTTTGCTGGACGTCACCGACAACGTGGATCGCGCAACCGGGGAGGTTTTGCCCCCTGCCCGGGTCGTACGGCGCGATGGTGACGACACCTATTTGGTTGTGGCGGCCGATAAGGGTACGGCGACGTTCTCTGATATCGCCAATGATGTGGCGCAGAGTTATGGTTTCTGGCTCGGTGACGCGTTCGCTTCGGGTGGGTCGGCCGGGTATGACCACAAGGCGATGGGCATCACCGCCAAGGGCGCCTGGGAAAGCGTGAAACGCCACTTCGGCGAAATGGACGTCGATACGCAGTCGCAGGATTTCACCGTGGTCGGTATCGGTGACATGAGCGGTGATGTGTTCGGTAACGGCATGTTGTTGTCGGAGCACATTCGTTTGGTGGCGGCGTTCGACCACCGGCATATTTTCCTGGATCCTGATCCGGATGCGGCTGTGTCGTTTCGGGAGCGGCAGCGGATGTTCGCGTTGCCGCGTTCGTCGTGGGCGGATTACGACACGTCCCTGATCAGCCCCGGCGGAGGGGTGTGGGACCGCACCGTCAAGGCGGTGCCCATCAGCCCGCAGGCCAGGGCGGCTCTCGGCCTGGGTGACGACGTCGTCTCGCTCTCGCCGCCGGATCTGGTGCGCGCGATCTTGCTCGCGCCGGTGGACCTGCTGTGGAACGGCGGCATCGGCACCTACATCAAGGCGAGCGCCGAGACCAACGCCGAGGTGGGCGACAAGTCCAACGACGCGGTGCGTGTCAACGGAAAGCAATTGCGCGTCAAGGTGATCGGTGAGGGCGGCAACTTGGGCGCGACCGCGCTGGGTCGGATCGAGTTCTGCCGCAACGGCGGCAAGATGAACACCGACGCGCTGGACAACTCCGCGGGCGTGGACTGCTCCGACCACGAGGTCAACATCAAGATCCTGCTCGACGCCGTCGTCTCCGGCGGTCAACTGCCGCCGGAGGAGCGCAATCCGCTGCTGGCCTCGATGACCGACGAGGTGGCGCGAATGGTGTTGCGGGACAACGTGGCACAGAACTTCCTCATGGGCATCTCGCGCACCGAGGCGCCGCAGATGCTGAGTGTGCAGATGAGGCTCGTCGAGGATCTCGAACAGCGTCGCGGCCTGGACCGCGAGCTCGAGGCGCTGCCCTCGGACCAGGAGATGAAACGCAGGCTGGAAGAGGGCGCCGGACTGGCTTCGCCGGAGTTGGCGAACCTGATGGCGCACGTGAAGCTGTCGCTCAAGGCGGATCTGCTCGATTCCGACCTGCCCGACAGCCAGTACTTCGCCACGCGGCTGCCGGACTACTTCCCGACGCCGCTGCGCGACCGTTTCGGCGCCGCGATCAAGCGCCACCGGCTGCGCCGGGAAATCGTCACCACCATGCTGGCCAACGAGATCGTGGACTACGGCGGCATCACCTACGCGCACCGGTTGAACGAGGAGGTCGGCGCCACCACCACCGATGCGGTGCGTGCCTTCGCCGCGGCCAGCGGGATCTTCGACCTGCACCGGATGTGGGCGCGAATCCGTGCGTGCGACGCGCCAACGTCGGTGCGCGACCTGCTCGAACTGGAGACCAAGCGCACGCTGGATCGGGCGTCCCGGTGGCTGCTGAGCAACCGGCCGCAGCCGATCGCGGTGGGCTCGGAAATCAGCCGGTACTGCGCCGATGTGCGGGAACTCGCCCCCAAGGTGCCGGGCTGGCTGCGCGGGCACCACGTGTCCACCCTCACCGACCGGTCCGCCGAGTTGATCGCCCGCGGCGCCCCGACCGAGCTGGCCACCGAGGTCTTCGGTCTGCTCAACCTCTTCCCGCTGCTGGACATCGTGGACATCGCCGACATCACCGACCGGGGCGGCGACGAGGTCGGATCGCTGTACTATGCGCTCAACGATCACCTCAAGATCGACTGGCTGTTGCAGGCGGTCAGCCACCTCGAGCGCGGTGACCGCTGGCACGCGCTGGCGCGGCTCGCGCTGCGCGACGACATGTACGGGTCGCTGCGCTCGCTCACCCTCGACGTGCTCTCCGGCGGCGACCCCGAGGAGACGGCGGATGAGAAGATTGCATACTGGGAGTCGAAGAATCAGTCCCGCCTCGGCCGAGCCAGGGCGGCGCTGTCGGAATTGTTCGAGTCCGGAACCCACGATCTCGCCACGTTGTCGGTTGCAGCGCGGCAAGTGCGGAGCATGGTGAGCGGGGTGGGCGCTCAATCGGAGGTACCACGTTGACGAGTTCGGTGAACCGGAACGGGACGGCGACGGGCAGCCTCGTGCTGCCCAGGCGATTCCACGCCAAGGTGGACGTCAGGTGGTCGGACATGGACGTGTTCCAGCACGTCAACCATGCCCGGATGGTGACGCTGCTGGAGGAGGCGCGGATCCCGTGGCTGTTCGAGGACGGCCGCCCGACCGCTCCGCTGCGCGAGGGCTGCGTCCTCGCCGACCTGCATGTCCGCTACCGCGGCCAGCTGCGGCACGAGGACACGCCGCTGGATATCGCCATGTGGATCGAGCAGCTGCGCGCGGTCGACTTCACCATCGGTTACGAGGTGCGGGCGGCGGGCGCCGCTCCCGATTCGCCGGCGGCGGTGGTCGCCTCCACCCAGATCGCCGCGTTCGACATGCGGGCGCAGCGGCTGCGCAGGCTCACCGACGCCGAGCGTGATTACCTGTCCGAATGGATGGACTGAGCGACCGCGAGCCGGTGATCGTCGAATGCTGACGGCGGAGCAGCCGTGATATCGGGACAGCGTGTGCTGTACGTGTCCGATCCGGCGGAACGGGAGAATCTCGCCACGTTCCTGACCAGGGCCGTGCGCCTGGACCCGGCGGCGGTGGTGCGCCTGCGCCGCCGGGGGGAGAACTACGTGTCCGCTTGGGTGGCGACCGGCTTCGAGGCACTGGCGATGCGCACCGTGGTCGCCGAACTCGGCGTCGACGACGTGACGGTCGGCGCCGATGTCGTGCTGGCCGGATCGGCGAGCGGCAGTCCGATCGACCTGGGCTACTCGATGGACTCCGCATGGCGCGGCGCGTTGCCGCCCACGGACGGTTTCGCGCACGTCGAGGACGTGCCCGCGCGCACCCTGGTCGAACTCGCCGAGCAGGGTGCGCGGCTGGCGAAGGAACACGGCAGCGGACACGGTCCGCCCGCTTCGCTGCTGGATCAGGCGGTGCTGACCGTGTCCGGCGCGGGAACGAAGGTGCAGGTGCCGATGCGGGTGGTCTTCGCGCTCACGGCGATGGATTTCATCCCGCATTCGGGGGAGAAGGCCGACCCGCGCCGCATCCCGCCCACCGAGATCGTGCGCGTCCGCGCGACCAGAACGTGGTTGCGGCTCGACGCCCGCTATGGTTCGGTCGCCCGCCGCCTCGGCGGGGGAATTCCCCTTCTGCCGCAGTGATCGCGTCGCGTGGCTGTGGTGTCACCGGAAGATTCCGGGCCGCACGGTGACCGACACATGGTGCCTGGCTGCTGCGCCGGTACCGCGTGGCGCCGTTGTGCGCGGGTCCGGACGAGCGTGTGTCGCGTGGTCGGAGTCCCGAAGGCGGATCGGCCGCGGTGTGAGTGAGTAGGGGAGTTTACGGACGCCATCGAGTCGTCGCGCTGCCGTCGGCCTGCCACAGTATCGCTGCCGCCGGATCAGTCGATACCGAAATGTGCAGCGGTACAAGAAATTTGAAGCATGAATCGCCGACCGGTCGGCACTGAGCGGCCCGCACTGCGTGATACGTCCGGTGCAAACGGCAAAAGCGGCATACCTCTGCGGAGCATTTCGAGTAGCACAGGCAGACCGGGAAGCGATCGATGGAATGGGCGGCGCCGTCGGCAGGAGGGGACGGCGCCGCCCTCGTCCGCGAAGCACGATGGCGCGAAAAGCTTTTCGGTGGGTCAGGAGACGCCGATCAGGCGAAGAAGCGCCGTGGTCGCGGCGGCGGCGAGAATCACCACCAAGATCGGACGTCGGAACCAGGCCAGCACTCCGCCGACGAGAACTCCTGCGGGCATGGCGAATCCGAGGCTCGCCGTGCCGAGCGGCAGTGTGGTGACGGCGACCAATGCGGTAAGCAGCACGACGGCGCCGATTTCCAGCAGGCGTACCACGCGCGCTGAGGGGCGCACTCGGTCGCGCAGCGCGGGCCCGGCCCAGCGAAACGCGTAGGTGCCCGCGGCGAGGGCGACGATTCCGGCGGCCAGCATCACGCCGCCCCGGAGGTGGTCGCCGGTTCCCGCTTCTCCCATGCCGCGACCAGCACCCCGGACAGGGCGAGCAGGACCGGCAAGCCCGTGGGCAGGAACGGAGCGCTGATCAGCGCGATCGCGGTGCCAACACAGACCGCCGCGAGAGTGGTCCGATCCCGCAGGGCGGGAAGCACGAGTGCGAGCAGGACGGCGGGGAACACCGCGTCGAGTCCGAACGCCGAAGTGTCGGTGACCACCGATCCGATCAACGCCCCGATGGCCGCGCCACCGGGCCAGGCGAACAGCACCCCCGCGCCCGTCAGCCAGTAGGCCGCTCGCCTGCGGCGCGCGTCGGGTTGCGCGATGGTCATGGCGACGGACTCGTCGTTCATCAGGTGGACGCCCAGCGGCCTGCGCCACCCGGTGCCCACCGCGTCGGGCACCGACAGTCCGTACGGCACATGCCGAGCATTCACCAGCAAGCCAGCCAGCACCGCCGCGACAGGGCTGCCGCCCGCGGCGACGATGCCGATGAAGAGGAACTCCGAACTCCCGGCGAGCACCACGCATCCGAGGAGAACCGGAAGCCAGATCGGAAAGCCTGCGCTCACCGCCGTGGCCCCGTAGGAAATCCCGATCACGCCGACGGCCAGGCACACCGCCCCGATGCCCGTCAGCGTGTCCTGATCAAGTGTTCGCCATATCGAACGCACGTTTCCTATAGTGAACATGGCACAGCGGTCCGTCAATATGGTTTTCTGCTGATGGTTCCGTCGAGCGATCGATGGAGCGAATCCACAGAACGTACCCACTAACCTCGACCCCGGGTTTCGAGCGAAGCGAGACCGAGCATTGTCCGTTCGCGGCCCGGCTCGCGTCCGAGCGGCCGCCGCGTCCGCGACGAAGTCGCCAGCGGCGGCCGCTCGGACGCGAGCCACAAAGGGGCCGCGAACACGCCGCGACGAAGTCGCGGCCAAACCAACACAGCGCCGCAGGCGCTGGAAAAACCAACACGGAGCGGGAATGGCGCGGCAGGACGCGACGACAACACCCCAGGCGGTGATCGCCGCCGCGCTGCGCCGCGAGCGCACCCGGGCCGGGTTGTCGTTGAGCGAGGTCGCCGGCCGGGCGGGCATCGCGAAATCGACGCTGTCGCAACTGGAATCGGGTGCCGGGAATCCGAGCCTGGAGACGTTGTGGGCGCTGTGCGTCGCACTGGACATGCCGTTCTCCCGGTTGCTCGACCCGCCGCGCCCGAACGTGCACGTCATCCGCGCCGGTGAGGGCCCCGTGGTCGCGGCCGAGCAGTCGGAGTACCGCGCGACCCTGCTGGCGGCCGGACCGGCCAATTCCCGCCGCGACCTGTTCCGCATCACCGCGGAACCGGGGCATGCGCGCCGCTCGGACCCGCATATCGCCGGTGTGGTCGAGCATGTGCTGCTCGCCGAGGGGCGCGCGCTGGTCGGCCCGGTCGACGCGCCCGTCGAGCTACACCCCGGCGACTACATCGCCTACCCGGGCGATCGGCCGCACGTATTCGAAGCGCTGGCGTCGCCCACCTGGGCGACGCTGGTGGTGGAGTACACCTGAGCAGGTCAGGCCGCGCCTTCGCCGAGATATTGCAACCAGACGGGGTCGAGTTCCGTCGTGGTGGACAGTAGGCGCCAGTGCGGGCCCTTCGGCGAGACCAGGGGAGATCGCAGCGTCCAGCCGAGTTCGCTGAGCAGCTTGTCGGCTTTGCGATGGTTGCACGGCGCGCAACTGGCGACGCAGTTCTCCCAGGAATGCTCTCCGCCGCGGCTGCGCGGGATGACGTGGTCGATGGTCTCGGCCTTGCCGCCGCAGTAACCGCACCGATAGCGATCGCGGTGCATGAGGGCCGCGCGGGTCATCGGGACCCGGGCCCGGTACGGCACGTGGACGTAGCTGCGCAGGCGGATCACGGAGGGAATGGCCACCGCCGTCTCGGCGGAGTGCACGATCGGCCCTTCGTCGTTGTGGTGAACGGCGTCGGCCTTGTCGCAGATGAGGAGGACGATCGCGCGGCGCGCGGACAGAGCGGTGAGCGGCTCGTAGGTGGCGTTCAACAGCAGCACCCTGGTCTTGAGCCAGTGTGGGCCCTCTGCGGGCGGAGCGGTGGGGCGGGGTCCGTGGTCGTGATGGCCACGATGTCCACCCGGATGATGTTCGGACACGATGTGCAGCGGAGTGGCCCCCGACCCACGATTGTGGACGTCGGCGGGCTGGAGTTGTCGGTGCGCTCGCGCCTCGTGTGACCGCGCGCTGTGCCGCTGCTTCATCTCGACCTCGATTTCATGATTGGCAGGATCATGTGGTATCTGCAAAGCAGAGACTGTCACCCAGTTGACCATGGAATGTCGGGCATTGCACGGTGATTTTCAACAATGTCCGGTTAACTGTGGCTGAAGTGCCATACCCGCGCGATGTTCCGGTTGCTGAGCGGCGGCGCGAGGGCAGTGCGGCGGCGGTGCGCGGGCGCGGGCACAATGGACACCGGCGCATCCGGTGAATCGAGAGGGTCTATGACTTCGGGCGAGCAAACGGCGACGTCGTTCTACGAGGCGGTCGGTGGGGCGGAGACGTTCCGGCGGCTCGTCGCGACGTTCTATCGCGAGGTGGCCGACGACGAGGTGCTGCGCCCGCTCTATCCGGAAGAGGATCTGGGCCCGGCGGAGCGCCGGTTGCGGATGTTCCTGGAGCAGTACTGGGGCGGTCCGCGCACCTACTCCGACGAGCGCGGCCATCCGCGCCTGCGCATGCGGCACATGCCCTTCACCATCGGGCCGATCGAGCGTGACGCGTGGCTGCGGTGCATGCGGATCGCGGTCGCGGAGATCGAGCCGGAGACGCTGGACGACGAGCACCGCACGGCGCTGCTGAACTACCTGGAGATGGCGGCCAATTCTCTGGTGAACGCGCCTTTCTGACAACGAGTTCGCCACCCGGCGGATGGGCTCGCCGAAAATGTGTTCAATACCGCGTTGTGGTCGCGGTGGATTCGCTGATGAACAGCGGGTGACCGGAGCGTTGCCGCTGAGAGACGTGGCAGCAGGGGTGTTTTGGCTGCGGCGTCAGCGGTGCCACATGTTTGCTCCCTGTCTGGGCCCGCACATCGCCTGAGGGCTTCCACCACAAATCTTTGGCACTATTGCGGATGTGAGTGATGCACCAGCCTTAACGGCGCCGGTGGATCGCACCATGCACCCGTGGTGGCGGTCGGCCGTGTTCTACCAGGTTTATCCGAGATCCTTCGCGGATTCGAGCGGGGACGGGATCGGCGATCTCGGCGGAGTCCGGGACAAACTCGGCTATCTCGAACTGCTCGGTGTCGACGCGCTGTGGATCTGTCCGGTGATGCGTTCGCCGATGGCCGACGGTGGCTACGACGTTGCCGATCCGCGCGACATCGACCAACTCTTCGGCGGGCTCGCCGCGATGGACGCGCTGATCGCCGAAGCGCACGCCCGCCGGATCCGGGTCACGATGGACCTGGTGCCCAATCACACCAGCGACCAGCATGCGTGGTTCCGGGCGGCGCTGGCGGCGGCCCCCGGCAGTCCGGAACGCGACCGGTACATCTTCCGCGACGGCCGCGGGCCAGGTGGCGCGGAGCCGCCGAACAACTGGCCGAGCATCTTCGGCGGACCCGCCTGGACCAGGATCACCGAACCCGACGGCACACCCGGCCAGTGGTACCTGCACATCTTCGCCCGCGAGCAGCCCGACCTGAACTGGAGCAACCCCGAGGTCGCCGCCGATTTCGAGCAGACCTTGCGATTCTGGCTCGACCGGGGCGTGGACGGTTTCCGGATCGATGTGGCGCACGGCATGGCAAAGCCCGACGGCCTGCCCGACATGCCGGAGCTGAGCGTCTCGGCCCTGCTCGCGCACGACGACAGCGACCCGCGGTTCAACAATCCCGCTGTGCACGACATCCACCGCAGGATTCGCAAGGTGGTCGACGAGTACCCGGACGCGGTGACCATCGGCGAAGTGTGGGTGAACGACAACACCCGTTTCGGCGAGTACGTGCGCCCCGACGAACTGCACCTGGCCTTCAACTTCCGTCTCGCCGAATCGGCGTTCGACGCCGAGGCGGTGCGCGACGCGATCGACAACTCGCTCGCCGCCGTCGGACCGGTTTTCGCCGTGCCCACTTGGACCTTGTCCAACCACGACATCGAGCGCGAGGTCACCAGGTACGGCGGCGGCGCGCTCGGCGTCGCGCGGGCTCGGGCGATGATCCTGCTGGAACTCGCGCTGCCCGGCGCGGTGTTCCTCTACAACGGCTCGGAGCTGGGGCTGCCCAATGTCGACGACCTGCCCGACGAGGTGCTGCAGGATCCGGTGTGGGAGCGCTCCGGGCACACCCAGCGCGGCCGCGACGGCTGCCGGGTGCCGCTGCCGTGGGAGGGCGCCGCGCCGCCGTTCGGGTTCACCACCGGGACGCCATGGCTGCCGATCCCGCCCGACTGGGCGCCGCTGACCGTCGAAGCGCAGCTGGAGGAGCTGGGCTCGACCTTGTCGCTGTATCGCCTGGCCATCGAGCTGCGCTCGGTGCGGCCGGAGTTCGCGGGAGACCGGATCGAGTGGTACGGCAGCCCGCCGGGTTGTCTCGCGTTCCGCCGGCCGGGCGGACTGGTCTGCGTGCTCAACGCTTCGGACGCCCCGATCCAGCTACCGCCGGGAGACGTGCTGCTGGCCAGCGCGGCGGCCGAGGGCGGCCAGTTGCCGCCGAACGCGGCCGCCTGGCTGGTCTGAGGGACGCCGGAAAATCCCAGCTCGAGCCGGGTGGAGCCGACACGGACAGCCTCCCGGCTCGACCGGACGGAGAACTACTACAGAGCATCGTCTACCTTTGACCCGTGAGCATTCTCGAGACAGTGCTGATCTTCGCCGGCATCCCGCTGGTGATCTACGGCGTGATCGCCGGATTGTCGTTCCTCGGTAAGCCACTGCCTGGCGAGAAGCCGGTCCACTTCGCCCTCGGTCAGAAGTGGACCCAGCAGCCGGTGCTGTGGAGTGCCACTGAAGAGGTGATCGGCTCGGGTCACCACTTTCCGGATACGCCGCATGGACAGCATGCGGCCATCGAGTCCACCGAGGTGGAGCTGATCGGAGGACGGGCAAGTGGCAGGTTCTAAGTGGCCCGCGGTGGTCGAAGCCGATTTGCCGCACGGATACGCGATCACCAGCAGCGGGCGCGTCTCCGGCGTGCACGAGGCGGGCGACGTGTTCAAGGAAGCGCCGTTCGACGACGAAGAGCGGCTCACCATGGACAACGTGCTCACCGAGGCGACCCGCGCGACCAAGGTGCGGTTCAACGTCTACATCGGCGATCTGGGTGCCGACCCGGCCGCGGGCGCGGATGCGCTCTTCCCCGGCACGCCCGAGGCGTCGCACTCGGTGCTCATCGCCGTCTCGCCCAACGACAAGGCGATCGAGGTGCGTTCGGGCCGTGCGGTGGCCGACCGCGCGAACGATCGCGTCTGCCAGCTCGGCGTCACCGCCGCGCTGAGCTCGTTCCGGCAGGGTCAGCTGATCGACGGGCTGGTCTCCGCGGTTCGCGTGATGGCGGCGGCCATCGGTAGGTAGTTCTCGCTGTCGTAGTCCGGCGCGTCCACCCGATCATCCGGGTGGACGCGCCGGTTTCGTTTACGGCTGGGCGTCGAAGGAACGGGCGCGCAGCGAGCGTTCGATGCCCGCCTTGCCTTCGCTGACCAGGCGGCGCAGCGCCGGAGGGTGATCGCCCGCGAGGAACTTGTCGGCGACGGCTACCGCGTCCTCGCTGATCGCCCAGTGCGGGTAGAGCCCGACCACCACGGTCTGGGCTACCTCACTGGAGCGGCGCTCCCAGACGCCGGGGACCTCGGCGAAATACCGTTCCAGGTAGGGCGTGAGCAGCTCGCCCTGCCCGGCGGGCGCGAAGCCGCCGACGATGGAGCGGGCGGTGATGTTGGGCACCGAGTCGTCGCCCATCACCGTCGCCCATGCCTGCTCCTTCACCTCGGCGATCGGGCGCGCCGTCGCGGCGGCGGCCGCTTGCCGCCTGCCCGCGGCGGTGGAGTCGTTGGCCAGCTCCTGATCGATAACCGGCGTGTCCAGCCCGTCGGCATCGATCTCGCCCGCCGCGGCGAGCGCGGAAACCAGCCGCCACCGCAGGTCGGTGTCGACCACCAGGCCGGGCAGCCCGACCTTCGCCGGATCACCGTCGAGCAGTTCGCGCAGCACTTCGGTGTGCCAGGCCGACAGCTTCGCGCCGGTCAGCGCGTTGACGAAGGCCAACTGGTGGTCGGAGCCCGGTTCGGCTTCGCGGGCCAGCTCCAGCAGCCGGTTCGCGTATTCCGGCCAGCCGGTGGTCGTGGCCCATTCCGGATCGGCGTAGCTGCTCAGCGCGGTGTTGGCTTGCATGAGCAGCCGCTGTACCACGCCGATCTCGCTCTCGGCGCCGACGCCGCGTTCGACCAGCGCGACGAAGTCGCGAGCGCGGAACTCGGCCTGACGCGTCATCTCCCAGGCCGCCGACCAGGCCAGCGTGCGCGGCAGCGGTTCCGCGATGTCGGCGATCCGGTTGACCAGCACGTCGAGCGAATCGGCGTCCAGCCGGATCGAGCAGTAGGTGAGATCGTCGTCGTTGACCAGCACGAACTTGCCGCGCGGTACGCCGACCAGCGCGGGCACCTCGGTACGTTCGGCGGCGTCGAGGTCGAGCTCGACGCGCTCGGTGCGCACCAGCTTGCCGTCCTGGTCGTCGTACACGCCGATGGCCAGCCGGTGCACGCGCCGTTCGCCCGCACCCGGCTGCGCGCCCTCCTGCACCACCGCGAACGAGCTGAACCGCCCCTCGGCGTCCACCTCGAAGTCCGGGCGCAGGATGTTCAGCCCGGTGGTCTTGAGCCACTGCGCGCCCCAGGTGGACAGATCGCGCCCGGACGATTTCTCCAGCGCCGACAGCAGATCGTCGAAGGTGGCGTTGCCGTAGGCGTGGTCGGCGAAGTAGGCGCGCAGACCGGACAGGAACGGCTCGAGACCGACGTAGGCGACGAGCTGCTTCAGCACGCTGGCGCCCTTGGCGTAGGTGATGCCGTCGAAGTTCACCTCGACGGCGGCGAGATCGGGGATGTCCGCGGCGATCGGGTGGGTGGAGGGCAGCTGGTCCTGCCGGTAGGCCCAGGACTTCTCGACGTTCGCGAACGTGGTCCAGGCGTTGGTGTATTCGGTGGCCTCGGACTGGCACAGCACCGACGCGAACGTGGCGAACGACTCGTTCAGCCACAGGTCGTCCCACCACTTCATGGTGACCAGGTCGCCGAACCACATGTGCGCCATCTCGTGCAGCACGGTCTCGGCGCGGCGCTCGTAGGACGCCCGGGTGACCTTGGAGCGGAAGACATAGTCTTCGAGGAAGGTCACCGCGCCGGCGTTCTCCATCGCACCCGCGTTGAACTCGGGGACGAACAGCTGGTCGTACTTGCCGAAGGCGTACGGGACGCCGAAGTTGCGGTGGTAGAAGCCGAAACCCTGCTTGGTCTCGGTGAACAGCCGCTCGGCGTCCATGTACTCGGCCAGCGAGGCGCGGCAGTAGATGCCCAGCGGGATGCTGCCGTGCTCGTCGGTGTAGACATCGGTCCACTGGGCGTACGGACCGGCGACGAGCGCGACCAGGTAGGTGCTCATCCTCGGAGTGGTACGGAAGATGTGCTTGCCCGGGTCCGCGGCGAGCGTCTGCACGAGGGCACCGTTGGAGACGACCAGCCAGTCTTCGGGCGCGGTGACGGCGAGGTCGAAGGTGGCTTTCAGGTCCGGCTGGTCGAAGCAGGCGAACATCCGCTTGGCGTCGGCGGTCTCGAACTGGGAGTACAGGTAGACGGCGTCGTCGGCGGGGTCGACGAACCGGTGCAGGCCCTCGCCGGTGTGCGAGTACTCGCAGTCGGCCTCCACCACCAGCTCGTTGCGCTCGGCCAGGTCGGTCAGCGCGATGCCGGTCGACTCGTCGTAGCCGGACACGTCCACGGCGGTGCCGTTGAGTACCGCCGAGCGCACGCCGCGCGCCACGATGTCGATGAACGTGCTCGCGCCGGGCGTCGCGGTGAAGGTCACCGTGCTGCGGGAGAAGAAGGTCTGCTCGCCGGGTTTGCCCGCACCGTCGGTCAGATCCAGCTCGACGCGGTAGTTCTCGACCGACACCGTCGCGGCGCGTTCGATCGCCTGGTCGCGAGTGAGATTGGGTGCGGACATAAGGCTCCTTCGTGGTCGAAGAACTGGCACGGGCGACACCCACAATGCCACCTGGGTGGGGCGAGCCGCGCGGGACTTTCCCGACCAACCCTAGTGACACCGGCCCCTTGTGCGCGGGTACCGCGGTGCGAGACCGGCCGCGTGACGGCCGCGCTGCGGCGGCGGCGGTATTGTGCCTGGTGCAGCGCAGGTTCACCACGACGGATTCGGAGGCTCGACGTTGAAGCATGTGCACGCCGGGAAGGTGCGTGACCTGTACGAGGACGGCGACACGCTGCTGCTGGTCGCCTCCGACCGGGTGTCCGTGTACGACGTGGTGCTGCCGACGCCGATCCCGGACAAGGGCGCGCTGCTGACGCAGCTGTCCAACTGGTGGTTCGAGTACTTCACCGACGTGCCGAACCACGTGGTCTCCGCCACCGACGTGCCCGCCGAGTTCGCCGGCCGCGGCATCCGGGTCAAGCCGCTGAAGATGGTGCAGGTGGAATGCATCGCGCGCGGTTACCTGACCGGGTCCGGGCTGGTGGAGTACCGGCGCACGGGCTCGGTCTCCGGGGTCGCGCTGCCGCCGGGGCTGCGCGAGGGCGACAAGCTGCCGGAGCCGATCTTCACACCGACCACCAAAGCCTCCGAGGGGCACGACGAGTCGATCACCTTCGCCGACGTGGTGAACCAGGAGGGCCGCGAGGTCGCCGAGCGGCTGCGCGAGCTGACCCTGCACCTCTACACCCGTGGCGCCGCGCACGCCGCCGAACGCGGCGTCATCGTCGCCGACACCAAAGTCGAATTCGGTTGGGACGGTGAGGTCCTCACCCTCGGCGACGAAGTGCTCACCTCCGATTCCTCGCGGTTCTGGCCCGCCGACGAGTGGGAGCCGGGCCGGGCGCAGCGCTCGTTCGACAAGCAGTTCGTCCGTGACTGGGCCACCTCCACCGGCTGGGACAAGGAGCCGCCCGGTCCGGAGATCCCCGCGGACGTGGTCGCGGCGACCCGTCAGAAGTACGTGGAGGCTTACGAACTCATCACCGGCCGGACTTGGGCGGGCGTGGCGCGCTAGCGCTCAGTCCGGCAGTCGCTCGGCCAGGCGGTCCAGGCATGGCCGCTGGCCCGCGACCAGCTTGTCGCGTGCGGTGGTCGCGTCGAACCACTCGGCGCGATCTATCTCCGGGAACTCCGTCAACCGCCCGGAGCGCGGCGGCCATTCCAGCTGAAAGGTTCCTGGCACGATCGCGGCGGGGTCGAGATCGCCCTCGACGGCCCAGACGGTGAGGGTCTTCTTGCCCGCGCCGCTGCCGTAGCGCACGTCGCCCAGCGGCAGCCACGCGCCGTCCGGAACCGGCAGTCCCAGTTCCTCGGTGAACTCGCGGCTCGCCGCGAGGCGGGCGTCCTCGGTCTGGGGCTCGTACTCGCCCTTCGGAATCGACCACGCCCCCAGGTCTTTTCGCGCCCAGAACGGTCCGCCCATGTGTCCGAGCAATACCTCGACGGTTCCGTTCGAGTTCCGGCGGAACACCAGGACTCCCGCACTGTGTTTGTCTGCCACACCGGCTAGTCTGCCCCGGCGATGTCCGCAGCGCGGCGCGCCCTGCCGATCGCCGGGCGGCAAGCTGTCGCGGCAGCCGCTCGGCGTGGACTGGTGGGTGCCCGGCCTGCACTCGCTGTCCGCGGTTGTCGTGCGTGGCGACCTCATTCCCGCTGGGGCCCGGCATCGCGACCGACCCACGATCGCTGCGCGGCCCGTGGAGCGCTCTGCGATCACCGGGCGAGATCCGCGCGAGCATCCTGGCGAAGCCGCGCCGCACGGATGGTGAGATAGTCGCGCTCGGGAATGCTCGTCGTGCGCGCGGCGGCCTTGGTGTAACAGGCGACCGCCGCGTCGACGTCGCCGGCCATCTCGTACAGATGGCCACGCACGGCGTCCAACCGGTGGGTCCCGGAAAGCTGGGCGTCGAGGGCTTCCGCCAGCGCGAGCCCGGCCCGCGGCCCCGCCACCATCGCCGTCGCCACCGCGCGGTTGAGCGTCACCATCGGATTGTCCGAGAACTGTTCGAGCCGGTCGTACAGCGCCAGGATCTTGGGCCACTCGGTGTCCTCCGAGCGCGCGGCCTGCGCGTGCAGCACCGCTATGGCGGCCTGGATCTGGTAGGGCCCGCGCAAGCCGTGCGCCAGCGTGCCCGTGACCAGGGTCGTCCCTTCGGTGATCAGCGCCCGATCCCACCGCGCACGGTTCTGTTCGGCCAGCGGGACGAGTTCGCCGTGCGCGCCGGTGCGGGCCGCGCGACGGGCGTCGGTGAGCAGCATCAGCGCGAGCAACCCGGTGACCTCGGTGTCCTCGGGCAGCAGCCGATGCGCCGCCCTGGTGAGCCGGATCGCCTCATCGGACAGATCCGTCCGCTGCAATGTCCGCCCCGAGCTGCTGGTGTGTCCTTCGCTGAAGATCAGGTACAGCACGTGCAGGACCGCGCCGAGCCGCTCCCGCCACTGCTCGTCGCCCTGCCGCGCGAACGGGCGCTCGACGGTGGCGAGCTTCTTCTTCGCCCGGGTGATCCGTTGCGCCATGGTGGCTTCCGGCAGGAGGAAGGCACGGGCGATCTGATCGGTGCCCAGCCCGCCCACCGCCCGCAATGTCAGGGCGATGGCGGCGGCCGGCGACAGCGCCGGGTGGCAGCACAGGAACAGCATGGTGAGCGTGTCGTCGTGATCCACCGGGACGGTGTCGGTCACCTCGCGCTCGAAGGCCGTGGTCTCCCTGCGGCGGCGGGCCACCTCCGCGCGCACGGCGTCGGCCATGCGGCGCTGCGCGACCTGGATCAGCCAGGCCCGTGGATTGTCCGGCAGGCCCTGGCTCGGCCACTGGGTCGCGGCCGCCAGCAGTGCTTCCTGCAGTGCGTCCTCGGCGGTGTCGAAGTCGCCGAACCGGCGGACGAGCGTTCCGAGGACCTGCGGCGCCAGTGCGCGCAGCAGGTCCTCGGTGCTCGCCGGGAGCGGTGTGTCGTCGGGCACCGCACGCCGGTCGCTCATTGCTCGGTGGCGGGGGCGCCCATCACCGCGCGAACTTCGATGTACTCGCCGATCGGTTTGCCGCCCGGCCCGGGTGCGGCGGAGGCCTGCGCGGCGATCTCGTAGGCCCGTTCGGGGCCGTCCACGTCGACGATCCAGTAGCCCGCCAGGAACTCCTTGGTCTCCGGGAAGGGTCCATCGGTGACCACCGGCGCCGACCGGCCGTCCGAACTCACGATCCGCGCCTCGTCCGGCCCGGCCAATCCTTGCGCATCCACCAACTCGCCCGCCTCGGCCAGCTGCTCACCCAGTGCGCGCTGGAAGTCTATGTGTGCGCGGATCTCTTCCGGGGACCATTCGTTGATCGGTGTGTCGCAGTGGGCGGTGGGGCCGTAAGTCTTCAGCAGCATGTACTTCATGATTCGTTTCCTCTCCGGCGATCGGCCGCGTCGAGCGCCTCGGTGGCGCTCGCCAAGAGGTCGGAGCCGAGTGTGCGGAGTCGACACATCTTAGTCGTGATCCACATCACAGCTTCGTAGTCGTGTCGGCCAACCGGTCCGGATCGACCGGTTCGCCCGCCAAGATCAATTCCTTGATCCGGTCGGTCACGTCCCAGACGTTCACGTTCATCCCGGCGAGCACGCGATTGTCCGAGTCCAGCCAGAACGCCACGAACTCGCGCGCCGCCGTGTCGCCGCGCACGACGAGCCTGGCGTATTCGTCCGGCGCCGCGAATCCGGTGTACTCCATGCCGAGGTCGTATTGGTCGGTGAAGAAGTAGGGCAGCCGGTCGTAGGCGGCCTGCTTGCCGAGCATGGTCTCGGCGGCGACCGCCGGTTGGTTGAGCGCGTTGGCCCAGTGCTCCACGCGGACCCGCCTGCCGAGCACCGGGTGCTGCTGCGCGGCGATGTCGCCGACCGCGACGATGTCGGGATCGCTGGTGGCCAGGCGCTCGTCGACGAGCACGCCGTCGTCCACCGCGAGCCCGGCGTCGGCGGCCAGTTCCACATTCGGGCGCGCGCCGACGGCGACCAGCACCGCGTCGGCTTCGATCGTGCTGCCGTCGGCGAGCCGCACGCCGTTGGCGACGTCGGTCGCGATGGCCTCCTCGGTGGTGATCGCCTCGACCTGGGCCTCGAACCGGAAGTCGACCCCGTTGGCCCGGTGCAGGTCGGCGAAGACCTGGGCCATCTCCGGACCGAGCACCGCGCGCAGCGGCAGGTCGGCGCGTTCGACGATGGTCACCTCGACGCCCGCCGCGCGGGCCGCCGCCGCGACCTCCAGGCCGATCCAGCCCGCGCCGATGATGACGATCCGTCGCGCGCTGCGGAACAGTTCGATCAACGTGTCGGAGTCCTCGATGGTGCGCAGCGTGTACACGTTGGGCGCGTCGGCCCCGGGAACGGGCAGCGTTCGCGGCGTGGAACCGGTGGCGAGCGCGAGCTTGTCGTAGGACAGCGTGGAACCGTCGGGCAGGGTGACCGTCTTCGCCGCGGGGTCGAGACCGGTGACGGTGGTGCCGAGCCGGACGTCGATATGGTGGTCGCGGTACCACTGCCCCGGATCGACGGTGAACTCCGGCAGCGACTTCTTCCCGGCGAGGTGCTCCTTCGACAGCGGCGGCCGCTCGTAGGGCAGGTGCTCCTCGGCGCCGATCAGTGTCACGAGTCCTTCGAAATCTCTGGCCCGCAACGCTTCCGCGAGCTTGGCCGCGCCCAGTCCGCCGCCGACGATGACGAAATGCCGATCAGAACTCATTGCGGACTCCTTCTCCGAAGGGAACCAAGCTCCTGCCGACCAACCCTACTGGGAGCGGTACGGGCGGCTCGGGAAAACGGCGCGCCGGGTGGGAACGAATCGGGCGCCGGGGTGGTTGCTCGATAGGGCGGCGAGGTGTGTGCCGTCCGTCCGCATGCGATCGAGAGGAAGCCGCCCGTGACCGACAAAGCTGCCAAGGACGTCGTCGATTTCTGGTTCGACCCGTTGTGCCCCTGGTGCTGGATCACGTCTCGCTGGATCCTCGAGGTCGAGCAGGTGCGCGACATCGAGGCCAGGTTCCACGTGATGAGCCTGTCGGTGCTGAACGAGGGCAAGGACGTGCCCCCGCGGTACCAGGAACTGCTCGACACGGGCTGGGGCCCGGTCCGCGTCGCGATCGCCGCGGCGCAGGAGCACGGCGACAAGGTGCTCTTGCCGCTGTACACCGCGATGGGCACGCGTATCCACAATCGGCGTGCCGAGTACGAACGCGAGAGCGGCAAGGAGACGCTCGCCGCGGTGATCGCCGACTCGCTGGCGGAGGCGGGTCTGCCCGCCGAGCTGGCCGCGGCCGCCGAGAGCACCGACTACGACGAGGCGCTGCGCAAGAGCCACCACGAGGGCATGGACAAGGTGGGGCCGGATGTCGGCACGCCGACCATCCACATCAACGGCACCGCGTTCTTCGGCCCGGTGCTGTCCCGGATTCCGCGCGGCGAGGAGGCGGGCAAAGTCTGGGACGGCGCCGTGGCGCTGGCCTCCTACCCGCACTTCTTCGAGCTGAAGCGCACGCGGACCGAAGACCCCTCGTTCGACTGAGCGCCGTGCGGCGGGTGCCGTCGCGCGGCACCCGCCCCGGTCAGAGCACGGATTTCGGCGGGCTCGCCGGGACCTGGGCGTAGGAATTCGGATAGCCGCCCACGGGCACACCGGCGCCCCTCGGACGCTCGGGGCGCAGGAACAGCTTTCCGTGCCTGCTGCGGTCGCGCAGCGCCCACATCCGCCAGGTGAGCACCGGGTGGCTGGACAGGGCGTTCACCATCCAGACGAAGAAACCCTTCTCCAACGGCGCCCGATCGGCCATCTCGTCGAAGCCGACCAGCCTGTTCATGTATTTGCCCGCGGCCAGGGTGCCCATGGCTGTGGGCGCCCCGGTATGCCGGTGGCAGTAGCCGTGGTTGTCGGCGGTGTACTCCTGCGCGCGGATCAGGCTGCTGCCGATGATCGGCAGGAACGGCACGAGGAACATGCCCAGCTGCCGCCAGTACGACGTGTGCCCGGCCGCGATGTGCCCGACCTCGTGGCCGATGATGAACGCCAGCGCGTCGGGTTCTCGTGCCGCGCCGCCGATCTCGAACAGGTCGCTGTAGACCACCACGAAGCGCCGGAAGCCGTGACCGCTGGCGAACGCGTTGATCTGGCCGTTGCCGAGCACGACGTACGCGTCCGGCGCCTTCGCCATGCCGAAGCGGGCGGCGGCCTCGGCGACCAGCTGGTAGCCCTCGGGGAACTGGGTGGGCGACATCTTCACGCCGTTCACCCGCTGGCTCGCGTAGTTGATGCCGCGACCGAACCACAGCAGCAGCGGGGCGGCCGCGAACGCCAGGACGTACTGGTCGAAGTTGCCGGTCGCCAGCAGCAGCAGCGCGATCGCGTACGCGATCACCGTCAGCACCACCACGACGACGAGCATGGGGATCTCCCAGCTGTGCCGGGCGGGCATGCCGAACGGCGAGAGCCCACGGGGCCGGCGCTGCGGCGGCGCCGGGGGAGGGACCGGAGCGCCGGGGTAGGCGCCGTACGGCGCCGGGTAGGCAACCGGAGGTGCGGCCGGATACGAGCCCGAGGTGTACGGCTGACCGGAGGACGCGGCAGGCGAATCGGGAGCCGGTACCCAGCCCTGCTGGGCGTACGGGTCGGCCTGTCGGCCCGCCTGATCGGGCGGCTGGGGTTCGAACGGCTGCATGGGATGAACTCTATTCAGTTGCCGGGAACGAAGTTGGCGGGTCAACCGTGTCACCGGGCCGGGGGCCGTGAACACGACTGGCGTATCAGTCGATTCGCGCAGGCCCGCCACGGTGTTAATCGCGGGTGCCGCCCTCTTGCCGTCCGCGCCGGAGCCGCCTGACACAATGCCTGCCATGCGCGTTTACCTGGGTGCCGATCATGCCGGTTTCGAACTGAAGAATCACGTCAAGGCCCATCTGGAGCAGGCGGGCCACGAGGTCGTCGACTGCGGCGCGCTCGAGTACGACGCGCTCGACGACTACCCCGCCTTCTGCATCGAGGCGGCCCGCCGCACCGTCGCCGACCCGGGCAGCCTCGGCCTGGTGTTCGGCGGCAGCGGCAACGGTGAGCAGATCGCCGCGAACAAGGTGCCCGGCGCCCGCTGCGCGCTGGCCTGGAGCGTGGAGACCGCCGAGCTGGCCCGCCAGCACAACAACGCGCAGCTGATCGGCATCGGCGGCCGGATGCACTCGACCGAGGAGGCGCTGGCCATCGTGGACGCGTTCGTGTCCACCCCGTGGTCGGGCGAGGAGCGCCACCAGCGGCGCATCGACATCCTGGCCGAGTACGAGAAGACCGGAGTCGCCCCGGCGGTTCCCGCGTACTGAGCACACCGCGGCGGTAACCGGCTGTGCCGGAAGGACATACGCTGCACCGCCTCGCGCGGCTGCATCAACGTCGCCTCGCGGGCGGTGTGGTGCGCGTATCCAGCCCGCAGGGCAAGTTCGCCGAAGGCGCGGCCATGGTGGACGGCCGGGTGCTGATCAGATCCGAGGCGTGGGGCAAACACCTGCTGCATCACTACGACTCCGGGCTGGTCGTGCACGTGCACCTCGGCCTCTACGGGGCGTTCACCGAATCGGAGCTGCCGATGGGGGAGCCCGTGGGGCAGGTCAGGATGCGCCTGTTCGGCGGCCCGGACGGGCAGCCGGGATTCGGCACCGACCTGCGCGGGCCGACCGCGTGCGAGATCCTGCTGCCGCCCGAGGTCGCCGCGCTCACCGATCGGCTCGGCCCGGACCCGCTGCGGCGCGGCGCCGACCCGGACCGGGCATGGCGGCGCATCCATCGTTCGCGCAGGCCGATCGGCGCTCTGCTGATGGACCAGCAGGTGGTCGCCGGCGTCGGCAACGTCTATCGCGCGGAACTGCTGTTCCGCCATCATGTTTCGCCGCACCGCCCGGGCACGGATCTGTCGGCCTGTGAATGGTCCGGGATGTGGACCGATCTCCTCGCGCTGATGCGGGTGGGGGTGCGGGTCGGCAAGATGGTCGTGGTGCGACCCGAGCACGATCACGGTGAGCCCTCGTACGCGCCCGACCGTCCGCGCACCTACGTCTACCGCCGCGCGGGTGCGCCGTGCAGGCTGTGCGGCACGCCGATCGCCCACCAGGTGATGCAGGCGCGAAATCTCTTCTGGTGCCCCACCTGCCAGCCCGGCTGACCGGATCGGTGGGTCAGCCCGCGACCGCGGTGTCGATATCCGGCTCGTCCGCTATGGCGAAGCGGCGTCCGCCCGCGGTCTTCGCCGAGTACATCGCGCGGTCGGCGCGGCGGAGCAGATCGGTGAAGTCGAACGGGGCACCCGGCGGGTTGTATGCGGTGCCGACGCTGGCCGACACCGGAACCGGCCCCGCCGACGACCAGACCGGGTCCCGCAGTGCGGCCACGATCCGGTGTGCGAGGTCGCCGAGCGTATTGCGGTGCGGGTTGGTCGCGAGCACGAACTCGTCGCCGCCGTACCGGCAGATCACCGTGTCGGGGGGACAGGCTTCGCGCAGCCTGCCCGCCAGCTCGACCAGCACCTCGTCACCTATCGCGTGGCCGTATCCGTCGTTGATCTGCTTGAACCGGTCCAGGTCGATCAGCAGCAGGCCGACGCCGCGGGTCGGGTCGGTGGCCATCATGCGCACCTTGTCCTGCAGCAGGGTCCGGTTGGCCAGGTCGGTGAGCGCGTCGTGGGTGGCTTCGTGGCGCAGCCGGTGCTGCAGCGCCGCGATCTCCTGCACCCGCAGTGACACCTTGGCCGACAGGTTCTGCTCCTGCTGCGCCAGCGCCCGCTCCTGCAGCGCCTGGGCGTAACTGTCGATGGCCTGGCTGGCGATGAACGGCCAGCGGGTGGCCACCAGGGAACCGGGCGCGCCGGAGGGGAATCCGAGCAGCCAGCGCGTGGCCTGCGCCAGCATCCGAATCCGGTCGAACGGAGCCTCGGCGAGCCTGGCCCCGAGCATCCGCGCTTCGGGCACCGGGAACGGCTCGGACCTGGCGAGCGTGAGCAGTCGCTCGACGATCTCGACCAGTACCGGTTCCAACTGGTGGGGCGCCGCGCCGGAACCGGGCTCGGCGCAGACCGCCCGGGCCCATGCTCGGGCCATGGCGGCTACCGGAGGCTCGATGTCGGTCGACATCGGACTCACCCGGTGTGGACGACGTCGGTACCCAGGTGCCCTGTACTGACACAGGCGCCGGCGTCACCCTGATCGTTCCCACTGCTACGCGGTTGTGTCCACCTGGTTCGGCGCACGCTCACCGCCCCCTTTCCAGATACCCCCGTCCGGCAAAAAGGATCCTAGCAAGCCACTCGGCATCGAAAAGCGGCGATTTGCAACGTGTTCTCGATGCCTCGCGTATAGCGATCGGGTACGTGATCGTTCCCGTCGCGTTGGTGTTACACCCGATTCTCGTTCGCTGCAAAATCGCGCCGCGACGCGCTGGCGACACGCTGTACAAGGTATACGGACAGCCGCGCGCCTGCCAGGGGGGTGGTGCGGTCCGGCCCAGCGCCGCCGGTCTCACGAGAATCTGTTCTCGCACGCGAGTCCTCATCTTCCTGTCGTGTTCGGCGATGGTTGTTCTGAACATCCGCGCAGCGGTGGACGCATGCTCGTCGTTTCTCGCGCCGGCGCCGCTAGGGCCGCCCCGTGCACCGCTCGTGCGGACCGCGCCGGAGCCGACGCCCGCGCGGCGTGCTCGAGGGCGGTGCGCCGGGTCGCCGGGCGCCACGGCGGCGCGTTCGGAGCCGAGGTTGCCGTGCGATCAGCCGGCAGTTCGCGGGACGGACTCGTGCTCCGGGCGGACCGCGGCCGGCCTTCGGTGCCGCGGGCGCGGCTGCGCGACATACCGAGCGCGGCGGCCGTGACGGCGAGTCGTGCGGTCCTCATCGGAATTCCCTCGAGCGAAGTTCCCGGCGTGACAGGTGGCGGTGGGCCACGCTTCCCCGACGGGGTCGTCACGTGTCATCGAGTTTCGCCCACCGGAATCCGACACGCCAGAGTTTCAATGAAAAACAGCCTCTAAAATTTCCCGGCGGCGCGCCGCCGGGCGTCCGCGGTCCCGCCGTGCCACACTGGACGTGGCAACCCTGGAGCGCTTCGGCAGGCAACCCGCGAGATCTCGCTGCGCGGGGGTCGATTGGCATTTCGGAAGCCGGGTTCGGTACAGTCGGATCGCACACGACATCGTGGCGATCCCATCGGTGTCGTATGCCTGCGGGTGTAGTTCAATGGTAGAACCTCAGCCTTCCAAGCTGATGGTGCGGGTTCGATTCCCGTCACCCGCTCCACCGAGCAATCATCCTCGTCGGCGGCCGCCCCGCCGCCGCGAGGACCACGGGGTGTAGCGCAGCTTGGTAGCGCATCCGCTTTGGGAGCGGAGGGTCGCAGGTTCAAATCCTGTCACCCCGACCATCGTTCGGGGGGCACGGGGGTTCGCGTCGCCGGTAGCGGTCACCGCTTCGGCGTCGTGGTGCATTGGATCGGTATGCGTAGGTATGTCCGATGGGCCGCCGTAAGCGGGCACGGCCCGAGGGGATGCCTGGCATGTCGGACCGTCGCCGCCGCCCGAAGGGCCTGCCGCCGGGCACCTCGTGGCAATCTTTCGGCACAGGGCATGCGTAGGTACCTTCGTCGATTCGCCGGTCAATGTCTTCGACGAACAAGACGCCACCGGGGCCAGCCGTGCGAAAGACGTGAACGGGTTTGTCTACGTAAGTATTCGACAGTGCCGGATGGAAATACCGGAACGGCAGTCGATAGTGGAAGTTCGCGGCGCGCTGTTACTGCTCGGCCTGCGCCTGGGGGCCGGCGGCCACCGAGGAGGGCGGCAGCTCGGAGTGCCGGGCGAACGCCTGATCGATCAGTTCGGACGCGGCGCGGGTGACGATCAACCGGGCGATCGCCAGGTCGGTCTCCAGCTTGGTGCGATCCCGGGGTGTCCGCGCGGATTCCTCGTAGGTCTGTCCGGCCAGGCGGTAGAACAACTCGGTGGCGAAGCGGTCCGCAATGCGATCGCAGTCGGTGCGGAGGCGCTCGACCAACTGGAAAGTCTCTTGCATCGGCAGCCCGGTGTCGGTGAGCCGGGTGGCCAGATCGCAGCATCGGGGGTTGGTGACCCGATAGGCCTCGAGCGGATCCTCGCTGGAGGCGAGCGCCTGCTTCGCGTAGTCCGGCAGCTCGGCGTAGCTGTCCTGGGGTTCGGTGGTGGCTTCCGGCTCCGCTTCGGCCGCGTTCGCGTTCTTCACCCCGAGCACGTCGGCCAGTCCGTCGCCGCGGTCCCAGGCTTCGAGCAACTCCCTGATCCCGTTCAGCTTCATGCCCCGCCCCAGCAGGCGGCTGATCGTTTGCAGCCGATTGAGGTGGTCCGACCCGTAATACCCGATCCGCCCGCGCACCTCCGGCGAGGGCAGGAGCCCTCGCTCGTGGTACACGCGGACGCTGCGCACGGTGGTGTCGGCTGCCCGTGCCAGTTCGTCGATCGTGAATTCAGAGTCTGCAGCCATGTTTAAAAGGAAACCATAGTGGAGCCTCCGTGGAAAATGGTCCGTTTCATAACGTGCCGTTAAAGACGGTAGCTGGGTGTTGCTTCAAGGTCAACGAGCCGTTACATAGCGGCACAAGAGGTTGTGTGCTGGGCAACAGTGGGCTACCGTGCGTAGACCAGCTTATCGCGGCTGGGTTCCGGGGACTGTTGAGCAGCCCTGATGACCGTCCGATTCATGGGCCACGCACCTGCCAGAGGTGTGTGCTCGGCATCCCCGGAGATGGCTATGAGCGTTACGCGAACCCTTCCGATGGACACGGGATCCATTGCAGCAGCAAAGATCTCGTCGATTCCGGCAAAGTCGAACCTGCGGCCCCCGTGCGCCGATGTCCCCGACAACTGGGACATGGACACCGGCAACCCGGACGCCTGGCGAGCGGCAGTGCGCACCTGTCAGAGTTGCCCGCTGCTCGTCCAGTGCCAGCAGTTGGCGCAGACCCTCACGGCCCGCGGTGACGGCCCCCGCGCGATGATCTGGGCCGGCGTCGCCTATGACAACTCCGGCGGCGTCATCGAGAACCTGGACCGGCACCGTGCCGCGCCCATCGACCACAAGCGCCCTATGCGCATCATCCGCAACGGCCCTCGGCCGCTGCGCACCGTGTCCACTCTTCCCGCACCCCGTCGGCACATCGTGCTCGGGCAACCCCTGAAGCCGACCGGAACCGACGGTCTGTGATCATGCTGCGTGAACCTTTTCGCGTCGAGCCCTTCGGTGGTGCGTAAGTCATGACAGTGCTGGCATTGGAAATCGGACCGTCCAGGTTCGCGGCGACTCGGGTCGCCGACGATGTCGGCGCCGACGATGTCCGGCAGATACCGATCCCCGCCAGCGCTGCGTGGGATCGGTGCCGGGACCTGTTGCTCGACGTCGCCGAAGGCGCGGAGGTCACCGGGCTCGGCATCGCGTCGGCGGGGCCGATCGATATGGCGGCGGGCGTGGTCGCGCCGATGGAAGTTCCCGAGTGGCGGACTGGTTTCGGCATCGTGGAGGCGGCACGGAAACTGTTTCCGAAGGCATCGGTCCACCTCGCGCTGGACGGGGTGTGCCTGGCGCTGGCGGAGCGGAACTTCGGAGCCTTGAGCAGCGTCATGGACGGTTTGGCCATCACCGCGTCCGACCGCATCAGCGGCGGCGTCATCGTGGGTGGCTTCACTGTCGTCGGTCGGACCGGTAACGCAGGCCATGTGGGGCATGTTCTGGTCCCCGGTTTCGACGAGCGCTGTGTCTGCGGCGGTCGCGGGTGCTTGGAAGCGGTCGCGGGCGGCACGTCCGCGCTGCGCTGGGCGCGCGAACAGGGCTGGGCGGGTACCTCGGTAACCGAACTGGTGGAAGCCGCGGGAGTGGGGGAGAGCGTCCCCGTCGCCGCGCTGGAACGGGCCGGAACGGCCCTGGGCCGGGCGGTCGCGTCGGTGGCGGCACTGCTGGACCTGGATCTCGTCGTGCTCGGCGGCTCGCTCGCCGAAGCCGGTCCTGCGCTGTGGAAACCTCTGGGCGAAGCCGTCGCCACGCACGCCCGGCTGAACTTCCTGCCGGGGCTGCGCGTCGTTCCATCGCAGCTCGGCGACATCGGATTGCTCGCGGGCGCCGGTGTTCTCGCGGTGACCGCCAGCGCGTGAGTGCCCTGCGCACCGGGGCGTAAGTCGCTGGGGGAGAAGGACACCGGTTCGGCGCCGAACATTAGCTGTGTGGAAGCCAGTAGAGCTGTTCGAGTCGGCGCCGACCGGTTCGCGCCCGATGGGCCGCTGCGCGGGTGAAGGCGGCCGGGTTGCTCCCCTTGAACGAAACGTGAACAAAATGAACACGCAACCGTGCATCGGATGAACGTGCGGCACACTTTCGTAGGAGCCAGCGAAGTTTTGACGGGTTGATTGAGCCGCTAAATAACGGTACATTGCCTGAGTCACACAATGTCTCATCCGGGCTAGGCGGGCCCGGAGGAACGGCTGGTACGGGCAAGTGCGAAGCGAAGTGGCGCAGTGATTCCATGGGTGACTATCGAGACGTTGGCGCCGGACGGCATGTCCGTGGCGTCGGTGGGAGATGCACCGCGTGAGTTCGCGAGCTGGCAGCGGGTGTTGCAGCGAACGCTGTCCAAAACGCCCGCGCTGTACGACAAGCTCACCACGGCGGGGCTGACCGAGGCGATCCAGGCCGCACACGACCAGGCGAAGGATCTCGACCTGGCCATTCAGACCCGGGCGGGCAGGCATCAACTGCTCATCCGCCCGATCTTCGGCCCGGCGGGCGACGTGCACGCGGTGCGACTATGGCTCGGGCCCGCGTCCGAGCGGGTGCCCACACTGCGCCCGGCGGTGGGCGCCATCTGGGACCTGAACAGTCAGACCATCCAACAGCCGAGCGGCATCACGCGCTTGTCCGGGAGCACCGCCGAACAATACGTACCGAGGATGGGTATCGCGGAACTGTTCCACCGGGTGTCGAGCTTCGATCGGCACGCCGAGGTCCTCGATCTGCTCTACGATCCCAAACCCGGTGACCGGATGCAGTTCGACACCACCGTGGTGCACGGCTTCGGCCGTCCGGCCCAGTGGCGGATCACCATTCGCGCCCGCGACGACGAGCGCACGCGCGGCGCCTGGTGGCTGATCGAGGACGTGACCTCGGAGAACACTCCTCCGGCATGGCCCACCCTTGAGCGAATCGGATTGCGCGAGGCGCATCGCCGGGCGGGCACGCATCTGGCGGTGGTCCAGCTCGAGCACACCAGCATCTCGCACTGGCTCACCGATCCCGCGCCGTGGGTTCGGTGGGACTACCTCTTCCGGCCCGTCGACGTCTTCCATCCCGAGGACCGCGGCCGGCTCGCGGAACTCGGTGAGCGGCTGCGCTCCGGCGACAGCGCCGGTGTGACCTTGCGCGTGCTCAATTACGGCGGTGGTTACACGCCGACCTCGCTGCTGCTCTACCCCTATCCCGGGTACTCGAGCAGACAGCTGGCTATCGCCCAGCTGGTCCGGGTCGCCGACGATGTTCCGCTGCTGGAAACCCACCGTCAGGTGCTGGAGCCGCGGCAGCGCAGCGCGCCGATCGGCTATGACGAACAATTGCGGCATTGGCTGGCGGGCAGGATGAAAAGCAGCCCGGCCTGCTGACCTTTGATTCCCATGGCTGGGAACTACCGGCCGGTTCGGATCGGCTGTGCTCTCTACCATTTCGAGGGTGAGGACAGTGGTTCGTGGACCGGCAGAATCTGGTGAGGCACTGCTTCGCCGGATGGCCGCCCGCCGCCGTCGCGACAATATCGTCGTCGCGGTGCTCGCCGTGCTCGCCGTACTCGGCGGCGGCCACGCGATTCTCAGCGCCTTCGACTCCGGACCGCCTCCGCCGTCGGATGACGCGACCACGGCAATCGTCGGGCGAGCGCAATTGGCGGGTTCTTTCGCCGAGCAGTTCGTCGTCACCTATCTCACCTCGATTGCCGGACAGCAGGATCGAATCGGCGAATTCGTCGGCTCCAATCAGCAGATCGCGTTGCCCTCGTCCGCGCGGCAGGTCTCCGATCCGTCGGTCGTCTACGTCTCGCGCGCCCTCTCCACGGGCGGACTCGATGTCTGGTCGGTGACGGTATCGGTCCGGGTCGGCAAGACCGGCGCCGCGACCGCGCCGGAGCATCGGCAGTTCTACCGGGTCGCGGTGTCGATCTCCGAAGGGCGGTTACGCGCGCTGTCGGTGCCCGCGGTGGTCCAGCCCCCGGCGAAGGGCGTCGACCTCAAACAGGCATATGGCTCGCCCTGCGCATCGGACACGCCGCTGGCGCAGGTAGCCGCGGGTTTCCTGGGCGCCATGCTGGCCGGGACCGGTGACGTGGCGCGCTACACCACACCGGATTCCGGGCTGGCCGCACTGAAACCTCCTCCGTTCACCGCGGTCGAGCTGGTCTCGCTCAGCTCGGACGACGCGGGGTGCGGGTCCGGTGGCGCGAAGGCACAAGTACTGGCCACCGTCAATCCCAAAGCCGATACCGGCGCCACCCAGACGCTGGCCTATCCGCTGACGATGATCCGCAACGCGGGCCAGTGGCAAGTGGTGTCCATCGATCCGATTCCCGCTCTGTCGAGTCCGTTGGCGGTGGTGGCCGCAGGCCAGGATTCCCGCGGCGGAACGCCGCCCACTTCGACCTCCTCCTCTTCGCCGTCGGTGACGATTCCGCCGGCGACCCAGAACTGATCCGAGAGGCAGCCCGATGGGTAATCTGAGCAACATCCTCTATGGCGTGCTGATCTTTGTCCGTTGGGGCGGAATGATCATCATCGCCATCGTCACGATCGGGGTGTTGATTTCCGAGGGAGCGAAATCCAAGCTTTCGCCGGCCCGGATCGTCGTCGTCTTCGGGTCGGGATTGCTTGCCGGAGTGGCGATCTGGATTCTGCCGACGACCATCAATTACGCGCGAACCGACGCGAACCTCATCGTTCCCGATCACCCCATCGGTGGCTATCGATGAGTCAAGTGATCAAGGTGTTCACGCCGATCAAACGTGTCCCGACGATGATCGGCAAGGCACAGAACGGACAGAAGCTCCCGTTCGGCCCCTACACGCTGCCCCAGGTCGCCGTCGCCGTGGTGATGATGGTGCTGACGTCGGTGTTGGCCATGACCTTCCCGGTCAACCCGGCCGTCACTTTCATCGCGGGTCTGGCGGTGACCGTCCTGGCGGTCTTCATGCTCGGGCTCGTGCCGTACACCGGCGTCCGGATGACCTCACGCGCCCTGTGGCTTGGCAGGCTCATCGTCTATCGCAAACCGGTGTCCGCCTCGGGAATGCCGATCAACAACGATTCGGTGCGCCACACCATGTTCATCGAGGAGACCGTGGTCCTCTTGCTGCCCGATCGCGCTGACGCGGCCGTCGCCGCCCCACCGAAAACCGGCCTGCAACTGCTCGATGTGGTCGGTGGAGGTGGCAAGGTGACCGACCTGTGGAAGCGTCTGAACGGCAACGGTAATGGCAACGGCTCGGTAGCCGGAGGACCCGCCTGATGGCATTCGGACGAGATCTGCAGCCCACCGCGGCGATTCGCGGCAACCTCCAGTTCACCCACTCGGGCCTGGTCACCGCGACCTACTTCATCAATCCGCTCGGCTACGGATTGCGTAAGGCCACCGACAAGCACGACGTGAAGCTGGCCCATCACGCCCTGATCAACAGCCTGCCGAACGGTTCGCTGCTGCTGGGCATCCAGGCGCGGCTCAATACGCTCGACGTGCTCACCAAGATGGTCGAGGGCGTGGACCTCGACGAGTGCGAGGACTACGCCGACGAGGTGGTCGCCTCGTTCGAGCGGGTGCGCGCGATCATGCCGCAGACCCGCATCTTCCTGCTGTCGATCCCGGTGGGAGCCAGCAACTCCAGTATCTCCGCGTTGTCGCGCGTGTGGCGCGGCAGCACCAGCACGATCGACGCCACCGCGATGTCCAGGGCCGATCTGGATGCCTACGACGAGAAGGCGAACGAGATCCTGTCCAGGATCGGTGGCGACTTCGATCCCGTCCCGGTGCCCGCCGCGCTGTTCCAATGGCTGTGGGAGCACTACCTTTCGCGTGGAGCGGCCGGTGACCCGGTGGCGCCCACCCGGGCGGGCGCGCTGGACGACGCCACCGCGGCCGTCTTCCGCTCTGCCGCGCTCGACGAGGGCGCGCAGGCCGACAGCAATCGGCGCGTCCGGCCGTCGTTCGTTCCGGTGATCAAGGTGGTGCAGCCGGATTTCGAGTACCGGCCGTCCTATCAGGCGATGCTGACGCCGCACTCGTTCCCGTACGCGGGCATGTCGTTCCCCGGCGGCAGCGAGTTCCTCAACGTGCTGGAGGGCCTCGGCGACGTCACCGTCGACTGGGGCATGCGGATCTCCACCAAGCCCGCCGACCAGGTGCTCAAGAACAACGAGCTGAGCCTGCGCCGGCTCGGTGAGCAGATGGACCAGCGCGACCAAGAGGTCTCCTTCGCGCAGAACACACTGACCTCCAAGGCCCAGATGCTCGGGGAGTACAACCACCACTTCGAGGTCAACGGTGGTGAATCCGAGGTCTCCTTCACGACCGTGATCGCCATCGGCGGGCCGTCGCGGGACGCCACCATGGACGCCGTCAACAGCCTCAAGCGCCGGTACAAGCGTTTCCAGGTCGAGATGACCGCGCCGGTGGGCGCGCAGGTCGACCTGTGGTCGATGCTGATTCCCGGCAGCCCGCCCCGGCGGGCCTACGACGATTTCGCGCATATCGTCCCCTCGGACATGTGGGCCGGTTTCGTGCCGTTCACCACCAGCCAGATCGGCGACGACAGCGGACCGGTGATCGGCGTCAACCTGCTGTCGGGTCATTTCGAGCCGATCCACTTCGGCATCATGGAGGCCGCGCTGCACGACCTGTCCGCGTCGTTCGCCGTGACCGGCGAACTCGGTTCGGGCAAGTCGTACTTCCTGAAACTCATGGCGGTGCTGGTGCACGACATGGGCGGTCAGTTCCTCGCCATCGACCGCAGTCAGGTCGGCGAGTGGGAGCACTTCGCGCGGTCGATCGACGACGCGGTGATCATCGATCTGGCCAATCCCACGGTGTCGCTGGATCCGTTGCGGCTGTTCGAGCCACGGATCGCGGGCGAACGCGCGCTGGATTCGATCCTTCCGCTGCTCGACCTGTCGCCGACCTCCGGCGCGGGCGCGGCGGCGAGCAATCTGCTGACCCCGCGCGGCATCGCCGAACACGGGATTCGAAGCCTGCTCGACCTGTTCCACGTCGTGCGCCGGTTGCGTGAGCACCCGGGCCAGGGGGAGGAGTACGCCGATCTGGCGGCCCGGCTGGGCACGGTGGTCGAACGGGTTCCGGTGCTGTTCGATCCCAAACTGCGGCCGCTGCGCCTCGACGCCGCCGCGACTGTGGTGCGCAGCCACAACCTGCAACTGCCGACGGCCGAGGAACTCACCACCCCGCACCTGTACAACCGGCTGCCGCTGACCAAACGGCTCGGCACCGCGCTGTACGAGCTGGTCGGCGTGGCGGCGCGGGAGGCGTTCCTCACCGACAACGGCAGGTTCGGCCTGCTGGTCGGCGACGAGGCGCACCACTTCACGCAAACCCAGGTCGGTTCCGCCGTCACCTCGGATTTCAGCCGCGACGGCCGCAAGCACCTGGCGGCGATCGGCTTGGCCTCCCACGATCCGGCCACCGACTTCCAAGGCGCGGCGCACAACCTCATTCCGAACCGGTTCATCTTCCGGCAGCGTGACGAAACGCTGGCGCGCAACAGCCTGGAATGGCTCGGCGTCGATCTGGAGGAGGCCCCGTTCCTCTTGCAGATCCTCCGGGAAGAGACCTCGCCTCCGGTCGGCCCCGGCCGTCAGGTTCCCGAGGAACGCCGCGGCGAGATGTTCATGCGCGACGCGCTGAACCGGATCGGCCGGGGCAAGGTGCTCGGCCCGGCGCGACCGGACCGCGCCGCGGCGATCACCAGCACGCCGACCTCGGTCACCGGTTTGCGCGCCGCGCTCCCGGAACGATCGGTACGACAATGAGATCGCGTAGCACCCACGACTTCACCGACCAGCCTTCCTTCGGGATGCCGTGGGAACCGCAGTTCTGGGATACGGAGCGGTGGCGGCCGCAGGCGGTGGCTCGGCGGGGTCGCGCCTGGATCGCGGCGACTCGTCGTCGGCGCTGGACGGCGTGGATAGTCATCGCCCTTTTCGTGCTGATCGTGTTCCCTGGCCTGATCAGTGCGATCTCCACCGCGCAGTCCGGTACCACCACACCGGTCGCGCCGCCCAATAGCGCGCTCAGCTGGATGGATATCAAGGACTCCTCCGGAGTGGAGGTGTCGAGCTATCAGTTCGCGACCAATCGCGGTGGGGTGCTGAGCCCCGGCAACCTCGTGATGTCATTCCTGATCAGCGTGCTCTTCGCGGTGTGGCTGGTCGCTGTGACGACCGGCGTCTGGCTGCCCGGCAGCACCTTGGATTTCGGGTGGCTGAACATGTTCGGCGCGCCGTTGCGCGCAGTGGCCGAGAATTTCACCGCGCAGATCGCGACGCCGATGATGTTGATGACGTTCGTGGCCATCGGTGCCGTCTGCGTCGGTGTTTTCATCGCGCGCGGGCATTACTCCAAGGGCGCGATGCAAGTCGTGACGATGGTGGGCGTGGCGATCCTGGGACCGTTGTTCCTGGCCGAGCCGCTCGGTGAAGTGCTGTCGTCGCACGGTCTCCTGGTGCAGGGTCGTGACCTGGGCATCTCGGTCGCCGCGGGGTTGAACGGCGACAGCAACCCCGACCCGAGGCGGTTGGTGGCCACGATGCAGGCGCACATGGCGGACAATTTCGTGCGGCGCCCGTTGCAAGTGTGGAACTTCGGGCACGTCGTGGACGACCGGCCGTCTTGCAAGGCGGCTTGGTCTTCCGGCGTCATGGCCGGTGACGAAGAGCGGATCAAGAACGGGTTGAAATCGTGCGGCGACAGCGCCGCGTACGCCGCGGCCGACAACCCGAGCGTCGGCCAGATCGGGGCCGGACTGCTGCTGTTGCTGTGCGCGGTCATCCTGTTGCTGTTCGCCGCGTACCTGGCTATCAAGATCATCTGGGCTGCGCTCGACACGATCTACTACGGGTTCATGACGATCTTCGGATTCGCTGCGGGCGGTTTCGTGTACGGGCCGACGCAAACGTTCACCGTCCGGTGTGTCGTGCACGGTTTCATAGCCGCGGGGCGAATGGCTATATTCGTCATATTCCTGGGTCTCTACCAGCTGTTCATGGGCAGCCTGTTCCAACAGGCGCGCGGTCAGGTCATGGCGGTGTTCGTCATCGGGGCGATCGTCGAGATCGTCGCCATTGTGCAGCTGCGGCGACTGAGCAGAAGTATCGACAGCGGAAACGATTGGATCGCCAACCGGTTCGCGTTCGCGCTCCAGAACGGTGGTTCCTCCCAGAGCTCCGGCAGTGGCGGCACCGCCCTGGGAATGGGCGACTCGAACGCGACCAATTCGATGTCCCCGGTCGGAATGCTCGCCGCGGCCACCGCCATCAACAGCTCCCCGGTCACCGCATGGCTTGCCGGAGGCCGCCTGAACCCGCTGATGCCCTGGTCTTTCGTGGACCAGGTGGACAAGCGGAACAAGGCTCGCGGCCTGGCGACTCGCGACCTGCGAATGGCCGCGCACGGTAATTTGTACGATCGTGTGGCCTCGGCCGAATTCGCCAGGGCCGGAGCGCGGAACTCGCAGTCGCGCCGCACCAGTCAACGAGCCGCGGCATTCGCCGCGGAGAACGTGGCGCACGTGACGGGCATGATGGGCAGCGTGCCGTACGCCCTCCGGATGGCCGGTTTCAACTGGAACCACGGGCATCGGGCCACCATCGCACGAGCGGATATCGAAAAGCACGCCGACGCCGAGCCGCTGGCATCCAAGCACCTCGGACGGGTCCTCGCCGCCCACAAACTCTTCGAGCGGGACTACCTGAGCGGGGAATGGGCGGCACCCAGGTTGTACGGGTTGGAGGCCAGCGTCGGGCGGTATCGCGGTGACTATCCCGGCGGCGTCCGGCTGCACGACGATCTGGCCGCGCTCGGCAGAGACTACGTCGACAACCCCAACAAGCAATGGATCGAGACGCTGCAGGCCCATGTGGACGGCCCGATCACCGACCCTGCCGCGGCGAGGATCCAGCTGAACGGTCAGCAGCTGACCCAGGTCCAAGCGGACCGTTTGCGGAGCTGGATCGCGAACGAGCACGCGCTCCGGGTCCAGGCCGCCACCAGGTGGGTAGCCGAAGACCCGACCGACTTCCAGCGAATCCGGACGCTCCGCTCGGAGATCGACAAGGCCGCTCAGACCGACCAGTGGCAGGCAGGCCGCAAGACGACCGGTGCGGTCTCCCTCCCGCAGCCGGACCATACCGCGCAGCCGATCCAGCCCATCCCGGGCAGGTTGCTGCAGCAGTTCAGGAACCCGGGCTGATCGGCGCCGAAGGTTCAGGCGCGGGGCAAAGGGCTGGATTTCACAGAAAGGCACTCGATGATCGGTCGCATCCTGAGCCTCGTGCTGATCCCGGTCTGGGCGTGGGTGCTGCTGGCGGTCACCACCGGCCTGTTCGCGGTGGTCGTCATGATGGTGCTGATCGTCGGCGGCGCGACGTCATCGATCGCCTCCGAGCTGCACTATCAGTGCGACAGTGCGGTGGGGCCCGATCCGTCCCAAACCGTGACTCCGGCTCGCACCACCGCCGCGGTCCGGCCGACTACGCGTAGCGCACCGGCGGTGCGTGCGGGTGCGGCCGCCGCCCCGACCACGAATCCGTTCGCGGAACTGACCATCGCGCCGGACGACACCAGCGCGTCCGACTGGCAGCGCGCCTGTGCCACAGCGCTGAAAGACGCGCCGTATCAGCAGCCTCCGCTGCTCGCGGGTGGATCGGGCATCGGCGCGGAGTGCGCGCGTGAGCTCGCGCTCACACAGCTGGCGGTGAGCGGAGCGCAGAGCGGCTCCGATGGCCGCGGCAGCGCCGCGGAATTCACCCGGACGGTGATCTATCAGGCCTCGGCGGCCCAGTCGACCGGGCGATGCGGAACCACCGTGGCGGCGGTGGCCCCGCCACCCACGGCGAACGCCGCGGGACAACCGAGCGGATCGGCGCGGCGGGTATGTGGACAGCCCGACGGCACATCGGTCGTGGTGCTGCCGAACACCATTGCCGCGCAGGGCGCTTGCGGACAGCGAGTGGACCCGTCCGCGGTCTCGGCAGGCGACCTGATCTTCTGGAACTATCGAAGCAACGCGCCGACCCAGGTCGGCATCGCCGTCAGCGGCACCCGGCTCGTCACCACCGATGCGGCGACCGGCGGATTCGTCGAGCTGGCCATCCCGAGCACGAGTGACGTGCGGGTGAAGCGAGTGCTCGGCAGTGGGAGTTGAGTAAGCGATGCCGCCAACAGAGGTAGAGCCCCAGATCGAAACCGGCGAGGATCCCGAGGCGCCGCCGGGGCCGGTGACACCGTGGTCGAACCGGCCCGACCAGCAGCGGCCGCGACCGGGTGGGGTGCCGGGGCAGCCCGGTGCGCCGGCCCCTGGGCCCGGTCAGCCGGGGCCTGGTCAGTCGAGTGGTACCGGAGAGCCTGGCGTTCCGGGTCCGGCTCAACCGGGTGCGCCCGGTCAGGCTGGTGTGCCGGGTCCGGGTGCACCTGCTCCTGGTGTGCCTGGTCAGCCTTCGCCGGGTCAGTCTGTGCCGGTTCAGCCTCCGGTTGAGCCTCCGGCTGGTGTGGTTGCGCCGGGTGAGGGTGTGCCGGGTGGTGTGGTGGCGCCGCGGTCGGAGGG
>NZ_JABLTE010000041.1 GCF_013315795.1 Nocardia barduliensis
CCGAAGCACCCAGCGTGTGGGCCGACGGAGTGCACCTCTCCGAACAAGGCGACGAAACCGTTCGACACATCACCGACCAAGCCATCACCGCCCACCGAGTCCTCGATGGCCTGCTCACCCTCGACAGGCTCGACCGCGCGACCGCGGCTCGGGAATACGCCCAGTGACCCTCGCCCACCCGGCGATCAAGACCATCGCAGACGTTATGCGAAGTGCGGACCCTCCTCGCGTCGTCTTCTGCGATTGGCACGGAGTGCTGTGCCGGAAACCGTTCTGGCACAGCATTACCGACGATCCGGATCACTCCCTTTACGCTGTTCTGAATCGAGAACTGGACCGGCTGTTCACGACAGGCAATCGGGAGGGCCGCGAATGGATGTGCGGAAAGCGCAGCTCCCGCGACATCCTCACCAACCTCGCTGCCACGCACTCGGGCCTCGATGTTGACCAGCTCCTGACGCAACTCGCACACGACATCGCCCACATGCCCGTAAACCAGTCGCTTCTCCGAGCACTGCGTGACGCCCGGTACCACTCGACCGTTGTCCTGGCGACCGACAATATCGACGCGTTCACCAGCACCTTTCACGCCGTCACGTCCAGTCATAACGAACAACCATCAGGCACGGAGACGCTGAAAGAGGCTGCCGCCGTATTCGACGACATCATCAGCTCGAGCGACACCGGCGTACTGAAATCCGAAGACCCTGAAGCCTTCTTCGGCTCCTGGCTGACCACCGCAGGGCTCTCCTTCGGCGAGGCGCTTCTGATCGACGACCGCGCCGACAACTGCGCGGCATTCGAACGATGCGGCGGTGCCGCCATCGAATGGACCCGATATCGGCTGGAAGAGCTGTCCGCCTGAACGAGCCACCGTAGACCTGCTGCCAAATGCAAACCGGAGCGTTCAACCGAGCAGCAGCAAGAACACGAAGCATCAGAAGAGAGCCGACGACCGATGGCCGGTGGATTGATCGGCCACCGGTCGAAGCCCTCTGATTTCTGTGTGGCAGGCCAGCCCCTACTTCAGCGCTTGCAGGGCGGTATGTACCTCAGCGACCTCGTCGAGCAGCATGTCGAGACGGTCGAGCAGGTCCGCCCGCCGTTGATGGGTGCTCACAACAGGCAGTTCCGAAGCCTCGCTGGTGCCGACTTCGGAGCGGTCGAGCGGCTGGTCCGTCGCCGGGGTCGTGCCCTGGTCTTCTCCGAAGATTGTGCTGCATAGTTGGCGGACACGTTCTTCGTCGTTGCGGGAGAAGCGCCACGCTTCACCATCCGAGGTGGGTGTGCCACCGAGTTCGTCCGCCGCGTCGTGGAAACGGCGGTCGTATGGTGCCTCGACTTCGACCTCGGACCCGACCGAGATGATTACACTTTGCATTGCGGAGCCCTTTCTCCGTACCTGCCCCGGTCTGGTGTTGGCCCACCAGCCGGGGCGTCTCAATTCTGGCGGATACGACGCTATATGTGCGCCCGGAGACCATCAATAGGTAATTCAGCGAAAAGATTTCCACAGCAATATTTTTCGCGAGTCCATCGGAAAACAATTTAGGGATTGGTCCTACACTTGGCGGTTACTCAGCTACCTGCGGATATGAATTCTTCGACGCATGGTGGTTCAGTTCGTGCCGTCGGCAGCCAAGGCGGCGCGGATGAGGCCGGCGAGTTCGACTGCCTGCTCCAGAGACCAGGACAGTATTCCGTTTTCCGCCATCAGGGCATGGAATTGCTGTTCGCGGTAGGGCACTCCAGGTGGTAGGGCGGCAACGTGCCAGTGGAGGTGAGCGTTGCCCTGTTGGCTGCCGAGACTGGCGATATATAGCCGTTCGGTGGGGACCACCGTTTGCAGTGCTCTCCCAACGCGGCGAACCATTCTCATCAGTCGCAGATATTCGTCTTCGTCCAGGTCGTCAACCACATGCTCATGGTGATGTTTCGGCGAAACGAGCACGTAGCCGGGCAGGGTCGGATACCGGGACAGGAACGCGATGTTCTCATCGTCCTCAGCAACGATCTGCTCAAGCTTCGAGTCGTGCTGTCCCGCGACGATGGCGCAGATGAAGCACGGTTTCGAGCGAACCCGCCGTTCATAGTCGTCGATGTCGAACGAGATGCGTTCCATGACAACGATTCTGCGCCGATCCTGCTCACGAAGGCGCCGGAACGGCACGATAATTACGCGGCGCGGTGCCGCCTGATCGGGGTGGTCGCGGTGAGCAGAAGGAGCTGAATCAATGATGTTCGACGACAAGTTGGGCGAGTTCCAGCAATGGCAGGCCAGCCCATGGGGCAGGCTGCGGTACACGGTGGCGATGGCGAACCTTGTCCGGCACCTGCCCGCCGAGCGAGGACTGGAGATCCTCGATGTCGGTGGTGGCAATGGTGTGGAAGCGGTTGAACTCGCTCGACGCGGACACCACGTCACCATCGCCGACCCCTCACCCCAGTCCCTCGCCGAAGCGAACACGATCGCCTCCGAGCGTGGCGTCCGCGACCACATCACCACATACCCGGCCGATATCGACTCCCTCGGCGCCACGCTGGGCACCGACGGCTTCGATGTCGTGCTACTGCATAACGTGCTTCAGTACCTTCCGGAGAGGGAACGCACCGCAACCATGCTGGCGGACCAGCTTCGGCCGGCTGGGGTGCTGTCGCTGATAGCACCCAACGCTGACACCGACCCACTGCTGAGTGCGGTGCGTGGCCTGGATCTGGACGAAGCACTGTGGCTGCTGGATAGCCCCACCCGGTACAGCGGCGCGTACGACACCAGAACTCACGCCTGCTATGCCGACCGGGTCGCGGCGGACCTGCGCACGGCGGAGCTGAGCGTTATCGGGAGGTACGGCATCCGCTGTGTCTGCGACCTCATCGTCGACGACTCCCGCAAGTCCGACCCGGATTTCTACAGCAAGCTCGAGCGGCTGGAACTCACCTTGTCCCACCGCGCTCCGTACACCCATACCGCACGGTTCTTCCACCTCATCGCAGCCCGCGCACAGTAGATGCTCCGCACGGCGTACGTCCCGAGGCGTTCGCCGAGCCTCTCGTCCGCACGATGCGCTGCGGAGAGCGTGGGAGGCTGGGGGCCGTGACCGAATCCTTCTCCTGTCCGATTGTCGCTACGGTAACGCCGTACCAACGTGGCGGTCACCTGGATCTTTCGGCGTTGAGCGACTATCTGGATCTGATTGGGGCTGCGGGTGTCGAGACGGTCCTGGTCAACGGAACCACCGGGGAATTCGCCAGTCTGACGGTGCGCGAGCGGATCCAGGTCGCCGAGCACTGCCGAAGCAGGTGGAGCGGTGTCCTGGTCGTGCACGTGGGTGCATGCGCGGTCGGTGATGCCGTGGAATTGGCGCGCCACGCCAGCGACTTCGCCGATGCGCTGGCGGTGATGAACCCGTTCTTCTTCGCCGAGGCTGCCGAAACCGGGATCGGGGCCTACTTCCGCGCAGTGTTGCCGCACTGCCTGCGCCCGACACTGCTGTACAACTTCCCACGCCACACCCAGGCACCAATCCCACCGCGGCTCGCCGCGCAGCTGGCCGGAGAGTTTCCGCAGCTGACCGGGATCAAAGACTCCGGGAAGGACCGCTCATTGACCTACGAGTATCAGCAGATCGGCCCCGACTTCCGGGTGTATCTCGGTGACGACCGGATCGGGGCCCGGATCGCGGAGATCGGGGCGGCCGGGGTGGTCACCGGCGCCGGAGGGCCGGTCGCGGAGCTGCCGGTAGCGGTCGCAGCGGCGGTGGCGGCCGGTGACATCGAGCGTGCCCAGGCCCGGCAACACGAATTCGACCGCTACACCGACGCCCGTAAACGACTACCCATCAGCGATGTCGCCTTCGCCAAAGCCGCGGTGTCGACCCGGCTGCCCGGGTTCCCGACCCTAGTCCGGCCACCGCTGACCTCAGCATCACCCGAACATGCGCGAGAGATCCACACGGTCATGAGATCGATACTTCCGCTACTCCACCGTGACAACCCGGCGTACTGATCAGAATCCGGTTCAGTTTTCGATCACGAGATCGCACACTGTGCGGGCCAGTTCCCGAACTCCGGAATCGAGAACACCGGACCGATACCCAGTCCAGTCCGCCAACTTGGGTGCGTCGCGGGCAGAACCCCGTGCGATCATCCGCTGTCGAACCTGTTCGGTGGGCGAGTCTATCCACACGGTCACGACCGGCAGGTCCGCCTCAGCTTCGGTGTGCTGTCGCATGAAAACTCCCAACGGAAGTCCTGCGGCGCCTGCCGCACGCATGGTCGACAGGAACGGTGCGTCCAGCACCACCGGGTGGTGGGTGGCCACGGTCAGGCCGGTACGGATGAGGCTGTCGTAGATGCCCGGCGCAACGACCTCGCGGTAGGTGTCGGAATCGCGATCGAACGGATCGCCGGTCAGCCGCGTCATTACCGACTCCTCCAACGCCGGTGCGAGTGTGTCCTTGTCCAACACGACCGCGCCCATCCCCGCGGCGAGCCACCGCGCGGCCGAGGACTTGCCTGATGCGGGGAATCCGCAAATCACCATCGCACCAGTGCTCCGGATCGGTGCCGCCGCCTGGTCGAGCTGCTCGCAGACCAGGGCGGCCAGGGACGTCGACTGCTGTTCTTTCATCACCGATGGACTCCATCACACTTGCTTGCGCTGGCGAATTCAAGCCGCGTGCTGGTCACGTTGCGGGAACCGGTGTGCGTGCGCGGTGGGCGCGAACACGGCATTTGCCGGAGCAGTACAGTGCTGGTCTGCCACCGCGGCGCTGTTTCAGTGGCGCCGCGCACCCCGGTGCGGCGCAGATCCCAAGACGGTTCGGGCGACCTTCGGCAAGGCCGGGCCGTTCGGCCGGCGTCGGCGGTAGGGTGTGGCAGCCGTCCCGGTGTACTGGCCACTGGCTTTCGGTGCGCCACAGCTGGCGGTGGGTGCCGTGGTCGTCGACCTCGTAGGGTTGATAGCCGAGCCGAGCCAGTTCGGCGGCGTCGAGTCCGCGTTCGCGATGGAAGGTGTTGATGGTCGAGGCGCCGATGGCGCTGCGAATCTGGAAGCAGGGGCGTCCAGGGTGCGCGCCGCAGCGTAGGCACGGCTGGTCCATTTCGCCGTAGAACCCGCGCCAAAGCTCGCCGGTCACAGGCATGCTTGTGGCGAGGGACGCGTGTGGTTCGGCTTCATCAGGATGAAGTGGAGTCACGCTCGCGGTGACGGGATCGACCCATTCCGCGCGAACCAGGAACGGGAACCGCCTGCGTAGCTGCTTCCATGCCCCGGATGGCCGAAAGGCGTCTGTCAGCGTTGCGTGCACGTAGTCCAGCGACCGCGTGGCGGCCGTGAGCTCGGTGAGGGTGCCTTCGACCCGGACCAGTCCAGACGGCATGAGTAGAGGGACTTCGGTGGTCGAGGTCAGCCCGTCTGCGCCGAGGTCGATCATGCAGACCGATTTCGGCGGGTCGAAATCGATGGGCCGCGGGCCGAAGTCGTAGACATAGGGCAGAGGCGAGCCCGAGTAGCGGACCGCGCGGGAGACCGCGTGCGGCCAGTGTAGGTCACCGAGCGCGACATAGTCGATTCCGGCGAACACCTCGACCGGGACCGTGTGACGGCTACCGACCCGCAACCGTTCCGGACCGCGTTCGGTGGGGTCGGCCACTGGAACATGACCGACCACCACCGAACGCGCTTCCGGACGGCCCGCCAGGTCCGCACGCACTCGCGTCATCGCGGTAAGCCAGCGATCGGCGTGCGACCGGCCCGCACCACAACCGAGCGCGGATCCAGTGAACTGCAGACATGGAACCCCGTACACCGCGACAGACCCGTGCTCGTCGTCGAACAACACCGGCCTGCCGATGCCGGCCACGCTGGTCACCAAGTGCAACCCGCCTGCGGCAGAGAACACTGCTCCGGCTCCCAGACGGATCGGTGAGTCATGGTTACCTGCTATTATCAGCAGCTGCGCGCCAGCAGCTCGGATCGCGGCGAACGCGTCCTGACACACAGCAACCTCGGCCTCAGATGGATCGGTTCTGTCGTATATATCGCCAGCGACGACCACGAGATCGACTTCCCACTCCTCTACGAGTGCTGGGATCTCCCCGACGAGTATGACCCGCTGAGCGGCCAGCAAGGGCATGCCACGCATCCGGAACCCGATATGCCAGTCGGACGTGTGCAGGATCCGCATGCGCGACAGGATATTCCGCGCCACTGACAACTCTCGCGGACCGGGGTCACAGTGCCCAGGGGTACCCGCAAGGAGTTCCAGCGGTGGGCCTTCGTGCGGCAGGCGCCGGCCGTTTCGCTGCTCCGATTACCAGCCGAAGTAGCTGCGGATGAGCAATTCGTCCGGGCGTGGCTCGGGTATATGGAGGTCTTTTGGCGCGCATCCGAGGAGTGGGTGGGCGTCTGCGGTGGGGTCGGTGGGGTGGTGGAACAGGATCAATTCGATCACTGTGTCGACGTAGGCGAGCGCCGTGGTCATCAAGGTGACCGCGAAGGTGGCCAAGTCGCCGACGGTCGTCGGTTCGGCCGACAGGACCGTGGTGCTGGCCTTCCAGACGCCGAGTTTGGCGACCTGTTGCTGGGTGAGTTTCACGTCGTCGAGCAGGTCGAGGTTTACGGCGATGGTGGTAGCGCTGCCGTATCCACGGCTCGGTACCGGCCCAGTCGGCAGTACGGCCTCATGGATGTAGTTGCGCAGTGTCGAGGTGATGTAGGCGTAGGTTCTGTATTCGACGATCCGGTCCACGATCTCACCGGCGGCGTATTTCTCGACGATGTGGCTGGTGATTAGGGGCAGAGAGTGCAGGCTCTTGGGTTCGTTCCTCTTCGGTCCCCGGCCGTCGTGCAGCCGTCTGAACAGTCGGCCGAATGTGTCGAATACTGCGGTCAGGTAGAGCAGTTCGCGGTCGAATGCCTCGCTGACCCGCTCGGTGGTATCGGCGGTAGGTGTGTGCGGCCCGTTGTGGGTCGACAGTGCGGCCAGCAACTCGTCGAGCGCGCGCAGCGCGCGCTGGGCCCGTGCCGAGATCGAGCCGAGGTCGGAGACGACATCGGTGTGCCTGCCCATCAGGGCGGCCACCATCAGGTGGCGAAGATGCGGGATGTGGCTCTCGATCCCGATGTGGTAGACCCCGCTGACCGATCCGGCGCGCAGATCGTCGTAGACGATGACGCCCGTTCGGTTGTACCGCAGGCTCAGGTTTCCCGTCATGCGCAGATAGTGACCGAATATCGGTAGCAGGTCGGGAGGGGTGATCATGGCGGCGATATCGTTGTCGGCGACTTCGGGTCGGCCCGCGGTCGGCGCCTCGGTCACCACAACGTCTAGCCCGAGTTTGAGGGCCACGGCCGCCAGCGCTGCGGCGCGGTAGCGGTCTTCCTCGGTGAGGTCGGATTCTGCCGACTGTAGGGCGTCGAGGTTGGCGTAGACGCCGAAGAACGGGCACCAGCCGCCGAAGGTCTGCTCGCCTGCGGTGTAGGTGGTCACCCAGACCTGCGACGCGTCGGCGATCTTTTCCAGTTCGCCGAAGCTGTGATAGTCCACGACATGCACGATCGCGCAATCGAGGCGCTGCCTCCACGGTTCGGTCAGATCGTCGTGTTGCTCGCCGAATACGAGGAACGCGGGCTCGATTTCCGGGCGCCGTCGCAGCACCGATACGAAGTCGGCGATATCGGGCGGCTCGGCCCCCAGGGTCGACAGATCCAGGCCGACTCGCAGCGGGCCGCGTCGCCGGGACGAGTGGATACAACGGCCGATGCTCGCCATGTGGTGCACGGACATACCTCATGAAGCGATGCTCCGGCGCGTCGTGGGGCAGTACCAGCCCCTCAGTGCCGGTCACGCCGAAAGTCTCTCCCGCCACGGCAGTCCGGCGCTACATCTGTTTCGATGACAGCGCCCGGTGTAGCGGGTCGGCCTGGTGGTGGTTCGGCCAGCCGCCTGTTCTGGTTTCTCGTCGGCGGTCGCCGTGCTCCGGCGGGGCCCGGCGGCCGTCGAACCAGCCGCGGACGGCGATGAATCGGAGCTGGCCGGGCCGTCCGCGTCTCATTCGATAAAGCCCGGCTCCATCGGCCGATGGCATCTCTACCCCAGGGGCTCATCGCCACGATCCGCCACCGACCGGTCATCCGGGCCGCAGTCTCGGAACACCTCTCCTTACGAGGCGATAGCGTAGCCACCGATTACACTCGCGCTCTCCCATGAGGATCCCGCGTGGGTATTCCGCGCCGACGAAGTGCCGTCAGGACGGTGGTGTGGTTGACGTCGAGATGGTTGCCGACCCGGGCGAGTGACCAGCCGAGCTTGTAGAGATGGATGGCGGTGTCGACCTGGTCGGGGGACAGCCCGCGGCGGCGCATCGGTACCTCGTGTCGGTGGAGGATATTGCTGACTGTGCGCCGTTCGATACCGAATCGGGCAGCCAGTTCATACACGGTTGCTCCGGCCTGGTAGCCGGTGATCAGCTCCGCGACTTCATCGGCGTCGAGTTGCCGTGCCCGCCGGGGTCTGATTCTCACCACAGGCGGTGGGGCCGATGTTGTGGGGTCGGGTAGCTTCTGGATCAGGTTTTCCAGGGCTTCCGCCTGCGTTTCAGGGCTTCTACCTGCGCTTTTAGGGTTGTAGTAAGGTCCCCCAAGGTCCACCAAGTCACAAAGCCGCAGGTAGAGTACCTGCGGCTTTGTTGTATTCGATCAGTACCCGAGCGCTCCGTCAGGTGTGGCAACTCTGGAGATCACCGGTGGTCGGCTCGGGCGACGGTAATGGGGTTGTAGGTCGGTCGGCGAGGGTGCGGACCACAAACGCCGTCGACCCCAGGCAGGTAGACGGTCGCCGTTGCGGTGCCGGCCTGGGACACGCTCTGTCTGGAGCCCGGTCGTGCAAAGGACGGCGGAGGTGGTTCCCGACAGGCGACACGTCATGGAGAATCTAGCTAGAATTCTGTACAGTTATGGCATGTCCATCCTGCGCAACACTCGTGAACTCAGCGTTTCCGACGCTGCGCAGCGAGGCGTGGCTGGACTGGTAGCGGATGCCGAACGAGGCACCGACCTGGTGGTCACTCGCCACCGCCAGCCGGTTGCGGCCGTGGTCAGCATGGATCGGCTCGCCGAGCTGGATCGCGCGGAGTCCGACCTGCGCGATCTCGCACTGGTGCTCGCCCGAGCCGCGACCGACAGCGGGAACCGAACGTCACTAGACGATGTGCTCGGCGCCTTCGGTCACACGAGAGAATCCCTCGCCGAACTCGACGACCACGAGTAAGCCGATGGTCGAAGTCCTCTTCACCGATGCGGCAATCGACGACCTTCGAAAACTCGGCCCCGACGCCGTGCCCAAAGTCCTCAAAAAGATCCTCCTGTTACTGGATTCACCGCAAGCCGGCTATCCACTCGGCGGCGAACTGACCGGGTTCCGCAAACTTGTCGTCGGCCGCAACACCTGGCGGATCGTGTACCGGGTCGTCGACCAGCAGACCATCGAGATCTGCGAGATCTGGGCAATCGGAGTACGCGCCGACTCCGAGGTCTACGCGGAAGCAACCGCCCGCATCGTCGCGGCCGCCAGTCGGCTACCGGAATTCAGCAAGCTCGGCGAAGCGGTCGAGCGACTCGGCCGCAGTGCCGAATCGCTCGATATCCCGCCGACACCGATTCGCGAACCTGTGCCCGATTGGCTTGCACGGCGATTGATCCACACGGTCGGCATGGCTCCCGCCGAGGTCGCGGCACTCAGTCTCGAACAGGCCGTCGACCGCTGGGCCGAATACACCTCTGAGCCATCAACGTAACCTGGCCGAACACGATCCTCCGCGCCGGATTCCCACCGGTTTGATCCGATCGCCGACAACTCGGTGAAATTCAGCAGTCCACGCCAGGGTATACCTGCCGAACGCCCACCGGCCTGATACGAATCGCTGGCCCTTCGACCGTCAAAGTGTTCGGGTTGTGGAGCGTTAGATCCACCATTGAAAGGCGAGTGCTTTGTAGAGCACTCTCCTTTGGTTTCGCATGCTGGTTCCCCATCGACACGCTGCCGAGCACATGGGTGACCCGGGAGCCCCGGGCCGGGCTACGCCCTGAACGTTGTGCGAACTTGGAAATACGATCAGGGCTGAGGTAGCTCCCATAGCGCGCTGACCGGCATCGCCAGCATCTTCGGGCCGAAGGGCAGCGTTTGTTGACCGGTGTGCAGCACGATACCGACGACGAAGTCGTCGCCCAGTAGATCAGCGAGGTGGTGAAGGTGGCGGGAGTCGTCTGGGCCTACCGTGGATGGGCAACGACCTGGGCCTCGGAATGAACACAGTCAAGTGGTATCTGTCTCTGCTCTAAGCAGGAACTCGAACAGATGCCTTGATCGACAACAGCAACTCGGGCGCACGCTGGATCTCATCAATCACCATCAGATCCGGGAAGTCGACGAATCCATCGGGATCGTTGATCGCCGCCTGCCGGGTCAAGGAAACGTCCAGGTCGCGCCACTCGATGTCACGGTCCTTGGCGATGAGGCGGACCAGGGTGATCTTGCCGCTCTGACGGGCACCGTTGACGAGGACGACGCGGGTATCGGCGAGGGCGTCGGCCACTGCGGCCTCCAAGCGGCGCGGCAGGGCCGGTCCGAGTCGGGTTTGCAACGCTTCGTCCCCTCGCTGCTCAGCCTGCCGATAGACGGCTCTTCCCTGGCAATTTGGCCGGTCCGAGTCTGGCAATTTGGTCGGGGCAGCTTAGCAATATGGTCGCAGTGTCGGTGGCAAGTATGTCGCCTAAAGCGTCGCAATTGGTCGCGGCTCGGTCGCGTTGCGCTGTGCCGCAAGCGCGCTGCCCTCCGGTGCATCGGCGCATCCCCGACCATGCACGCATCTCTCGCAGGAGAGTCGGAGGCGGAAGGGCTGGAGCGCTCGCACCGCGCGTTCTACGCACTCAAGCGATCGCAGTCCGCAAAGCGAACCAGCCTGTGGTGGGGTCGGCGAAGCCGTGGTAGGTGAGGCGGACTCGTTGGTCTACTTCGAAGAGGCGGTAGACGGCGAGCATGGCTCGGGAGGTTGCCTCTTGTTGGAAGTCGTCGATGCGGCGGTAGCCGATGGGGTGTTCGGGGAGTAGGGCCAGGCGGGTCAGTTCGGCGGGGTCGTTGACGTCGAGGCCCATCGGTGTGATGGCGGTGATGTGGTGGTCGTGCAGGATGGCGTGGATCTGGTGCGGGTCGGGGCGGGTGGTGTGGAACACCTGGAGTTCGGTGCGGACGCCTCGATCGGGGGGAGCCGGCTCGCTCTGCACCAAGTCGATCAGCTCGGCGTCGGGGGTGGGGGCGCCGGTGTCGTCGGAGAGCGGGGCCTGTTCCAGCAGGTGCAGCATGTTGCCGCCGGGAATGAGTGGCTCCGGGGCCAGGAACAGGGTGACGGTGGGGCAGACGCAACCTTCGCCGAGTAGACAGACGCGCATATGGAACGAGTCGGGCATGCGGCCCTCCTCCATGGGAACCGGGCCGGATGTACCGGCCCATGCCGGATCGGGACTTCGAGTTATGCCGATCGCGGAGTTGCCGTAGCGCTTCGGCGGTCGACCGTGCCGCAGTTCCCCAGTCTAGGAGCCGGGCACCGCCTACGCATTGGCATCGCGCGCCTACTTTCCCGGTTCCGCCACCGCGAAGGCCGGGACCGGAAGCCGGGTGCTCAGCCGTGCACGTGGCACAGGGCCAAGGCCCTGGTCCGGAGGGCTCCGAGGCTGATCTTGTCGTGGTCCGCGCCGGTGGCACGCAGGGGTTCGATGTCGGCCACTCCGGCGTCGGACGCGTTGTCGTTCAAGGCGTAGGCGGCGCCACCCGGGTCGATGAACACGGCCTGGTCGCCGGGGCGGCATTCCAGGGTGCCGTGGTCGACGGTGAGCGGCCAGAGGTAGCCGAGGTTCTCGCTGCGGATCGCTTGGCTGCTCGAGGTGGGCGCGGGAAGAGGCGACGGAGTTGGGTGAGCCGGATTCTTCGGACCTGAGCCGCCGCCGCACGCGCACGTGGCCAACAGACCGGCAATCATGCATATCAAGCCTGTCCGGCCGGCATTCCTCGGCAGGGTATCGATGCGCCATGTCCGCACGGTCATCCGCGTTGCCCCCCTTTTGCGGTCGCGCAGTCCCCCTGCGCTCCGCAGGCAGCCTACCGACCGAAACCACTGTCGCGCCACAACTTCGGTTTCAGACCTACACGGATCCCTGCGGGCCGAACCGCGGCTCAGCTGATCCGGATCTCGGCTGTCGGGGCCGACACGTGGGGGTAGTCGGTAGTGACGTCGACCTGCACGCGACCGGGGCCGGTGGGTAAGGCGGTGAAGACGGTCGCGGGTGTCTGGTTGGGGGCCGTGTCGTCGGTGACCGGCATGGCCACGGTGCCCGTGGCGCCGGTGTCGAGATTGCGCCAATGCACGAAGGCCGTGAAGGTGCACGGCATACCCACCGGTGTGGAGCTGACAAAGTTGATGCCGAAACGGGCGGCGCCGGGTGTTCCGGTGGGCGAGGAGATGCCCGCCTCGCCCTGGCCGTAGCAGGTGTCGCCGAAGGTGCGGATGACGCCGATGCTCACGAACGCCGGTTGATCGGCTGTCGCCGGGGGCGCCGCCGTGAGCGCGCCGGTGCACAACGCCGCCAGCAGGGCGGTTCGTCCGGCCGGTCCATTGCCTCTCACTGTCGATCACGCTCCTTCTGATTCGAAGCATTCTCGGACGGCCATTGTGCCTCGTCGCGCATCGTTCCCGGCTGCGATTGCCGCGCATCGTGGAAGACGCCCGACCCCGTGCGCGAATGCTTAGCATCGGTACGTGGAGCGAGGATCGTTGCTGAAAGCGCGGGCGGGCGGGAAACTGCACGGCGGAAATCACGGCATCGCGCCGGAAGAGGTGGTCGCGGCGCAGCGGTCCCGGATGCTGGTGGCGATGATCGAGGCGGCCGCGGACAAGGGGTACGCGGCGGCGACGGTGGCGGACGTGCTGAAGCGGGCCGAGGTGTCGCGGGTGACCTTCTACCAGCATTTCGCGAACAAGGAGGCGTGCTTCCTCGCCGCCTACGACATGGCCGTGGAAATCGTGATGACCCGCATCGGGGACGCGCTCGCGGGCGATGGCACCGCGCTGGAGCGGATCGATCGCGCGCTCGCCGCGTACTTCGCCACCTTGGCGCAGGAACCGCAGGTCGCGAAGGTCTTCCTGGTGGAGGTGTACGCGGCGGGCAGGCCGGTGCTGGAGCGGCGGCTGGCGACCCAGGCCGCTCTGGTCGACGGATTCGCGGCGGCGCTGGGGGCGACCCGGCCGCATCAGCAGCTGGTGGGCGAGGCGGTGATCGGCGCGGTGGTGTCGCTGGCGACCAATCGCGTCGTCGCGGGGGACTTCGCCGCGCTGCCGGGGCTGCGCGAGCCGCTGCTTTCCGCGCTGATCAGGAATCTGGTGTGAGGCCGGACAGTCGTCCGGCGACCGCGGGCAGCCGATCGATCATCGCCACGGTGTAATCCGCGAGCAGCGCGATCAGCCCGTCCCGGTCGACGTCGAGTCCGCCGTCCAGCCAGACCAGCACCAATTCGGCCGCGCCGCCGGTGATCAGCTGGGAGGTCGCCGCGATCGCGGTGTCCTGTCCTTCGGGCAGTTCGAGCACCAGCCGGGTCTGCTCGATGATGGCGTCGGCTACCTGGCGCATGCCCGCGAACCGGCTGCGCATCAGCGCCTCGTTGCCGTAGGTCTGGGCGAACGCCACCTTCGCCCGCCGCGGATCGTCGGTGAGTTCCACGATGAGGGCCGCGACCCCCGCGCGGATCCGGTCGCCGGGCGTGCCCGTGGTCTCGGCGATCGCGGCCTTCGCCCGGTCGAGCGCCGCCTGCTGGATCTCGACCAGCACGCCGGCGGCGAGCGCGTCGAGATCGGGGAACGCTTCGTAGAAGAATCGCGGCCCCACCTTGGCCTGTTCGCACACGCCGCGCACGGTGAGCGCCGACAACCCCTGGGTGCCGATGATGTCCAGGGCGGCGTCCAGCAGCCTCCTGCGCCGATCCTCGCGGCGCTCGGCCGTGGAGGCTCCGCGGTAGGTGCCGCTGACGGTACGGGTCACCTCGCCAGCTTGGCACAGCCACAATTGGGAAACAAACGTTTACGGAAACGCTTGTTTCCTATATGGTCTGACCATCGCAGTGTCGCGAAGGGAAGACTGCTATGAGTCTGCTTGTGCCCCAGTCGGTCAACGAGGTCGCCGGCACGGTCCGTCAGGCGCGGGTCACCTGGGCGTGGCACGCGCAGCGGGCGGCTGCGCGGCTGGTCGCGTCCTACCCCACGGTGGTGCGCCCGCTGGCCGATCCGCCGCCCGGCAGTGGACTGAAACCGGTGCTCGGCGACTTCGGGCCGCCGGGGATCGGTTACACCCTGCACGCGCTGGCCGACCCGATCGAGTTCGCGCGGATGCGATTCGATCGTCTGGGCCCGGTGCAGTGGATGGGCATGCTCGGTCGGCGGATGGTCACCTTCGGCAGCCCGGAGGGATACGAGGCGGTGATGCTGGACCGGGACAAGGTGCTCTCCGCGCAGCGCGCCTGGGAGTGGCTGATCGGCCCGTTCTTCCGCGGCGGGTTGTTGCTGCGCGATTTCGACGAGCACCTGTTCCACCGCCGCATCATGCAGCAGGCCTTCACCCGTCCTCGGTTGATCGGCTACCTCGGCCTGACCACGCCGCGCATCACCCGTGGCATCGATCGATGGGAGCCGGGCGAGGACTTCCGCGTCTATCGCGCGATCAAGGAGCTGCTGCTCCAGCAGGCCACCGAGGTCTTCGCGGGCGCGGAGCTCAGCGCCGACGCCGCACGGCTGGAGCGCGCCTTCGAGGACGCGGTGCGCGGTGGGGCCGCGATGATCCGGGCGAACGTGCCGGGCGGGGTGTGGGCCCGCGGCGTGCGCGGGCGCCGCGTGCTCGAGGAGCATTTCCGCCGTGAGCTGCCCGCCAAACGCGCGAGCGGCGGCGACGACCTGTTCAGTGTGCTGTGCCGGATGAGCACCGCGGACGGCGAGACCTTCACCGACGCCGAGGTGGTCGAGCACATGATCTTCGTGATGATGGCCGCCCACGACACCAGCACCATCGCCGCGTCGATGCTCGTCTACGAACTCGGCAGGCATCCGGAATGGCAGGAGCGGCTGCGCGCGGAATCCGTCGCGCTGGGCAAGCCCGCCCTCGACTACGACGATCTCGACCGCCTGCCCTCGCTCGACCTCGCGTTCAAGGAGGCGCTGCGGGTCTATTCGCCGGTGGCCCAGCAGGTTCGCGAAACCATCGCCGACACCGACATCCTCGGGTACTACCTGCCGAAGGGGACGCTCATCATGTGCGGCACCTACGGCCTCATGCGCAACGAGGCGTACTGGCACGATGCCGACGTCTTCGATCCGGAACGTTTCGCCGACCACCGCAGGGAGGACAAATCGCACCGCTTCGCCTGGGCGCCCTTCGGCGGCGGCGCGCACAAGTGCATCGGCCTCTACTTCGGCGGCATGACGGTGAAAGCCGTTGTGCACCAGATGTTGTTGCGGTATCGCTGGAGCGTGCCGGACGGCTATCGGATGCCGCTGGTCGCCGGAACCGGCCCGGTGCCCGCCGATGGCCTGCCCATCCGGCTGGAACGGATCTGACCGATGCGGATCATCGCCGACCGCACCGTCTGCGCCGGGCACGGCATGTGCGAAGCGCTCGCGCCCGATCTGTTCCGCGTCGACGACGACGGGATCGTCGCGCCGCCCGGCACCGTCGCCGCGTCCGAGCGGGAGTTGCTCGAACTGGTCGTCGACAGCTGCCCGGTGGGCGCGTTGCGCCTGGCCTGAGGTCGCCGGGTCCGTTTTGCGTCCCCCGCGCTGGGTACCGCGAACTGCGATGCTCTGCCCATCGACGCGAGAGGACCGGTGAAACCATGGCCACCTGCGACACGTGCGGAAACGAGTACGACAAGACGTTCACCATCACCCGTGACGGCGAGTCGGCCACCTTCGACAGCTTCGAATGCGCGATCAACGCCATGGCCCCGACGTGCACGCACTGCTCCTGCCGCATCCTCGGCCACGGCGTCGAGGCGCGCGGCGACTACTTCTGCTGTGCGCACTGCGCTCACGAAGCGGGCCATCCCACTCTGGTCGACCACGTCTGAGCCGCCGGATCGAAGTGCCGGTGCGCGACCGGTCACCCGTGCGGTGCGTGACCGCGCCGCACCGCGAGCCCGGCGGCCGCCGCCGCGTCGGCGAGTACCGCCTCGAGCATGACCGGTGTGAGCCGACCGGTGAAGGTGTTCTGCTGGCTCACGTGATAGCAGCCGAACAGGTGCAGCGGAGCCCGGCCCGCGTCCGTCGCGGTCAGTTCCACGTGCGCGCCGTGGCCGAACTTCGGTCGCGGACGCGGTACGACCCAGCCCGCGCGGGCCAGCACCGGCAGCAGGGCCTGCCAACCGAATCCGCCGAGCACGACGACCGAGCGCACGGTGGGGGCGAGCAGGCGCAATTCGGTGTCCAGCCAGTGACCGCACCGGTCGCGTTCCTCCGGAGTGGGCTTGTTGTCCGGCGGCGCGCAGTGCACCGGGGCGGTGATCCGCACGCCGTCCAGCCGCAGGCCGTCGTCGCGGCTGACCGCGGTCGGCTGATTGGCGAGGCCCACCGCGTGCAGCGCCGCGAAGAGCACATCGCCGCTGCGATCGCCGGTGAACATGCGGCCGGTGCGATTGCCGCCGTGCGCGGCGGGCGCGAGTCCGACGAGCAGCATCCGCGCGTCCGCCGGACCGAATCCGGGGACCGGCCTGCCCCAATAGGTCTGGTCGCGGAACGCGGCGCGCTTCTCTCTGGCGACGAGTTCGCGCCACGCCACCAGGCGTGGGCAGGCGAAGCAGTCGGCGACCGCCGCGTCGAGTTCGGCGATGCTCCGGCACACGTCAGTACCAGCCGTCCGGATCGGCGGCGCGCGCACTGCCCGCGTGACGCGCGGACGGGCGCCCCGCGGCGGCGCGGCGGTGTCGGCCGGAGATCGGCGTCACGGTCATCAGAACTCCGTTCGGTGGTGCCACGGGATGGGCGAACCGGACGTTCGTGCCCACCGTGCCTCGGCGCTACCGGGCGGCGGCGCAGTTCGCCGACCGGTCCCGTCCGGACCGTACCGCTTCGGACATCCGTCCAGTTCAGCGGGGTGATCGTGCGGCGATCGGGGCCGATATGTGATCGGAACCACCCGGTCCGGGTTGGTAGCATGGCGTTTCCGACCGACCGGATGCGAGGGTTCACCTCCGGCTTCCTTCGAAAGAGTCTTTTCATGCAGTTTGAAATCGTCGAGCGGGACGAGACGTGGGTTGCCGGGCTGCCGGTACGCAGCCCCAAACGCGCGCTCGGGGAACTGCGGGACCGCGATCTGGAGGCCGCCTGGGCGGCGGTGCTGCACCAGGAACTCGGCGGGCCGCTGGCCAGCGCCTACACCGATTACACCGGTGAACTCGGCACCTACAACACCCAGATCGTCGGCTATCAGTGCGCGTCCTTCGACGACGTCACCCGCGGTCACCTGGTCGCTCGGCTGCCGCGCGGCGCCTACGCCCGGTTCTCCTCGGTGGGTAACTTCCCGCAGGTGATGACCGATCTGTGGACGCAGATCGCCTACGCCGAGGAGCACAACCAGATCAAGCGGACCTATACCGGCGATTTCGAGTGTTATCCGCACGCCTACAAGATCGATCTGTACCTGGCGGTCGACGCGCGATGAGCTATGCGATCGTGGTGCGTGCCGAGGCGGTCTACGGCGGGCTGGTGGTTCCGCGCGTGCGCCCGAGCTTCAAGGTCAGCAACAGCGACCTGATCGAGTTCCTCAAGGACCGGTTGCGCGACCGGGCGGGCGAGGACCGTCCGATGTACACGGTGTACGTGCCGGATCCGGCCGGAAATTACAACGCGGTGGTCTGCTTCGAGTACCCGGCGCCGGACGCGGTGCCGGTGGGCGACATCCTGGTGCGGGTGCCGAAAGGCGTCTACGCCCGTTTCGCGCCCAACGGCGACTATCACGATCCGGTGGAAGACGTGTGGGCGCAGGTGGACGACGCCACGGCGTCGGCCGAGATCACCCGTGCCTACCGTGAAGAAATCGAGATCTGGCACGGTCCGGAGTCGGTGGAGTTGTTCATTTCTATCCTCGTATAGCTTGCTAGACAGTAACTATCCCCGAACCGACTGGTCTCCATGTTATTTACGATATTGATTGCGCATAGGTTGACCTGCGCAGATATCGCGTGTACCGGAGAGTTTCCGGGAGATTAGCCGGACGGCTGGTCAATTCCTGTCGGATGACGGATACTGCCCTGGGCAACTTCATCTCGGCGCAGGGCCGCGGGGGGCTGCATCGGGCTTGGATCAAACGCGCATGACAGCGCGGCGATGGAGTAGGAACAACATGACTGTGGATCTGATTGCAGTCGTGCCGGAGAACTCCCATGGGCGGGGAGTGCTGCGGTATTACGACGCGCAATCCGAATGTGCGTTCTTTGTCTCCGAACCGAACGTTCAGCCGGAGCTCTGGCGCCGGTATCTGGACGGGGCGCTGGACGTTTACCGGCGTTTCGGAGTCGAACACGCACTCGAATACGACACGGTCGCCGACGGTGGATCGACGTCGCTGTTCTTCACCGCACTCGACACCCACGGCGACCTGCTCGCGGGCGTGCGGATGCAAGGGCCGTACACCGACGCGCGACAGGCGCACGCGCTGGTCGAATGGGCCGGTCGGCCGGGGGCGCGCGCCTTGCGCCGGATGATCGCCGACCGGATACCGCACGGCGTGATCGAGGCCAAGGGCGCGTGGGTCGCCCGGGACGCGGACAACCGAGCCGAGCTCGGCGCCGCGATCTCGCGTACCGTGCTGCACGCCGCGCGGCTGCTCGGCGCCCGCTACGGCTTCGCGACGGTGGCCTCGTTCACCGTGTCCCGGCACGAAGCGTGCGGCGCGGTGCTCGCCGAGGGCATCCCCGCGGTCCCGTATCCCGACCAGCGCTATCGAACCGTTCCGCTGTGGTGGGACACCCGCGGTTACGCCGCGTTCGCCGAGCACTCGCAGCGGTCTCTCACGCAGATCGAACAGGACGCGCTCGGCCTGCCCGCCGCGGCCGCGCCCGGCGCACGCTGCGGGGTCGGCCGGGGGACGGAGGGCCGGCGCGGACATGGGCGATGACCGGCCCCGAGTGGCGGACCACCGGCCGCTGATCCTGGACCCGGCGGAACCGGAAGACGCCCGGATACTCGCCGCCCTGCGCGCGGACCCGCACGTCGAATTCCTCGATCTGCGCGCATCGTTACACGCCGAGCGCGGCAAAATGGTCGCCCCGCCGGATATTCACGAGGGGCCCGAAGCCGACCGCTGGATCTACTATCCGTGGCGGGCCGCGGTGATCGGATTGCCGGGGCCGCGGACTTTCCGGGCGATTCGGCTGGATCGCAATAGGAACAAACTGACCGGAGCCGAACAGGATCGGCTCGCCGAACGCACCATCGGGATCATCGGGCAGAGCGCCGGGCACGCGATCGCGCATCTGCTCGCCCTGGAGGGAGTTTGCGGTGGATTGCGCTTGGCCGATCTCGACGAAATCGAGTTGTCCAATCTGAATCGTGTACCGGGAACGCTGTTCGACATCGGCGTCAACAAAGCGGTGGTAACCGCACGCCGTATTGCCGAGTTGGATCCCTATCTGCCGGTGCGGGTCTTCGAAGCGGGTATCGACGAGAATTCGGTGGACGAGTTCTTGGACGGTCTAGCGATCGTCGTCGAGGAGTGTGATTCCCTCGATATGAAGCTGGTGGTGAGGGAGGCGGCGGCCCGGCACCGAATTCCGTTGCTCATGGAGACCAGTGACCGCGGTTTGCTGGACGTCGAGCGTTTCGATCTCGAACCCGAGCGCCCGGCGTTCCACGGGTTGCTCGGCGACGTCCGGGCGGCGGACCTGCGCGGGCTGACCGCGCGGCAGAAGGCGCCGTACGTGGTGCGGCTGCTCGGCGCCGCCGGGCTGTCGCCGCGGCTGGGCGCGAGCCTGGTCGAAGTCGGCGAAACGGTGACCAGCTGGCCGCAGCTGGCCGGTGACGTCACCCTCGGCGCCGCCGGTGTGGTCGCCGCGGTCCGCCGCATCGGACTGGGGGCGAAGCTGGATTCCGGTCGCGTCCGGATCGATGTGGAACGGCACCTGGACGAGCTGGCCGACCCGCCGCCGAACGACGAGCCGGTGTGGCCGCAGGCACCGCCCGAGCCTGCCGCGGGGCCGATCGAAAGCGTTCTGGCCTGCGCGCAGCGGGCTCCGTCCGGCGGAAACATGCAGCCGTGGTCGCTGCGTGCGGGGGACAGCGAGATCTCGATCGAGCTGGCGCGCGAGCACAGCACGGCGATGGATATCGGCTATCGCGGCAGTGCGGTCGCGCTCGGCGCCGCTGTGTACAACGCGCGGGTGGCGGCGGCCGCGCACGGGATTCTGGGCCCGCACGAGTTCGTCGAGGGCGCGCCCGGTTCCGGCCGCCTGGTCGCCCGTCTGCGGCTGGGGAACGACCGCAGCGCCGAGCTGGCCGCCGACTATCCCGCCGTCCTGCGTCGCGAGACCAACCGCAGGGTCGGCACCGGGGCCGAGCTGGCCGACGGGGTGCTCGATGCGCTCGAAGCGGTCGCCGAGGCGGCCGGCGCGCATGCGCGCGCGGTGGTGGATCGGCAGGACATTGATGTTGCGGCACGTTTGCTGGGGGATTCCGACCGAATTCGCTATCTCACGCCCCGGTTATACGAGGAAATGCTCGCCGAGGTCCGGTGGCCGGACGACGACCCGGACACCGGGATCGATGCCCGAAGCTTGGAGTTGACCGACGACGAGTGGGCGGCATTCCAGATCACCACCCGCGCCGACGTCATGGCGCAGTTGCGCTCCTGGTCGGGCGGCTCGGCACTGGGGAAATACACCGCCGACCGGGTGCGGTCCAGCTCCGCGATTCTCGCGGTGACCTTCGACGCCACCGACCCGCGATTGACCGACTACGCGGAAGCGGGCGCGGCCGTCGCGCGGGTTTGGGTGCGGGCCGAACGCCTCGGATTGTGCGTGCAACCGATTTCGCCGGTATACCTCTACGTCCGACGCCATGCGGAACTTGCTGCGATTTCTCCCGACTTCGCGGATACACTAGCGTCACTTCAGGGCCGTTTCCTGGACCTGCTGGAAGTGCCTGAGCATGAGACCATGGCGTTGGTGCTTCGCCTGAGCTACGCCTCCGCCGCCACCGTACGCAGCAGGCGGCGTCCGGTGCTCGGTGTGGACACCAGTAGTTAGCGCGATCGGAGACAATGTGCCACGGCGGACACTCGACTCGTTGGTGACCCAGGTCGCCTCTGAGCTCATGGGTGTGGACGCCACGACCATGGTCGCCGCAACCGAACGCGTCCTCGCCCACTTGGTCGAGTACTTCGACGTCGACTTCAGCTACGTGCGACACACCGACCGCGAACGCCGGGCAACCGTGCTCATCGCCGAGTGGCCGCACCGGCAGAACGTGCCCGATCCGGACCCGCTCGGCGTGATCTACTTCGACGGCGCCGACCCGGTGTTCCGTGCGCTGGAGAACGCCACCGAGCCGATGGTGGCGCGCCCGACGCCGGAATTCGCCGATTACCAGGAGACCGTCCGCCGCGGGTCCGGCATCGCCGGGGTGACCTCGGCGGCGGTGCCGCTGCTGTCGCGTGGCGAGCCGACCGGCGTGCTCGGGTTCGTCAAGTCGGGCGACCGCGAGTGGAGCACCCGCGAACTCAACGTGCTCAAGGCCATCGCGGCGCTGTTCGCGCAACTGCAAGCGCGGGTGGTCGCGGAGGAGCGGCTGCGATATATCGCGCTGCACGACGATCTGACCGGCCTGGCGAATCGCCGCGCGCTGCTCGAGCACATGGAGGAGCGATTACGGTCCGGCAGCCCCGGCCCGGTGGCCGCCTTCTTCCTCGACCTGGACCGCTTGAAAGCCCTCAACGACTTTCTCGGGCACACCGCGGGGGACAACTTCATCCGCACGTTGTCGACGCGGTTGCGGGAGAACCTGGACCCGAACGACATGATCGCGCGCCTGGGCGGCGACGAATTCGTCATCGTTCCGGCCAAGCCCATGGACGCGGTGGCCGCCGAGTACGAGGCCAACCGCATCCAGCAGTTGATCGCCCGGCGTGTCACCGTCGGCGGCGAGTCCGTCAGCCGGGGCGCCAGCGTGGGGGTGGCGCTGGGCTTCCCCGGTGAGACCACCGTCGCCGACGTGCTGCGCCGCGCCGACCACGCATTGCTGTCGGCGAAATCGGGCGGCGGCAACGGCGTCGCGGTGTTCACCGACACCATGCGCGCCCAGTTCGAACTCCAGGACGACGTGGAGCTCAACCTGCGCGGCGCGGTGTCGGACGGCTCGCTGCTGCTGCACTTCCAGCCCGAGGTGGATCTGCGCACCGGCCGCATCGTCGCGTTGGAGGCGCTGGTCCGCTGGCTGCACCCGACCAGGGGGTTGCTACCGCCCGCCGCGTTCGTCACCGTCGCCGAGGCCACCAACCTGGCCGGTGAGCTGGGGCGCTGGGTGATCCGCTCGGCGTGCGCGCAGTTCGCCGAGTGGCGCCGCCGCGGGCTGGCGGGCAACGTGGTGATGCGGATCAACGTCTCGCCGGTGCAGTTGGTCAGCCTGGATTTCGTGGAGCGCATCGAGGACATCCTGCGCCTGTTCGGCATCGACGGCAGCTCGGTGTGCCTGGAGATCACCGAGCACGTAGTGGTCCAGGATCTGGCCAGGACCCAGGTCACCCTGCGCGGGCTGAAGCGGATGGGCGTGCAGATCGCCATCGACGACTTCGGCACCGGCTACAGCTCGCTGTCGCATCTGAAAGCGCTGCCGGTGGACGCGGTGAAGATCGATCGCGGGTTCGTGCAGCGGCTCGGCGCCAGCACCGACGACCTGGCCATCGTGAAATCCATCATCGGCCTGGCCGGCTCGTTCGGGCTGGGCGTCGTCGGCGAGGGCGTCGAGACGGCGGTCGCCGCGCGTACGCTGGTCGGCCTCGGTTGCTACCGTGCGCAGGGCTTCCTGATCGCCAAGCCGATGCCCGCCGAGCAGGTCGAGGCCCACCTCGCCGCAGGCCGGATTCCGCTCGACCTCGATCTGCCCAAGGCCGGGCGCGGGTTGCCCGCGCACTGAGAAAGCGGTCGCAGCCACTGGTTACCCGGTTCTTTCACCACTGTTCACGCACCGTTGGGCGCCGGTAACCCGATCCGCTGCACGATCGGCCACGTGCGCATAGTTCAGCTGGCGAACTTCTACGGCCCGCGTTCGGGTGGGCTGCGCACGGCGCTGCACCACCTGGGGGAGGGGTATGTCGCCGCCGGACACGACGTGGTGCTGATCGTGCCGGGCGCGCGCAGGTCGGAGGAGATCCTGCCCACCGGGGTCGCGCGCATCACGCTGCCCGCGTTGGCCATCCCGGGGACCGGGGGCTACCGTGCCGCGGATCCGCGCCGGGTGGCCGACGTCCTGAACGGATTGCGGCCGGACGTGCTCGAGGTGTCCGACCGGCTCACCCTGCGCGGCTTCGGCCGCTGGGCGCGCAGGCGCGATGTGACCGGCGTGATGATCTCGCACGAGCGGCTGGACCGGCTGCTGGGACAGGTGCTGCCCGGCCCGGTGGCGCGCCGCTGCGCCGACGTCGCCAACCGGCACACCGCCACCGATTACGACATCGTCGTATGCACCACCGAATTCGCCAGGGAAGAGTTCCTGCGCATCGGCGCGGCGAACGTGGAACTGGTCCCGCTCGGGGTGGATCTGGAACTGTTCAACCCGCACCGGCGCGATCGCAGGCTGCGCGCCGATCTCGGCGTGCCAGGTCATCCGCTGCTCGTGCACTGCGGCCGGTTGTCGGTCGAGAAGCGGGTGGACCGCAGCATCGAGGCGGTCGCGGCGTTGCGGGAGGCGGGCATCGAGGCCAGGTTGGTGGTGGCGGGGGACGGTCCGCGCCGGGACGCGCTGCGGCGGCGGGCTCGCGCGCTGGCGCCGCTGCCGGGCGGGGTGCCTGCCGTGCACTTCACCGGGTTCATCTCCGAACGCGCGATGGTCGCGAAACTGCTTGCCACCGCCGACGTCTCGCTGGCGCCCGGCCCGCACGAGACGTTCGGGCTCGCGGCGCTGGAGGCACTCGCCGCGGGCACGCCGGTGGTCGCGAGCCGTTCCTCGGCGCTGGCCGACATCGTGACCGCCGACTGTGGTGCGGTGGCCGCCGACCATCCCTCCGCCTTCGCGCGGGCGGTCAGCGACGTGCTGGCCATGCCGCAGGCCGGTCGGCGCAGGGCCGCGCGCAACCGCGCCGAGCAGTTCACTTGGCCGCGGTCCGTGGCGGGCATGCTCGCGGTGCTGGGTCGTTAGCGGCGGCCGTCGGCTGGACTACCCTGCGGAGAACCGATTCGGCGATTCGAGATGGGATGCGCAGTGCTGGGTAGAAGTCGCGGGCGAGCGGGTCGAACCACGGTAGACGGGGCGAAGGTACTGGTCACCGGTGCGGCGAGCGGCATCGGCCGGGCCACGGCGCTGGCCGGCGCGGGCAAGGGCGCCGAACTGGTGCTCACCGACATCAATGCCGAGGGCTTGGACGCCACGGTGCGCGACATCCGCGCGGCGGGTGGCCGCGTCGCCGTGGCGGAGGCGCTGGACATCACCGATTACGAGGCGGTGCGCGCCTTCGCCGACCGGGTGCACGCCGAACTCGGCAGCCTGGACGTCGTGATGAACATCGCGGGCACCTCGGTCTGGGGGACCGTGGAGAACCTGGAGCACGAACACTGGCGGCGCATGGTCGAGGTCAACCTGATGGGTCCGATCCACGTCATCGAGACCTTCGTGCCGCCTATGGTGCGCGCGGGCAAGGGCGGCGCGCTGGTGAACGTGTCGTCGGCGGCGGGCCTGCTCGCGCTGCCCTGGCACGCGGCCTACAGCGCGGGCAAATACGGCATCCGGGGTGTGTCGGAGGTGCTGCGCTTCGATCTGGCGCAACACGGCATCACGGTGCACCTGGTGGCGCCGGGCGCGGTGAACACGCCGCTGGTGCAGAGCGTCGAGCTGGTCGGGGTCGACAAGGAGGACCCGAAGATCAAGCGGCTCACCGCGGCATTCGCCGAGCACGCGGTGCCGCCGGAGCGGGTGGCTACGGCCATCCTGCGCGGGATCGAACGCAACCGGTTCCTGGTCTACAGCTCGTTCGACATCCGTTTCGGCTACTGGTGGGCGCGCAAATTCGCGTTCCCCTACGAGTTCGTCATGCGCCGCACCAGCGCGCGCTTCAGCAGGCTGCTGGCTTCGACGGGCAGTTGAGGTGCACGTCGAGCACGCGGGCGCCGGGGCCCTCGGCGCCGAGCCGGTCGTGCTCGTTGACCAGGCGGCAGCTGCCCAGTGACAGGCAGCCGCAGCCGATGCAGCCGGTGAGGCTGTCGCGCAGGCGGATCAGCTGGGTGATCCGGTCGTCGAGATCGGCGCGCCAGACGGTCGAGAGGGCCTCCCAGTCGCGCCGGGTGGGGGTGCGGCCCTCGGGCAACTGATCGAGGGCGGCCCGGATCTCGCTCAGCGGTATGCCGACCCGCTGGGAGATGCGGATGAATGCCACGCGCCGCAGCGTCTCGCGGGCGTATCTGCGCTGGTTCCCGCTGGTCCGTCTGCTCGTGATGAGCCCTTCGCGTTCGTAGAAGTGCAACGCGGAGACCGCGACTCCACTACGCTCGGAGAGCTGCCCGGGGGTCAGCTCTTTCGCCCGCCAATCGGCTGCTGTCGACATACACGCTCCTCCCTATCACCTAAACAATACTTCAGGTTAGGGTGTGCCGGGCCGGATTCGGTGATCGGCATCCGAAGCCGGGAATCGCGTGCTCTGCGGGCCGTGGCGCACTACGGTCTGATCATGGGAGCAGATGCTGTGTCCGCGCAGGAGGGTGCGCGTTTGGCCGTGACGTCCGAAGTCGGCACGCTGCGCACGGTGCTGTTGCACCGGCCCGGCAACGAATTGCGCAGGCTCACCCCGCGCAACAACGATCAGCTGCTGTTCGACGGGATCCCGTGGGTGGAGCGCGCGCAGCAGGAGCACGACACGTTCGCCGACGTGCTGCGCGGCCGTGGCACGGAGGTGCTGTTGCTGTCGACATTGCTCGCCGAGACGCTCGAGGTCAGCGGAGCGGCCCGGATCCAGGGCATCTCCGCCGCGGTCGACGCGCGCAGGCTCGGCCACGCGCTGGCCGAGGAGCTGGCCGCCTTCCTGCGCGGCGTGCCCGCCGTAGAACTGGCCGAGATCCTCATGGCGGGGATGACCTTCGACGAACTGCCGTTCGGGCCCGACGCCACCTCCTTGGTCCGCCGGATGCACCACGGCGCCGACTTCGTCATCGATCCGCTGCCCAATCTGCTGTTCACCAGGGACTCTTCGTTCTGGGTCGGGCCGCGCGTCGCGATCACCTCCCTCGCGCTGCCCGCCCGCGCCAGGGAGACCTCGCTCACCGATCTCATCTACGCCTTCCATCCCCGCTTCCTCGGGGTGCGCCGGGCCTACGAATCGCATACCGCTCCGATCGAAGGGGGTGACGTGCTGCTGCTGTCGGAGGGCGTGGTCGCGGTGGGTGTCGGGGAGCGCACCTCGCCCGCAGGCGCGGAAGCGCTGGCGCGCAGCCTGTTCGACGACGACCTCGCGCACACCGTGCTCGTCCTGCCGATCGCGCAGACCCGCGCGACCATGCACCTGGACACCGTGTGCACCATGGTCGACGCGGATGCCGTGGTGATGTACCCCGCGGTGCGGGAGTCGCTGTGCGCGTTCACGATCCGCAAGGAGGACGACTACGGCGGGCGGCTCGGCAGCGGCCGGGTCAGCATGCGCGGCCCCGATCCGTTCCTGCCTGCGGCCGCCGAGGCGATGGGCATCGGCAAGCTGCGGGTCATCGACACGGGGCTGGACGGGGTCACCGCCGAACGCGAGCAGTGGGACGACGGCAACAACACCCTCGCCCTCGCTCCCGGCGTGGTGGTCGCCTACGAGCGCAACGAGATGACCAACGCCAGGCTGGAGGACGCGGGCATCGAGGTGCTGCGCATCCCCGGCTCCGAATTGGGTTCCGGCCGCGGTGGTCCACGCTGCCTGTCCTGTCCGCTGTCCCGAGACCACGTGTGAGCCCGCCGTGTTCACCATCACGGTCTCCCATGACTCGGCGGTGCCGCCCTACGAGCAGCTCCGCCTGGGCGTCATCGCCCAGGTGCGCTCCGGCGAGCTGACCGCAGGAACCAAGATCCCGACCGTCCGCGCCCTGGCCGCCCAGCTCGGACTGGCCCCCAACACGGTGGCCCGGGCCTACCGCGAGCTGGAGGCCGACGGCGTGGTCGAGACCCGAGGCCGACAGGGCTCGTTCATCGCCTCGTCCGGTGACCCGACCCGGGACGTGGCAGGCCGAGCGGCCACCGCCTACGTCGCGACCGTGCGCAGACTGGGCCTGGACGACGCCACCGCCCTGCGCTACGTACAAGCGGCGCTGGAAGGTTGATCGACCGCGATCACCGGCCACAGTTACCGAACCCATCCACAACCGCCCCGCACACGGAGTGCTGCGGTTACCGCTTCGGGCGTTCGGTGGGCATTCGTCGCAGCGGCGGACACCGAGTGCTGCGGTTACCACCCCACGCGCCCAGCGCACCCCAACCACGTCTTTCGAGCGAAGCGAGACCGAGCATGCGCCGTTCGCGGCCCGGCTCGCGTCCGAGCGGCCGCCGCGTCCGCGACGCAGTCGCCAGCGGTGGCCGCTCGGACGCGAGCCACAAGGGGGCCGCGAACCCCCAGCGCCGCAGGCGCTGGCAAAACAACACAGCCTTACCTCCAGCTGGGCAGCCAGAGGTGGTCGTGCCAGTTGCTCGGGGTGATCGGCATGGCGGTGAGGATCGGCCAGAGCCAGATGAAGTTGGCGATCACCAGGCCCAGGTAGAGGCAGACCGCGAGCAGGCCGAGGCCGCGTCGTTCGTTCGGTGGGGCGGGCAGGTAGGTTCCGGCGGGGCTGCGCGGGATGGTGCTCGGGCGCGCCGGGCCCAGTACGTCGCCCAGCGCCAGCGCCACGCCCATCACCAGGAACGGGGCCATCGGCACGGCGTAGAAGTAGTACATCTGCCGGTCGAGGGTGGCGAACCAGGGCAGCAGGGCGGCGCCGTAGCCCACCAGCACCGTGCCGTAGCGCCAGTCGCGGCGCACCACGGTCCGCCACAGCATCCAGGCCAGTACCGGACCGGCGACCCACCAGATGGCGGGTGTCCCGATCAGCATCACGGCCTTCACGCACTGGGTCTGACCGCAGCCGGTGACGCCGCCGTCGGCGTAGTAGTACAGCATCGGGCGCAAACCCATCGGCCAGGTCCAGGGCTTGGATTCCCAGGGGTGGTGGTTGCCCGCCGAATTGGTCAGCTCGGTGTGGAATTCCAGTGATCTGGCGTTGAAGTACCACAGCGAGCGCAGCGCGCCCGGCACGACATGCGACCAGAATCCGCCGGTGCCGATCGGGTCCGTGGGCGCCGACGGATTGCCCGGCATGTATCGGTACACGCCGGTCTCGCTGGCGAACCAGGCCCAGTAGCTCGCCAGATAGACGCCGAGCGGGACGAGCACCAGCGCGTACAGCGCGGGACCGATATCGCGCAGCGCGACGCCGAGCCACGGGCGGCGCACCCCGTAGGTCCGCCGCGCCGAGAGGTCGAAGTAGACGCTCATCAGGCCGAAGGCGGCGATGAAATAGATACCTGACCATTTGGTTCCGCAGGCCAGGCCGAGCAGCACGCCCGCGCCGAAGCGCCACCAGCGCACCCCGAGGCGCGGTCCCCAGTCCGTCACGCCGATGCGGCCCTCCGCGTCCGCGCGGGCGAACCGGCCGCGGATCTCGTCGCGGTCGACGATCAGGCAGCCGAACGCGGCGGTGACGAACAGCGCCATGAAGATGTCGAGCATGCCGATGCGCGAGGAGACGAAGGTGAGCCCGTCGGCGATCAGCAGGATGCCCGCGATCGCGCCGATCAGGGTGGAGCGCGCCATCCGCCGCACGATCCGGATCACCAGCAGCACCAGCACCGTTCCGGCGACCGCGGCGGTGAAGCGCCAGCCCCAGCCGTTGTAGCCGAATATCGCCTCCCCGATCGCGATGAATTGCTTGCCGACCGGTGGATGCACCACCAGGCCGTAGCCGGGGTTGTCCTCCACCCAGCCGCCGGTGAGCATCTGCCAGGCCTGCGGGGCGTAGTGCTTCTCGTCGAACACCGGCGTGCCTGCGTCGGTCGGGTAGTTCAGCATCGTGAAGCGCGTCACCGCCGCGATCGCGGTGAGGAATGCCGTCACCAGCCAGCCGCGCACGCGATCGGTGGGGCCGAAGTCGGGCGTCGGCCGCAGCGGTCCCGGACTCGACCAGGAAGGCACGGTCCCGAACCGTGCGGTCGCGCGCTGGTCGGTCACCTGGGTCACGCCCCGATCGTATGCTGTGCCGCCTGTGCGGGTATCGAGGCCGTACGCGTTGGGTCGGGGCCGGACCACGAGACCCGCCCGTAGTCGTCGCCGGCGCCGGAATACGCTACGAACCGATTCCGTACCTACATGGGTAACTCATCGGGTACGCCCAGAACTCGGGCGCACGTCAACGCAGGACCTGAACACTTGTCCCGCGGCGCCCACCTTGTACGGAGACTCGGAGAGGCGGAACAGCGACAGTGACGACGGGCAGGCTGGTGCTCGCGGCGACACCGATGGGCGACATCGGGGACGCTTCGCAGCGCCTGCGCGATGGCTTGGCCACGGCCGACGTGGTGGCCGCCGAGGACACGCGGCGGACCAGGTCGCTGGCCAAGGCGCTCGGCGTCGAGATCGCGGGCCGGGTGGTCAGCTTCTACGACCACGTCGAGGCCGCGCGCATCCCGATGCTGCTCGACGAGATCGCCGAGGGCCGCACGGTGCTGCTGGTGACCGACGCGGGCATGCCGTCGGTGAGCGATCCCGGCTACCGCATGGTTGCGGCGTGCGTCGAGCGCGACCTGCCGGTGACCTGTCTGCCCGGCCCCTCGGCGGTGACCACGGCGCTCGCGCTGTCGGCCCTGCCGGTGGAACGGTTCTGTTTCGACGGATTCCCGCCGCGCAAGTCCGGCCAGCGCCGGGAATGGTTGCGCAGCTTGTCCGCCGAACCGCGCGCCTGCGTGTTCTTCGAGGCGCCGCACCGGCTCGCCGACTGCCTGGCCGACGCGGTCGAGATCCTCGGCCCGGACCGCCGCGCCGCCGTCTGCCGGGAGTTGACCAAGACCTACGAGGAAGTGGTCCGCGGCACCCTGGCCGAGCTGGCCGCATGGGCCGTCGAGGGCGCGCGCGGCGAGATCACGGTGGTGCTCGCGGGCGCCCGGCCCGCCGCCGCCGATCCCGCCGACCTGGTCGACGCCGTCGAATCGCTGACCGCCGCAGGCGCGCGACTCAAGGACGCCTGCGCCGAAGTCGCCGCCGTCCACGCCGTGTCCCGCCGGGAGCTCTACGACGCGGTGCTCAGCGCGCGCCGCACGTCGTAGCGGCACACCCATGCCGGTGCGGTCGCCTGGTCGACCGGAGCCGGCGCGACGGGCATGATCATCGTCATGACTTCTCTGGAGAGCAAGGCCACGACGTTTCTCGGACTGCACGTGCCGGGGAATCCGGGCGTCTTCCCGACGGTGTGGGATGCCTGGTCCGCGAAAGTGGCGGTGGCGGCGGGCTTCTCGGCTTTGACGGTGGGCAGTCATCCGCTGGCCGACTCGATCGGCCGCGGTGACGGGGAGCAGATGACGTTCGACGAGTCGATGACCCGGGTACGGCAGATCACGGCGGCGGTGGACGTTCCGGTGTCGGTCGACATCGAGTCCGGCTACGGGCAGGAGCCCGCGCGGCTGGTCGACGGATTGCTGGAAGCGGGTGCGATCGGACTCAATATCGAGGACACCGTGCACAGCGAGGGCAAGCGCCTGCGCACGGCCCAGGAGCACGCCGATCTCGTGCACGGGCTGCGCTCGGCCGCCGACGCGGCGGGCGTGCACGTGGTGCTCAACGCGCGCACCGACCTGTTCGTGCGCCGGGACGGCGACGACGCCGACCGCGTCGACCGCGCGATCGAACGCCTGAAGCTGGCCGCCGAGGCGGGCGCGGACGTGCTGTTCCCGGTCGGCCGCCACGCCGAGGCCGACATGCGCCGCCTCACCGGCGAACTGCCGCTGCCGATCAGCGCCACCGTGGCGCCGGATCAGGCCGACAAGGCGGCTCTCGCCGAGCAGGGCGTCGCGCGGATCACTTTCGGCCCCTTCCTGCAGGCCGTGCTGACCAAGGAGATCGAGACCCTGCTCGACCGCTGGAAGTGAGATCCCCGGCCGGTATCCCACCCGGGGTACCGGCCGCGCAGGACGAAAGACGCTATGCGGACGGAACGGTGTTCAGGAGGGCACGGATAGCCCGAGGGCGCTCATGACGAACTCGACGAAAAGCGGCGCCATATCGGGCACCCGCGCCGGTCCGTCGGAGATGATGACCCGCCGGGTTCGCTCGCCGATCGCGTCCGGGATCAGGGCGATGAGCCCGTCGGAGACCTCCGGCAGCGTCGGGTCCGCCGCGCGAGCCTGGTCGTAGAAGATCCGATACAGCTGGGCGAAACGGTCGACGGCGAGGTCGCGGTAGCCGACGGCGGCCTGGTTCACCTTGAACGACTCCACCAGCACCAGCCGCGCGAAATCCGGCTCGGTGGCGACGGTTCGGCAGAAGGTGACCACGATCGACTCGATCTTCGCGTAGGCGTCGGCGTCCGAGGGCAGCTGGGCGAGTTCGTCGGCGATCCGGGTCGCCATGATGTCGACGCCGGTGTGCACCGCCTCGGCGAAGCACTCCTCCTTGTTCGCGAAGTGGTCGTAGAAGGTGGTGCGCGAAACCCGCGCGCGTCCGACGATGTCGGTGAGCGTGGTCGCCGGATAGCCCTTGCTGTCCACCGATTCCACCATCGCCTCGACCAGCCTGCCGCGCTGCGACGTGAGCACGGCTTCGCGTGCCGCCCGATGCCGCTCGGCGAAACCGGACCGCTGAGCGGATGCCGTCGCATGCTGCTGGCCCATGTGTGCCCTCTCTGTGCCGGAACCGATCCCGAACGGAACGTAGTCGTACCGATCGGACACGGTCCGGGCGTCGCAGGGCCGCGAACCGGTGTTTCATTATCCGACAACGCATTCCAGGGCGGGAAGGCAGGTACGACCCACCCATGGGTAGCCCGGTGCGGAATGCGGCGAAAGCATTGTGCGCCTTATGGTTCCGGCCCGCCGGGCGGCGGGCCGGAAGGGTCATTCCTTCGGTTCGATGTACTTGGGGAACACCGGTTCCGGCGCGGGCAGCGCGAGGCCGGGCTCGATCGGTGTCGCGATATCGGCGAAAGTCCTGTTTTCCTGCCCCAACTGATCGAGAATGCGGCCCGCCGACCCCGGCAGCACGGGCTGCACCAGGATCGCGACGATGCGCAGCACCTCCAGCGTCACGTACAGCACGGTGGCCTCGCGGGCGAGGTCCTCCGGCGTGCCGGACTTCGCCAGCGCCCACGGCGCCTGCGCGGAGAAGTACCGGTTCGTCTCGCCCAGCGTCAGCCAGATCGCCTCCAGCGCCAGATGCATCTGCTGCGCGTCGAATTCGGCACGGCAGCGCTCCAGCAGGCCGCCCGCCAGGTCGAGCAGGGCGCGGTCGTCGTCGGTGAACGCGCCGGGCGTCGGCACCACGCCGCCGCAGTCCCGCGCGACCAGCTTGGTACTGCGCTGCACCAGATTGCCGAACTCGTTGGCCAGATCGCTGTTGATCCGGCTCACGATGGCCGCGTGGCTGTAGCTGCCGTCCTGACCGTAGGAGATCTCGCGCAGCAAGAAGAAGCGCACCGCGTCCAAGCCGTAGTTCTCGATCAGTTCCAGCGGGTCGACCACGTTGCCGACCGACTTGGACATCTTCTCGCCCTTGTTGTACAGGAATCCGTGCACGAACACGCGTTTCGGCAGCTCCAGGCCGGCCGACATGAGGAACGCGGGCCAGTACACCGTGTGGAACCGCGTGATGTCCTTGCCGATGATGTGCACGTCGGCGGGCCAGAACCGGCGGAACGCCTCGGACTCGGTGTCCGGGAAGCCGACGCCGGTGATGTAGTTGGTCAGCGCGTCCACCCACACGTACATGACGTGGTCGGGATGGCCGGGCACCGGCACGCCCCAGTCGAAGGTGGTGCGCGAGATGGACAGGTCCTTCAGACCCGCCTTGACATAGCTGACGATCTCGTTGCGCCGGGTGGCGGGCGCGATGAATTCCGGGTGCTCCTCGTAGACTGCCAGCAGCTTGTCCTGGTAGGCCGACAGCCGGAAGAAGTAGTTCGACTCCTCGGTCCAGGTGACCGGCGTCCTCGACTCGGTGGAGACGCGGGTGCCGTCCTCCAGCACCGTGGTCTCCTCGTCGGTGTAGAACGCCTCGTCGCGCACCGAGTACCAGCCCGAGTAGTTGCCCAGGTAGATGTCGCCGTTGGCGAGCATCCGCTCCCAGATGGCGACGCTGGCGGCGTGGTGGTCCTCGTCGGTCGTGCGGATGAACCGGTCGAGGGAGATGTCGAGCGACTTGTCCAGCGCCTCGAACACATCGGAGTTGCGGGCCGCGAGCTCTTCCACCGGGATGCCCTCGGCGGCCGCGGCCTGCTGCATCTTCTGGCCGTGCTCGTCGGTGCCGGTCATGAAGAACACGTCGTAGCCGTCGAGGCGCTTGAAACGGGCGATGGCGTCGGCGGAGATGTACTCGTACGCATGCCCGATGTGCGGCGCGCCGTTGGGATAGGCGATGGCCGTGGTGATGTAGAAGGCGGGGCGGTCAGCTTCGCTCATGGTGTGTCTACTGTAATGCGCGTGCATTCTCTCGCCCACGTGAATATGCCCCGCGCCGATTCGCGGGTCGTGTCGTCCGCGCCGCGTGGCGGCCGCCGATGAGCGCCGGACGTCCCGCGCCGGAATTGCCCGAGCCGCTGTCGCCGATCGTGGACGCGCACACCCACTTGGACGCCTGCGGCGCGACCGACGCGTCGTCCACCGCGGCGATCGTGGACCGCGCCGCTTCGGTGGGCGTCGGCCGGGTGGTCACCGTCGCCGACGACCTGGCCGCCGCGCGGTGGGCGGTGCGGGCCGCGCACTGGGACGATCGCGTGTTCGCCGCTGTCGCGCTGCATCCGACCAGGGCGAACGCCCTCGACGACGCCGCGAAGGCCGAACTCGAGCAGTTGGCCGACGACCCGCGCGTGGTGGCCGTCGGCGAGACCGGCCTGGACTACTACTGGCCGGGCAAGCTGGCGGACTGCGCGGACATCGAGACGCAGATCGAGGGTTTCCGCTGGCATATCGACCTGGCCAAGCGCATCCGCAAGCCGCTCATGATCCACAACCGCGAGGCCGATCACGACCTGCTGACGGTGCTGCTGGACGAAGGCCCGCCGGACACGGTGATCTTCCACTGCTTCTCCTCGGACGTGAACATGGCGCTGTCATGTGTGGCCGAGGGCTACATCCTGAGTTTCTCCGGGACGGTGAGCTTCAAGAACGCGCACGAGTTGCGGGAAGCGGCCAAGGTCGTGCCCGACGATCAGATCCTGGTCGAGACGGACGCGCCGTATCTGACTCCGCATCCGTTCCGCGGCGCGCCCAACGAGCCGTACTGCCTGCCGTACACGGTGCGAGCGCTGGCCGAGTTGCGCGAGCAGGATCCGGTGGAACTGGCGAAGATCACCACCGCCAACGCGCGCCGCGTCTACCGGATCTGAGCCGGACGCCCGCGCGGCCCGAGGACCCCACCGAATGCCCGCTATATGCCGGGCTATGCGAAATGTGTCCTATGTCACTTTCGGCGTTCCGTTTCGTGATTTACCTGCGGGGTCGATATTCGATCGTGATATTGAAAAGGCCCTGTTCCTGAGCTTGCTGTTGTCGGCGCCCTGCCCTCTCGTTATCGTGCTGTGACCATGTCCCCCTTCACGCGGATCAACCAGTCGCGTTCGCCGCTGCTGTACATCGCGGTCGGCGCGCTGTTGCTGACGCTGATCGTCGGCGCCGGGCTGGCGATTGTGAACCGCAAGACGGTGACGGTCGTCGTGGACGGCGAGAAGCTGTTCCAGACGACCATGTCGCGTGACGTGCGCGGCGTCCTGAAGGCCGCGGGCTTCGCGGTGACCGAGCGGGACAAGGTGGCGCCCGCCCTGGCCGCGTCCATCGCCGACGGCGCGATCATCACGCTCAACCGCGCCCGCGAGGTCGACCTGTCCGTCGACGGGTTGACGCAGAAGGTGTGGACCACCGGGGTGACCGCGGGGGAGGCGCTCGAGCAGTTGAAGATCTCGAAAGAGGTCTACGTCTCGCCCGCCCGCGACGAGCGGCTCCCGTTGCAGGGCGCCACGCTGCTGATCGCGACACCGCGCGTTGTCTCGCTGGTCGACGGCATCGGCAATCCGGTGGAGGTGCGCGCCGCCGCCCCCACGGTGGGCAAATTCCTCGAGGTGACCGGCATTCCGCTGGTCGAGCAGGACACCGTCGAGCCAGCGGCGACCACGCCGCTGACGAACGGTCTGCGCGTCACGGTGACCCGCAAGCGCGTCGAACAGCACACCGAGACGCTGCCGCTGGATCCGCCGGAGAACGTCATCGAGGACCCGACCATGAACATGAGTCGCACGGTGGTGGAATCCCCCGGCGCGCCCGGCGTGCAGAACGTCAGGTTCGCGGTCACCATGGTCAACGGCCAGGAAGTGGACCGGCAGGCCATCGAATCCACGGTGACCGTGGCGGCGCAGCCGAAGACCGTTCGCAAGGGCGCCAAGCCGGGTACCGAGGTGCCGCCGGTGCGCGACGGCGCGATCTGGGACGCGCTGGCCCGCTGCGAGTCCACCGGCAACTGGTCGATCAACACCGGCAACGGCTACTACGGCGGCGTGCAGTTCGACCAGGGCACTTGGGAGCGGCAGGGCGGTCTGCGGTACGCGCCGCGCGCCGACCTGGCCACTCGGGAAGAGCAGATCGCCATCGCCGAGATCACCCGGCAGCGGCAGGGCTGGGGAGCCTGGCCCGCGTGCACCGGCCGGCTCGGCATCAGCTGAGGCCGCGGGTGTCATAGGCCGGGCCTGGCCGCCGAATGCATCGGTAGAGCGGCACACTTCTGATCGGAGGTTCTACCGCCGTCTCGACGCGTCTCATCGGGCTCGCCGCGTGCCGCGCTCGCAGGTGCCGCCCGGGATCGAGAGGCTGGGCGTCGAGGTGGCATGGGAGACGTCACGGCCCGGTCGGCATGGCGGTTGATAGATTCTCGAGGTGTCCGAACCTGAAATCTCCGCTCGTGGGAGCGCGGCCCTGCTCGGGCCCGCCGAGGTGCGGGTACTGGCCGAGCGATTCGGCGTGCGGCCGACCAAGCAACTCGGGCAGAACTTCGTGCACGACGCGAACACGGTGCGCCGGATCGTCGCGGCGGCCGGGGTGGGGCGCGGGGACGTGGTGCTGGAGGTCGGGCCCGGTCTCGGTTCGCTGACCCTAGCGCTGCTGGACGTGGTGGACTCGGTGGTCGCGGTCGAGATCGATCCCGTGCTGGCGGGGCACCTTCCGGAGACGGTCGCGGACCGGGCGCCGGAGCTGGCGCGGCGTCTGTCGGTGGTCGAGGCGGACGCGCTGCGCGTGGCCGCCGCCGATCTGCCCGTCGAGCCCACCGCGCTGGTGGCCAATCTCCCGTACAACGTGGCGGTGCCGGTGCTGCTGCATCTGCTCGCCGAATTGCCCGGCATCGCGGTCGCTTTGGTGATGGTGCAGGCAGAGGTGGCCGATCGGCTCGCCGCCGAGCCCGGCAACCGGACCTACGGCGTCCCCAGCGTGAAAGCGGGCTTCTTCGGGACGGTCCGGCGCGCGGGCGCGGTCGGCACCCAGGTGTTCTGGCCGGTGCCGCGGGTCGAGTCGGGTCTGGTCCGCATCGATCGGTACGCCCAGCCGCCGTGGCCGATGGACGCGGCGCACCGCCGCCGCGTCTTCGAGGTCGTCGACGCCGCGTTCGCGCAGCGCCGCAAAACCCTTCGCGCGGCGCTCGCCGCCTGGGCCGGGTCGCCCGCCGAAGCCGAGCGCCGCCTGCTCGCCGCGGGCATCGCTCCTACCGCTCGCGGCGAAACGCTCGACACCGCCGCATTCGTGCGCCTGGCGGCCCAGGCGTAGCACTGCCTGCAAGGCGGTGGCTCCTCGCGTCGGCGTCGGCCGGTGCGGGGAGCCACGCGGTGTGCGAACGGGTCAGACGGCGACTTCGTAACCGGCTTCGTCCACGGCGGCGACGATGTCCGCCTCGGCGATCGGCGCGGTGCTGTCGACCCGCACCGCTCCGCTGGCGAGGTCGACGTCGACGCTGGTCACACCGTCGATCTTGCCGATCTCGGTCTTGACGGAGCTGACGCAGTGCCCGCAGGTCATCCCCGTGACGGTGTAGGTGGTGGTGGGCATGTCCGACTCCTTCGTGTCCAGAACTTTTACGGTCTGGGGGTACCCCGACACTCGAAACATACCCCCATGGGGTATGCGAGCGCAAGGGGTGGCGCGGTGCTGAGCCCTCTGCGGACGGCTGCCACGATCTACGCCCCACCGTCCTTCGAGCCGGCCGCGTGGCCGGGGCTCACACGCCGTCGGCCAGTTCCAGCCAGCGCTCCTCGGCCGTCTCCTTCTCCGCGAGCACCTGCTTCAGTTCCGCGCCGAGGGTGACAAGCTTGTCCGGTTCGGTGGCCGCGTCGGCCAGCGCGGCGTGCAGGCGCTGTTCGCGATCGGTCAGTTTGTCGATGGCGCGTTCCAGGCGGGTCAGCTCTTTGCGGGCTGCCCGGTAGGTGGCGGAATCGGTGGCGGGAGCGTCGACCGGCTTGGCCTCGGGCGCCGCGGCGCGTGTGCGACTCGCGGCGAGGGTCGCGCGCTTGGCCAGGTACTCCTCGATGCCGCCGGGCAGGTTCGTGAGTTTGCCGTCGCCGAACAGCGCCCAGGTCGAGTCGCAGATCCGCTCGATGAGGTACCGGTCGTGGCTGATCACGACCAGGGTGCCCGCCCAATTGTCGAGCAGGTCCTCCAGTTGTTGCAGAGTGTCGATGTCCAGGTCGTTGGTCGGCTCGTCGAGCAGAAGCACGTTCGGCTCGGACATCAGGATGCGGGTCAGCTGCAGGCGCCGCCGCTCGCCGCCGGACAGGTCACCGACCGGCGTGCGCTGGCGGGCGGGAGTGAAGCCGAGCCGCTCGGCCAGCTGCCCCGCCGAGACCTCCTTGTCGCCCAGCATGATTCGCTGGGCCACCTGCTGCACCGCCTCCAGCACGCGCAGGTGGGTGGGCAGGTCGTCGAGTTCCTGGCGCAGCCAGCCGATCTGCACGGTCTGGCCTTGGACGCGCTTGCCGGCGGCGAGCGTCGAGCCGTTCGGGCCGGTGTCTCCGGCCAGCGCGCGCAGCAGTGTGGTCTTGCCCGAGCCGTTGACCCCCACCAGGCCGACGCGCTCGCCCGGCGCCAGCCGCCAGGTCAGATCCCGCACCAGCTCGCGGCCATCGGGAGTGGTGAGCGTGACGTCCTCCAATTCGACGACCACGCGGCCGAGGCGCTTGCGCGCGAAGGCGGCCAGCGAGACGCTGTCGCGCGGCGGCGGCACGTCGGCGATCAGCGCTTCGGCGGCCTCGACCCGGTAGCGCGGTTTGGAGGTGCGCGCCTGCGGGCCGCGCCGCAACCAGGCCAGTTCCTTGCGGGCCAGGTTGCGCCGCCTGGCCTCGCTCGCGTCCGCCTGGCGGGCGCGCTCGGCGCGGGCGAAGATCCAGTCGCCGTAGCCGCCCTCGTAGCTTTCGACCCGGCCGCCGACCACCTCCCAGGTGCTGGTGGCGACGGTGTCCAGGAACCAGCGGTCGTGGGTCACGACGACCAGGGCGCTGCGGCGGCCGAGCAGATGTTCGGCCAGCCACTGCACGCCCTCCACGTCCAGGTGGTTGGTCGGCTCGTCCAGCACCAGCAGATCGAGTTCGCGCACCAGCGCGGCGGCGAGCGCGACCCGGCGGCGTTCGCCGCCGGAGAGGTTGTCCACGGGGGTGTCCATGCCCAGATTCGCGATGCCGATGCCGTCCATCACCGAGCGGATGCGCGGGTCGGCGGCCCATTCGTGTTCGGCGACCTCGTCGGTCATGGCGTCGTCGGCCAGGCCGGCCAGCACCACCGAACCGACCGTCGCGCCCGCGGGCAGCACGCCGCGCTGGGTGACCACGGCCATGCGCAGGCCGCCGAGCCGGCTGACCCGGCCGCTGTCCGGCTCCTCGATGCCGGTGAGCACCTCGAGCAGGGTGGTCTTACCGCCGCCGTTGAGGCCGACGACACCGATCCGCTCGCCCGCGTGCACGCCGAGCGAGACATTCTCCAGCAGCGGCTTGATCCCGAAGCTCTTGTGGACCTGTTCGAGATTGATCAGGTTGGACATGGATCCTTCCGTGTCTTGCGGGGGCGGCCCGATGATCGCCCCGGGCCAGCGTACCGACCCGGGCGGAGGGCCGGTCTGCCCGGCGAGCAGCGGGGAAGCTTGCGTGACGAACAGTGTTCGTTTAGATTCGTGTCGAACGAACACTGTTCGTTCCATGTAACCGATCCGGCGTTCCCCAGAACTACAGCCGCGGAGTGGGACGCCCGCCTCGTGAGAGAGGCGTCGGCGGGCGGCACCTTGCCCTTCCACTCGTCTTCTGGAGGAATCCCATGCACGTCGGCCTCGGCCTGCCCATCTCCGATCCCGCCGCCCTGCTCGACTGGGCCCGGCGCGCCGACGCGGGCCCGTTCCGCACGCTCGGCCTGCTGGACCGGCTGGTCTACGACAACCCCGAACCGCTGATCGCGCTGGCCACGATCGCCGGTGCCACCACTCGCGTCAATGTCCAGACCGAAGTGCTGCTCGCGCCGCTGCGTGACCCGGTGCTGCTCGCCAAGCAGGTCGCCACGCTGGACCGCATGTCCGGCGGCCGCCTCGTGCTCGGCCTCGGCGTCGGCGGCCGCGCCGACGACCATCTCGCCTCGGGCACCGACCTGCGTACACGGGGCCGCCGCCTCGACGAGCAGATCGCCCTCATGCGCCGCCTGTGGTCCGGGCAACCCTTCAGCGACGAGTGCGGGCCGATCGGCCCCGCGCCGCTGCGACCGGAAGGACCCGAAATCCTGTTCGGCGGCTTCCAGCCGGCCGCACTCGAACGCGTCGGCCGGTGCGGCGGAGGGTTCCTCGCCGCCGCACCGCCCTCCTGGGCGGGCAAGCTTTTCGATACCGTGCGCCGTTCCTGGACGGACAACGGCCGGTCGGGTGCGCCGAGAATCGTCGCCCAGGTCAACGTGGCCCTCGGCACCGACGAGGTGATCGAGGACGCCCGCGCGTCGATGGGCGCCTACTACGCGTTCAGCGGCTACACCGAAGGCATTCTCGCCGGAATGCTCAGCACGCCCGCGCAGATCCGCTCGACCGTCGCCGAATTCGCCGATCTCGGCGCGGACGAGGTGATGTTCTACTGCTACGGCCGCGATGCCGATCAGGTCGACCGGCTCGCCGACGTGCTTTCCTGAGCAACGCTGTAGACCACCGGTGCGCGGGCTCGATGTCCGAGCGGCGAGCAGGCCGCAATCGCGGGCGGACGGCCCGCGCGCCGAGAGGCGTGGGAACCGCGAACGGACTCCCGCCCGCGCCGCATGTCGCCGCCGTGAAGCGCTCGCTCCGGCGGTCAGTGCTTCCCGGACTGGTCGCCGCTGAGGATGCGCGCACCCGGCACAGGGCCGCTGGCCGTCCGCACGCTGCGGCAGACGCCCGCGCCCGCGAGTTCGGCGGCCACCGAGATCGCCGATTCCTCGCTCTCGCAGAGGAACGCGCACGTGGGCCCGGATCCGGAGACCAGCCCGGCCAGCGCGCCCGCGGTCACGCCTGCGCGCAGGGTGCGGCGCAGTTCCGGCTTCAGCGACACCGCCGCCGCCTGGAGGTCGTTGCCGAGCAGAGGTGCGAGCTGTCGCGGGTCGCCGGAGGCCAGCGCCTGCATCAGCTGCTGCGGCTCACCGAGCCGAGGCGGGTCGCCGTGCTCGCGCAACCGGTCGAGTTCGGCGAATACCGCAGGCGTGGACAGGCCGCCTTTGGCGAAGGCGAGCACCCAGTGAAAGGTATTGCGCGACAGCACCGGCAGCAGGCGCTCACCGCGACCGGTGCCGAGCGCGGTGCCGCCGTGCAGCGCGAACGGCACGTCGCTGCCGAGTTCGGCCGCCACCGCGGCGAGTTCCTCCCTGGACAGGCCCATGTCCCACAGCTCGTTCAGCCCGACCAGCGCGGCGGCGGCGTCGGCGCTGCCGCCCGCCATGCCCCCGGCCACCGGAATGCCTTTGGCGATGGCGATTTCCACCAGGGGAGCGCGGCCGCCGAGGTGCGCGAGCCGGACGGCGGCCTTCCAGACCAGGTTCGTCCGGTCGGTCGGCACGTCCGCGGCGCCCTCACCGGTGACCCGCACGGCCAGCGAACCAGACGGGGAGATCTCCAGATCGTCGCTCAGGGACAGTGCTTGGAACACCGTGGTCAGGTCGTGGTAGCCGTCGGCACGCAGGTCGCCCACTCCGAGATGGAGGTTCACCTTCGACGGCGCCCGCACGGTGACGGGACTCGGCACTACTGACAGCACGGTGCTCAAGCCTAATGGGCGTAGCCGGGCGACGCCGTGGCGTAGCTCGCTCCGAAGGCGGTGTGTGCGGGCGGCGGCCGCTCACCGCGTTCACAGCAGCGCGCCGCCGGTGGCATCGATCCACTGCCCGGTCACCCACCGCGCGTCCTCGGAGGCGAGGAACCCGACGACGTCGGCCACGTCCGCGGGCTGCCCGACGCGGTTGAGCGGGGACATCGCCGCCACCGCCGTCTGGGTCTCGGCATTGCGCAACCAGTTCGCGTTCATGTCGGTGTCGACGATGCCCGGCGCCACCGCGTTCACGGTGATGCCGCGCGCGCCGACCTCCTTGGCGAGCACGCTGGTGAAACTGTCGATCGCGGCTTTGGTCATGGTGTAGGCGATCAGCTGCGGCATGTGCGCGCCGTGGGTCAGGCCGGTGGAGATGTTGACGATCCGCCCGTCCGTGCGCAACCGGTCCAGGCCGAGGCGGGTGATGAAGAAGGGCGCCTTGGCGTTGATCGCGAAGACGCGGTCGAACGCCGCTTCGTCGGTCCCGGCGATCGGCTCCCTGATGCCGTCGACGCCCGCGTTGTTCACCAGGATGTCCAGTCCGTCGGCGTGTGCGTCGAAGGCCGCCCACAGCGCCTCGGCGTCGCCCGGCACGCCCAGTTCGGCGCGGATCGCGAACGCCGTCCCGCCCGCCGCCTCGATCGCGGCGACGGTGGTTTTCGCCGCCTGCTCGTCGCCGTTGTAGTGGACCGCCACGCGCGCGCCGTCGCGCCCGAGCCGCTCGGCTATCGCCCGGCCGATGCCCCGGCTGCTTCCGGTCACCAGTGCCGTCTTGCCCGTCAATGCGCCCATCGCGGGACTTCCTTTCTCTAGCGGTCGCTACAGAAAGCAAAGTAGCACATTCTCTAGTGACCGCTATAAAATTGCGGCATGAGTACCACGACCCGCGGGCGGCCGCGCTCCTTCGATCGGGACGCGGCGCTGGAGAAGGCCATGCGGCTGTTCTGGGAACGCGGGTACGAGGCCACGTCGATCGGTGACCTGACCGCGGCGATGGGTATCGGTGCGCCCAGCCTGTACGCGGCGTTCGGGGACAAGAAGACGCTGTTCGCCGAGGTCGTCGCGAAGTTCGGCGCGCGCTACGGCGGATTCGTCACGCGGGCGCTCGCCGAGGAACGCACCGCCGACGCGGCGGTGCGGCGCATCCTGCGCGAGGCGGCGGCCGAGTACACCCGGCCGGAGTGCCCGCAGGGCTGTCTGGTGATCAGCGCGGGCGTCAACACCACGAGCGCCGAGATCGCCGACTCCCTGCGCGATATGCGCAATCGGAACATCGACGCGTTCGCCGAGCGCATCCAGGCCGACATCGACGCGGGCGTCCTGCCGGACAGCCTGGACGCGCGCACGCTGGCCCGCTATGTCGGCACGATGATGCAGGGAATGTCCCAGGCGGCTCGGGACGGCGCGAGCCGGGCCGAATTGGAGCGGGTGGCCGAACTCGCGCTGCGTGGTTGGGAGACCTAGTGTCCCGAGGCGCGTCCGTCCTGTACCACCACCGGCAGGCAGGTGCGCACGAAGTCCGCGCCGAAGTCGGTGAGCACCACGCTGCGGTAGATCACTTTGGTGCCGAAGCCGGACCGCTTCAGGATCTCCCGCACCGGCGACTGCGCCTCCAGCAGCTGGTATCGGTTCGGGTTGCCGACCGGCTCGCGCGCGTGCTCGACCAAGCCGAGCCTGCGCAGGTTGGTCAGGTACTGCTGGATCCGGTTGGGGAAGCGCAGGCCGGCGTGCTCGCCGATCAGCGTGAGCATCGAGCCGAGGCGTTCGGAGCCGAGGGCGCGCGGGCGGCCGGTGCGGATGTCGATCGAGGGCTGTGGCCCGTCCAGATGCAGGAAACGCAGGATGCGCGCCTCGTCCGGGGTCAGCTCGGCGAGCATGCCCGCGAAAGCCGGGTGGTTGTCGTCCTCGCCGTGCGGGTTGGCCGACAATCGCAGCAGCGCGGCGCCCTGCTCGCGCAGCGTCGGCACGGCGTCCGGCGCGGTGGGTTCCCCGGCGACCGGGAGGCCGAGCGCTTTGCGCATCGCTTCGCGGACCTCGGACTCCGCCTCGGCCAACACCTCTCGCGGCGGCGCTCCCTCGATGCTGCGCCGCACGACGGTCGAGGTGACGCCGACCGCGGTGCCGACACCCCAGGAGGTCACTCCGGCGACGGCGGTCCACGCGACCCGGGCGACGCCCGTCGCGGCACGCACGGTCGCCACGGGAACGGTTACCCGTCTGGATAATTCGTCGGTGCGAGCGAGGTCGGAAGCCGGCCGCCGGGCGATCTCCTGCGCTGGCTCGGCATTCGCCGCCGTCGCGTCGAGGTGCTCGACGGCCTCGATATCGCCGTCGTCCGGACCCGCTACAGCCATGATGTCGCCACTCCCGTTCCGAAGATCAGGATATGAGCGTATCCGGCGAACAGCCCCAGCACGCCGCCATGGACGAAAAGGAGCCATTCGTCCTGCTTGATAGCCGCGCGGAGCATGTCGACGAAGTCCGGCGGCGACAACATCGCCATCTGCCTGGCGATGTATTCGTTGATCTGCCTGCCCTGGCGGAGGTTGAACTCCGGGTCGGCGAACGCGATGGGCGCGATGGCCATGGCTTCGCTGGTGAACGTGGACTGCAACGAGTCGTATTCGCGGCTGCCGAGCATGAACTTGACGGCGGGACGCGCCGGGCCGAGCGCGCGGTCGGCGGCGGGGCGCAGCGTGTCCTCCAGCATCTGCATGGTGCGATCCGAGCGCGGGCCGTTGAGCAACTCGTCGCCGATATTCGCCACGGTGATCACCTGGCTGGAAACCAATTCCGCGTACCCGTCGGTGATTTCGGACTTGCGTTTGATCAGCAGGCCCTGCCGCCACGGAACCCACCACTTCGGATAGGCGGGCGCGAAGATCATATTGATGCCGATCCAGTTGACCACCCAGCCGATGATCACGCCGCCGATCGGCAGCACGACCAGGCTGGACCAGCCGGTCAGATGCAGCACGACGACCAGCAACACGCCCATCGGCGCGCCGAAGTAGAAACCGAAGTTCTGCATGAATCGCAGTTCCTTCGCGCCGAGCACCTGGAACAGCGTGTTGAGCAGATGCGGCCGGGCCTGGAAGTAGCGGATCACCATCTGCTTCACATCGAGCAGTTGATCGATATTGGCGCCCAATTCCTCGGTCAGCTCGCGCAGGATCTCCGGCAGCTGCTGGCGCACTCTGGCGTGCACCATGTCGCGTACCTGCGCGGGCAGGTTGTACCAGAGCTGGGGGTGCTCGCGGCGCAGGATGTCCTCGACGATGTCCTTGATCTGCGCGTCGGCGATGCTGGCCAGGTGCTCGGCCAGCTTGTCCGGCTCCAGTTCCCGATAGAAGTCGGCGACGCTGCCGAGTTTGGCCAGGCCCTTGTCGACCGCGATGCTGGCCATCTTGTCCGCGCGGGAGGGGACGATGCCCTGCCAGCCGAATCGGCCGTCGTAGCTCAGCAGGGGAAGAACTTGAATTCGCTTGGGAAGGAACGGATACAGCGCGCGCAGACCGGGAACTCGAACGCCGTAGAAGGCGACCGGTTTGAACAGCATGAGTACGCCGGTCCAGTTGGTGATGTAGCCGATCACCCCGGTGAAAAGAGGTATGGTCACGAGCTCGAGGAGGATCGTGGGGTGGATTCCGAATACGCTCTCTAACACGACACCCTCCTGCCGATACACCGGTGATCGCCGCCTCACCGGCACCCAAAACTAGCACCCCCTCGGCAAAGAAACCCCATTGCGCGCCGTGTGCCGGTCGTACTGTCCGAGTCAGGCGGTGCGAATGACCCGCGACACAAGGGGAAGTAATCTGTGGAGCGGATTCGTTCCCCCGGCGATATCGGAGAAGACGTGGCAGACGACAGGACCGGACAGGACGTGGCCAAGCCAGGTTCGCGCGCCGTCGAGCGCAGTTCGGATGTCGAACAGCGGCAGATCAGCAACGAGGCCCGGCTGATCCGCGGCGTGTTCCGAGCGGCAGGCGTGGCCGCGGGCACCGTCGTGCGCGGAAGCCAATGGGCGGTCGGCACGACCTACGAGGTCACCAGGGAGATCACCCAGGCCGCGCTGGACGGGGAGTCCTCGGCCGAGATCGCCGAGCGCACCGGAAACGCGTTGCGTTCCATCGCCCGCAGCGCGCTCGGCGTCACCGAGGGCTCGGTCCGGGAGATCGTCAGCTATGTCCCGACCTCCAACGGCCCCACCTCGCAGCAGGCGCTGGCGGTGGGCTCCTACTTCCGCTCGGCCAGCAGCGAGGAGCTGCGCCGCCGCGGCGACGCGCTGCTGGCCAGGTCCGCCGACGTCTACTTCACCGAGGACGTGCACCCGGCCTACGACCGCATCCTCGACGAACTCGCTCCCGACGAGGCGCGCATCCTGCGCTTCATGGCGCTCAACGGCCCGCAGCCCTCGGTCGACGTGCGCACCAACCGTCCGCTCGGGATCGGCTCGGAACTGGTGCAGGGCGATCTGACCTCGGTGCCCGAGCAGGCGGGAGTGCGTTACCCGGACCGCGCGCGCTCCTACCTGATCAACCTCAACCGCCTCGGGCTGACGCTGACCTCGGACGATCCGGTGGTGCTGAGCCGGTACATGGTGCTCGAGGTGCAGCCGGTGGTGGAGGCGGCGCTGAAGAAAGCGGGCCGGGCGCCCAAGATCGTGCGCAAGAGTCTCCGGCTGACCGAGTTCGGCGAGGACTTCTGCCGCACCTGCTTCACGATCGGTTCCTGAGGCCCGGAGTTGATCTTCGGCGGCATGTTCCGCACCACCGCGATAGCAATCTGATACAACTCTCCCAATCCGGCCTCCGGGGTGGGATTGTTGAGGGTATGGATCAGCGAACCGGCGGGCAGGGGCGCGGCGACCCAGGTTTGGGCATCGCTGGCCAAGTGCGTAATGACCGGGGTGTGGGCTCCGGTGGTCAGCAGCGCGACGACCCGGGATTCACCCCGGAGCGGCAGGAGCGCGGCGGAGTGGACATCGATCCCGGCGGACCCGACCCTGGGGAGCGGGACGTCGATCCGGGCGGTTCCGGCCCGGGTGGCGGCCAGCGGGCGACGCCCATGGGTGAACGGGAACAGGGCGACCGGCGCGCCGGCGGCGGGCGGCTGCGTTTCGACGCCGGACCGATCGACTTCGGGCAGGTGCGCGGCGATCCACGGCCGGGTGGCGGCCAGGAGCGGGGGCAGGACGACGTCTCGGCGATCTCTCGGCTGAAATATCGGTATCTGCGCACCCTCGACACCAAGTCATGGGATGATTTCGCGGACACCATGGTTCCCGAGGCCACCGCCACCTACAGCGAATATCTGCAATTCGAATCGCGCGAGGCGTTCATCGCGTTCATGCGCAATACGCTCGGCCCGCACGTGATCACCGAGCACCGCTGCGATCATCCCGAGATCGACGTGGACGGCGACACCGCCACCGGCACCTGGTACCTCGCCGACACGGTGCTCATTCCGGGCCACAACATGCTGCTGCGCGGCGCGGCCTTCTACACCGACCGCTACGTCCGCTGCGACGACGGACGCTGGCGGATCTCGCACACCGGCTACGAACGCACCTACGAGGTGGTGCTCTCGCTCAGCGACCTGCCCAGCCTGCGCCTGACCTCCAGCCGCTGGGGCCTGATCGCCAAAGAAGACGGCATCTCCTCGGTCGAGCGCGATCCAGGCGTCCCGCCGTTGCGGCCGGAGTCGGAGGCCGGCTGACTCAGTCGGCGGTGGCGACCAGGGGCTCCAAGGTGAGCGCCGGGTGTTCCTTCTCGATGTATTGCAGCCGCCACTTGTCACTGAACAGCGCGAGCAGCGCACCGTCTGAGCGGGTGAACACCTCCACGCCGCGCTGCCGCCCGAGTTCCTCCGCCGACGCGGCATCGGTACGCCGGGCCAGCGTGTAGCCGAGGTGCTCCATCGTGGTCTCGACGTTGAACTCCGTCAGCATCCGCGCGGTCACCACTTCGAACTGCATCGGGCCGACGGCCGCGAGCACGGGGGAGGCGTCGCCGCGGATGTCGTTGCGCAGCACCTGCACCACGCCTTCGGAGTCGAGCTGGTCGACGGCCTTGCGGAACTGCTTGTACTTGCCCGCGGTCCGCGCCCGCAGCACGGCGAAATGCTCCGGCGCGAACGACGGGATCGGCGGGAATTCCACCTTCTTGTCCACGAACAGCGTGTGACCCGGCGCCAGCGCCGTCGCGTTGACCAGGCCGACCACGTCACCCGGATAGGCGGTGTCGACGGTGGCGCGCTCGCGGCCGAACACGGTCAGCGCGTACTTGGTGGCGAACGGCCGCCCGGTCTGCGCGTGGGTGACCACCATGCCGCGTTCGAACTCGCCCGACACGATCCGCATGAAGGCGAGCCGGTCCCGGTGGGCGGCGTCCATGCCCGCCTGCACCTTGAACACCACCGCGCTGAACGGGTCGCCGGTCTCCCTCGGCTTGCCGTCCACGTCCCGCCGCGCCCCCGGCGGCGGCGCGAGCGCGACCAGCGTCTCCAGCAATTGCCGCACGCCGAAGTTCAGCATCGCGGAGGCGTAGATGACCGGTGAGGTCTGACCGGCGAGGAACAGTTCCTGATCATGGTCCTGACCGGTGGCCGAGAGCAGCTCGCTCTCCTCCGCGGCGGTGGTCCACGGCTCGCCCTCGCGCGCCTCGGCGGCCTCGGGCGTGAGCGACTCCTCCGGCGCGATGGTCGCGCCGCCCGCGGTGCGGGTGAAGTGGATGTATTCGAGCGGGACGCCGTCCGGGCCGCGGCGCAGCAGGCCGCGGAAGTCGCCCGCGATGCCGACCGGCAGGAACAGCGGGGTGGGGGTGAGGCCGATCCGCTCGTCGATCTCGTCGAGCAGTTCCAGCGGCGCCCGGCCCGGCCGGTCCCACTTGTTGATCACGGTGATCACGGGGATACCGCGGTGCCTGCACACCTGGAACAGCTTCAGCGTCTGCGGTTCGAGGCCCTTGGCCGCGTCGATCAGCATCACCGCGGCGTCGACGGCGGTGAGCACCCGGTAGGTGTCCTCGGAGAAATCGGAGTGGCCGGGGGTGTCGACCAGGTTGATCACGTTGTCGACGTCGGAACCCTCGACGCGGTAGTTGAACTGCAGCGCGGTGGAGCTGACCGAGATGCCGCGCGCCTTCTCCATCTCCATCCAGTCCGAGACCGTTGACCTGCGCCCGGCCTTGCCGTGGATCGCGCCCGCCTCGGAGATCATCCTGGCGTGCAGGGCGAGCGCCTCGGTGAGCGTGGACTTGCCCGCGTCGGGATGGGAGATCACCGCGAACGTGCGCCGACGGGCGACCTCGGCGGGTAACCCACGGGATGCGGGCGCGACAACACCCTCGGGGGAGGCGCTCAACGCAAGACAACCTTTCGCAGACGACCGATCGGCAACCCCGCCAGCGTACGTGACGCACCCGAGCGCGGACCGAACCGCGGGTGACCACCCGATTCAAAGACCGCCTCTGCGCTGGGGTATGGTGTTCGGGTTGTCTCGGCGAGGGTGACCGCAGACCAGTTTTGCGACACCGTGATCGACGCGGCTCGGCTTCCGGCCGTCCTCGTTCGGTCTTCGCCCCGACGAGTAGACCACCCCGTCAGGTGTGCGAGAACCCCTGACGTGTAACTGACAGCCCGGAAGAGCCGTAGGAGTAGATCCAGTCATGTCCGACGTCAACCTTCTCGAAGCAGCCGTACGCACCGAGTTCGGCAAGGGCGCCGCCCGCCGCACCCGCCGTGCGGGCAATGTCCCGGCCGTGCTGTACGGCCACCAGTCCGACCCGCAGCACCTGTCGGTCAACGCCCAGGCCTTCGCCGCCATCCTGCGCGAGCACGGCACCAACGCGGTGCTGAACCTCGTCATCGACGGCAAGAAGCAGCTCGCGCTGACCAAGTCCGTCGTGGTGCATCCGATCCGCCGCTACATCGAGCACGCCGACCTGCTGATCATCAAGCGCGGCGAGAAGGTCACCGCCGACGTGAACGTCACCGTCACCGGCGACGCCGCCCCCGGCACCCTGGTCACCCAGGAGGCCACCACCGTCTCCATCGAGGCCGACGCCATGAAGCTGCCCGAGGCCATCGAGGTCTCCGTCGAGGGCGTCGAGGCGGGCACCCAGATCACCGCGGGCGCGCTCGAGCTGCCCGCGGGTGTGAGCCTGGCGGCCGACGCCGAGACCCTGATCGTCAACGTCATTGCCGCCCCGGCCGCCGAGCCCACCGAGGGCGAGGGAGAGGGCGCGTCCGAGGGCGAGAGCGCTGAGTAACACCGAAACGTCCGCCGGGCCCGCGCTCGTCGTCGGACTGGGTAACCCCGGTCCCGAATACGAGCGCACCCGGCACAATGTCGGTTTCCTGGTCGCCGACGTGCTCGCCGAGCGCGTCGGCGGTCGTTTCGGTGTGCACAAGAAATCCGGCGCCGACCTGCTGCAGGCGCGACTGGACGGACGCCAGGTGCTGATCGCCAAGCCGCGATCGTTCATGAACCTGTCCGGCAGGCCGGTGGCCGCGCTGGCGAAGTTCTTCTCCGTGCCGCCGACCGAGGTGATCGTCGTGCACGACGAACTCGACCTGCCCTTCGGCGCGATCCGGCTCAAGCGCGGCGGCGGCGAGGGCGGGCACAACGGCCTCCGCTCGGTCTCCAGCGCCCTGACCACCAAGGACTACCTGCGCACCCGCATCGGCATCGGCCGTCCGCCCGGTCGCCAGGACCCGGCCGACTACGTGCTGAAACCGTTCTCCGCCCCGGAGCGCAAAGAGGTGCCGGTGATCGTCGAGCAGGCCGCCGACGCGGTGGAACTGCTGTTGCGCGTCGGGTTGGAGACCGCGCAGAACCAGGTGCACTGACCGCGACCGCCGCGCCTGGACGGTCAGCCGCGGGGCAGATGCATCGCGGTCGCGGCCCTGCGCAGTTTGCCGGAGGAGGTCTTCGGCAGCGCGCCGGGGCCGAGCACGGCGACGGTGCGCGGCCGCGCGCCGACCTCCGCGAACACCTCGTGCACGATCTCGCGCTCGATGCGCTTGACCTCCTCGGGGTTCTGGTGGCTGCCGCTTTCCACCACCACGGCGAAACTCTCCCGCTTCTGGCCCGCGTCCAGCCGCACCGCCACCGCGTTGCCGGGGCGGACACCGGCCACCCTGGTCGCGGCGCGCTCGATGTCGGTGGGGTAGATGTTGCGGCCGCCCATGATGATGACGTCCTTCATCCGGCCGCACACCACGATCAGTCCCTCGTCGGTGAAGTAGCCGATGTCACCGGTGTCCAGCCAGCCTTCGTCGTCCCTGGCGGGCTGGAACCCGTCCACCGTCACGTACCCGGAAGTGACCGCGGGACCGCGCAATTCGATCACGCCCACCGACCGGGTCGGCAGCGGCTGACGTTCGCTGTCGACGATCCGGCCCTCCAGCTGGTCGACCAGGTAGCCGAGGGTGGGCAACCGGCGGATGTTCGCGGGGTGGCCGAGTTCCTCCGGTACGGGCACCGCCTTGCCGAGGGCCTCGAGCAGATCGGCATCGATCACGTCGAGCACCTGACCGTGGCCGGGGTCCGGGATGGACACCGCGAGCGTGGTCTCGGCCATGCCGTAGACCGGCGTGAGCGCCATGGGGTTGAGGCCGAAGCGTTTCCCGGCCGCGGCCAAGGCGTCCATGGTGTCCGGGTCCACCGGTTCGGCGCCGTTCCACATGTAGCGCACGCTGCTGAGGTCGAACGCTCCGTCGTCGGCCTGCCGTAGCCGTCTTGCCAGCAGTGAGTAGGCGAAATTGGGTGCGGCGGTGACGGTTCCACGGTATTTGCTGATCAGCTCGGCCCACAGCAGTGGCTTGGTGAGGAAGTCCAGCGGCGTCACGCACACCACTTCGGCGCCGAATTGCATGGGCACACTGAGGAATCCGACCATGCCCATGTCGTGGAACAGGGGCAGCCAGCTGACCATGACGTCGTCCTCGAGCTGGAATTTCACCCGGTCGAACATGGCGTGGGCATTGACGAAGAAGTTCTCGTGTGTGATCCGCACCGCCTTGGGCGAACCGGTCGAACCGGACGTCAACTGCTGCAGGGCGATATCGCCCTCGGCGGTGGGTACCGGGTCGACGTCGGGACCGTCGGGCAGCTGATCGATGCGCACCACGGTGATGCCGCCTTCCCGCAGCAGCGGCTCGGCCGCCTCGAACGGCGCGCCGAGCACGACGGCGCGCGCTTCGATCATGGTCAGCACGGTTTCGGTGTCGCGCGCCCAGACCACCAGATCGGTGCGCGGAGTCGGCTGGTGCAGCATGGTGATCGACGCGCCGCGCATCCAGACGGCCTGGCAGGCCGGGGCGATGTCGACCGGCATACCGGCCAGCACACCCACCGCGTCGCCGTGCCCGATGCCCGCTTCGGCCAGCCCGCCCGCCATACGTCGAGCGATCCGGTGGATCTCGGCCCAGGTGCGCCGCAGCGGGGCGCCCGGCTCGCCGGTCACCAGTCCGCGCTCGGAGGATTGCGCCGTGGCATACATCTCGTCGGTGAACCTGCTCAATGTTCAACTCCTAACCACCAGCTGTCGCCGGGAACCGGCCTCCCCCAACTATCCCGCCATCGCGGGGCGACGTTAACCCCCTTTCTGGGGGGTGCAGGTCAGCGGCGGGATGCGTGCGTCCGAAAGGTAGCCGCGTAGCGGTCGACGTAGTGCCGGCCCGAGCGCGCGGCGATCTCGCGCATCAGTTCGTCGGTGGCGGCGCGCACCAGGTGACGCTGCTCGGTCGCCGGATAGCGGCGCGGGGCCCCGAACTCGATGCGCACCTTGCCGAAACGCGGCAGACGGCTGCCGCGTGGGTTCACCCGGTCGGTGCCCGCGAGAGTCACCGGAACGACCGGCGCGCCGGTGGCCATCGCGACCCGCAAGGCGCCGGTGCGGCCGCGATAGATCCGCCCGTCCGGGGATCGGGTGCCCTCGGGATGGATGGCCCAGACCCCGCCCGCCGCCAGGAGGCGAGTGGCGGCGGCGAGCGCGTCCGCGGCCGCGCTGCCACCGGTCCGATCGACCGGAACCTGTCCGGAGACCGTGTAGAACCACCGGTTGAACCGGCCTCGCAGGCCCTTTCCGGTGAAGTACTCCTGTTTCGCCAGGAACGTCACGCGCCGCGGGACGACCAGCGCGAGATACAGCGAGTCGATCACGGCGAGGTGATTGGCCGCGATGATGACCGGCCCGGTTCGCGGAATATTGTCCAGCCCGGTAACCACGGGTCTGCCGAGCAACCGCAGCGCCGGGCCGAGCAAGACGTACTTGAACAGCGGATACCACACGGGAACCTCCAGGAGACGAGTGTGTAGACACTGTCTACCCGATCTTGTAGACACTGTCTACTCGGCGTGACCCGGCGGTCCCGGCCGTAGACAATGTCTGCATGGTGGAGAGCGAATCGCTGCGGGATCGGCTGGTGGACGCGGGCGTCGACCTGCTCGAAGAGGTCGGTGCGGCGCGACTGGGACTGCGTGCGATCACCCGGGCCGCAGGTGTCTCCCACGGTGCGCCGCGGCGGCACTTCCCGACGCACCGCGCACTGCTGGCTGCCGTCGCCGCACGCGGGTTCGCCGACCTCACCGAACGGTTCACCGAGGTGGACGCCGGGTCCGCGCGCGAGCGGCTCACCCGGATGAGCGCCGAGTACATCGAGTTCGCCGGGCGCAGGCCGGAAATGTTCAGCCTGATGTTCCGGCACGACCTGCTCGAGGGCTCCGGCGAGAATCTGCGGTCGGTCACCCTGCCGCTGTTCGCGCGCTTCGCCGACCTGGTCGCCGCGGCGGCGACCTCCGGCTCGATCGATCCGCGCGCTCGCGCCATCGCCCTGTGGACCAATCTGCACGGCATCGCCACCGTGCGCGCCAATCGCAGCTTGCGTCTGGTCGAACCGGGCTTCGACGTGGCGGCTCTGGTGGCCAGGGCACTCGAAGTGCACCTGGCCTGAACCGCTGTCCGGCTCGGGTTTCCGCGTCCGCCGCTCAGGCTCGCAGCGCTGCCACCGCGGCGACGAATCGGTCGAGTTCGTCGAAGCTGACGAAGCAGTGCGGCGAGGCGCGCACGACCGACCGCAGACCGCGCCCGGTCATATCCAGCAGGGTCGAACCGGCATGGCTGACCGTGACCGTGATGTCCTGCGCCAGCAACCGGTCGCGCACCTCGACGGGGTCGAGGCCGTCGACGGTGAAGGACACGATGCCGCTGTGCCGGATGCCCAGGTCGCGCACCGTCACGCCGGGCAGCTCCGGCAGGGCTTTGCGCAGGTGTTCGGCGCGGGCCGCGATCGTTGCGTAGACCTCCTGCGGGCCCAGCTCGAGCAGGTACCGCACCGCCGCGCCCAAGCCGAGGCGGCCCGCGACGTCGCACTCCCAGAACTCGAAGCGGCTGGCATCGGGCGCGAGCCGGTACTCGTCGGGGCCGGTCCATTCCGCGCCGTGCAGATTCAGCCGCGCGGGTTCCATCGAGCGCGCCAACTCCGGGCGCAGGTACAGGAACCCGGTGCCGCGCGGGCCGCGCAGCCACTTGCGGCCGGTCGCCGACAGCGCGTCCACGCCGAGTTCGGCCACGTCGATGGGCAGTTGACCGGCCGACTGGCAGGCGTCCAGCAGCACAAGCGCACCGACCGAGTGCGCGATCCGGGTGGCCTCGGCGGCCGGGTTCACCAGGCCGCCGTTGGTCGGCGCGTGCAGCACCGAGACCAGCTTGACCCGCTCGTCCACCAGCGCTTCCAGCGCGTCGAGGTCGATCTGGCCGCTGCCGTCGCTCGGTATCTTCTCCACCGTGGCTCCGGTGGCGCGGGCGCGCTGCAAGGCGGCGATGGCGTTGCTGGCGTAGTCGGCCTCGGAGACCAGGATGCGGTCGCCCGCGGCGAGCGGGACCGAGTAGAAGAAATCCGCCCAGGAGCGGGTGGCGCTGTCGCTGAGCGCGATGCTCTCGGGCGCGGCGTTGATCAGCGCGCCGATCGCGGTCTTGACCTCGGCGAGATCGTCGAGCCGCTCGTTCGCCGCGCGATAGCCACCGATCTCCGACTCGCGCAGCAGATGCGCGACGACGGTGTCGGTGACGACTCGCGGCGGGAGCGACGATCCGGCGCTGTCGAGGAAAACGGGGCCCGGTCCCGGCCCGGATACGCACCCGGGCGTGTCGGCTCGTACGCGATCGTCATCCAGCATGCAGCCGACCCTAGCCGGTGAAATGTTCGGCTTCATGTCGGTTTCTTGTCGGCGTGCGTGGCTACGCTGGATTGGTCGCCGCACGCGATTTCGGCCGGGGAGTGGAATACCGCCGCGCCGAATGGCGATAACCGAAGAGCAGCGGACTACGTCCCGGACGCCTACTGGAGGTTGGCATGGCGGTCACGCTCGAGAGTCCTGAGTCGGCCGGTTGTGCCACCGAGCAGGGGGAACTGTCCTCCCGAGCGGCGGCGGAAGCGTATATCGGCGGGGTGTGCTTCAAACTCGGGCCACCCGCCCTGATCGGCGCCGAACTGGAGTGGCTCACGGTGCACGGTGAGTGTTCGGCGTCCGGCCCCGCGGCCGCTCCGCGCCCGCAGCTGTCCGCCTTGGCGGACGCGCTCGGACCGTACGCACCACGGTCCATCGCCCCCGATTCACCGGCGCTCGCGCTGCCGGGGGGCAGCCGGGTCACTCTCGAACCCGGCGGTCAGATCGAACTCTCCAGCGCTCCCTACGGCGCTGCCGCGCAGCTGTGTGATCGGCTGCGCGACGATGCCCGCCTGTTGCGGGAACTCCTCGAATCCCGGTCCATCCGCCCGGTTTCCGTCGCCGCGGACGCCGACCGCCGCCCCAAACGCCTGCTCCAGCTCCCGCGCTACCGCGCGATGGAGCGCGCCTTCGGCGGCATCGGGCCGTTCGGCAAGCTGATGATGTGCAATACCGCCGCCACCCAGGTCAGCGTGGACGCCGGCGCCGACCACGCGGACGTCACCGCGCGCTGGAGCGCCCTGTACGCCGTCGGCCCCGCGCTGCTGGCCGCTTTCGCCTGTTCCCCCGCCCTGCGTGGCGCGCCGCCCGGAGCCTGGGCGTCCCAGCGCATGCGGGCCTGGCTGCGCCTGGACAACACCCGCACCCGCCCTCCGGTGCTGGACTGGACCGACCCGGTGGCCGCGTACGGCCGATGGGCGCTGGACGTGCCGCTGCTGTGCGTGCGCAGACCCGAAGGGGTCGCGGCACCCGGTGACGGCCAGGACGAGGGATGGTTCGCACCGCCAGGGGCGACCTTCGCCGACTGGCTGTCCGGCGCGCTGGACGACGAGGTGGGACGCCGCCCCGATATCCGCGATCTCGACTATCACCTGACCACGCTGTTCCCGCCGGTGCGCGCCTCGGGCCACCTGGAAGTCCGCTACATCGATGCTCAGCCCGGGGAGGGGTGGACCGTCCCGGTGCACGTGATCGACGCGCTCATGTCCAGCCCCGCGGTGGTCGCGGAGGCGAGCTCGATCGCCGCGCCGCTGGCCGCCCGCTGGGTCGACGCCGCCCGCTACGGATTGGCCGACCCGGATCTCCGTGCCGCGGCGGTCGCCCTGTTGCGGCTCGCGGCCGCGCACACCGCCACCGACGAGGCGGCCCGCGCCGTCGAATCCGCCGCCGAACGATGCCTTCGTGGTCGCACCCCGGTCGAGGACGACGTCGCACACGGTCTCGACGCGCGGCCTCCGGAGGCCGCCACGTGACCAGGCGCCAGCCGCGCTTCCCCGACGGCGCCCCGGCCGAACGGGCCGGTGAGCGCCGAATCACCCGCAGCCGCACCGACTCCCGCGGCACCGACGCCGACCAGCACGAATCTCGGAGATATTTCCCGTGACCACTTCGCATTCCGCCCCCACCGACAACTCCGGCGCCGAACAGCTCCGCGACCGGATCGCCGAGGTGCTCACCCGGGCCAGGCAACGCACCCTCACCCTCACCGACTGCCTCGACGAAGCCGAACTGGTGGCTCAGCATTCGCGCCTGATGAGCCCGCTGGTCTGGGACCTCGCGCACATCGGCAACCAGGAGGAGCTCTGGCTCGTGCGCGACGTCGGCGGGCGCGATCCGGTGCGCGCCGACATCGACGAACTCTACGACGCCTTCAAGCACGCCCGCGCGAACCGGCCCGCGCTGCCGCTGCTGGATCCCGGCCAGGCCCGCGGTTACGTCGGCACCGTGCGCGACAAAGTCTGGGATGTGCTGGAGCGCATCGATTTACGGGGCCGACCGCTGGTCGACACCGGTTTCGCGTTCGGCATGATCGCGCAGCACGAGCAGCAGCACGACGAGACCATGCTGGCCACCCATCAGTTGCGCGCGGGCGCGCCGGTGCTCGCCGCGGCGGGCCCACCGGCGTCGGCGGTCCCGGTCACCGGGGAGGTCGTCATCCCGGCGGGCGAATTCACCATGGGCACCTCGACCGAGGCGTGGGCGCTGGACAACGAGCGCCCCGCCCATCGGGTGCGGGTGCCCGGATTCGCGATCGACGCCGCGCCGGTGACCAACGAGCAATACCTGGCGTTCGTCGACGACGGCGGGTACGAGCGCCCCGAGCTCTGGTCCGAACGTGGCTGGGCGCATCGCGTCGAGGCGGGTTTGGTCGCGCCGCAGTTCTGGGAGCGCGATCCGTCCGGGCGCTGGTGGCGGCGGGTGTTCGGGGTGATGACCCCGCTGCGGCCCCGGCAGCCGGTCGTGCACGTGTGCTGGTTCGAGGCCGAGGCGTATGCGAACTGGGCGGGCAAGCGCCTGCCCACCGAAGCGGAGTGGGAGAAGGCGGCCAGGTTCGACCCGGCCACCGGCGAGTCGCGGCGATTCCCCTGGGGCGACGCCGATCCCGATGCCGCCACCGCGAACCTCGGGCAGCGCCACCTGGAACCGGCGGAGGTCGGCGCGTATCCGGCGGGCGCGTCCGCTGCGGGCGTGCACCAGCTGATCGGCGACGTGTGGGAGTGGACCGCCTCGGGTTTCGAGGCGTACCCGGGTTTCCGCGCGTTCCCGTACCGGGAGTACTCCGAGGTGTTCTTCGGCGGGGACTACCGTGTGCTGCGCGGCGGCTCTTTCGGCACCGATCCGGTGGCCTGCCGCAGCACCTTCCGCAACTGGGATCACCCCATTCGCCGCCAGATCTTCGCGGGGTTCCGCTTGGCGCGGGACCTGCGCGCGGGGGAAGGCGAGTGAGCGACACTCCGCCCGCCGGGCGGTCGAACCGGGGTGATGTTGCGTGTGAGCCGCGCCCCGCCCAGGCGGGTGCGGATGTGTAGACACCTGGGTTACGTCGGCCCGCCGGTGCGGGTGGGCGAGATGTTGACCCTCGGCTCACATTCCCTGCGCACCCAGTCCTGGGCCCCGCGCGATATGCGCCACGGCGGAACCATCAACGCCGACGGCTTCGGCGTCGCGTGGTGGCGCCTCGCGGAGAACGACGCGGTCGTCGCCAGCCGTTACCGCAACGCCGCGCCGATCTGGACCGACCCGGCGGTGGACGAGGTGCTCGGCCAGTTGGAGTCCGCCGCCGTGCTCGGCGCGGTGCGGTCGGCGACGGTCGGTATGCCGGTCGAACGGTCGGCGTGCGCGCCGTTCACGCGCGACCGCTGGGCGTTCAGCCACAACGGCGTAGTGCCGGACTGGCGTCGCACGCTGTCCGGCGTGGCCGCGGAGTTCGCGCTCATCGCGGCCGAACTGGGGGCGGAGGACCTGTTCACCCCGGCCCGGCTGCTGGAGGCCGAATCGGCTACCGACGCGGCGACGCTGTGGGTGCTGCTGTGCGATCTGCTCGCGACCAGCTCACCGGACGGCGAGTGGTCGGCGGCGCCCGCGGCGCTGCGGCTGCTCGTGTCCGCGATCCTCGACCGGGCGCCGGACGCACGCCTGAATCTCCTGCTCTCCGACGGTGCGCAGCTGTGGGCGACCACCTGCCACCACTCGTTGTCGGTGCTGGTCACCGACGATTTCGCGCTCGTGTCCTCCGAACCGTTCGACGAAGACCCCCGTTGGCAGTCGATCCCGGACCGCTGCCTGGTGAGCGCCAGGCCCGGCGCGCTGTCCGTCGACGCCCTCCTCTGACCCGAAAGGCCCGTGCCATGACCGCAGCCTCGCTGGACATCCACCTCACCGAAGACGATCTCGACGCGGCGCTCCGCTCGGACGCCAGGCTCGGGCTCACCGCGGACCCGAAGTGGTTGCCGCCCAAATACTTCTACGACGCCAGGGGCAGCGAACTGTTCGAACAGATCACCGAACTGCCCGAGTACTACCCGACGCGCACCGAGCGCGCGCTGCTGGAGCGGGTGGTCGACGAGATCGCCGACGCCGCGCAAGCCGAGGTACTGGTCGAGCTGGGCGCGGGATCGGCGGCCAAGACGCGCCTGCTGCTCACCGCGCTGAGTGCGCGGGCACCCTTGAAGAAGTACGTGCCGCAGGACGTCTCTCCCGCGGCGCTGCGAGCCGCCGCCGACGAGGTCGCGGCCGAATTCCCCGGCCTCGCCGTGCACGGTGTGGTCAGCGACTTCACCGACACCCTGGACAACTTGCCGCGCGGGGGACGCCGGATGATCGCCTTCCTCGGCGGCACCATCGGCAACTTGGTCCCCGAGGAGCGGGCCGACTTCCTCGCCAAGATCCACGCCGTGCTCGAGCCGGGCGAACACCTGCTGCTCGGCGCCGGGCTGGTCATCGACCCGGCGGTGCTCGTTCCCGCCTACGACGACGCGGCGGGTGTCACCGCCGAGTTCAATCGGAACGTCCTGCGCGTGCTGAACGCGCGCTTGCGTGCCGACTTCGCACCGGAGCGGTTCCGGCACGTCGCCGTCTGGGACGCGGCGCACGAGTGGATCGAGATGCGGCTCGAGGCGAGCGAGGACATGACCGTCACGGTCGCCGACCTCGACCTCACCGTGCGCTTCGGCCGCGGTGAACAGATCCGCACCGAGATCTCGGCGAAGTTCCGGGTCGACGGCCTCGACGCCGAACTCGCCGCCGCGGGCTTCGCCACCGCGCAGGTGTGGACCGATCCCGACGACCGCTTCACCCTGGTGCTCGCCCGGCGGCGCTGACCGACCGCCGATCGGCGGTCACCGCGCGGGTGCGCCGCCGATCACCGCCGCCAGCCATTCGACCAGCGGCCGCATCGTCTCCCACGCCGCGCGGACTTCCTTCGCCGCCCGGGGCGTCTCCAGCCAGGCGGGCGCGCCGAATTCCCGGCCGCAGGTGATGGATTTGTGCCGGAGCAGGTCGATGCGGGGATGGTCGGCGTCGTAGCCCTTGGGTTTGGTCTTCAGCTTCTCGCCGCCGATGGTGTAGCCGGCGGCGGCGAGCTGCGCGAGGATCGCCGCCAGCTCGGGGCCGCGTACGTCGTCATCGATGGTGGCGCGCAGCTGGGCGAGCTGGTCGGGCGAGCCCTGGTAGAAGCCGCCGCCGACGTACAGGCCCCCGGCATTGACCTGCACGTACCAGCCCGCGCCCGGTGCGGCGCGCACCACGGCGCCCTGCGCGGTCTTGTACGGCGACTTGTCCTTGGCGAATCGCACGTCCCGGTAGGGCCGGAAGATCTTGGCCGGACCGAAATCCGGCTCGAGTTCGGCGACGAGCGCTTTCATCGGAGCAAGCACCGCCTCGTCGTAGATCCGCTTGTGCGCGGTCCAGAACGCCTTGGAGTTGTCGGCCTCCAAGTCCTCGTAGAAGTCCAGTCCGGCCAGCGGGAAGCCCGCGAATCCGGTCATCCTCGCGCACCCGCCGCACCGGTGCCACCGAAAAGACGCATACCGGAAATCTACGTGGAGATCTCTCCGCCGAACACGGCGAATCCCACGATGAAGCCGATCACCATCGCGACAGCCGCCGCGATCGCTGCCCATTTGCCGAGTGATTCGCCCTTGTTGTGCCCGATGATGCCGAGGATTATCCCCGCCGGGCCGAACAGGAACGGGCAGAACAGCACCGCGGTGATCGCGCAGACGAACCCGATGATCGAGTACACCTGACCCCCCGGCTGCCTCGGCGGGGTGGCGTAGGGCTCGTATCCCTGCTGCGGGTAGGACGGGTAGCCGTATTGCGGCTGCTGCTCCGACTGCGGATAGCCGTACATGTCGCCCTGCGGATACCCGGATCGACCGGTCGGCGGATACGGCTGCTCCGCGTCGGCGGGCTGCCCGGTCGGCGGATAGGGCGGTTGCCCACCGGACCCGTATCGCGTGTGCTCGTCGGGTGTGAACCGGTGCGTCGGATCGTCGGAGGGCTGCGGCGCGGAGCCCGACAAGGGCGTTCCCGGCGCGGCGGGTTCGGCGCCCCAGGACTGCTGAGGACCGGGGCTGTCGGCGCCCCAAGGTTGCGGCTCGGCCGGCTGGCCGCTGGGCTCGGCGCCCCACTGGCCGCCCAGCGGTCCCGCAGGCGGCGCACCGGTCGGCTGCCACCACTGGTCCGGCGGTACCGCCGGACCTCCGGGCGGTTGCGCGGCAGCGGGGTCGTGCTCGGTGGGTTGTGCGCCAGGTGTCTGGGCCGGAGCGGCGCCGGTCAGGGGCTGGGCAGGCTCGTCACCGGAGGGCTCCCCGGTCTGCTTCGACAATGGCGACTCCGGCGGCCGCTGCTCGTCGTCGGTGTGCTCCGGATCCTTCGGCGTGCTCATCGCACCCTCCTCGTGTCGTCCCGGTCACGCAACCTATGCCTACCACGGTGCACGCGGCGTCATGCCCGATTGCGCCAGCGTGGCGCGTCGGAGGGGGGGCGAACGGCTCAGAGGTCCTGATCGTCGACGATCTCTATCGCGGCCACCTCGGCCGAGCGGTCGTCGGCCTCGTCGTCTCCTGCGCGGCCGTCGCGCGGCGTCCACTCCTGGTCCAGTTCGTCGCCGATGCCGAGCCTGCCGTCGTCCTCGTCCTCGTGGTAGCGGATGCGTAGATCGTCGGGCGGATCCTCGATGTTGCGCTGATACTCGCGGATCTCGTCCTCTTGGTCGTCATCCCCCATCTCGGTTTCCAACGGGTCACGGTCCATACCCCCAGTATCCCCACGGATCGCCGCGCCTAACGCGGACACGCAAACGGCGGCCCGAACCGGAGTTCGAGCCGCCGTTTCCGCGGTGGGATTCTTACGCGTTTCCGTTGAAAAGACCTGTCACCGAGCCGTTCTCGAAGACCTCGCGGATGGTGCGGGCCAGCAGCGGCGCGATGGACAGCACGGTCAGCTGCGGGAACTTCTTGTCCTCGGTCAGCGGCAGGGTGTTGGTCACCACGACCTCCTTGGCGCCGCAGGTGGCGAGGCGCTCGGCGGCGGGCGGGCTCAGCACACCGTGGGTCGCTGCGATGACCACGTCACCGGCGCCGGCCTCCTTGAGCACCTTGACCGCGCCCGCGATGGTGCCGCCGGTGTCGATCATGTCGTCGATCAGGATGCAGGTGCGGCCCTCGACCTCGCCGACCACGCGGTTGGACTTCACCTGGTTGGGCACCAGCGGGTCGCGGGTCTTGTGGATGAAGGCCAGCGGCGAGCCGCCCAGCGAGTCGGCCCACTTCTCGGCGACGCGCACGCGACCGGAATCGGGGGAGACGACGGTGATGTGCTCGAGGCTGTAGTTGGTGCGGATGTACTCCGCCAGCTGCACCTGGGCGTGCATGTGGTCGACCGGGCCGTCGAAGAAGCCCTGGATCTGGTCGGTGTGCAGGTCGACGGTGATGATCCGGTCCGCGCCCGCGGTCTTCAGCAGGTCCGCGACCAGGCGGGCCGAGATGGGCTCGCGGCCGCGGTGCTTCTTGTCCTGGCGGGCGTACGGGTAGAAGGGCAGCACCGCGGTGATCCGCTTGGCCGAGCCGCGCTTGAGCGCGTCGATCATGATGAGCTGCTCCATCAGCCACTGGTTCAGCGGCGCGGGGAAGCTCTGCAGGACGAAGGCGTCGGAGCCGCGGACGGACTCCTCGAACCGGACGAAGATCTCGCCGTTGGCGAAGTCCCGTGCGATCTGCGGCGTGACGTGGACGTCGAGTTCCTTGGCGACCTGCTCGGCCAGCTCGGGATGAGCGCGTCCCGCGAAGAGCATCAGGTTCTTCTGGTTATCGATCCATGACGCGGTCACTGCTGATTGCCATCCTTTTGCTCTATTGCCTGACCCGACATCTCCTTGGCCGCGATGGCTTCCGCCGCCGCGCGCGCCGCGTCCGTCCCTGGACGGTGTCGCTGCACCCAGCCCTCGATGTTCTTCTGCGGACCACCGGAGACCGCGAGAGCTCCGGGCGGAACGTTTCTGCGCAGTACAGTACCCGCCGCCGTATATGCTCCGTCACCCACCGTCACCGGCGCGACGAACATGGTGTCGCTGCCGGTGCGCACGTGCGAGCCGACCACGGTGTGGTGCTTGGTCACTCCGTCGTAGTTGACGAAGACGCTGGACGCGCCGATGTTGCTGTGCTCGCCGATGGTGGCGTCGCCGACGTAGGTGAGGTGCGGCACCTTCGAATGCGCGCCGATCGAGGCGTTCTTGGTCTCGACGAAGGCGCCCAGCTTGCCCTCGTCGCCCACGACGGTGCCGGGACGCAAGTAGCTGAACGGGCCGATGGTCGCCTTCGGGCCGATCGTGGCGCCCTCGCCGTGGGTGCGGATCACCCTGGCGCCGTCGCCGACGACGACGTCGGTCAGCGTGCTGTCCGGGCCGACCTCGGCGTCCTCGCCGACGACCGTGCTGCCGAGCAGCTGTACGCCGGGCCGCAGCACCGCGTCTCTCCCGATGCGCACGCTGGCGTCCACCCAGGTGGAGGCGGGGTCCAGGATCGTGACGCCCGCGCGCATGTGGCGCTCCAGGATGTAGCGGTTGAGCGTGCGCGCCGCCGAGGCCAGCTGCACCCGGTCGTTGACGCCGGTGACCTTGGCCGCGTCGACCAATCGCGCGCCGTGCACCGGGTGACCGGCTTCGCGGGCCAGGCGCAGCACATCGGTCAGGTACAGCTCGTGCTGGGCGTTGGCGGTGGAGAGCCTGCTGATCATGGTGCGCAGCACCGCGGCGTCGAAGGCGTACACACCGGAGTTCACCTCGGTGATCGCGGCCTGCTGCGGAGTGGCGTCGGCGTGCTCGACGATCTCGGTCAGCTGGCCGTCGGCGTCGCGCACGATGCGGCCGTAACCGTTCGGGTCCTCCGGCACGAAGGTCAGCACGGTGACCGCGGGCCGTTCGGCGTAGCTGCGGTGCTCGTCGAGCAGCGCGGCCAGGGTGTGCCCGTCGAGCAGCGGCACGTCCGCGGAGGTGACCAGCACGTCGCCGGTGAATCCGACCGGCAGCGCGTCCAGCGCGCACTGCACCGCGTGCCCGGTGCCGAGCTGCTGTTCCTGGAGCGCGGGGGTGATCTCCCGGCCCAGGTCGTCGGCGACCGCGGTCACCGCCGCGCCGACTTGCTCGCGGTCGTGCCCCACCACGGTGATGAGATACGCGGGGTCGATCTCGTTCGCCGCATGCAGCGCGTGCGCGAGCATGCTCCGACCGGCCAGCGAATGCAGCACCTTGGGGGTCTTCGACCGCATTCGCGTCCCGGCACCGGCTGCGAGAACGACGACGGCGGTCTGCTGTGGCATGGATCTCCCTCGGCTGCCTGTCCTCGTGCGGGGCGTCGTCGTGCTTGGTCAGCGATGTGCGGGCCAACGATAGTCATCGTGCTCTCGAGCTCCGCCGCCAGGACTCGAACCTGAACTCTCTGAACCAAAATCAGATGTGCTGCCATTACACCACGGCGGATTGCCACACCGGCGGTTGGCGAACCCCCGCCGCTGTGCCACGGCACGAGATGAATCCTCGCATACTCGCCCGCCTCCCCGCGAATTGTTGGGCGGAGGGTCGAGCGGTCGTGGCGCCGAGCTGTCTGGAACAGTGGTATCCGAACGTCGGCGTCGTTCGTCGGAGCCCCGGATGCGACGCCGTCTCGCACGCACATGGGTAACTCGCGGGGCGCGCCCACGACTGTGCCGGGCATGCGATCGGCGGCCGGAGTGAACGTCGAGGCACGCGCAGTCGGCGAGAACGCGGAGAGGCGGAGGATTGTCAGTGTCTTCGGGTGAGTCGCATCGAGTGCCCCGGCCGCGGATGACCGGCACCCAGCGGCGCCAGCAACTGATCGAGATCGGACGCGCGCTGTTCGCCGAACGCGGCTACGACGCGACCTCGATCGAGGAGATCGCGCAGCGCGCCCAGGTCTCCAAACCCGTGGTGTACGAACACTTCGGCGGCAAGGAGGGGCTGTACGCGGTCGTCGTCGACCGCGAGATGTCGATGCTGCTGGACATGATCACCTCTTCGCTCACCCGCAACCGTTCCCGGATCCGGCTGGAACAGGTCGCGCTGGCGCTGCTGACCTACATCGAAGAACGAACCGACGGGTTTCGAATTCTGGTGCGCGATCAGCCCGCCGCCGCCGCGGAGGGCCGGTATTCCAGTTTGCTCAACGAGGCGACCAATCAGGTGGCGCACATCCTGGCCGGTGATTTCGAGCGCCGCGGGTTCGACACCAGCCTGTCCACCCTCTACGCGCAGGCGCTCGTCGGCCAGGTGGCTACCGCCGCGACCTGGTGGCTGGACGAACGTCAGCCGTCGAAAGAGGTTGTTGCGGCTCACCTGGTGAACCTGTGCTGGAACGGGCTGAGCCATCTGGAGGCCGATCCGCAACTGAGTTCGGAGTGGCGCGCCGGCGCCGGTGAGTGACCCGGATTGTTAACTAGCAAATTGCGCGGCCGGTCCGGCCGAATGCGCGAATTGGCTGCCGGGCGCGCGCCTGGTGGTACGGTTCACCCATCCTTTGGGTGCTGTTCGGGCGGTAAGTCGGTCAACTTCGGGATGTCGGTCTACTTCAGGATGGCTGGTTTTTAGGATGACAGGCGGATCTGATGGCTAGGCAAGCGCGCGCGGAGATCACCCGCGATTCCGTCCTGGCAGGCGCTGCCGATGTCTTTCTGCGCTTGGGATATGCGAATGCGAGCCTGAGCGAGATCATCGCGCAGTCCAATGTGACCAAGGGCGCCTTGTACTTTCACTTCGGTTCGAAGGAAGAACTGGCGCGCGCCGTGGTCGACCAGGGCAACGAGCGACTGACCAGCTCGTGTCAGGGCTTCTTCGATCCCCGGGTGCCCGCGCTCGAAGCGTGTATCGGCATCACCTACGTCGTCGCCGACCTATCGATGAACGACCCGATGGTGGGCGCCATGCTGAAGCTCACCCACCAGATCGGCGACTATCGCGGCGCCCAGGGTGACAACATCGCCAAGAACTGGGGCGACACCTACCGCCTGCTCGCCGAACGAGCCATCGCCCAGGGCGACCTGATCGCCGACCTGGACGCGGAAGTCATCGGCCTGCTGTGGCAGGAGATGGCCGCGGGCGTGCACATCATCGCCGTGGGCACCGAGTCCATCGACGAGATGGCGGTCCGGATGGAGCGCGCCTGGTACTTCTTGCTCCCAGCCCTCGTTCCGCCGGAAAAGCTCTCGTATTTCCGGGAATTCGCGGCAAGAAGGTTGCGGCGGTACGTGCCGTAGTTTTGGCCGCGCGGGCGCGGCGGGTTCGCGGCCCCCTGGTGGCTCGCGTTTGCGCGGCCGCCGCTTGCTCCTTCGTCGCTTGCGCGGCGGCCGCGCAAACGCGAGC
>NZ_JABLTE010000042.1 GCF_013315795.1 Nocardia barduliensis
GCACTGGTTCGCCGACGTGCTGGCCTCCGACGGTGGCGTCGTCCGGCTGCGCCCGATCACACCCGCCGACGCCGAGCCGCTGCAGGAGTTCCACGGCGCGCTGTCGGATCGCACCAGGTACCTCCGGTATTTCGGGCCCTACCCGCGGATCTCGCCCAGAGACCTGTACCGCACCACGCACGTGGACTACCGCGACCGGGTCGGGCTGGTGCTGGAACTGGGCGAGTCGATCGTCGCGGTGGGCCGCTACGAACTGCTGGAGCGCAACGGGCCGCGGGCGGCGGAGGTCGCCTTCGTGGTGGCCGACGGGCACCAGGGCCGCGGGCTCGGCTCGATCCTGCTCGAGCACTTGGCCGGCGCCGCCGCCGAGAACAAGATCGAGACCTTCGTCGCCGAGGTGCTCGCGGAGAACACCGTGATGGTGACGGTGTTCCGCGACGCGGGCTATCAAGTGGGGAGCAGCAGGGACGGATCGGTCCTGCATCTCGAGTTCGCCATCGACCCCACCGAAGCGCTGCTGTCGGTGCGCGATTCGCGCGAACGCGCCTCGGAGGCGCGCAGCGTGGGCAATCTGCTCGCCCCGCGGTCGGTCGCGGTGATCGGTGCCACCCCGGCGACCGGGCGGGTCGGCGGAGCGCTGCTGGCCAATCTGCTGTCGGGTTTGTTCCAGGGGCCGGTGTTCCCGGTGAACCCGAACCGCAAGTCGGTGCGCGGGGTGCGGGCATACGCGACGGTCCGGGAAATCCCCGACGAGGTCGATCTCGCCGTGGTCGCGGTGCCGCCCGCGGCGATCGGGTCGGTGCTCGACGACTGCATGGACAAAGGCGTCAAAGGGCTCGTGGTGTTGACCGCGGGCTTCGGCGAGACCGGCGAAGGGGGTCTGGCGGCCGAACGCGAACTCGTGGCCGCCGCTCGTGGGCACGGGATGCGGGTGGTCGGGCCGAGCGCGCTCGGCATCGCGAACACCGACCCGGCGGTCGCCATGAACGCGACCCTCGCTCCGGTGCTGCCCGGTCGCGGGCGGATCGGGTTCTTCTGCCAGTCCGGGCCCTTGGGCGCGGCGATCCTGGGTGAGGCGGCGGCCCGCAATCTGGGCTTGTCCACGTTCGTGTCCGCGGGTAATCGCGCCGACGTCTCCGGCAACGACCTGCTGCAGTACTGGGACAGCGACCCGGACACCGATGTGGTGCTGCTGTATCTGGAAAGCTTCGGCAATCCGCGCAAGTTCTCCCGCCTCGCGCGCCGGGTGGCCAGGACCAAACCGATCGTCGCCGTGAGCAGCGGACGCTCCGCTGTCCAGCCCGCGGGGGACATGGACCGCTCGATCGTGCGGGATCTGTTCGCTCAGGCGGGCATCGTCCAGGTCGACTCGATCTCCGAACTCTTCGACTGCGCCGCTCTGCTGGGCTATCAGCCGTTGCCGCGGGGGCAGCGGCTGGCCGTGGTGGGCAACAGCACGGCGCTCAACTGGCTGGCCCTCGACGCGGCGCGCGGTGAGGGCCTCTCGGTCGGCGAGCCGGTCAACCTCGGCCCGCAGGCGACGCCGGGCGCGTATCTGGACGCACTGGTCGAGGCCCTGCGGTCGGAGGAGACGGACGCGGTGATCGTCGTCTTCGCGCCGCCGGTGCCGCTGCCGACCGCCGGTTTCGCCGACGCGATCAGGGCGGCGGCGGCCGCCGTTCCCGAGGCGGGAAAGCCGATCCTCACCACGTTCGTCGCCGAGCAAGGAATCCCGAACCTGCTCGCGGTGCGCGGTGCGGGCGCGACGGCGGTGCACGGGTCGATTCCGTCGTATCCCGATCCCGAACGCGCCGCACGGGCGCTGGCCCGGGTCCGGCGATACGCCGAATGGCGGACCAGACCCGTGTCGCCGGTGGTGCGGCCGGAGGGCATCGATACCGACCGCGCGCGCCAATTGGTGGCCGATTGGATGGCCGCGTCGGGCGGACGCAGGCTCACCGATCTCGAGACAGTGGAACTGCTGGCCTGCTATGGCATTCCGGTCGTGGAATTCCGCGAGGTGCGCAGTGCGGACGAGGCGGTCGCAGCCGCGGAGGAACTCGGCTATCCGGTGGCGGCCAAGGCGACCGGCGAATTGTGGCGGCGCAGACCGGATCTCACCGGTGTCCGGCTCGATCTGTGGCGGCCGGAAGCGGTACGGCAGGCGTACGTCGACCTGGCGGAGCTGTGCGGTGACCCGGTGTTGCACATCCAGAAGATGGCCACCAAGGGCGTGGGCTGCATCCTGCGCGTGCAGGACGACCCCTCGTTCGGCTCGGTGATCGAGTTCGGTCTGTCGGGGCTGATCATCGAGTTGCTCGGCGACCGCGCCTATCGGGCACTGCCGTTGACCGCCGACGAGGCCACGGCTCTGATCGACGCGCCGCGCGCCGCGCCTTTGCTCTCGGGGACCCCGGCGAGTCCGCAGGTGGACAAAGCGGCCCTCGCCGAACTCGCCCAGCGTATTTCGGCCTTGTTCGACGACCTGCCGGAAATGCGAGAGCTGGCCTTCGATCCGGTGCTGGCCTCACCGACCTCGGCGGAGATCATCTACGCGCGCGGTCGTATCGGCCCGGAGCCGAGCCGTTTCGACACCGGTCCGCGCCGACTGGCTTGAGCGACATCGGCATCGCCGCACCGGGGGCCGCCCGAAAGGGATACAACACCGCCGACCGGCTCGCGCGACACCCGGAGGGGACGGGTACGCGCGGTCACCGGTCGGCGCGGGAAGGTGACCCGGCGGGAGGGTCACCGAGCCGAACGCCGGTGCTGTCTCGGAGCAGCCGGCGCCGGGAGATGATCAGCTGGCGTAGGCGCGGAGGCGGTCGGCCCGCTCGCCCTTACGCAGCTTCGCCATGACCTCGCGCTCTATCTGACGCACCCGCTCGCGGGAGAGACCGAAGAGCTTGCCGATCTGGTCCAGCGTGCGCGGCTGGCCGTCGTCCAAGCCGAAACGCAGCCGGATGACCTGCTGTTCGCGCTCGTCCAAGGTGGCGAGCACGCTGCGCACGTCGTGGTGCAGCAGACCGGCGATGACGGCGGACTCGGCCGAGGTGGCCTCGGAATCCTCGATGAAATCGCCCAGCGGGGCCTCTTCGTCGTTGCCGACCGGCATGTCCAGGCTCACCGGGTCGCGGCTGTGGTCGAGCAGATCGGAGATCTTGTCGACCGGGATGCCGGATTCGGTGGCCAGTTCCTGGTCGGTGGCCTCCCGGCCCAGCTGCTGGTGCAGTTCGCGCTTGATCCTGGCCAGCTTGTTCACCTGTTCGACCAAGTGGACGGGCAGGCGGATGGTGCGACTCTGGTCGGCCATGCCGCGAGTGATGGCCTGCCGGATCCACCAGGTGGCGTACGTGGAGAACTTGAAGCCTTTGGCGTAGTCGAACTTCTCCATGGCCCGGATCAACCCGAGGTTGCCCTCCTGGATCAGGTCGAGCAGCGGCATGCCGCGGCCGGTGTAACGCTTGGCGAGCGAGACAACAAGGCGCAGGTTGGCTTCCAGCAGATGCGACCGGGCGGCCTGACCGTCGCGCACGATGATCGCGAGATCACGCTTGCGGGTGGCGGACAGTCGCTTGCCGGTTTCCAGCAGGTGCTGCGCGTAGAGGCCCGCCTCGATGCGCTTGGCCAGCTCGACCTCGTCGGCAGCGGTGAGCAGCGCGGTGCGGCCGATCCCGTTCAGGTACACGCGTACCAGGTCGGCGGCAGGGCTCTGAGCGTCGAGGTCCGAATCGCTGATGCGCACACGAGTGGTGGCGGGGCTTGTCATGACTTGCCTCCTGTCGGTGGTGTCTCACTCCGATCAACGGACCCGACAGAAAGAAAGTTCCCCGTTACGGCTGGCATAAACCGCTCTGAACAGCGGTTTTCGCCTCTCTCGTCTGAGAAGTTCCTGAGAAGCACCGCAACACGGGACGATCCCCGGCCAGGACCTGCACCGACCGGCGCACGGCTGCCGTGCGGGGTCACACGGGCCTGATCAGTCCGTGCCGTACCAATCCGGTGACCACGGACAACGCGTCGGCCGCGAACTGGGCGCTCACCTCCTCGGATCCGTGGGCGAGCGCCAACAGCTCGATCAGTTCGTACAACGGCAGGCCGTCGGCGTGCATTCCCGCCAGCAGCGAGACTGTGGCCTCGTCCACTTCGTGCTGCCAGCGCGGCCCGTCGCCCCGATGCAACCGGGCCACCTCGGGGGCCCACCCGTCGGCGCCAGGGAGATACACCCGCTCCAACGCGGTCACCGGGTCCACGGCGAATCGTGAACTCCACGCGAGATTCTCGTCACCGGCGACGGCGCGCAGCCAGGCCGAGCGCTCGAAATACCGGACGGCCTCCTCGCCGAGCGGATCGTCGAAACCGTGGGTGAGATCCTCCGCGAGCAGCTCGGTCGGCCCGTCGATGGCGCGCAGATAGACGAACCCGAACCCGATCCCCTCCACGCGCGCCGCCTCGAAGGCGTCCAGCCAGCGCTCCGCGCGGGCCTGGGCGGACGGGTCACGCGGGTCCGCGCCCGCGTCACGCAACCAGGTGCCCACGTACAGCGCGGGGTCGGCGACGTCGCGTTGCACCACCCAGGCGTCCACACCGTGCGCGGGCAGCCAGGACGAGACGCGCCCGCGCCAGTCCTCGTCCTCGGCGTGCACCCAGGCGGCGAGCAGCGCGGCGGTGCCTCCGGGCGCGAGCAGGTCCGCGGCCTGCGAGATCACCAATTCGCTTGCGCCGTCGAGCGCGAGGCCGGAATCGCGGTAGGTGTGCTCGACGCGCGCGGGGCCCACCACGAACGGCGGATTGGCCACCACCTGGTCGAAGCGCCTGCCCCGGACCGGCTCGAACCAGGAGCCCTCCACCAGTTCGACGTCCAGGCCGTTGAGCGCCGCGGTCGCCTCGGCCAGCCACAACGCACGGGCGTTGACGTCGGTGCCGGTGACGTGCCGCGCATAGGAGGCGGCATGCACCGCCTGCACGCCGCACCCGGTGCCGAGGTCGAGCACCGTGCCGACCGGACGGGTCGGGGTGGCGCGCAGCAGCGAGAGGGAGGCGTGGCCCACACCCAGGACGTGATCTTCGGTCAGCGTGCGCCGTCGCATCGAATCGTCGAGATCGGACAGGATCCACTTGGTGCCCGCGCCCGCGTCGAGCGGACGAAGGTCCAGCGCCGCCCGCACCTGGTCGCCGTCGCGGTCCAGCAGGCCCGCGGCGACCGCGCGGTCGATCCGCACGGGCGCGAGCGCCGCGGCCACCTCGCGCTCCGGCACGGTATCGCCGAGCAGCAGCAGGCGGATCAGCGTGCCCAGCTCGCCCGCCTTGCGCGCCGCGCGGCGCACGGGGACCGGCTCCGATCGGCTCAATGCCGCGTGCGCGTCGCCGAGTGCCTCGAGCAAGGTGTCGGCGTCGTAACCCACCCTGGTGAGCGCGGTGCGCAGGTCCGGGCACAGCGCGGTGAGCAGCGATCCGGTGGTGGTCGGTCGATTCGTAGGCACACCGGTACTCTGCCACCGCGGCCGCAAGGCGCGGAGCAGGTGCCCGCTGGGATGACCGTGCCCCGCGGCGCGCGGCGAATCAGATTCCGTTGGGATCGCGGCCGGTGACGCAGTACAGCGCGTCGCCGGGATCGCTCAGGACGATCCAGTGCTCGTGCCGCTGCACCACGGTCGCGCCGAGCGACTCGTGCCAGGCGGCGGTGGCTTCGACGTCCTCCGCGGCCAGATCGACGTGCGCGCTGGTGGGACGGTTCTCGCCGAGGCGCTGCAACAGCAACTGCGCGGCGAGTTGGTGCTGCGTGGAGCGCAGCAGGGCGAATTCCGGCCGTCTGCCGGGCTGGAACGTCCAACCGGTCAGCGAGGTCCAGAAACGGGTCTCCACCTCGTGGTCGTCGGGGCCGATGTCGAGGCACACCTGGTCCAGACGCGACAGCCTGCCGTCCGGAGCCCGGACGGCGGGCGCGGGCGTGCTCGTGGCGCGGCCGCTGGGGGTCAAGCAGAAGGTCTGGCCGCCGGGGGACCGCAGCACGGCGTAGTCCGGGTGGTTGGCGACCAGCTCCGCACCCAGGCCGAGCGCGGTGCGAACGGCGGAGGGGATGTCGTCGACGTCCAGATCCAGGTGCACACCGCCGAGACCGGTCACCGCCTGCATCTTCACGCTCGCCGCGGCGAACAGCGCGGGGTCCGGCAACAAGGTGAGGAATTCGTCGTCCGCACCGCGCCGAGCGGAGAGCCGGGTGCCGGTGACCGTGGACCAGAACTTCGCGCAATCATCGAAGCGTTGGGTCGGGCGGTCCAGGAAGACCCAGATCCACCGAATCATGTTCACTCCTGTCTGTGGCCCGCAACGGTGATCGTGGTGTGCCGCAGGCTTCTGCGACCCTAGGGACGCGTGCCCGTCCTGTCGAGAAAATACCGGGACCGCCGCGAATGGCACGAATTTGATGACATGTGGCTTTCCAGCCACTCGTTGCGTCCGCATACTTCCGGCAAGCTCAGCCGGTGACCGAACTTCAGACGCCGAGCCCGGTTCTGTTCCACGCCACGCCGCGTCGGCGACTGCATCCCGCGTGGCTGGTCGCGGCTGTCGGCTTCGTCGCGCTGCTCGGCGCGGCCGCCTTCCGGTCGGTGCCCAGCGTGCTGATGGACCCGCTGCATCGGGAGTTCGGGTGGTCGCACGCCACCATCGGGACGGCCGTCTCGCTGAATCTCCTGCTCTACGGGTTGATCTCGCCGTTCGCCGCGGCGCTGATGGATCGCTTCGGCATCCGCCGGGTGGTGGCCTGCGCGCTGCTGCTGGTCGCCGCGGGCAGCGGGCTGACGGTGTTCATGTCCCAGCCGTGGCACCTGGTGCTGACCTGGGGCCTGCTGGTCGGAATCGGTGTGGGGTCGATGTCGATGCCGTTCGTCGCGACGATCACCGGCCGGTGGTTCGTGCGTCAGCGCGGTCTGGTGACCGGTGTGCTCACCGCGGCGGGCGCGACCGGACAGCTGATATTCCTGCCGCTGGTGTCGGCGCTGGCGACCGCGCACGGCTGGCGGGCGCCGTCCCTGATCGTCGCCGGGGCCGCGCTGGCCGTGGCGCCACTGGTGCTGCTGTTCGTCCGGGACTATCCGAGCGATCTCGGGGTGCGGGCCTACGGCGCGGCGCCGGACAGCACGGCGGGGCTGCGGGTACCCGCAGCCGGTGGCGCCTCGCGCGCGCTGACCGTGCTCGGCACGATCGCCCGGCGGCCCGGATTCTGGTTGCTCGCGGGCGGATTCGCGATCTGCGGGGCGTCGACCAACGGGCTGGTCGGTACCCATTTCGTCAGTGCGGCGCACGATCACGGCATGCCGCCGACCACCGCGGCGAGCCTGCTCGCCCTCGTCGGCGTCTTCGACGTGGCGGGCACCATCGCCTCGGGCTGGCTGACCGACCGGATCGACCCGCGCTACCTGCTGATCGGCTACTACACGCTGCGCGGCCTCTCGCTGCTGATCCTGCCCGCGCTGCTCGGCCCGGACACCCGGCCGAGCCTGTGGGTGTTCATCGTCTTCTACGGCCTGGACTGGGTGGCCACCGTGCCGCCGACGGTCGTGCTGTGCCGGGAACTGTTCGGCGCCGACGGTCCGGTCGCCTTCGGCTGGGTGTTCGCCTCCCATCAGATCGGTTCGGCGGTGGCGGCCACCGGCGTCGGTGTCATTCGCGATGTGCAGGGCGGCTACGACCTGGCCTGGTATCTGGCGGGCGGGTTGTGTGCCGCCGCGGCCGTGATGTCGGCCGTCATCCGCCGGGCTCCGGCCCCCGCAGTGACTCCCGGCCGGCGCTGACCGCGTGCCCGCGCTGGTCGTCGCGTGCGCGCGGGGCGCGGACTCAGCCGTCGATGGCGTTGTGCGAGCGGGACTCGATGGCCGTGCGCTGACGGTCCCAGCGGCTGGGCTCGTCTTTGCGGCGGGGCGGGCGATCGTTGGCGATCAGGACCGCGATCCAGGGCAGCGGAATGGACGCGACGAGGATCAGGATGGACAGCAGCGGATTGCCGAACGCGCTGTAGGCGATCGCCGCGAGAACCAGGCACGGTATGCGGAACGCCATGATGATCGTGTACCGGCGCACGCGAGCGCGGTGCTGGTCCTCCAGCGAGGGCGCCGCCTCGGTGATCAGCGCCGGGTGCTTGTCGTCAGTGCCGGGGAAGTATCCGGGGGAACGGCGGGGCTGCGTCGGCATCGTCACGTCGGGGTGCTCTTCGCGGTCGCGGCCGTCGGCGGATGGGGAATCGCCGTTCTGCTGCATACCCCCGAGTCTTCCACTCGCGGTCCGTCCGCGCACATAGCGTGGTCAGCTCCTGATTGCGAGGTGGGTAGGTTCCGATGCGACACCGTGGTCAGGTCCTGATTCGCGATGCTGGTCAGTTTCGATGCGGTACCGCGGTCAGCCCCTGATTCGCGACGATGGTTACTTTGTCGCGATGCCGTGGTCGGCCCGGCAACTCCTGGATGCGGCATCATGGAACGCGTGAGCACCGACACCATTGTTCGCCCGGATACGACGACCGACGAGACGACGGGCGACGACACCCCGAAGTTCTTCCACTACGTGAAGAAGGACAAGATCGCCGAGAGCGCGGTGATGGGCACCCACGTGGTCGCGCTGTGCGGAGAGGTCTTCCCGGTGACCCGCTCGCCCAAGCCGGGCTCTCCGGTGTGCCCGGAGTGCAAGAAGGTCTACGACGGCCTACGCAAGGGCGACTGAGACGCGGATACCTCACCGGGGGAGGACGACGCCCGGCGCAGGTCGAACGCGGCCCGTGCGGCGTCGTCCGGGACCGGGGCGGTCTCGTCGCGGTCGGCCGTGTCCTCGTCGGCGCCGCCCTCGCCGCGGACCTGATTGGCGATCCACTCCTTCACCTGCTCCATGCGCGTCGCGCGGGCGGGCCAGAATTCCTGCACCGCCGCGTTGAACTCCGCGCCCAGGATCACCGCGAAGCCCAGGAAGAACGTGAACAGCAGGAACGCGATCGGCGTCGCCAGCGCACCGTAGGTGACGCCGGTGCGGGTGACCCAGGACAGGTAGCGGCGCAACACGTCGCTGGCCGCCATGAAGAAGACACCTGCCACCAGTGCCCCGCCGAAGAGCCGGTGCCAGGGCAGCGAGGTGTGCAGCGCGAGCTTGTACAGGGTGGTGAGCCCGACGATCAGCAGCAGGCCGACCCCCGGGTAGTAGAAGAAATCCAGTAGGCCGAGGCCGGTCGCCCGCCAGGCGGTGGGCAGCACCCGGCCGATCAGCGTCGGCCCCAGTGCCACCAGCGGCAGGATGAACACCGCGGCCACCAGGAACAGCACGTACAGCAGCAGCGCGAAGATGCGCTGCCACACCGGGTGCCGGGCGTCCTGCTGGTCATGGGCCTCGACGATCGAGTCGACGAAGGTGGCCATCGCCGACGATCCGGCCCACAACGACAGCACGAAGCCCACCGAGACCACCGCGCCGCGACCGCGCCCGAGTACGTCCCGCACCGTCGGCTCGATGAGGTCGGTCACCACGCTGGCGCTGAACAGGTCCTGGCTGAACGCGATGATCTTCGACTCGACGATCTGCACGGTGTCCGGACCGAACCAGCCGCCGACGTAACCGAGGCTGCCGAGCACGCCGAGCAACAGCGGCGCCAGCGAGAGCGTCTGCCAGAACGCCGCCGCGGCCGACTTGGCGAAGATCGAATCCGCCCAGGCCTTCACCGCCACGCGCACGATCAGCGCGACGGCCCGCCTGCCCGCCTCCGCCGCGCCCGCGCTCGCCCGCTCGGCCCACTTCCCGGTACGCACGCGGGCGCGGCGGGGCGACGGTGCGTCGGGCCGCGGCGGATCGCCCGGGAGGGCGCGGTGATCTGTCATCGTGCTTACAGCATCGCGTACTTCGGCGATCGGTATCGGCGTGCGGACGCGACGTGTCGGTGGGCATCGGGTGAACTCCCAGCGTCCCGGCCGATGGCCTGTGATGCCCGTCGCGCCCGCCGCGTCGGTTTGGCGACACGCCGGACCGGGCCGCTAGGGTCGTCTGCGTGACTGGGTCGGGTGGCGCCGCTGTGGCGGGAGAAGCGGAGACGCCGGGCGATTCGAGAGCAAGGGGGACCGCAGCGGGCGGCTCCCTCCGCGCCTGGCAGCGACGTGCGCTGACGAAGTATCTGGCCACCAAGCCGAGGGATTTCCTCGCCGTGGCGACCCCGGGAGCGGGAAAGACGACGTTCGCGCTGCGCGTGGCCGCCGAACTGCTGGCCGACCGCACCGTGGACCAGATCACCGTGGTCGCGCCGACCGAACACCTCAAGCACCAGTGGGCGCAGTCCGCGGCGCGCGCCGGCATCGCGCTCGACTCGCGGTTCTCCAATTCCACCGGCGGCACCTCCGGTGACTACCACGGTGTCGTCGTCACGTACGCGCAGGTCGCCGCGCATCCCTTTCGCCACCGCGTACGCACGGAGAATCGCAGGACGCTGGTCGTTCTCGACGAGATCCACCACGCGGGAGACGCCAAGAGCTGGGGTGAGGCGACCGCCGAGGCGTTCGGCGACGCCACCCGCCGTCTCGCGCTGACCGGCACCCCGTTCCGCAGCGACGACAGCCAGATCCCGTTCGTGGTCTACGAACCCGACGAGTCCGGTTTCCCGAAGTCGCGGGCCGACCACACCTACGGTTACGCCGAGGCGCTGGCCGACGGCGTGGTGCGGCCGGTGGTCTTCCTGGCCTACTCCGGCGAGGCGCACTGGCGAGACAGCGCGGGCGAGGAGTACTCCGCGCGCCTCGGTGAGCCGCTCAACGCCGAGCAGACCGCCCGGGCCTGGCGGACCGCACTGGACCCGGCGGGCGACTGGATCTCCGCCGTGCTGCGCGCCGCCGACATCCGGCTGCGCCAGAAGCGCGCCTCCGGCATGCCGGACGCGGGCGGCCTGGTGATCGCCACCGACCAGGACCGCGCCCGCGACTACGCCGAACTGCTGGAACACATCTCCGGCGAGAAGCCCGCGCTGGTGCTCTCCGACGACCCGGCCTCCTCCAGCCGTATCGCCGAGTTCAGCAACAGCACGCAGCCCTGGATGGTCGCGGTGCGCATGGTGTCCGAGGGCGTCGACGTGCCGCGCCTGGCCGTCGGGGTCTACGCGACCAGCGCTTCCACCCCGCTGTACTTCGCCCAGGCGATCGGGCGGTTCGTGCGTGCCAGGAAGCCGGGTGAGACCGCGACTGTGTTCCTGCCGTCGGTGCCGGTGCTGCTGGACCTGGCCGCGCAGCTGGAGCTGCAACGCGACCACGTGATCGGCAAGCCGCACCGCGAGAAGAACGGCCTCGACGACGAACTGCTGATCGAGGCGAACAAACAGCAGGACGAGCCGGGCGAGCAGGAGAAGTCCTTCGTCGCGCTGGCCGCCGACGCCGAACTCGACCAGGTGATCTACGACGGTTCCTCCTTCGGCACCGCGACGTTCGCCGGCAGCGACGAGGAGGCGGACTACCTGGGGATACCGGGCCTGCTGGACGCCGAGCAGATGCGCGCGCTGTTGCGCGAGCGGCAGGCCAAGCAGGTCTCCGAGCGGAGTGTGCCCGCGCCCGTCGCCGACCCAGGGCCGCAGGTGGCCAACGCCGCGGAGCGGGTCGCCACCGCCGATCGGCTCGGCGAACTGCGACGCGAGCTCAACAGCCTGGTGGCGATGCATCACCACCGCACCGGAAAGCCGCACGGCGTGATCCACGGCGAGCTGCGCCGGGAATGCGGCGGGCCGCCGACCGCGCTGGCCTCGGCCGAGCAACTCGGTGAGCGCATCGCCGCGCTGCGCAGGAAATAGCCCGGGTCAACCGGCCGGGGCGGGCCAGGCTGCCATGGCGCAGTCGATGGACGCGGTGAGTTCGCTCAGCGTCGCGCCGTCCCGGGCCTGGATGGACAGGCCGTAGAGGACCGTCGCGTAGAAACCGGCCAGTGCCGCGGTGTCGGTGCCTTCGGGCAGATCGCCTTCGGCGACGCCGCGATCGAGCCGGCGCCGGATGTCTTCGGTCGTCTCGCGGCGTTTCTCGATCAAGAAGTCGCGGATGCTCGTGTTGCGGGTGGTGTAGGTGGAACCGGCGAGCACGACCATGCAGCCGTGTGGCTTGTTCTCCTCGGTATAGGCGGCCGCGTTGTCCCGCAGCATGGCCTCGATGCCCGCCCGCGCGGTCGGCTCCTCGCGCAGCGCGCGGTCGGTGTACCCGCCGTCGGTGCGCCCGTAGAGTTCGACGGCCGCGCGGAACAGCGCCTCCTTGCCGCCGAACGCGGCGTACACGCTGGGGGAGTTGATGCCCATCGCGGCGGTGAGGTCGCTCATCGAGGCGCCCTCGTAGCCGTGCTCCCAGAACACCTCCATTGCCCGGCGCAAAGCCTCGGCACGGTCGAAGGCGCGCGGTCGTCCCCGTTCAGCCATGCCACACCTTTCTGTGTCGATCGTTAAATATACCCCTTGACAGCGCCGGGGCCGATGCGCTTGGGTATTTATGTATCGATCGACACAAAATTGGAGGAGTACCGATGTCGGACCTCACGGGCAAGGTCGCGCTGGTGACCGGCGGCAGTCGCGGGATCGGAGCGGCGATCGCGCGCCGCCTCGCCGCGGCGGGCGCGGACGTCGCGCTGACCTACCAGCACGCCGAGGGGCAGGCGAAGACGGTGGTGGACGCGGTCGAGGCGCTCGGCCGCCGAGCCGTCGCGATCCAGGCCGACAGCGCCGACGCCGCAGCGGTGCGCGCGGCGGTGGATCGCACCGCGTCCGAGCTCGGCGGGTTGGACATCCTGGTCAACAACGCGGGGATCTTCCCGGCCAAGCCGTTCGAGGAGTTCACCGTCGCCGAGATCGACAACGCGTTGCACGTGCACGCCCGCGCCGCGTTCGTCGGGGCACAAGCCGCGGTGGCGCACATGAGCGAGGGCGGGCGGATCATCAGCATCGGCACCAACCTGACCGACCACGCGCCGTTCGACGGTCTGGCGCTCTACAACCTCAGCAAGTCCGCTCTCAACGGCTTCACCAAGGCCCTGGCTCGTGAGCTCGGCCCGCGCGCGATCACGGTGAACCTCGTGCAGCCCGGTTCCACCGACACCGACATGAACCCCGGGGACGGCGCTCACGCGCAGCAGCAGCGCGACCTGACCGCACTCGGCCGTTTCGGTGCCGCCGATGATGTCGCGGCCATGGTGGCTTTCCTCGCAGGCCCGTCCGGCCGCAGCGTCACCGGCGCGTTCCTCACCGTGGACAGCGGCACCAACGCCTGATCAGCCGGTGAAATACTGTCCGGGCGGTACCCCGACCGACCGGCGGAACGCCGCGACGTAAGCGCTCGGTGTCGCGTAGCCCACCCGGCCCGCGACCCGGGCGATCGGCAGTCCCGCGGCCAGCAACGGCAGGGAAGCGGCCAGCCGGATCTGCGTGCGCCATCGACCGAAGCCGAGCCCGGTCTCGGCGACGAACAACCGCGCCAGGGTGCGCGGGCTGACCGCGACGTGGGCGGCGAACTCCGCGAGCGTGCGCGGGTCGGACGGATCGGCGGCCAGCGCGTCCGCCACCTGACGCGCCCGCGGATCGGTGGGCGGATGCGCGCCGATCGGGATCACCTCCACGGGCTCGAGCAGGTCGAACACCACCGCCTCGGCGCGCTCGCGCCGCTGGGGAGCCGGGTCGGCGGTGGTGAGCAGGTCGAACAGTTCGTGCAGGAGCCGGCTCACGCGCAGCATGGTCGGCGCGCCGAAGGCGACCGGGCACCGGCCGGGATCCAGGAAGATGCCGCGCATCGCCGCGCCGTCGCAGGTGCCGGTGCGATGCGCGATGCCCGCGGGGATCCACAGCGCCCTGGTCGGCGGCAGCACCCAGCGGTCGTCGCCCACCTCGACCGCGAGGACTCCGCGGGAGGCCCAGGCGATCTGGTGCTGCGGATGTTCGTGCAGATCGAACCAGTGCCCCGCGGGCAGCGCACCGGCCCCGAACACCATGGCGGTCGTGCCGGGTGGGACGGGATGAACCACGGCGTGGCCGTTCTGCGACACAGTTTGTCACCGTAGCCTGTCGTGCCGGGCGTGATTCGTTCCTAGCGTCACAGGCATGGCGATGAACACATTTCACCGATTGCTGTGCCGGTCCTCGATGTGGGAGAAGACCAGCGCGACGCGCATCGTGCCGTGGGCGCTGTCCGGTCTCGAACTCGGCGCCGAGACGCTGGAGATCGGCCCCGGTTACGGCGCCAACGTCGCCGCGCTGCTGGCCAGGACATCGACGCTCACCGGGGTCGAGATCGATCCGGCGCTGGCCGCCCGGCTGCGTAACCGGCACGGCTCGGCGATGACGGTGATCGATGGCGACGGCGCCGACATGCCTTTGCCGCCGGGACGATTCGACTCCGTGGTGTGCTTCACCATGCTGCATCACGTGCCGACACCCGGCAGGCAGGACGCGTTGTTCGCCGAAGCCTTGCGGGTACTGCGCCCCGGCGGCGTGTTCGCGGGCAGCGACGGGCTCGACGGCCGGATCTTCCGGCTCATGCACCTGGGCGACACCTGCGTTCCCGTGCCACCGGAGACCGCGGCCGACCGGCTGCGCAGGATCGGTTTCACCGACGTCGAGATCGATACCGGGGTGTCGAGCTTCCGCTTCCGTGCTCGACGGCCGGAATGAGTGGGGTGGAGCTTCGGCGCGTTCGGCTGTGCAGCCTTCCCGTCGGCCACCCCCGCGTGAGTCGGGCCGCTTCCGCGAGAACAACCGATAGCACCGGCCCGCAACGTAATTCGGCCGTTCACCCGGGCATCGCGGTGAAGAACCGCTGTGGGTCCAGGGCACTGATCGGCGTCCAGCGCGCCGGTGGTGCGGACTCGTCGGATTCCTGCGGCGCGGCGGCGAAGTAGCCCTGGATCGCCAAGGCGAGCCGCGGATTCTCATCTATCCGCCGCGCCATCTCGTAGTAGACGGCGAGTACGTGGACACACCGCGCCGAGCGCGCCGGGCAGGAGCAGTCGGTACCCGCGAGCACCGGCGCGAGGGAGATTCCGGCCGCGCCTATGGCGCGGTGCATGTCGTCGGTCAGCACGGTCGGGTCCGGCGCGACAGCGGCGATAGCGGTGATCGTCTTGCGGGGTAGCGGCGCCACCTCCACGTGCGTCAGCGAGGCCTGGCCGCCGCGGTGGATGGTGGCCCGCACCACCCCTCCTTCGACGGTGGCCTGCACGCCGTTGTTGCGGGCGATGCTGCGCGCGCGGGGCAGTAGCGGGTCCGGCCTGGTCTGGCGCAGCGGCTCGGCCAGGCGCACCCAGTCCATACCCCACGCGGTGTAGCCGAATTCGTTGTCCGCCATCAGCTCTCCCTCTTGCGGCGCAGTACCTCGATCAGCTGGTCGTCGTCCAGCGCGGCCAGCGCGGCGATTCCCGCCGCGTCGCCGAGGTCGCGCAGCGCCGCCTTGCGGTGGTGCATGGCCGCGATGTGCTCTTCCACGGTGGTGGTCGAGGTGAGCGTGGTGACGGTGACCGTGCGGGTCTGGCCGATCCGGTGCACCCGGTCGGAGGCCTGCGCCTCCACGGCGGGGTTCCACCAGCGATCGAAGTGGACGACGTCGGCGGCGCGGGTCAGCGTGAGGCCGGTGCCCGCCGCGCGCAGGCTCAGCACCAGCACCGGAGGTCCGTCCTGGGCTTGGAACCGGGTGACGATCGCGGCACGCTCGGTCTGGGTGAGCCCGCCGTGGAAGAACGGCGCGGTCACCCCGAACTGTTCGGCGAAATGCCGGACCAGGAGCTCACCGGTCTGGCGGTACTGGGTGAAAACCAGGGTGGGACTGCTTGTTTCGAGGTTGGTGGCGATGATGTCGGTGCACAGGTCCAGTTTTCCGGAGCGGCCGGACAGCTCGTCCAGGTCGCCGCTGATCAATCCGGGATGGTTGCACACCTGCCTGAGGGCGGTCAGCGCCGCCAGCACGCGGCCGTGACGCTCGATGCCCGCGCCGAATCCGTCGTCGACGGCTCGCTCGAGGAGCTGGTCGTAGAGCCGCTCCTGCTCGGTGGTGAGGTCACAGAGCAGATCGCTGTGGATCTTCGCGGGCAGTGCGGCGGCGACCTGGCTTTTCGTGCGTGCCAGCACGACCGGCTCGATGGCGTCGCGCAACCGCGCCGCGGCGGCTGCCGACCCCTCGTGGATCGGCCGCACGAAGCGCCGCCGGAACTGCGTCCGGTGCCCGAACAGCCGGGGCGTCACCAGGTGCAGCAAGGCCCACAGCTCGTCGAGATGGTTCTCCACCGGTGTTCCGGTCAACGCGACGGTCGCGGCCGCATCGATCGCGCGCGCGGCCTTCGCGACCTGGGTCCTGGGGTTCTTCAGTGCCTGCGCCTCGTCGAAGACAGCCGTGGCCCAGCTCCGCTGCGCCAGCTGCCGTCCGTGCAGCCGCAGCGCGGGGTAGCCCGTGACGACGACCGTCGCGGCGTCGGCGTCCACGTCACCGCCACGCCAGACGACCACCCGCAGCCCCGGGGCGAACCGGCCGATCTCGTGCGCCCAGTTGCCGACCAGCGAGGTGGGGCAGACCACCAGCTGCGCTCCGGCCTCGGCGCGGTCGAGCAGGAAGCCGATGGTCTGCACGGTCTTGCCGAGCCCCATCTCGTCGGCGAGTACCGCGCCGCCGTGCGCGTCCACGGTTTCGCGCAGCCAGCCGATTCCACGGGCCTGGTAGGGCCGTAGGCGTGCTTTCAGCGTTGCCCGCAGCTCGGCGGCGACGACTTCGGTGTCGTGCAGGACGCGCAGCGCGCGTCGCGCCGAGACGATCGCCGTGCCGGACGCGTCGGGCACGGCATGCGCGGCGATGGGCAGGCCGTCGGCGTCCGCCTCGGCCGGCTGCGCGGCGGGATCGGCGCGCACGAGCCGCTGCCAGGTCAGGAGTGACTCGCCGGGGTGCTCGACGGTCGATTCCGCGAAAGTCGGTAGATCCACCAGGGCGGCGTCGACGTCGGCGACTTCGATGGACCCGTCCGTGGCCGGGACGGCCAGCGCGAGGGTCTCGCGGTCGCCCTCGCCGCGTGGGGCGGGACCGGTGCCGTGACCGTGCCAGTTCCAGAGTGCGAACATGTGCCGGTCCGGTAGATAAGTGGCGTGTGTGCTGGGCAGAGCGGACCCCTCGAATAACGTATGGCGTACGGAGTATGGTGACAACGTACACCGTACTGGATTTGTTCCGAGGAGCCGATGAGCGAAGAACTGGGCCTTGACCAGGCCCGGCAGCTGATGAGCCTGCTGTGGCGGCACGAACGCCCGCCGCGTCCGCGGGGACGCGGTCCGAAGCAGACGGTCAGCGTCGACGCGGTGGTCGCCGCCGCGGTCGCGCTGGCCGACCGAGAGGGCTACGAGAAGGTCTCCATCCGGGCCGTCGCCGCCGAGCTGGGACTGCGCCCGATGAGCCTCTACACCTACGTGCCGAGCAAGGACGCGCTCGCGGTTCTCATGGTCGACGCGGTAGCCGACGAGGACGCGGCCATCCCGGGGGGCCTACCGCCGCGTGCACGCCTGGCCGCCGTCGCCCGGCAGGTCCGGGAGGAACTCCTCGCGCACCCCTGGCTGCTCGAGGTGTCACCGTGGCGGCTCGTGCTGGGCCCCGGGCGGATGCGGCGCTACGAGCGGCAGCTCGCCGCGATCGAGGGGCTCGGCTTGCCGGACGTGGTGATGGACCGGGTGATCGCGGTGCTCTCGGAATTCGCCACCGGGAACGCCCGCATGGCGATCGCGGCGGCCCGCGAGACCGGACAGATGAGCGACGCGCGCTGGTGGGAGGTGCACGGTCCGCTGCTCACCGAGCTCATGTCGCCGAGCCGGTTCCCGCTGTCCGCGCGCGTGGGGGCCGCGGTCGGCGAGCTGTACCAGGCGCCAGCCGACCCGGAAGGCGCGTTCGAATACGGCCTGGCCAGGCTGCTGGACGGCATCTTGGGCGCGGCCTCCGGGAAATGACCGGCGCCTGGACACGCCGACAGCGGGCGACCTGTGGGTCGCCCGCTGCCGGTGGAAACGGTGTTCTGTTGTCCGATGCTGTTGTGTCAGGACGCGAGGAGCGGATCAGAGCGCGGGAGCGGACTCCGTGTCGATGACGGCGTCCAGCTCACGCAACCGATCCATGTGTTCGTTCGCGTGGTGCTGGCAGAAGAGCAACTCTCCACCTGCGGGCAGTACGGCACGCACTCGGGCAGCCGCCCCGCAGCGGTCGCAACGATCGACCGCGGTCAGTGGGGTGCTTGTCAGGGTTCCTGGCATGACTCCTCCGTCCTGGCTCCCGGTCCCGACGACCGTTCACCTGGTGTGGGGCCCGTGGTCACTCACCACGAGCTCGCTACCGCTACTTCCCAGCAGGGGTATGACTACTCTGTCAGACGTTCGGGACGGGGGACTTTGTTCCCGTGCATGAACCAGTGTGTTTTCGATAACACGACCAGGGATTTCGCTACGGGCGAACATCACAGGTCATGCCATCGATGTGCGCTGGGTCACACTCTCGATCGACCGATCCAGTTGTCTACTGGGAGATTACCCGTGACGTATGACACTCACACGCTTGTTCACCTATGCACCTTGGGTGAATGGCTTTCCGCTCGGCAAACGGGGGAGTACCGCGCGCCCTCGCTCGCCGAGGCAGGGTTCATCCACCTCTCGTCGCCACAGCAGGTACACCTGCCGGCGAATCGTCTGTTCGCGGGACGGCGCGATCTGGTGCTGTTGCGCATCGACGCGCGACGGGTAGGGTCGCCGATCGAGTGGGAGCCTGGCGTGCCGACCGATCCGGACTCGATGCTGTTCCCGCACCTGTACGGCCCGCTGCCGGTGGGCGCGGTGACGGGGGTCGAGGAGTACCGGCCCGGCGCGGACGGGTCCTTCGCTCCTCTCGTGGCGTGATCACCGGTCGCGGATCTCGCGCGCCACGATGGCGGCCTGAACCCGCGATCGGACACCGAGTTTCGTGAGCACCCGGGAGACGTGCGTCTTGACGGTCGTCTCACCGATGAACAACCGCCCCGCGATCTGCGCGTTGGACAGCCCGTCGCCGAGGCAGTCGAGCACTTCGCGTTCGCGATCGGTCAGTTCGGCGAGTCCGGCCGGAGCCGGTTGCGCGGCAGCCTGATTCGTCGCGGCGAAGGCCGCGATCACCGCCCGCGTGACTTCCGGAGCCAGCACGCCGTCGCCCGCCGCGACCGCGCGCACCGCCGCGACCAGCGACTGTCCCGACGCGGATTTCAGGACGAACCCGGAAGCGCCCGCGCGCAGCGCGCGAAAGACGTACTCGTCCAGATCGAATGTGGTCAAGATGAGCACCTTGGCCAGACCGTCGGCGGTGATCCGCTCAGTGGCGGTGATGCCGTCCACACCGGGCATCCGGATGTCCATCAGCACCACCTGCGGCCGCAGCGCTCTGGCCTGCGCCACCGCGACGTCACCGTCGGCCGCCTCGCCCGCCACCTCGATATCGGGCTCGACGTCCAGGATCATCCGCAGGCCCGCACGGATCGCCGCGTGGTCGTCGGCGATCACCACCCGAATCGTCATGCGGCGCCGAGGGAACCGAGCGGCAGGCTGGCCAGGACTTCCCAGCAGCCGGAATCCGGTCCGGCGCGTAGATTCCCGCCGAGCGCGGCCGCTCGCTCGCGCATGTTCACCAGACCGCGGCGCCCGGCTTCCCCCGCGGCGTGCGGCGGCCGCGCCGGAACGGTCGGGTTGCGGACCGAGATTCTGAGCGTCTGCTCCTCGGCCCGCACGTCGATGGAGACCTCTTGGCCCGGGGCATGTTTCATGGCGTTGGTCAAAGCCTCCTGGACGATGCGGTAGGCGGCCTGATCGACCGCGCTGGGCAGCGCCGCGCCGTCCAGTGCCGTGCGCACCCGCACCGAGATCCCGGCCGCGCGTGCGGCATCCACCAGAATCGACAACTGGGCCAGCGTACGCGGCGCGGCGGTCTCCGTAGCGGCGGCACCGTCGCTGCGCAGCAAGCCGATCATCGTGCGCATCTCGTGCAGCGCGCTGACACTGTCGGCGCGGATGGACCGCATGATGCCGGCCACGGCGGGGTCGCCGTCGCCGCGATCCAGCACCCCGAGCGCCGCCTCGGAGTGCAGGGCGATGGCCGAGAGGTGCCCGGCGATCACGTCGTGCAGGTCGCGAGCCATGGTGGTGCGCTCGTCGGCGATGGCCGCGCGGCGGTCGAGTTCGGCGACCAGCGTCAGCGCCTGCGCGCGGGTGCGCTCGGCGGCCGCCACCTCCTTGTGCGTGCGCACGGAATTCGCCCACCAGATCGGGGTCGCCACGAAACTGAACACCGCCACCAAGGCCAGCGCGACTGCCCGCAGGTCACCGGTCGTCGCCAGCGTGATCGCCACGGCGATGCCGGAGAACGCCCACCAGGCCGCAGCCGTGCTCCGCGCGGCCCGCCGCCCCGCGTACAGCACGGCCGAGTAGATCAGGTCGGCGTAGATGATCCACACCGGCACCGTCGCGCCGAGCCAGATGTCCGCCACCAGGGGAAGGAGGCCGCACAGCATGGCCGTGACCGGCATCCGCCGACGATAGAACGTCGCGAGGCACACGGCGGCCAGCACACCGAAGCGCACCCACAGCGGCAAATGCACGCCCCGATCGGTCATCGTGGACAGGCCGATGAGGTACAGCGCGGCGCCGCCGGTGAAAGCGAGCACCGCGCCTGCCGCGTCCCGCCTCCGCTCCGGCAATTCCGACCACCGCCGCACGCCTCCATCACAGCACAGCGCCCGCGACGCGCCATCCGCCGAAGTGATGACCGATCCGGCGATCGCCGCCTCGATCCGGCTAATCTGGAGGGCGTGAACGTCGACGTCACCGCACTACCCGGAATCGGTGTCCGCAAGGACTTCGAGGTACGTTCCGGTCGCCGAATCGGCGTGGTCGCCCACCGCGACGGTGATATCGACCTGATCGTCTCCAAGCTCGACGATCCCGACGCCTGTGCCGCGCAGATCCCGTTGACCACCGACGAGGCGGCGGTCCTGGCGAATCTGCTCGGCGCCCCGCAATTGGTCGCCAAGCTCAACGACGACCATCGGGACCTGCCCGGGATCACCACCCGCCAGCTTCCGATCGGTGACGACTCCCCGTACGACGGTCGCACCCTCGGGGAGACCGAGATGCGCACCCGCACGAAGGTCTCCATCGTGGCGGTCATGCGGGCCGGGCAGTTGCATCCCTCGCCCGGCCCCGATTTCACGTTCACCGCGGGCGACCTGCTCGTGGTGGTCGGCACTCCGGAGGGTTTGGATGCCGCCGCGAAGATCATGACGCACGGCTGAGCACGTGACGGACACCGCGCTCGCCCTGATCGAGCTCGGAGCGGTTCTTTTCGTTCTCGGCATGCTGGGGCGTGTCGCCGGTCGTTTCGGTATGTCACCCATCCCGCTGTACCTGCTGGGTGGCGTCGCCTTCGGCCAGGGCGGTTTCATCGAGCTCGGGGCCGCCTACGACTTCGGCCACGTCGCCGGTGAGATCGGTGTGGTGCTGCTGCTCCTGCTGCTCGGCCTGGAGTACACCGCGGCGGAGCTGGTGACCGGGCTGCGCCGGTCGTGGCCGGCCGGCCTGGTGGACCTGGTGGTCAACGCCTCGCCCGGCGCGGTGGTGGCGCTGATGCTGGGCTGGGGCGTCAACGGGGCCATCACGCTGGGGGGCGTCACCTACATCTCCTCCTCCGGCATCGTGGCGAAGGTGCTCGACGACCTCGGCCGCCTGGGTAACCGCGAGACGCCGGTGATCCTGTCCATCCTCGTGTTCGAGGATCTGGCGATGGCGGTCTACCTGCCCATCCTCACCACGGTGCTGGCCGGGCTGAGCTGGGTCAGCGGGTTGCGTGCCCTGGCGCTGGCATTGATCACCATCACGTTGGTGCTCGTGGTGGCCCTGCGCTACGGACGCTACGTGTCGTCGGTCGTGGACAGCGCCGACCGGGAGGTCTTCCTGCTCACGCTGCTGGGCGCGGCGCTGCTGGTGGCGGGCGTGTCCTCGGCGCTGAGCGTGTCGGCGGCGGTGGGCGCGTTCCTGCTCGGCATCGCGATCTCCGGCTCCACGGCGCACGCGGCGGCGAAGCTGCTCGAACCGCTGCGCGATTTTTTCGCGGCCATTTTCTTCGTGGCGTTCGGGTTGAGCACCGAGCCGCGGTCCATCCCGCCGGTGCTGGGCTGGGCGATCGCGCTGGCGGCGGTCACTCTGGTGACCAAGGTGGCGACCGGATGGTGGGCGGCGGCGCGCGAGGGCATCCGTCCGCTGGGGCGGGCACGCGCGGGCGCGGCCTTGGTCGCCCGGGGAGAGTTCTCCATCGTCATCGCGGGCCTTGCGGTCAGCGCGGGCGCGATGGACGGGCAGCTCACCGCTCTCGCCTCGACCTACGTCCTGCTGATGGCGGTGCTCGGCCCGATCGCGGCGCGGGTGGTGGAGCCGATGGTCGGGCGGTTGCAGAACCGTGGGCGTCCCGAGCCCGTGGTCTCCTGATCAGTCCGGCGCGGAGCCGGGCTCACGCAGTTGTCCGCTCCAGCCGACGCCCGCCGAAAGGCGCCCTGTGCGCCCTGTGAGGGGACCGCCACCGTGCAGCGGCCTCTTTGCCCGCCAAGAGCGTGCAGCTGACTCAAGAGCACCAGGGGGCGCCGCCACGACGTGCCGCGGCATGTCCGGGCGATGCGGCCCCGAGCCCATGGCGGAAAGCGCGACGCCCGCATGCGCCGACCGCTGAATATCGAGCGGCGCGACGATGCGGGCGTCGAGGCGATGCGACCTAGTCGAGGTAATCGCGCAGGACCTGGGAGCGGCTGGGGTGACGCAGCTTGCTCATGGTCTTGGACTCGATCTGGCGGATGCGTTCCCGGGTGACCCCGTAGACCTGACCGATCTCGTCGAGCGTGCGGGGCTGGCCGTCGGTGAGACCGAAGCGCAGCCGGACCACGCCCGCCTCGCGCTCCGACAGCGTCTCCAGCACCGACTGCAACTGATCCTGCAGCAGGGTGAAGCTCACCGCGTCCACCGCGACCACGGCCTCGGAGTCCTCGATGAAGTCGCCGAGCTGGCTGTCGCCCTCGTCGCCGATGGTCTGGTCCAGCGAGATGGGCTCACGCGCGTACTGCTGGATCTCCAGCACCTTCTCCGGCGTGATGTCCATTTCCTTGGCCAGTTCCTCCGGCGTCGGCTCGCGGCCGAGGTCCTGGAGCAGCTCGCGCTGGATGCGGCCGAGCTTGTTGATGACCTCCACCATGTGCACGGGGATGCGGATGGTGCGGGCCTGGTCGGCCATGGCGCGGGTGATGGCCTGACGGATCCACCAGGTGGCGTACGTGGAGAACTTGTAGCCCTTGGTGTAGTCGAACTTCTCCACCGCGCGGATCAGACCCAGGTTGCCCTCCTGGATCAGGTCGAGGAACGCCATGCCGCGACCGGTGTAGCGCTTGGCCAGCGAGACGACCAGGCGCAGGTTGGCCTCGAGCAGATGGTTCTTGGCCCGGTTGCCGTCGCGGACGATCCAGTTGTAGTCGCGGCGCATCGCGACCGGCAGTTTCTCGCCCTGCTCGGCGAATTCGCGCACCTTCTCCGCCGCGTAGAGGCCCGCCTCGATCCGCTTGGCGAGTTCGACCTCCTCCTCGGCGTTGAGCAGCGCGACCTTGCCGATCTGCTTGAGGTAGGCGCGGACCGAGTCGGCCGAGGCGGTGAGCTCGGCGTCCTTGCGGGCCTGGCGCAGCGCCTCGGATTCTTCCTCGTCCCAGACGAAGTCGCCGGAGGCCTTGTCCGCCGCCGTCGGCTCGTCGGCTTCGGCCTCGGCCTCCGCTTCGGCCTCTGGTTCCTCGGCGACGTCGACCAGTTCGTCGCCCTCGGTGAGGTCCTCCTCGGAGACTTCCAGATCGCCGAGATCGTCGAGGTCGAGCGACTCGTCCTCGAGCGCCTCGTCGGCACCGGGCTCGCCGTCCGGTCCCGCCTTCTTGGTGCCTGCCTTCTTCGCGGGAGCCTTGGCCGCCTTCGCGGCCTTCTTGGCAGGCGCCTTCTTGGCGACGGCCTTCTTCGCCGGAGCCTTCTTGGCGGCAGCCTTACGGACCGGCCGTGCTGCGTTTACATCTGCGGAGTCGGCATCGGCCGATTCGGCGGTCTGACGGGTATTCGTGGCTACCACGTACGCCCTTTCGTGACGGTCTCGTGCGGCGTCACGCCAGAGTGGTGTTCCGGCGGAGCGATCTGTCGGGTTGCACCGGCGGAGGGCCGGTCGGGGTTTCTCCGGCTCAGCCGGGCACGTTCCATTGTAACGATCTAACCAGGGTACCTACGGCACGATGCCCGGAACGGCATCCTCGCGGTACCCGCGCGCCTCACGGCGCGACACCCCCGGCGATCGCCATGGCCGCGCCGACGATGCCCGCGGTGTTCCTCAGGCGCGCCGGGATGACGGGTGTCCGGTTGGTGAGCAGCGGAATCCACTGCTCGGCGTCCCGGCTGATGCCCCCGCCCGCGACGAAGACGACCGGGAAGAACAGCTTCTCCAGCGTGGTCAGGACCAGGCTGACCTGCGCGGCCCACTGCTCATAGGTCAGGTTGTCGCGCTCCTTCACCGAGGCCGCCGCGCGGTGCTCGCTCTCCATGCCCTCGACCTCCAGGTGGCCGAGTTCGGTATTGGGCACCAGCGTGCCGTGGTAGAGCAGCGCGGAGCCGATGCCGGTGCCGAAGGTGAGCAGCATGACCAGGCCCGCGAAATTCCTGGCCGCGCCGTAGTGGTCCTCGGCCATGCCCGCGGCATCGGCGTCGTTGAGCACGGTGACCGGCCGGCCGCCGAGCGCGGCGGAGAACAGCGCCCGCGCGTCGGTGCCGATCCAGGATTTGTCGATGTTGGCCGCGGTGCGCGCCACGCCGCCGATGACCACGGCGGGCAGTGTGAGGCCGACCGGACCGTTCCACCCGGCCTTGGCGACCAATTCGGCCACTGCCTCCGCCACGGCGAACGGTGTCGCGGGGTGCGGCGTCGCGATCTTGATCCGCTCATGGACCAACTCGCCGGTGGCCAGATCGACCACGGCGCCTTTGACGCCGCTGCCACCGATATCGATGCCGAATGCGTGCCCCCGAGCGGACATGACTAACCCCTCGTTCCCTGTGCTGGCCGGTGTGATGACAGCGCTGCACGGGGCCCACGACGCCACGGCGGGCGTTGCGAATGGGATGCCCGACGACGGCGCTGTGTCGTGCACGACAAGAGTAATGGGACCCCGAGGCTGGGCGTTCGGCGAGGATGTGTGATGCGATGGAAGGCGTGCCGGAAACCTCATCGTCAGTGTCCGACTACACCTCCGACTCGTTCGTCTCGATCGTCGCGCGTGGCGACGAAGCCGACCTGCGGCGCGTCGCCGTCGACATCGCCGAGACGGCCGCCGCCCACGTCCGCGCCCGCCGTCCCGAGGTGTTCGGGCCCGCGGGCGCGCACGCCGAAGGCGCCGTGCAGTCCAAGAGCCACGCGACCGATCCGGTGACCATCGTGGACACCGAGACCGAAGACCTGATCCGAAAACTGCTCGCCGAACAGCGCCCCGGCGACCCGATCCTCGGCGAGGAGGGCGGCGGCAGCATCGACGACGCGAGCGCGGACACCGTGCACTGGGTGGTCGACCCGATCGACGGCACGGTGAACTTCCTCTACGGCATCCCCGGCTACGCCGTGTCGGTGGCCGCGCTGCGCGGCGGGCGACCGGTCGCGGGCGCCGTGGTGGACGTCGCGCGGGCGGCCACCTACAGCGCCGGGCTCGGCCTCGGTGCGCTGCGGGTCGACGCCGACGGCGTGGTGGAGCACCTCACCTGCACGCCCGTGGACACCGTCGCGATGTCGCTGGTCGCCACCGGGTTCGCCTACGGCAGGCACCGCAGGAGCAGGCAGGCGGAACTGATCGCGCAGGTGCTGCCGCACGTGCGCGACATCCGCCGCTTCGGCGCGGCGGCGCTGGATCTGTGCCATGTCGCGGCGGGCCGGGTGGACGCCTACTTCGAGCACGGATTGAACGCGTGGGACTGGGGCGCCGGCGCGCTGATCGCCGCGGAGGCGGGCGCGCGGCTTACGCTTCCCCCCGCCACCGCGCCGGGCGCCGACGGCGACCTGGTGGTGGCCGCCGCGCCCGGCATCGCCGACGAACTCGGGGAACTGCTGGCCCGGGTCGGCGCTACCGAGCCGATCCCGGACCGCTGATCAGCAGCGCGCTTGCCGCGCGGCGTCGAGCAACTTGATATCGATCGAGGTGGAGTTGCCCGGCGCCGGGTTCTTGAGCGACCGCAGCACCTCCTCGGCGTCGTTGCTCGGCCGGATGTCCCGGAACAACGAGCCGAGCACCAGATCGACCGTCTCGTCGCCGCGCTGATCCTCGATCAGCTCGGCGCAGGGCGCGACCAGCTGCACGGACGCGGCGGCCGGACGGCCGTTCACGCCGAAGCGGATTTGCCCGGTGCACTCCAGGTCGCCGTTGACGTATACCGAATCGTTGCCGTACTGCGTGCCGGGCGCGCTCGCGAAACCGAGGTCGCCGAGCTGGGCGGCGACGTGCGCGGCCTGACCGCGCTGGTTGTTCGCGTTCAGCACGCGCACCCTGCTCGCCGCGAGCGGCGCGGGTTCCACGTCCTGCAGCCGGCCGGCGCCGACTCGCTGGCCGAGCGGAGTCGGTTGCGGCGCACCGGGATCCGACGCCGGACTCGGCGAGTTGCATGCCATCGCGGTGTGGTCGGCGTCGTGCGTCGTGAGGGCCTTTATCCAGACGATCCCGCAGATCAGTGCGAGAACGCCGAGCATGATGAGCCAGGGCTGGGGGCGCCTACGCAGGAACGGCCGACCTTGCGAATCCGTCGCGGTGCCTTCGGTGATCAGTGAAACCACCAGCACACTCTACGAAAATGTGGCGGGGTCGCGGCGCAAGGTCTCGGTGCGTTCCCCGGACGGTGTCGATTGCCCCTCATTTTCGACTCGGCCGTGTTTTGATTGCGCCTTTTCCTCGTGGGTCCGCTATTGTCTGGCGGCCCAGATCGAATCGCCGGTGCGGAAATCAGTGGTCGGTCGCGGGAACAAGAAGGGCATGTCCTGCGTTTACCCAGCGCTATCAGGAGTGGATCGGCGTGATCCGCCCTGATAGGCGACCGGTGTACGTGTGACGTGCACCACCGGCGGGGCGGTACCGGTCGCGGCGGTTCCGGCAGGAATCGGGTGTGAGCGGACCGGTCCGGGATATACGGAGTTAGGACGAGGGGAAGACGACATGGCAACCGACTATGACGCACCGAGGCGCACCGAAACCGACGATGTGTCGGAGGATTCGCTGGAGGAGCTGAAGGCTCGTCGTAACGAGGCACAGTCCGCCGTCGTGGATATCGACGAATCCGATACCGCGGAGTCGTTCGAGCTTCCCGGCGCCGACCTGTCCGAGGAAGTGCTGACGGTTCGGGTGATCCCGAAGCAGGCCGACGAGTTCACCTGTTCCAGCTGTTTCCTTGTTCATCACCGGAGCAGGCTGGCCAGCGACAAGGGCGGCCAGATGATCTGCATGGATTGCGCCGCCTGATCTCGACGAGATCGAAGACAGTGTCAGCCCGCGCTCGGAAGACCGAGCGCGGCAAGGACCCGTTCGGGCCGTCGCGTACTGACCAGCCAGTACGGCGTCGGATCGTCGGGGTCGTCGAGCACGAGCAAAACCATCGGCCCGACCCAGGGGCGATGCTGGACATAGGCGGCGGGGTCGAGCTGGCGGCCCAGCGCCGCGCTTTTCGCGGTGGGAGCGACGGCGGCCGCGCGGGCCACGAAGTTCACCGGCAGATGGGCGCGATCGGCGCGCAGCTCCGGTGTGCCGCCGGCGTCCGGCGCCACTTCGACACGGTGGCGGCTCAGCCACAGCAGCACCCACACCGGCACCGGGAACAGCAGCGCATAGGGCAGCCATGCGCGTAACCCGGGTGCACCCATATGGATCTCCGCCGCGAGCAACCCGGTGATGGCGAAGGCCACGGGCCACCACCACAGCGGAACCCACAGGCGCTCCCGATACAGGCGCGCTGGCTGCTTTTTCTCGTCCGTGGTCATGGGATTGGGCTGGTCCGACACGAGTCAACACTAAGTCACGAGGGCAAACAGCCTACGCGTAGGCTCGTCCAACGTGAGCGCACTTTCACCCATACCCTTGCTGCGGCTGGACCCCGGCATCCCCGTGCCCACGCGCGCCCATGCGGGCGACGCGGGCGTGGACCTGTGCACCACGCAAGACGTCGTCCTGGAGCCGGGGGAGCGGGCGCTGGTCGGCACCGGTGTCGCGGTCGCCCTGCCGGTCGGCACGGTCGGCCTGATCCATCCGCGCTCGGGTCTGGCGGCCAAGACCGGGCTGTCGGTGGTGAACACGCCCGGCACCGTCGACGCGGGGTACCGGGGCGAGATCAAGGTGTGCCTGATCAACCACGACCCGCGCACGCCGATCGAACTGCGGCGCGGCGACCGGATCGCGCAACTGCTGGTGCAGCGGGTGGAGCTGGTGGATTTCGTGGAGGTCGACTCGCTCGACGAGACCACCCGGGGAGCGGGCGGCTACGGCTCCAGCGGCGGTCACGCGAGCCTGGCCGCGCAGTCGAACGGGGCGGGCCGAGCGACCGGCAAGGAGGCATGACGGGAATGTTCGGTAAGAGAAAGAAGTCGAGCCGGGCCGCGGACGATCGGTACGACGAGGCGGCGGACTACGCCGAGTACGAGCCCGAGTACGAGGCGGAGTACGCAGCGGAGTACGACGACGAGTTCTACGACGACGCGCCCACCGACGAGCGCTCCTACGAGGGCGTCGACCTGGACGTCGAGCGGCCGCAGGGCAAACCGGGCCCGTACGACTACGACGAGGTCGCCGAGCTGCTCGAGACGGTGTCCGAGCAGCGGCTGGACCTCGGATCGGTGCTGTTGCCGGTCCCGCCGGGCGGACAGCTGCAGGTCGAGATGACCCCGGAGGGCCAGCCGCAAGCGGTGCACCTGGCCACCGAGCACGGCCGGATCACGGTGGCGGCTTACGCCGCGCCCAAGACCTCGGGCCAGTGGCGCCTGGTCGCCGCGGACCTCGCCGACTCGCTGCGCAAGGACGGCGCAAGGGTGTCGATCGAGAACGGCCCGTGGGGCCGGGAGTTGCTGGCGCTGACCGAGGGCGCGGATCTGCGTTTCATCGGCGTCGACGGCTATCGCTGGATGGTGCGGCTGGTGGCGGCGGGCCCCTCCGGCGCGGCGAACGACGGCAGTCCGCTGGTCAAGGCGGCGCGCGCCATTCTGAGCGAAACGGTGGTCCGCCGTGGCGAGGACCCGCTGCCGGTGCGCGAGCCGCTGCCCGTGGTGCTGCCGCAGCAGCTGTCCGAGCAACTCGCCGCGGCGCATCAGCAGCAGGTGGAGGCTCAGCAGCAGGCGATGGCCGCGCAGGTCGCTGCGCAGACCGGCGCCCAGCCGGTGGTGCCGCGGATGCCGCAGGGACCGCGGCGCGGCGCGGACGGGTCGGCCATGCAGCAGCTCGGCCTGAACTGAGCGACCGGACTCACCGGAAGGCGCCGAGCCCCGCGTGTCCCAGGATCGCGGGATCGGCGCCGAGTTCGTCCAGGGTGATGCGGTGCAGCCGGGAGCGGGGAGCCAGCGCTGCCCACTCCTCGGCCACCGCCGCCGGATGGACCGGGTCGTCGACGGCGGCGACGATCGCGATCGGCAGCTCGAAGGTGGCCAGGCGCTCGGCGTCCGGCCACTTGTAGTCGGCGGCTTCGTCCAGCGCCCGCGGCAGGTCCGGCCATTGCGCCCGCCAGGACTGGGTCAGCGCGTCCGCCAGCCACCGCGGGCTGCTCGCCCGCATCCGCTCGATCACCGCGGCGAGGCCGTCGGCGCGCAGCTGTGCCGCGGTGGCCGCGGCGCTCAGCGCCGCCGGGCAGGCGGCGGTGTCGGGTCCGGTCCAGGCGGGCAGCGCCGCCACGACTCCCACCACGTCATGCGGGTGTTCGGCGGCCCACTCCAGTGCGATCGCGGCGCCGAGCGAGATCCCCGCCGCCAGCACCGGGCCCGCCTGCGCCGCCGCGGCCAGCGCTGCCCGGCAGCTGGCGACCACGCGACGCGGATCCGGCTCCACGGCGACGAAATCCACGCCGCGCGCTGCGCTCGCGGGCCCGAAGGCGCGCCGGGCGAAATCGGCGTCGGATCCGGTGCCGGGCAGTGCCACGACGCGAGCGGGATGTGGGGAGTCGAACATCGGTCCGAGCGTAGCGGGGGTGGCCCGGCCCATCTACAGTGGCGGTGTACGGCCTCAGCAGGTCGTGCGGATCGGATCCCCCACGATGGTGTGCGACCCACGCCATCTGCTCTATGCAGGAGAGCGTGCACAATGTCATCCGCAGCCTCAGGATATTTCCGACGTCTGGGCCGCAGACTGACCGAAGACCTCGATCAGCTCGACGCCGAAGAGCTGGCCGAGACGTCCGAGGCTTCTGGAGCGTGTCGCGCGTCGGAGTGTCGGCGCGGTGACGAGGCCACCATGCTCGGTAGGCTCCGCAGTGTCGAGGCGTGTCCCAAGTCGGCCGGTGCCAGTGTCGAGGCCGAGTTCTTCGACGGCACGGACGCTATTACGCTGGTCTGGATCGGGCGCAGGCGCATTCCCGGCATCGAGCCGGGGCGGCGCATCCTGGTCCGTGGCCGGGTGGGCGACCGCGACGGCCGCAAAGTGATCTTCAACCCCTACTACGAATTGCGCGGGAACAGCTGACGTATGCCATTGAGCGACGACAACGCAGGATCGGACGACCGCACCGGGCTGGATCTGCCCGACCGTGACGAGGAACGTGCCGAGCAGACCCTCCTCGAACAACTCGGCGGCTTCAGCGGCCTGATCTACTCGACTCTCCCCGTTGTCGTCTTCGTTCCCGTGAACAGCGTCGCCGGGCTGGCCGCCGCGATCTGGTCGGCCCTCGGGGTGGCCGCCGCCATCCTGATCTGGCGTCTGGTGCGGCGTGATCCCATCCAGCCCGCCATCTCGGGCTTCTTCGGCGTCGGCATCTGCGCCTTCATCGCCTACCGGATGGGCGAGGCCAAGGGTTTCTTCCTCTTCGGCATCTACACCAGCCTCGTGTACGCCGCGGTGTTCCTCGGGTCCATTCTGGTCCGCAGGCCGTTGGTCGGCGTGATCTGGGGCGTGCTCAACGGCCACGGCTCGGACTGGCGGTCCGATCCGCGCGCGGTGCGTCTCTACGATCTGGCCACCGCCACGTGGATCGTGGTGTTCGGCGCGCGCTATCTGGTGCAGTCCCAGCTCTACGACACCGACCGGACCGGCTGGCTCGCGTTCGCCCGCATCGCGATGGGCTGGCCGCTGACCGCGGTGGCGCTGGGCGTCACCATCTGGGCGGTGCGCCGGGCCGGCCACCTGCCTGCCAAACGGGTGGCCGCGGCCAAGCCCGCCTGAGCGCTGACCCTGCGCCGCCACCCGGCGAAAACCACCGGGGTGGTACGAGTCCCACCGCGGAGGTGGGTGCTTCCCCACCCTGGGGTGCCTGGTTGCCGTCCCGAGTTCATCAGACGATCTATGCGTACCGAAAACACGCACTGATCGGCAAGAAAGGACTCGGACGTGGCTACCGAGCACAACACCGCGGCACTGCCCAAGAACCACCACCCCGCTCTCTCGGAGAGCCGGCGGGTCTCGGCCGAGTTGGACAAGCTGATCGGCCCGGCGGCCGCGGGCGACCGTCAGGCGGTCACCGAGATCATCCGGATCGTGCACCCGCTGGTGCGGCGCTACTGCGGTGCGCGCCTGGGCAACACGGCCCACCTGCAGGTCACCGCCGACGACGTGGTGCAGGAGATCCTGCTGGCCACGGTCAACGCGATCCCGCGCTACCGCGACCAGGGCAAGTCGTTCCTGGCCTTCGTCTACGGCATCGCCGCCAACAAGGTCGCCGACGCGTTCCGTCGCTCGCAGCAGCACCCCGCCTACCCGATGGCCGACGTGCCGGACTACGCGTCCTCCGCCGCCGGGCCGGAGGAGTGGGCGCTGGCCTCCGAACGACGCACCGCCACACGAGAACTCATGAAGGTGCTGGCGCCCGCGCACCGTAAGGTGCTGGTGATGCGCATCGTGCTGGGCTGGTCGGCGGCGCAGACCGCGGAGGCCATCGGCACCAGTCCCGGCGTGGTCCGGGTGATGCAGCACCGCGCGTTGAACAAGCTGCGCGCGGAGCTGAAACTGGCCGCGTAGTCCTCCGGCGGCGCTTCGCCGAGGACGCGTCCGGCCGTGTACGGGGAGTTACGGTCTGATGCCGTGATTGGCGAGTTCCACCCGAAGGTCCTCCTCGGCCTCCACCGAGGTCACGAACAGCAGCTCGTCGTCGCCTTCCAGCGCGTCGTCCGGCTGCGGAACGATCACCCGCCCGCCGCGCAGAATGGTCACCAAGGCGGCGTCGCGCGGCAGGGTGAGGGTGCGCACCGGCTTGCCCGCCAGGGCGGTGTCCGCGGGCAGCGTCATCTCCACCAGGTTCGCCTGGCCCTGACGCAGCGTCATCAGGCGCACCAGATCACCGACGGACACCGCCTCCTCGACCAGGGAGGCGAGCAGCCGGGGTGTGGACACCGCGACGTCCACACCCCAGGAGCCGTCGAAGAGCCATTCGTTGCGCGGATCGTTCACCCGCGCCACCACCCGCCGCACCCCGAATTCGGTCTTGGCCAGCAGGCTGTGCACCAGGTTCGCTTTGTCGTCACCGGTGGCCGCAATGACCACCTCGTAGGTCTCCAGCCCGGCCTGTTCCAGCAGCGCCAGTTCGCACGCGTCGGCGTGCACCCAGACCGCGTCCGGGATCGCGGCGGAATCGATGTGCTCGAGCTGACGCTCCAGCAGCATGACCCGGTGCCCGCCGCGCAGGAGCTCCCTGGCGATCGATCGGCCGACGGCGCCTGCTCCGGCGATGGCCACTTTCATGTTCAGTCCTCGCTCGCTGGGGGCTTCGCGGCCAAGGCGACGGTCTCGCCCACGGTGCCGGACGCGGCGGCCACATAGACGATGTCATCGGCCTGGATGATGGTCTTGCTGTCGGGGAGCAGCGCCTGGCCGAACCGGATGATGAACGCGACCCTGGCCGAGACGGTTCGCTCCAGGTCGCGCACGGTGCGGCCATACCACTCTTCGTGCAGCGTCAGCTGCGTCACAGCAACCGTTCCGGTGGGATCGCGCCATGTGGTGGTGCCGGTGTCGCCGATGAGCGCGCGCAGGAAGCGGTCGGTGGTCCACGGGACCGTCGCGATGGTCGGGATGCCGAGCCGCTCGTAGACGGCCGCGCGCTTGGCGTCGTAGATGCGGGCGACCACCCGCTCCACGCCGAACATCTCCCGGGCGACCCGGGCGGAGATGATGTTCGAGTTGTCGCCGGAGGAGACCGCCGCGAACGCGTTCGCCCGTTCGATTCCCGCCTTTATCAGCACATCTCGATCGAATCCGACACCCGTCACGCGCTCACCCGGGAAATCGGAGCCCAGCCGGAGGAAGGCACTGGAGTCCCGATCGATCACGGTGACTTCGTGACCCACGCGGACCAGCGCGTGGGCCAGCGACGAGCCGACGCGCCCGCACCCCATGATCACTACGTACACCGTGCAACCTCGTTCCTGGAACCATGGTGTTCGGTCTGCTCTGCTGTCCGGTCGAACGCTACCCGCCGAATGATTCCACCGGCCACGTTCCCCCTTCGGCCGGCGGGCAAACCTGCGAGCCACGCGCGCGATCCACCGTGCGGGGGCCTATGCTCGCTCCAGTGTCCAAGTTGACGACGGCAGCGAAGCGAGTGCTGCTGGGCAGGCCTTTCCGTAGCGACTCGCTGGGCCACACGCTGCTGCCGAAGCGAATCGCGCTCCCGGTGTTCGCCTCCGATGCCATGTCATCGGTCGCCTACGCTCCCGAGGAGATCTTCCTCGTCCTGTCGGCCGCCGGGGTCGCCGCGTATCTCTACGCGCCATGGGTCGGATTGGCGGTCGCCTTCGTCATGGCGGTGGTGGTGGCCAGCTACCGGCAGAACGTGCACGCCTACCCGTCCGGCGGCGGCGACTACGAGGTCGCCACCACCAACCTCGGTCCGAACGCGGGCCTCACCGTCGGCAGCGCGCTGCTGGTCGACTACGTGCTCACTGTCGCGGTGTCGATCTCCTCGGCCGCGTCCAACATCGGCTCGGCCATACCGTTCGTCGCCACCCACAAAGTGTTGTTCGCCGTCGTGGCGATCGCGCTGCTCACCGCGATCAACCTGCGTGGAGTGCGGGAGTCGGGCACCACGTTCGCGGTTCCGACCTACGCGTTCATCTTCGGCATGTTCCTCATGCTCGGCTGGGGCCTGTTCCGGATCTTCGGGCTCGGCGAGGAGCTGCGGGCCGAATCGGCCGGTTTCGGGTTGAACGCCGAGCACGAGCACCTCTACGGGCTGGCGTTCGCCTTCCTCATCGCGCGCGCGTTCTCCTCCGGCTGCGCCGCGCTGACCGGTGTGGAGGCGATCAGCAACGGTGTTCCCGCCTTCCGCAAACCCAAGTCGCGCAACGCCGCCACCACCTTGCTATTGCTGGGGACGATCGCGATCGTGTTGCTGATGGGCATCATCGTCCTCGCCCAGAAGATCGGCGTCGTGTACGCGCACGACGTCGGCGACCTGACCGGAGCGCCGCCCGACTATCAGCAGAAGACGCTGATCGCCCAGCTCGCCGAAACCGTGTTCGCCGGGTTCCCGATCGGGTTCTTCTTCATCACGACGGTGACCGCGCTGATCCTCGTGCTCGCGGCGAACACCGCGTTCAACGGGTTTCCCGTGCTCGGCTCGATCCTGGCGCAGGACCGCTATCTGCCGCGCCAGCTGCACACCCGAGGCGACCGGCTCGCGTTCAGCAACGGCATCCTGTTCCTGTCCGGCGCGGCCATCGCGTTCGTGGTGCTGTTCGGCGCCGAGGTGACCAAGCTGATCCAGCTGTACATCGTCGGTGTGTTCGTCTCGTTCGTGCTCAGCCAGACCGGCATGCTGCGGCACTGGACCCGCCTGCTGCGCACCGAGACCGACTCGGCGCAGCGCGCGCGGATGATGCGCTCCCGGGTGATCAACGCGGTCGGTCTCACCGCGACCGGCGCGGTGCTGGTGATCGTGCTGATCACCAAGTTCTTCGCGGGCGCCTACATCGCCATCTTCACCATGGTCGCGATCTTCGTGGTGATGAAATTGATTCGCAGGCATTACGATTCGGTCGCGCGGGAGCTGGACGAGCACGAATGGGACGGCGTGCTGCCCAGCCGTTCGCACTCCATCGTGCTGGTTTCCCGGCTGCACCTGCCCACCCGCCGCGCGCTGGCCTACGCCCGCGCCAGCCGCCCCGACACGCTGGAGGCGGTGACGGTGAACGTCGACGAGGCCGACACCAGGGCACTGGTGCGGGAATGGGAGAACAGCGACATCACGGTGCCGCTCAAGGTGATCGAATCGCCCTACCGCGAGATCACCAAGCCGGTGCTCGATTACGTCAAGCGGGTGCGCAAGGACGCCCCGCGCGACGTGGTGACCGTCTTCATCCCGGAGTACGTGGTCGGCCACTGGTGGGAACAGGTGCTGCACAACCAGAGCGCGCTGCGGTTGAAGGGCAGGCTGCTGTTCGAACCCGGCGTGATGGTGACCAGCGTGCCGTGGCAGCTGAGCTCGTCGGCGCGGGCGAAGACGCCCGGCGTGGTGAACGCTCCCGGCGCGGTGCGGCGGGGGTACGGAGACCGGACATGAGTCCCAGGGAGCATTCGGGATGAGCGATTGGCGGACCACCACGTTCGAGGTGCGGCTCGGCCCGCCGGGGCACGGCGGCTTCTGCGTCGCACGGCGCGAGGGACGCGTGGTGTTCGTCCGGCACGGATTGCCCGGCGAGCTGGTGCGGGTGCGGGTGACCGAGGATCGTGGCGGTTCGTTCTGCCGGGCCGACGCGATCGAGGTGCTCGAGGCGTCGCCGGACCGGGTGCCCGCCACCTGCCCGGTGTCCGGTCCCGGTGGCGCCGGGTGCTGTGACTTCTCGTTCGCCACGCCGGCGGCCCAGCGCGCGCTGAAGGCCACGGTGGTGGCCGAGCAGTTGCGGCGGCTGGCCGGGATCGAACGAGAAGTGCTGGTGGAGCCGATCGTGCCCGGCGACGCGATCGGCGGGTGGCGCACGCGTGTACGGCTCGCGGTCGACGCGCACGGTCGTGCCGGCGTGCACCGCTATCGCAGCACCGGCGTGATCGCGGATCTGCGGTGCCCGCAGCCGGTCGCGGGGGCGCTGGAGGGAATCGCGGACCGGCAGTGGACGCCGGGGGCCGATCTGGTGATCGCGGTGGACGGTGACGGGCTCCGGCACATCGTCGAACTGGCGCCCGCCGCGGACGCCGAACCGGGCAGCCGTGGCGCGGAGCGGCGCGGGCCCGGTGGGGGTGGTCGGCGATCCGAGCAGGGCGGCCGGGACCGGCGCGCCGGAAGCGGCCGCCGCGACCGGCCGCACGGCCGCGATCACCGCGGCGGACGGCACGGCGGCGGCGATCGGCGCGGTGGGGAATGGACCGCGGGGGAGTTCACTCGGCGGGACGAACGGCGCGACGCCTCGGCGCGACGTGCCGCGGCGCACGCGGCGCGCGACGAGTGGGTGTTCGAGGGCACCGGACGCGCGGTCGAGTACGTGGCGGGCCGCCGGTGGGAGGTCGCGGCGACCGGCTTCTGGCAGGCGCATCACGGTGCGGCGCAACGCTATTCGGATCTGGTCGCGCAGTGGTCCGGACTCGGGCCCGGTGGACGGGCGTGGGACCTCTACAGCGGTGCCGGAGTCTTCGCGGCCCGCCTCGCCGAGCAGGCGGGGCGCAGCGGTGCGGTGCTCGCGGTCGAATCCGCCCGGTCCGCGGTGGCCGACGGGGCCGCCGCGCTGCGCGATCTGCCGTGGGTGCAGCTGCGCACCCAGCGGGTGGAGCGCTGGGTGCTCGAGCACGTCGGCGCGGCCGCCCCCGATGTCGTCGTGCTCGACCCGCCGCGCGCGGGCGCGGGCAAAGAGGTGGTCGGCGCGGTCACCGCCAGCGGGCCCACCCGGATCATCCACGTCGGCTGCGATCCCGCCGCGTTCGCCCGCGATCTCGGCCTGTACCAGGCCGCGGGTTACCGGCTCGCCGATCTGCGCGCCTTCGACGCGTTCCCCGCGACGCACCACGTCGAATGCCTCGCACTGCTGGAGCGTTGAGCGATCAGTCCTCGTAGACCGACGGCCTGCGGTCCCGGCGGGCGCGGATCGCTTCGTCGAAATTGCCGGTGGTGCGGCGGACGTAGAGCTGGGCCATGCCCTCGTGTTGCATGTGTGATTCGAATTCGCCCGCCTCGATGCCGCTCCACAGCATGCGCTTGGTGAGCTCGGTGCCCACCCGGCTGAAGCCGGTGACGCGTTCGGCCAGCTCATAGCAGGTGTCCAGCAGTTCGGTCGCCGCCACCGTGCGGGAGACCAGACCGATGCGTTCGGCTTCGGCCGCGTCCACGTCGCGTCCGGACGCGAACGCGCGGGCGTCCAATTAGAGTCACTGCCATGACCGTGTATGTAATTGCACAGCTGAAGTTCACCGATCGTGCCGCCTACGACCGCTACCAGGCGCGCTTCCTGGACGTCTTCGTCCGGTACTCCGGCACGCTGTTGGCCGCCGACGAATCCCCGCGGACCATCGAGGGCGTCACCGACCGCGAGAAGGTGGTCCTCATGTCGTTCCCGGACGAGCCTTCCTTCCGTGCCTGGGCCGAATCGCCGGAGTATCAGGAGATCTCGAAGGATCGTCATGCCGGGGCGGACACGGTCAGCCTGCTGGTGCGCGGACTGGGGCACGGCTCCTGAGGCATCGCGCATCCGGCACGATGGAACGATGATCCATCACGTCCAATTGTGTTGCCCCGCAGGTGCGGAGGATCGGCAGCGCGCCTTCTACACCGGCGTGCTCGGGTGGCCCGAGCTGCCGAAGCCGCCACTGCTGGCAGCCAGGGGCGGTTGCTGGTTCCGCGTTCCCGGTCGCGGCGGCCCGGACGGCGAACTGCACATCGGCGTGGAAGCCGACTTCCGCCCGGCCACTAGGGCGCACCCGGCGTTCGTCGTGGACATCGACGCCGTCGCCGAAGCGGTCTCGGCCGCCGGGTACCCGGTCGTCTGGGCCGATCCGGCGGAGATTCCGGGGCGGCGGCGGTTCCACACTCACGACGCGGTGGGCAACCGGGTCGAGTTCCTGGCCGACTGATCGTGGCCGACCGGTCGCGGTCGCCGACCCGCGCCCACCTGCCGTCAGTCCAACTGCCAGGTGATGCGGATGCCCGCGGAGATCTCGCTCTCACCCAGTTCGACCGGGATGGCGGCGGCGCGGTAGGCCTCCATCGGAGCGGACATCGACTGCGCGCGCGGCACCGGAGGCGCGGAGGCGGTGTTCTCGGTGATCTCCACGACCTTGCCGAGTGCGCGCTGCGCGCGCCCCGCGTACTGCTCGGCCTTGGCCATGGCGTTCTCCCACGCGGCATCGCGGGCCCGGGTGAGCAGCGACTCCTGGTCGGCGAAGGTGAGGACCAGGCCGCCGAGACGGACGTCGTCGCCGCCCGCCTCGACGCAGTTGGCGATGACGGTCCCCGGAGCGGGATCGGCGTCCTCGCCGATGTCGCGCAACGCGACCGTCAGCGACGTGGTGGCCAGGTATCCCGTGATGCGGTTGCCCTGGCCCTCGGTCCACACCGTCTCGGTCTGCACCGACAGTCCGCTGGTGGCGATGTCCGCGCCGTCGACGCCGTCGGACCGCAGCGACCGCGCTACCGCGGACACGCGCGCACCGGCTTGGCTGTAGGCGAGCGCGACCTTGCTCGCCCGCGACTCGACGGAGATCGTCACCCGCATCAGGTCCGGAGTGGCGCGGGCGGTGCCGTACCCGTAGGTCGTGACGGTGCCCGCCCGCGAATCGTTCTTCTTGCTCACCGGACTCTCCTCGTCGATCGCTGTCGATCCGTATCGCACCATCGTGCCTGCCGCGGTGGTCGATCGGGGCCGACACGGCCCGCCTCGGGTGCGGGAATTCGCCGTTCGAGCCGGCGGGACAGCGCACGGCAGGTGGCAGTGCGGTGGCCGGGCGGAGGCCGAACGAATCGGGCAGCTTCGCAGCGAATTCGAAGGATGCGGTCGTCCGGCGCTCCGGCGCCGGTGGCGACATCGACGGTCCGCGCCGCACCGCCGGGTTCGATTGTCCGCGAGACCACTTGCTCGGGCCGCGCCACCCTGTCGCGCCGCGCCGGGTACCGTATGTCGAGGCTCACATTCCGACCCCATGTCGGAGGGTGTGACCGTTCTCGTGCGGGAGCACCGGCCGCCGCTCCGTAGACTGATCGGATCAGATGCGCTATCCGGAGGGAGCTAGTTCAGGTGGGAGTGCTTTCCCGGGTCGACACGCCCGATGATCTGCGCCGGCTGACCGTGCCGCAAGTGCGCGAGCTGGCGGAGGAGATCCGCGAGTTCCTGGTGCGCAAAGTCGCCGCGACCGGCGGGCACCTCGGTCCCAACCTCGGTGTGGTCGAGCTCACCATCGCGCTGCACCGGATCTTCGACTCGCCGGCCGACCCGTTGATCTTCGACACCGGGCACCAGGCCTACGTGCACAAGATCCTGACCGGCCGCAAGGACCAGTTCGACTCGCTGCGCAAGCAGGGCGGCCTGTCCGGCTACCCCAGCCGCGCCGAGAGCGCCCACGACTGGGTGGAGTCCTCGCACGCCTCGGCGGCGCTGTCCTACGCCGACGGCCTGGCGAAGGCGTTCGCGCTGAGCGGGCAGGACCGGCACGTGGTGGCGGTCGTCGGCGACGGCGCGCTCACCGGCGGCATGTGCTGGGAGGCGCTCAACAACATCGCCGCTGCTCCGGACCGCCCGGTGGTCGTCGTGGTCAACGACAACGGCCGCTCCTACGCGCCCACCATCGGTGGCTTGGCCGAGCGGCTCACCGCGCTGCGCACCCAGCCCGCCTACGAGCACGCGCTGGACGCGGGCAAGCGCATCTTGAAGAGCATTCCCGGGGTGGGCGAGTCGGCGTACTCGATGGTGCACGCGGTGAAGGCGGGCATCAAGGACGCGGTCAGCCCGCAGGAACTGTTCAGCGACCTCGGCCTGAAGTACGTCGGGCCGGTGGACGGCCACGACGTCGTCGCCCTGGAAGCGGCGCTGCGCCGGGCCAAGGACTTCGGCGGCCCCGTCGTGGTGCACGCGGTGACGCAGAAGGGCCGCGGGTACGCACCCGCCGAGAACCACGTCGCCGACCAGATGCACGCCTGCGACCCCATCGACCCGCTCACCGGCGTCCCGGTCGGCGGTCCGAAGGCGCGGGGCTGGACGTCGGTGTTCTCCGAGGAGCTGATCGCGCACGCCGAGCGCCGCGCCGACATCGTCGCCATCACCGCGGCGATGCCGGGCCCGACGGGACTGGCCGCGTTCGGGGAGCGTTTCCCCGACCGGATGTTCGACGTCGGCATCGCCGAACAGCACGCCATGGCCTCGGCGGCGGGGCTCGCGCTCGGCGGCATGCATCCGGTGGTGGCGATCTACTCGACGTTCCTCAACCGCGCTTTCGACCAGTTGCTGATGGACGTGGCGCTGCTGAAGCAGCCGGTCACCGTGGTGCTGGACCGCGCGGGCATCACCGGCTCCGACGGCGCCAGCCACAACGGCATGTGGGATCTGTCGGTGCTCGGGATCATCCCCGGCATCCGGGTCGCCGCTCCGCGCGACGCCGCGACCCTGCGGGAGGAACTGGCCGAGGCGCTGGCCGTCAACGACGGGCCGACCGCGCTGCGTTTCCCGAAAGGCAGTGTGGCCGAGGATATCTCCGCGGTCGAACGGCTGGACGGGATCGACGTGCTGCGGATGGCCGAGCCCGACGGCGGTTCGGTGCAGGCGGTGCACGGCGACGTCCTGCTCGTCGCGGTGGGATCGTTCGCGGGCGCGGCCCTGGAAGCGGCGAAACTGCTGGATCCCGAAGGCATTTCGGTCACCGTCCTGGACCCGCGCTGGGTCCTGCCGGTCTCCGACACCCTGCTGAAGCTCGCGGAGAACTACCGGATCGTCGTCACGCTGGAAGACGGCGGGCTGCACGGCGGCATAGGCTCGACGGTGTCGGCCCGGCTGCGTAACTCCGGGCTGGACATCCCCACCCGCGATCTCGGTGTGCCGCAACAGTTCCTGGACCATGCCTCGCGCGGCGAGGTGCACGCCGAACTCGGCCTCACCGGCCCCGACATCGCCCGGCGGATCAGCGGGTGGCTGGCCGCCCGCTGACGCCGCGGCCCGACCGCGCGGCCGGGTACTAGCCCACCGGCCGCAGCGCGACGGCCAGCCGCGGTACGGCGAGTTCGCGCTGCCAGGGCCGGGCGCCCCCGGACTTCAGGAACCCGTCGACGGCGGAGGGCTCGGCCGCGTCGTAGTCGGGCAGCCCGTCCCAGCACAGGCGGCGGACCAGGTCCGGCGCGAGCAGATTCTCCACCGGGATCGTGTGCTCGGCCGACAGCTCGCCCATGGCGGCGCGCGCCCGGGTCAGGCGGCCCGCCGCGGCCGGGTCGCGGCGCTCCCAGCGGTTGACCGGCGGCGGGCCGTCGAACGGCTGGGTGAGCGGCGGCAGCTCGCTGTCGGGCAGTGTGCGGCCGCGCTCGATCGCGGCGAGCCATTCGCGGGAGTACCGGCGCTGCCGCGGCCCGCCGAACACCGGCAGCGTGCGCAATTGCGCGATGGATTTCGGTTCCGCGGTGGCCGCGGCGATGATCGCGACGTCGGGCAGGATGCGGGCGGGTGCCACGTCACGGGCGCGGGCCAGCGCGTCCCGCGTGGTCCACAGCTCGCGCACCACCGCCAGCTGCCTGGTGCGGCGCAGCGTGTGGATGCCGGAGGTGCGCCGCCAGCGCTCGGCCTTCGGCGCGGGCGGGTCCAAGGTGCGGATGTACTCGAATTCCTGTGCCGCCCAATCGGATTTGCCCTGCTCATCGAGCGCGGCGGCCACCGCGTCGCGCAGTTCCAGCAACAGCTCGACGTCCAGGGCGGCGTAATTCAGCCAGTCGGCGGGCAGCGGCCGGGTGGACCAGTCGGCCGCCCCGTGCCCTTTGCGCAGCGCGCGGCCCAGCAGGCGCTCCACCATCGCGGCGAGCCCGACGCGTTCGAAACCCGCCAGGCGTCCGCCCAGTTCGGTGTCGAACAGCCGGGCCGGACGCAGGCCGAGTTCCGCCAGGCCGGGCAGGTCCTGATCCGCGGAGTGCAGGACCCATTCGAGTCCGTTGATCGCCTCCGCCAGCGGGGCGAGGGCATCGGTGACCGGGATGGGATCGATGAGGAACGTTCCCGCGCCCGCGCGGCGCAATTGGATCAGGTACGCGCGCGCCGAGTAGCGGAACCCGGAAGCGCGCTCGGCGTCCACGGCCAGCGGGCCGGTGCCCGCGACCAGCAGGGCGGCGGCCGCGCTGATCTCGGCGGCGGTGTCCAGTACCGGTGGCACGCCCTCCACCGGCGCGAGCAGGGGCGTCGCGGCCGAGGCTTCGGATTCGTCTGGTACGGACATGGTGTTGAACTTTACGTGCCGACTCCGCGGCGCCGCCGTCCTATCGCCGCATAAGTGTGTCGGCGGCTCGGGCGCGACGCGCCCGCTGGACCGGGCAACGGCGGTCCGGGGCAGGTCACCCCATGCCGGAGGCGTGCTCAGGGGTGATCGCGGGACAGACCGGGCGGTACCTGGAGCTGGGTCACCCCGGCCGGCGGGAGCCCGGCCGCGTAGGCCAAGACCTCGCAGAACGCCTCGAGGTGCGGGCGCAGATCGGTGGTGACGGGCGTCCACGAGGCGCGTAGTTCCAGCTGATGGGCGCGCGGGGGCCCGGCGATGTCCCCGTAGCGCACCGAGCTGGTCGAGGTCACCGTGCCGCCGAGCGCGGTGAACGGTTCGGCTCGCGACTCCAGCGCGTCCACCAGCCAGCTCCACGCCACCTCGGGCAGTAGGGGGTCGGTGGCGAGCGCGGCATCGATGTCGGCCTGGATGTAGGCGACCAGGCGGAGGGTGCCGTGCCAGGTGTCGTCGCCGTCCGGATCGTGCAGCAGGATCAGTCTGCCGAACGCGTCGCCTTCGGAATCCTCGGGCACGACGGGGGTTTCCGGATGAGCGACCTCCGCGCCGATGGCGTAGGAGTACGGTGCGAGTCGTTGCGGTGGCCGGATGGGCGCGAGCTCGATCCGAGGGTGCACGGTTGCGGTGCCCATCGCCTCGACCGCGGCGCGAAATCGAGCTGGCTCGCCATGGGGTCCTTCGGTCGGTGCGGCGCCGTCGCGGAAGTCGAGCGGTGTCACGAATGCTGACGGTAGACCTTGTGCACCCGGCGCAGTCGGAGGCGCGCCGCTACGGGCGATGCGGTGACTATGCGGTCATCTCCGCCGCCTCCGCGTCCGCCCCTGCGCGCGGGCCCGCATACGATAGCCGTGATGAGCACTCATACCCGTCGCCGGTTGACCGATGCCCCGTTCCTGGCCGCCGCTACCGGCGCGACGCCCAGCAGGCGTCCGGTGTGGTTCATGCGCCAGGCCGGACGCTCGCTGCCCGAATACCGCGAGGTGCGCGCGGGCATCGGAATGCTCGAGTCCTGCTTCGATCCGGAGCTGGTGTGCGAGATCACCCTGCAGCCGATCCGCAGGCACCAGGTCGACGCCGCGATTCTGTTCTCCGACATCGTCGTTCCGCTCAAAGCGGCGGGGATCGATCTGGACATCGTGCCGGGGGTGGGGCCGGTGGTCGCCGCGCCCGTGCGGACGGTCGACGACGTGCGCGCACTGCCCCGGTTGCGGCCCGAGGAGGTCGGGGCCGTCACCGACGGCGTTCGGCTGCTGCTCGACGCTCTGGGGGAGACGCCGCTGATCGGGTTCGCGGGCGCGCCGTTCACCCTCGCCTCCTACCTGGTCGAGGGCGGCCCCAGCAAGAACCATGAGCGCACCAAGGCGATGATGTACGCCGACCCGCAGACCTGGCACGCGCTGCTGGGCGTGCTCACCGACATCACCATCGCGTTCCTGCAGGCCCAGCTGGCGGCGGGTGTCGACGCGGTACAACTGTTCGACTCCTGGGCGGGTGCGCTCTCGCTGGCCGACTACCGCCGGTTCGTGCTGCCGCATTCGGAGCGGGTGTTCGCCGAGATCGCGGACGCGGGGGTGCCGCGGATCCACTTCGGGGTGGGCACCGGCGAGCTGCTCGGCGCCATGGGCGAGGCGGGCGCCGACGTGGTCGGTGTCGACTGGCGGGTGCCGCTGACCGAGGCCGTCCGCCGAGTCGGCCCCGGCAAAGCGTTGCAGGGCAATCTCGATCCCGCCGTGCTGTTCGCCGGGCCGGAGGCGGTCGAGGCGCAGGCGCGGCGGATCGCGCGCGAGGCGGACGAGGCGATCACGCTCGGCGCCTCCGGTCACATCTTCAACCTGGGCCACGGGGTGCTGCCGGAGACCGACCCGGGCGTGCTGACCGCCTTGGTGGAGCTCGTCCACACACTCTGAGCGCGCAGGCGCCGCAAAATGGGCGTGGAGGCCGAGCGCTCGAGATGACGTTCGCCGGAGGCGGGCATTGATCAGCGCGCATGCGGCGTCGCCGATCCGCGCGTGGAGGATGCGCTCGAGTCGTGAAGGGTGGGACTTCGACCGGCGAAGCGAGTCCACGCGGTCGGGGATGTGCCGCTGGTCATAGGGCGGCGACCGTTGGGCGGACATCCTCGCGGCGCACGATACCGTCGAGGTATGCGTATCGCGGTGGTCGGCGGCGGAATCAGTGGGCTGGTAGCCGCGTATCGGCTGCGGACGGCACTCGGACCGGATGCCGACGTGCTCGTGCTCGAACGGGCCGAGCGGGTCGGCGGCATCCTCTACACCGGTGAATTGGCCGGAGAGCCACTGGATCTCGGGGCCGAAGCGTTCGTCGGGCGACGGCCGGAAGTGCCCGCGCTGCTGAGTGAACTCGGGCTGGAGTCGCAGTTGGTGACTCCAGCCGGGCTGCGGCCGTTGGTGTGGTCGTCCGGGGCGGCGCATCCGATGCCGGAAGGCACGCTGATGGGTGTCCCGGCGAACGCCGAGTCGATGCGGGGGCTGGTCGACGACGCCACACTGGCGCGGATCGCCACCGAGCCCGACCGCCCCCTCACCTGGGAGTCCGGGGCCGATATCGACGTCTATCGCCTGGTCGCGGACCGATTCGGCGCGCAGGTCGCCGAGCGCAGCGTAGACCCGCTGCTCGGCGGCGTGTACGCGGGCAGCTCCCGTTCCATCGGCGTGCGGGCCGCGCTGCCCACGCTGGCCGCGGCGCTGGACGGGGGTGCGCCCAGCCTCACCGCCGCTGTCGGCGCCGCGTTGCCGCCGCCGTCGAACGCGCCGGTCTTCGGCGGAATCCGCGACGGTTACCGGGTGCTGCTCGAGGCACTCGCCGAACGCTCCGGGGCGCGATTCGTCACCGCGACACCGGGAACGCGGCTGGCCAGGGGGCTGCGTGGCTGGGTGGTCGACCCGATCGGCGCCGTCGACGCCGTAGTGCTCGCCACCCCGGCTCCGGTGACCGCGCGGCTGCTGAAGACCGTCGCCCCCGCCGCGGCGGCGGAACTGTCGGGTGTCGAACTGTCCTCGTCGGTAGTGGTGGCGCTCGCGCTGCCACGCGAGACCGCCTTGCCGCGGAACTCCGGCATCCTGGTGGCCACCGGAGAGCCGCTGCGCGCCAAAGCGTTCACCCTCTCCAGCCGCAAATGGACGCATCTCGCGCAACGCGAGACAGCTCTCGTCCGAGTCTCCTTCGGCAAGTTCGGCGACGACTCCCCGCTGTCGTGGCCCGATACCGAGCTCGTCACCGCCGCCACCGAGGACCTGGCCACCGTCACCGGGGTCGCCATCGAGCCGGTCGCGGCGGTCGTCCGGCGCTGGCCGGGTGGACTCGCCCAGTACGCGCCCGGCCACACCGCCCGTATCGCCGCGGTCGAAGCCGAGGTCGCGGCGCTCGACGGCTTGGCCGTGGCCGGTGCGTACCTGCACGGCGTCGGCGTACCCGCGTGCGTCGCCTCCGGCGCCGCCGCCGCGCACCGCATCGCCGCACAAGTCGGCGCGAACACCACGCGTTGAGCCGCTTCGATGCGGTTCGTGTTGTGGTGAGTCGGCGCGGGCACTGCGTGTCGGGCCGATTCGCTTCGGTGCGATCCGTGTCGCGGGGAGTCGGTGCGGGCAGTTGCGCGTCGAGTTCTTCGCCACGGCGGCGACCGACGCACCGAGTCCACTGCGCTGCGGAAGTCCGCCCGCTGCTGTCGTCGGTGCCGTCGCAGATCTCGTGTGGTGAGGTCCGAACAGCCGAGCGTTGCCACCGGGCGAGCGTGCGCCGTGCTCCGGCGCCTGCCCAGCACGCCGGGTGCTGCCGGGCGAGTGGCACGATAGTGCTATGGCGCGACTCGACTATGAGGCTCTCAACTCCACCATCCGCTACCTGATGTTCTCGGTCTTCCAGGTGCAGCCCGGAGTGCTGGGCGAGGACCGGGACGCCGCGACCAAGGAGGCCAGGGCGTTCTTCGACGGTCTGGCCGACCGCGACGTCGTGGTCCGCGGCATCTACGACGTGGCGGGGATGCGCGCCGACGCCGATTTCATGATCTGGACGCACGCCGAACGCGTCGAGGACCTGCAGGCCGCCTACGCCGATTTCCGCCGCAGCACCGAACTCGGCCGGGCAAGCGCGCCGGTCTGGAGCAACGTGGCGCTGCACCGTCCGGCCGAGTTCAACAAGAGCCACATCCCGGCGTTCCTGGCGGGGGAGGACCCGGGGGCCTACATCTGTGTGTACCCGTTCGTCCGGTCCTACGACTGGTACCTGTTGCCCGACGACGAGCGCCGCCGGATGCTGGCCGAACACGGCAAGGCCGCGCGGGGGTATCCGGACGTGCGGGCCAACACGGTCAGCTCGTTCGCGCTCGGCGACTACGAGTGGATCCTGGCCTTCGAGGCGCCCGAACTGCACCGCATCGTCGACCTGATGCGCGACCTGCGGGCCACCGACGCCCGGAAGCACGTCCGCGAAGAGATCCCGTTCTTCACCGGTCCCCGTGTGGAGATCGAGAAACTGATCGCCTCGCTGCCCTGAGGCGCCGTCGACGGGTGCCGCTCGGCGCGCCCGATCGCCGGTCGGTAGACCGCCGGTAACGGCCGCGCCGGTGCGGAGGCGTTCGCTGGTACGCCGCCGCCCGCGCGGCCGGGATGCTCACGGCGTACGAGTTGCCCGAGATAGTCTCGGCCCCCGGAACAACTCGGTGAGGGCGAAAGTCCGGAGCAACGGATCGGTGCGCCGTGCCCGAGAACTAGGCCCTGTCCGACAGATTCCCGCCTGGTCGGCGGCGGATGCGATGGTGTCGCGAGCCGCCGCCACAGCGAGGCCGTCACCCCTGGCGCACGGTTGCCCAGAGTTTTCGGGGCATGCGCCGAGCGCCGGCGCTCCGTACGCTGCCGATGAGCGGTCGGCTGTTACTCCGCTGCGCTGTCCGAGGGGTGCAGCCGCAGGGCGATGGAGTTGATGCAGTAGCGCTTGTCGGTGGGCGTGTTGTACCCCTCGCCCTCGAACACGTGGCCGAGGTGGCTGTGGCAATTCGCGCACAGCACTTCGACCCGGTGCATGCCGAGCGAATCGTCCGGCCGGAGGATCACCGCGTCGGACTCCGCCGGATCGAAAAAGGAGGGCCAGCCGCAGTGCGAGTCGAATTTCTCGGTGCTGCGGAACAGTTCGGTGCCGCAGGCTCGACACACGTAGACGCCTTCGGTTTTGGTGTCGGTGTATTCGCCGGTGAACGGCCGCTCGGTGGCGGCCTCGCGCAGCACCGCGTATTCCTCGGGGTCCAGCTTCGACCGCCATTCCTGCGGCGAGAGCTGGATGCGCGGCGCGGGCAGGGAGAAACTCATGGCTCCACGCTAATACGATTCTGCTCCAGGGGTGCCGAACCGTTGTGCGGCCGGGAAGTCTCCGTCGCGACGGCGGATCCGGCCGCGGGTGCGAGCGGTTGCGCCGCGTCGCCGCGGGGGTCCGGTGCGAACTTCATCCACTCGGGGTCGAGCCCGAACGGCAGCCTGCCTTCCCGCCGCGCGGCCAGATAACGCTCGCCGAGCACGCAGAACACGACGATCAGCAGCAGTCCCCAGCCGAAGGTGATGCGCAGGTACTCCAGGTTGCGACCGATGTGCTGCCAGCGGTCCGACAGCCACTTGTCGTAGCTCATGAACCCGAAGATCGCCAGCCAGGCCGGCCAGTTGCGCAGCACCGAATTGCGCAGCACCACCGTCATCAGGAACGGGAACAGCATCATCGAGTAGTACATCTGCCCCAGCGAGCTGAGCAGGAACGAGGCCGTCAGCAGTACGCCGGAGCAGGTGCAGACGAAGAACAGCTCGTCCTCGCGGTAGTAGCGGTACAGCAGCCACAGCGAGATCAGCACAAGCACGCCGAGCACCACGCGCATGCCCCAGGTCAGCCAGGGCGGCAGGCCGTAGTACTCGCCGTTGCCGACGATCGCGCTGTTGAAGTAGTCGCGGGATTCGAAGATGTAGGGCGCGGTGCGCGTGAGGAACTTCTCGGGGTCCTTCGACAGCGGCCAGGCGATCGCGGTCAGCGCCAGCGGCACCCCCAGCGCGGTCACGAACACTTTCCATTGCCCGCGTGCCAGCGCGATCAACAGCAAGGGAGCCAGCGTCGGTTTGACCGCGATACTCAATCCGAGCGCGGCGCCCGCCCAGAGATCCCGCCGTTTCAGCAGCAGGTGGATGAAGATCAGCTCCGCCAGCAGCACACAGCCGTTGACGTTGGTGAACACCAGCGTGTTGATCACGGTCTCGGACGAGAACATCGCCAGCAGCAGCGCGGGCGCGGCGACCGAGTTCAGCGTGTACCGGAACAGCCGCAGCAGCAGGTACCACGCGACGAGGATCGCGATGGCGTTGAGGGCGATGAACAGCCAGCGCGACTTCTCGTAGTCGATGGCCGCCATCGGCGCGATCAGCAGGGTGCCGCTGGGCGGGTACAGGTAATGCGGGTCCACCGAGTCGAAATTCGCGGTGTAGACCGGGCGCCCGTTCAGGAAATCGAGGGAGGCCTGGTAGACCGGTTTGTAGTCGTCGGTGATGAAGCCGTTGACAGCCTTGATGAAGACCCGGTTGAGCACCGTCATGACCGCCAGCGGCCAGAGTGCGAACTTGATCACCTCGGCGGTGGTGCGAGCAGTGCGGGGCTCGAGCTGTCGAAGGAACACTGGGGCACGGTACACCGGATCGGTTACCGGTGGTTGCCGGGACCTGCCCGACGCGCCGCTCCCCGGACCCCCGACGCCCGGCTCAGGCTGGGCAGGCGGTGCCGTCAGCTGGAAGTTTGCCATCCTTCAGGTAGTCGAGCACGGCCCGCTGCGCGCAGGCGGAGTGCGTGGATACCGGATGGCCGAAGCCCTGCCAGGACAGTGCCGCGAAACGAGCGCCCGCCGATCCGAGTGCGCCGGTCACCGACGATTGACCGGCGTTGCCGACCACCGGATCGGCGACCCCGCCGAGCACGAGCACCGGGAGACCGAGCTTCTCCGGCAGCGGGGGCGCGGTCGACACCGGCCAGGCCGCGCACTCCATCAGGGCGATGGCCGCCGCTTTGCCGAAGACCGGGTACTTGCCCGCCCACGTGCTCGACAGTTCGGTGGCCTTGTCCGGCGTGGGCGGCCGCTGCGTGTCGGTGCACCGGTTGACGAACTGGCCGTCGTTCTCGGTGGCCGCGGCTTCGCGCGCGATCAGGTTGCTCAGCGGCCCGCGGTCGCCGCGTCCCGCCGCGGCGAGCGCGTCGGACAGTTCGGCGACCCGGGTGACCTGGTCGCCCCGCGGGCTGCCGAGGAAGCCCGACAGCGCGGTGAGCAACGCGTTCGCCGAGATGTCGCCGAGCCCGCCGGTCCCGGCCCGGTTCACCAGCTCGGTGACCGCGGCGCGGGGGTCGGGGCCGAGCGAGCAGCCGAGGCCGACACAGCGCTGGGCGAACGCCGTCAGCGCCGCCTCGGCGCCCTGCACGGACTGCTCGGTGCGGGTCACGGCGTCCGTGCCGACCGGCTCGGGGGAGTCGAGCACCAACCGGGCGAGGTGGTCGCCGTATCTGCGGGCGTAACTGAGCGCGACCTTCGCGCCGTTGCCCGTGCCCAGCAGCGTGATGTGCTCCACCTGCCACTGCCTGCGCAACTGCTCGATGTCGTCGGCGGCGTGCGGCGCGTCGAAGGTGCCCTCGTAGGGCTGCAGGAAGTCGCGGCAGGCGATGGTGCCGTCCTGGCTCAACTTGACCATCCGCGCCACCTGGTCGCCCGCCTCCGATCCGGATTGCGCGTTGTCGGCCAAGCCGCGGCGGATCTCCTGCGGCAGGCAGTCGATCGGCTGCGAGGTGCCGATGCCGCGCCGGTCCACCGCGACGATGGGGCGGGCGGCCAGCAGCGCCGACGCCGGGCCCGCGGCCAATCCGGCCAGGGTCGCCGACGACGAACGATCCGAACCGGAGGTGAGCACCAGCGGCGGCACATCGGTCGGTGTCTGCGGCAGCCGGGCCCGCATCGCACCGGCGCGGAAGTTGCCCAGCACGGCGCCCGTCGAATCGATCGGGGTCGAGTACTCCGCGCAGTCGAGCACCACTCCGGCGGGGGCGGGGCCGAGCCCGAGCTGGTCCAGGGTCGACTGCGTGCACTCCCGCCAGCTGAGGTCGGTCTTGGGCAGCTCGGCGTTCGGCGGTGCGGCGGGCGCGGCGGAGGTCGGCGCGGTGCCCGCCACGGGCGGGCGCTGCACCGCGACGCCGGGACGATCCGACGGTCCCGCGCCGCAACCGGCGGTCACGATCGAGAGGGTGGCGGCAAGCACGGCGGCCCGAGTCCAGCGCATTGCTACAGCCTGCCAGGTTCGGGCGGTTCTTTCATCGACGGGCCCACCGGGTGAGCATCGTGCCGTCGTCGTCCAGCAGGACGTGCGCGCGGACCATGCGGACCCGGAACTCGTGCGCCGACAGCGAGATTCGCCGCGCGGCGCCGCCGACCAGCAGCGGCGCGGTGGTCAGGCAGAGTTCGTCCACCACGTCGGCCTCGAGCAGTTCGCCGAACAGGTGCGGGCCGCCCTCGGTCAGCACGCGCAGCAGGCCGCGCTCGGCGAGCACGCGCAGCAGGCCGCTGGGTGTCACCGCGATGTCACCGGCTTCGATCACCTCGGCGCCCGCGTCCGCCAGTCGCTGCTTGCGGTCGGCGGGCGCGGTGGCGGTCGTGATGATCAACGGCGGCACCCGGGTGTCGGTGAGCAGGCGCGCGGCGGGGTCGATCGCCGCGCTCGCGGTGACCACCGCGATCGGCGGCGGCGCGCCGTCGGGATGCCCGCCGATGCCGCGCTCGTGGAACGCACGCCTGCGCGCCGAGTCGGTGCGCGCCCCGCCGTAGTTCTCCGCGCGCACGGTGCCCGCGCCGACCACGATCACCTCCGCCAATTCGCGCAGCAGCATGAACACCGTGCGGTCGGCCGGGGTGCCCAGCCCTTCGGTCAGGTTCCCGCTGGTGGCGGCGCCGTCGATGCTGGAGACGAAATTGGCGCGCACCCAGGGCTGGTCGCGTCCGGTGGGGAACGCGTACAACTGCGCGAGGTCGTCCGGGCTGAGTCCTGTGAGCTGGATCGCATTGTGGCTACGCTGCATGAGACCAGATCACACCACGTCTCTAGGCTTCGTCCATGCAAGAACGCCTCGTCGATCGTCACCCGGAGGTCCCGGCCGATCAGCTCGTCGCCCAGATGGTGCCTCCGCCCATGTTCGACGAGGTGAGCTTCGCCTCCTACATCCCCGACCCGAAGGAACCGAGCCAGGCGGCCGCGGTGCGCAAGGCCGAGGAGTTCGCCGGTCAGGTCGCCAAGATCAGCAAGGCGGCGCGCAAGAAGAACATCTTCGGCAAGAAGAAGCAGGTCGACGGCGCCGGCCTGTATCTGGACGGCGGGTTCGGCGTCGGTAAGACCCACCTGCTGGCCTCGATCTTCCACAGTTCGCCCGCGCCCAAGTCGTTCGGCACGTTCGGTGAGCTGACCAACCTGGTGGGCGCGCTCGGCTTCGCCAACGCCCTGGAGCGGCTCTCGGCCAACAGCGTGCTGTGCATCGATGAGTTCGAGCTCGACGATCCGGGCGACACGATGCTGGTCTCCCGGCTGCTGACCGAACTGTCCGTGGCCGGTGTCTCGATCGCCGCCACGTCCAACACCTTGCCCGGCCAGCTCGGCGAAGGACGCTTCGCCGCACAGGATTTCCTGCGCGAGATCAAGAAGCTGGGCGCGATCTTCGAGGCGGTGCGGGTGGACGGGCCGGACTACCGGCACCGCGACCTGCCGCCCGCGCCGGAGCCCACCGCGCCGGAGGTGCTGGCCGAACGGGCGGCGGGCACACCGGGTTCCACCCTCGACGAGTTCGACGCGCTGCTGAAGCACCTGAGCACCCTGCATCCGTCGAAGTACGGCGCGCTGATCTCCGGCGTGTCGTCGGTGTTCGTCTCGAACGTGCACCCGGTCACCGATCAGGCCGTGGCGCTGCGCATCGTGGTGCTGGCCGACCGGCTCTACGACGCGAGCGTCCCGGTGACGGTGTCGGGCGCGAAACTCGACGAGATCTTCTCGGCCGAGATGCTCGAGGGCGGTTATCGCAAGAAGTATCTGCGCGCCATCTCGCGCTTGCTCGCGCTGTCGCGGTTCGAAGTCTCGGCCTAGCGCGAGTCGATCTCGGCGGTTCGCCCAGCAGCGAGACCGCACGCACCGCAGATCCGAAGAAACGGAGAGCCGTATGACCCCTCGTTTCCGCGCCCCGGTCGCCATGGCGACGGGTCTGGCGATCGCCTTCGGGCCGGTCGCCGGCACCGCGCTCGCCGATCCGCCCGCGGCGCCCGTCGTCGCCGATCCCGCGCTGGGTTTGCATGGCGTGCAGAACGCCCGCGACGTCGGCGGATACCGCACGGGCGACGGCAGGATCGTGCGCACCGGCCTGGTGTACCGGACCGGACAGTTGAACAACGCGACCGCCGCGGATCTGGCCGCGCTGACCGAGCGCCGCGTGCGCTCGGTCCACGACCTGCGGACGGCCTACGAGCGTGCGCTCGGGCCGGACCGGGTGCCCGCGGGCGCGATCGCGCACTGGGACGACGTCATCGGCCATGCGCCGCCGGAAGTCGTCGCCACCACGCTCACCGGCGGCGACGGACTGTATCGCGCGTTCATCACCGCGCCGGGCGCGAACGAGGCATTCGCCTCCGTGCTGCGCGACATCATCGGCGCCGACGGGGCGGTGCTGTTCCACTGCACCGCGGGCAAGGACCGTACCGGCTGGGCGGCGGCCGTGCTGCTCACTCTGCTCGGTGTCGACCGGGCCACGGTCACCGAGGACTACCTGCTGTCCAACCGGTATCGCAACGCGCGTGCGGACGATCCGCTGAACGGTGTGCAGCAGTCCTGGCTGGACGCGGCCTTCGACCAGGTGAATCGGACCCATGGCGATTTCGCGGCATATGTCCGGGATGGTCTGCGACTCGACGACCGCCAGGTCGCCGCCTTGCGAGCGCGTTTGCTGAGCTGAGCGCGGCTCTCGGCCGAGCGTCCACTTCGGCTGCCCGCCGCGGTGTCGTCCACTACGATCCCGGCATGACGAAGTTTGAGACATGGGACGGCCTGGAACTCAATTACCGGGTTTGGGAGGGCTCGGGCGTTCCGGTCGTTCTGCAGCACGGTGTGGTCGCCGACACCAACGCGAACTGGATGAGCACCGGTGTGGTCGGCGCCTTGCAGTCCGCCGGGCGCACCGTGGTGTCGCTGGACGCGCGCGGCCACGGTCGTTCCGACAAGCCGCACGAGGCGCACCGCTACTCGTGGGAAGCCATGGCGAAGGACGTGCGCGCGCTCTACGACGAACTCGGCTTCGAGGAGGTCGTGCAGGTCGGGTACTCGATGGGCGGGGTGATCTCGCTGCTGGTTGCCGCCACCGACCCGCGGGTGCGGCGCCTGGTCGTCGGCGGCATCGGGTCGGGTGTGCTGGACTGCGGGGGCGTCGACCGCCGGGTGATCGATCTGCCCGATCTCCAGGCCGCGATGACCGGGGACGGCGCGGGCGCGTCCCCGACCGCGAAGATGTTCCGGGTGCTGGCCGACGCGGTGCGGGCCGACGTGGCCGCCATCCACGCGGTGGCGACCGGTCTCGACGACCGTCCCATCGAGACCCTGGCGGACATCACGGTGCCCGCCCTGGTGCTGGCCGGCGCCGACGACCCGTTCGCCGCCGAGCCCGAGCGGCTGGCCGCGGCCTTGCCGAACGGCACACTCGCCGTGGTGCCGGGTGATCATCTGATGGCGGTGGTCGGGCCCGAGTTCCACACCGCGCTCGTCGATTTCGTGCGGTGAGGACGGCCTAGAAGACCAGGCGCAGCACGTAGTCGTGGTGCCGCTGGGTGCCGACGGTGAATGTCTTGGTGCCCACCTCGGCGAAACCGTGTTTGGCGTAGAAGCGCTGGGCGCGGACGTTCTCCTGGTTGACGCCCAGCCAGACGCCCGGATATCCCTCCGCGCGCGCCCAGTCCAACGCGGCCAGCATCAGCGCGGTGGACACCCCGGTGCCGTGATGGCCGGGCAGCACGTACATCTTGCTGATCTCCACCGCCGGGTGCAGCCCGACCGATTCGGCCACCGCCGGGTCGGCGGGGTCGCCCGCGACCAGCATCGCGTAGCCGACGATGTCGTCGTCCGCGAGGGCCTTGAGCACGATCCGGGCCGGATCGCTCAGATACTCGCCGAAGCGTTCCCCGGACAGCACGTCGCTGACGAAGATCTCGATGTCGTCGGGCGTCGCCCCCGGCGGACACGCGAGCGGAAACGTCGCAGCCGCGACGTCGCTGAGGGCTTCGGCGTCCCACAGCCCGGCCCGGTCGACGATGACTGGGAGGTTGCTCATACGTCCATCAGAGCATATTCCCTAGGGGGAATGTCACTTCCAAATGTGGAAGCTATATTTTCAGGGACCTGCGCAGCCGACGTCCCTCCGGTGTCGTGATTTCTCCCGAGCCTTGCTGGAAACCGCGAAGCGAGACCGTTTCCGGAACATCGGTGCGAATATGCTTCTCATGCTCAAGAATATGGCTTTCGGGGCAGCAGAGCCCAGCCACCGGGTCGGTCGCGTGCGCGGCCTACCGCAGCGGACCAGCCTGCCCTTCCGCCGCGCCTGCGCGGTCGTCACAACCGCCGTCGCCATAGGAGCGGTCCTCACCGCGGGCCCCGGTGCGGCACGCTCCGACGAGGGGGTCCCGTCTCCCGATCCAGTAGCCTCCGCGGGTTGTGCCGCGCCCACCGTCGCACCGGGACGCTCGACGTTGAGTTTCACCGCGGGCGACAGGTCCGGCAGCTACATCCAGGACGTGCCCGGCATCGACCAGGGCCGTCCGGCGCCCGTCGTGTTCGATCTGCACGGTTATCTCGAGCCCGCCGCCCTCGAGCACGTCAGCAGCGGCATCAGTCTGCTGGGCGCCGCAGAGGGATTCGTGACGATCACGCCGCAGCTGGCGCAACCGGGCCTGCCACGCTGGGATTTCGGCGAGGCCAGCGGCGACGTCGCCTATCTGTCCGAACTGATGTCGCACGTCCAATCGTCGCTGTGCGTCGACGAGCGCCGGATCTTCGTCACCGGTCTGTCGATGGGCGCCTTCACCACGTCCTCGCTGGCATGTCAGCTCTCCGATCGGATCGCGGCGATCGCTCCGGTGGCCGGTCTGCAGGACTTCGCGTGGTGCCGTCCCGAACGTCCGGTGCCCGTGGTCGCCTTCCACGGCACCGCGGACCCGATCGTCGCCTACACCGGCGGCATCGGCCCGAACGCCAGGTTTCTGCCGAAGCCCGACGGCTCCGGCTCGGTCGTAGAACCTGACGCCGGGACGGGCCGCCCGGTGATCGACGGTCCGGGACCGGAGACCATTCCGGCACAGGCGGCGGCGTGGGCACGCCGGAACGGTTGCGGAGCCGATCCCGCCCAGCGGCAGATCGCCGCCGACGTGACTCTGGCGAGTTACCCGTGCCCGCCCGGGGCCGCCGTCGAGCTCTACTCGATCGTCGAGGGCGGGCACACGTGGCCCGGCAATCCATCCGTCGCCTCGCCCGTGCCGCTGGTCGGCACCACCACCATGTCGATCAGCGCCAACCGGATCATGTGGGACTTCTTCCGCGCCCATCCGCTGCAAGGTCCCCACCGCCCCTGATCGCCACTCCGAGTCGACCACGACGGCGGAGGCACCGGCCGGACGGCACCGGCTCACCCGCGCGAGCCCGCACCCGCCCGTTCGCGGTAGGCGAGCGCGACGGCCGCGTTCGCCACCTGGTGGGAGCCGCACCGGTGCTGCTCGCGCCGGACTGGCCAGGCTGGAGGCTCGCGTGGCACTGACCAGCCTGGTGCGGCGCTATCCGCTGCTGCGGCCCGCCGTGGACGAGGCGGACCTGCGGTCGCGCGAGAGCATTCTGATCCGCGGTCTGCACGAGCTTCCCGTTGTTGCGGTGCGTGCGCCAGCGGTCCGTCGACGAGCGGATTCGGTCGACCGACTTTGCTGCGCGCCGCTGGGGACGTAATCTCCTGCGCATGACAAGCGGAAGCCGCATCGGGATCGTCGGTGCGGGTATCGCAGGTCTCGCCTGCGCGAAAGTGCTGAAACAGGAGGGTTTCCCGGTCGAGGTGTTCGACCGCACACCCGATGTCGGTGGCGTGTGGAGTGCGACGCGGCGATACCCGGGACTGCAAACGCAGAATTCCAAGGCCACATATCACTTCTCCGACTTCCCGATGCCCGCGGACTACCCGCGCGTCCTCGACGGACAGCACATGCAGTCCTACCTGGCCGCCTACGCCGAGCACTTCGGGCTGACCGAGCATCTGCGACTGCGCACCGAGGTGATCGCCGCCGATCCGGTGGACAGCGGCTGGTTGCTCGAAATTCGCGACGAAAGCGGTGTGCACCGGGCGTCGTGCGATCACCTGGTGATCGCCAACGGGGTGTTCAGCGACCCGGCGATGCCGGACTATCACGGCGCCGACTGGTTCCGCGCGGCCGGTGGGCAGCTGTATCACTCCTCGCAGTTCACCGATCTGGAATCGGTGCGCGGCAAGTCCGTGGTCGTGGTCGGCTACGGCAAGTCCGCCTGCGACATCGCCACCGCGGTGAGCGAGGTCGCGGCGTCCACCTCGGTGGTGGCCCGGCGGCTGTTCTGGAAGATGCCGCGCAAGCTGGCGCGAGTGATCGACTACGAACGGCTGATGCTCACCCGTTTCGGCGAGGCGCACTTCCACTACCTACGGCCGCGCTGGATGGATCGGTTCCTGGACGGCCCGGGCGAATCGGTACGGATCAGCAACTTCGATCTGCTTCAGGAACTGGTTACCAAGCATTCCCACCTGCGCGAACTCGGTCTGGTGCCCCCCGGGCGGTTCGAGGAGATCGCCGAGAGCACCGTCAGCCTCACCAGCGAAGGCTTCTACGAGCAGGTGGCCAACGGGCGCATCACGGTGCACCGGGACACCACGATCACCGAGCTGGGCGGCGGCCCGAAGGCCGCGCCCGGGGTCCGGCTGTCCGACGGGCAGGTGCTGCAGGCCGACGTGGTGGTGTGCGCGACCGGCTTCCAGCAGCGCGTGCCCTTCCTCACGCCGTATGTCCAGCGCAGGCTGACCGACGAGCACGGCAACTTCCGCCTGCACCGCCAGATCCTGCCGCTGGAGGTCCCGAACCTGACCTTCGCCGGTTACAACTCCTCGGTGATCAGCACACTGAACGCCGAGGTCGCCGCGCACTGGACCGCCGCGCTGCTCACCGGCAGGATCGATCTGCCGCCCACCGAGCAACTCGCCGAGCAGATCGACGCCCGGCTGCGCTGGATGGAGGAGCGCACGCACGGCCGCCACGCGCGCGGCACCGCCGTCACCCCCTTCTCCATCCAGAACGTCGACGAGATGCTCGCCGACCTGAAGTTCCGGCTGCCGCTGCGCACCCGCGCGGCACAGGTGTTCCGCCGGGTGAAGCCGGAGTCCTACCGGGGGCTGGCCACCCGTCGCAAGCCCGGTGGACAGCCGGTCGCGCCACCGGCCGTCCCGATCGAAGCGGAACTGCTTCCGTACGACGGCGGCAGCGGGCGGGTCAGCCGCTGAGTCGCTGCGGGTCCGTCGTCCGGCGGCGCACCCAGCGAGGTTGTCCGATCCGCAGGGCCGGTATCCCTCCAGCGGTCGATTCCGGCAGTGCTGTGCACATTTGCATCGACTGCCGAACCCGCCTCGCGCTAGCTGGCGGTCGGGGGAAGGTAGCCCGATAACGGAGCGAGTGTTCCGGCTTCGCGTGTCGTCGCGGGCGTCGCCGCCGGACGGCCACCCGGGTCCGTGATCACCCGGTACCTGGATATCGGAAGGTCAGAGGGCTGACGGGCGCTCGGGGCGGTACGCCGCACGAAGCGTTGCCCCGGTCTGTCGCGAACTGCTTCCGCGAGTCCTCCCGGGCCTCGCCGCTCCGGTGGAACTCGCCCTGGGTTATCGGCCGCGCAATACCGGAAGTCGCTGGTTACGTTGGCGATAATCCAAGGGTGGAAGCGCTGGACATGAATCTCCTCGTGGCCCTGGACGCACTGCTGGACACCAACAGTGTCACCCTGGCCGCGCAGCGCCTACACACCTCTCCGCCCGCGATGAGCCGGACACTGGCCAAGTTGCGCAGCGTGCTCGGGGACCCTTTGCTCGTACGCGCGGGACGCAATTTGGTGCCGACACCACGGGCACTGGAATTGCGTTATGAGGTCAGCACGCTGGTCGAGCAGGGACGCGCCCTGTTGACGCCGCGCAACGAGCTCGACCCGGCGGCACTGCGCCGGACGTTCGCGGTGCAGGCGGGCGACATGGTGCTCACCGAACTGGCCGGGCCCCTGCTGTCCGCGGTGCGGGCGCAGGCGCCGGGTGTGACGCTGCGCTTCCTGCCGGACACACTGGAAGGCACCGCCGCGCTGCGCGACGGACGCGTCGACCTCGAGGTCGGTGTGATCGACCACACCGACCCGGAGACCACGGTGCGCCGGGTGCTCACCGACCGCGTGATCGGCGTGGCCGCCGCCGACCATCCCTTGGTCACCGATCGTGTCACCGTGGCCGCGTACGCCGCGGCGCCGCATCTGAGTATCTCGCGCAACGGCCGCTCGCACGGCCCGATCGATGACCGTCTCGCGTTACACGGCCGCACCCGGCGGGTGGTGGCCACCGTGCCGACCTTGACCAGCGCGCTGTTCGCGGTGCGCGGCAGCGACCTGGTCTGTCCGGCGCCCGCGATGCTGAGCGCCGCCACACTGCCCGCGATCGGATTGGGCGCGTTCGAAATACCGCTGCCGTTGCCCGAACTCGCCATCGGTATGGCGTGGCATCCGCGCAACACCGCCGACGGGGGGCATCGCTGGCTGCGCGATCTCGTCCAAGAGATTCTGCTGCGTTCGGCCGCGGCGGCTCCGCCGAAACGGCGGCGCGTCAAAGTCGTTCAGGACACCGGCGGCGGGCTGGATAGCCGGTAGTCGGCAGGTCTGCGCTGCGCCTCCGTGCGCTCGGACTGATAGCCGTTCGGGGCCGAGTCGCCCGGCGATCCGAAGAGGTCGGAGCGGCCCAGCGGGGCCGCCGCTGTGCGCTTGAGCTCGTCGAGCATGGCCTGCAGCTTGTCCACGTGCGTGTTCTCGACCGGCGTGCGGTCTTCCTCGCTGGCGCGATGCGCTCCGGTGAGACCCGTGCCGGGTGCGTCCGGCGTCGTGCCGCTCGCCGAGCTGCTGTGATTCGTGCTCGTCGCCGACGCGACGATACTTTCGTACGCGGCATTCTCGCCGGGGGAGTACGAGGTAGGGGCGGGTTCGCGTGCCGACGTGAACGTCTCCTGCTGCCCGGCGCCCGGATCACGTGGCGGGGAGGTGAAGGGCGATCCGGGTTCCCGCGGCGTCGGTGTGGTGAAAGTCGGCACGGGCTCACGTGACGGAGGGGCGGTGAAGTTCGACGCGGGATCGCGCGGTGCGGTGAAGCTCTGCCCGGCTGTGACGTTCGGCTCCAGCGTGGTAGCCGCAGGCTCGCGTGGCGGCGTGAAACCGGTCTGGGCGGCGGTATTCGATTCGGCCGCCGCGTGCACCGGCTCGCGCGGGGTGCTGTGCGGTCGTACGCCGTTGCGGGAAGCCGCCGGTTCACGGGTATCGCTGGTGCCCGAGGGCTCGGCGCCGACGCGCTCCTGCCGGTGCGCGTTCGACCGTCCCGCGGCCCGAGGCAGCGGGACGGCCGGACGCGGTGGCTGCTGCGCCTCCGGCGCAGGCCCTTCGCCGGATTCCAGGCTCTCCACCCGGGAGTCGAGCCCCGAAATATCCTGTCCGGCACGGAAAGCCCACGCCTCGAGCTCGGCCAGCCGCCCCTCCACCGTCGGCTCGCTCGCCACGACCTGTGCGCCATCGATACGGGCTGCCACCGCGTCCAGCTTCTCGCTGACCTCTCGGAGAGCCGATGCGATACCAGACAACATCGCGCCGATCGACTCGCCGGTCTGCTGACCGTGCTCCATCCAATACCCACTTCCCCGTATCGGCCCAGCTCGCACTCGGCCGGACGATTCTATCCGCCCAGTTGGACATCCGCGGCTCGCGAAGAATCGGCGGCGCCGCACCGATCCTTGACCTGATCGAAGCAGCCTAGGCCCCCGGAATTACCCCCACGCAGGCGGATTACGCGGCGACCCGGTTTGTCCGGAAACAACGCCGACGCATCTGATCCGTCATTATCCGGCCGATCCGCGTCGTCCGCGACTCCGGCCTCGGATCGCCGTGATTTCGCCGCCCGCGCTGTGGCCGGGCGCGTCGCGGGATGGCGGCAACTGTCAATGCAAGGATCCCAAAGTGTCCGGCGCCGCCCCGTGGCATGATGAAAGTCCTTGTGCCGCAGAGAACGACGCCGACACCGGTGATCGGTCTCGCGCGTGGCACACCCGAGCGCGGGGTGAGGCGGGCTGGCGAGGTAGCCGAGTCTGACGCACTCTTGATCTATGGCGTAGGTCGCCGGGCCTGCGGTGGTATGTGCAGGGGAGTGGTCGCGTGAGAACGAAGCAGCGGGCGGAAATCGCCTGCGGGCGCCGAGCGATGCTCGCCGAGCTGGGTATCGGGGAGGCTTCCGGCCGCACCCGTGGTGCCAAGGCCGGGTACGCCTGCGGGTGCCCGGAGTGTGCCGCCGCGCAGTGGGATATGCGGCGGTTGAAGTACTGGTTGTGCGGCAGGCTGCTGGCCTATGGGGCCGATGAAGCCGAAGTGGATCGACGCATCGGCACACTGCCGGTTGACGTGTACTGGCGCAAGGGCGACCGGGTGTACGCGATCGAGGTGCGCAGCGGCCCGCTGGAGCGCGGGCTCGCCCAGGAACACACCGAGCGGCTGCGCGCCGCGGGCTGCACGGACGTCCTGTGGTTGTGCCCACCCGGATACTGGGTGCCGTATCTGCACGCGCTGGGCATCGCGGACTTCGCCCCGGCCGCCTGTGACTACCGCGCGGTCACCGGCGTGCTGGACACCGCGCACGCGATGGCTGCGCCGCGGCGCGAGCCGGTCGAAGTGCGCGAGTTCATCGCGGGCTGGGTACGCGGCGAGTACGTCTGGGGTTATCGGGACGAGAGGACAGGAGGCTGGGCCACCGTGACCGATTGGGAGTACCACACGAAGACGCAGGCCACGGTCATCGCCCGGCAGCGTCAGGAACTGGTCAACCAGCGCACGTCGCTGGCGGTGACGCGAAAGTCGTTGCGGGACAAGCAGAAACACCTGCTGAAGCTCACCACGCGCCTGGAACGCGCGGAACTGGCGGTGCAGGAGAAGGCCGACGCCCTCGCCGCCGCTCAGCGCACGATCGCCGACCACGATCGGCTGGACAAGGCCTTGCGCAATACGATCGCCAATCTCGAGGTGACCATCGGCCGCTGGCAGCTGATCACCATCTGCGCGATGCTGCTGATCGTCACGTTCCTGGCGGCGGCGATGGTGGTGCGCTGAGCCGGAACGGCGCTCGGTCCCATCGCCATTCGTGGCGCAGCACCAGCGCGAGGAAGTCCAGCAGTTCCAGACCGGTCCTCGCGCGCACCTCGCGAAGCGCGGCCCAGTGCACCGGGCCGCGCGCGACGAGGTCGCGCAGCGCCTGCTCGCTCGTGGGGTCGACCGGGCGTTCGAGCAGCTCCGGAACGCCGATGCGGCTGCCGGTCCAGACCAGCCACCCCCAGCCGTTGGTGTGCGCGTGGGCTCGGCCCGCGGCCGCTTTCACCCGGTTGACGTGGAAGCCGACGTGGCCTAGTGGCGCGACGTCGATCAGCACGGTGCGGCCGTCGGTGAGCCGGGCGACGATGCTCGGATAGTGCGCCCGCCGCGCGCCGTCGAGGTCGTAGCTGACGGCAGCGGGGTGCTCCTGGAAGGTCTCGACCCGGTCGCTGGCATTGAGAATCCACAGCAGCCTGGCTTCCAAACCGGAGTCGAACGGCACGTCACGACCGACCTTGTCCAGGTAGAAGCGGCCACGGCCGTCGTCGTCGCTGTCCACGGTGCGCGCGGAGGCGGCGGGCACCGGGGCGGCGGCGCCGGTGCCGGGCCAGTCCACCTGCCCCAACCAGGGATTCAGCTGACTCGTCGCACGCGGCTCGGCGTCGTGCAGTTTCGCCAAGCGCCGGTTGGTCTTCTTCTGCCAGGCCGCGATGCGCTGGGCGACGAACCCGGCGATCCGCTTGGCGTCCTCGGCCGGATGCCCGGCCAGCCGCAGCTTCAGGTACGACAGCTCGGTCGCGGCGATGTCGGTGTCGGTCGCGTAGGTCTCCACCAGCAGCGCGCGCACCAGCTGCCGGTCTCTTGCGTCGAGCGGATAGCGGGCGGACAGTACCGCGGCGGCGCGATGCCCGGACAGCTGCGCCGCCCGGATCATCTGCCCGACCGCTTTGGTGTGCAGTTGCCGCACCCGGTCGCGGGAGAGGTCGTAGCGGGCGCCGATGTGAGCCAGCGTTTCGGGCTTCTCGCCACCGACACCGAGCCGCGCCGTCAGCAGGTCGCCGTCCTTGGCCTTCTGGTCGGCGCGCAGCGCGATCAACTCGCCGATCACCTCGTTGACCTCTTCGAGCTCGAACGAGATGTCGTCGCGCAGATCGAGCGATTCGGGATCGTCGTCATCCGGCGCCGCTCCCTGCGCTACCTCCGCGCTGATCGTCACGCGACAACCCCCTGACTCGGCTCCGGCACTGTGCGCCACAGCGTATCCGCACCCTCCGACACCCGGCCCGCACCGCGGCCGCCGGTCCGGAGGTTCCGATGCGTTCGAGCGGCTTCGGCTCGAAGGTATCCTCGACCGGCGAATGTGTGGCCGCGGCAACCGATTGCCTCGTCCGGCTCCTCGGCCGTGGGGTTCTCGCAGATGACCCGCTCAGCCCCGTCGGCTACGCGCGTGAGCCGCCGAGTCCTGGCGTGCCGCGTCCAGCAGTGACCGTCTTCAGCAGCGACGCCAGTCGATGTAGTGACTCCACTGCGGATGCGGCGTGCCGCAATCGACCCATGCGTCGACCGCGATGCCGAGTTCCATCGGCCCGGAAGCGCAAGACGCGGTCGACGGAATACCCGGCGTGACCGTCGGCCCCGGCCTCGACCATTGCCCCGGAACCGGAATCACCACAGGCCCCGCTATCAGCGGCATGATGCCGACGCACCGGACACCCGCCCGGTGCACACCGTCGCCAGCCGCACAATGCGACGTCGCGGCCGTGGGCGTCCGGTCGATGCCGCACCCCACTGGCGCTGCCCCGGCGGCAGCACTACCGACCAGCGAGATGCCGGCGCCCAGGCCCACGGCAACGGCCAAGCCGGCGACTTCGCGCGCGATGCCTCTCATGGCACTCCTCCCGTTCCGGCCTCGAATGGCCGATTGTTCGCCGATATCGGAACCGGCGTCCGCCATTACCTCCTCGGATCAACTCCAGACCGGGCATCCCCCGAATTGTGTTGGCACAGTGCTGCTCTATACAGCCATCGGACCGCGGCGCGTGATCGCGCGCTGGGGTACGGAACTCTGGTGGACGCTTGATTCGGCATATCATCCCGGCAGCGCAGCGGCGCATGTGGCACTTCCCCGGGCGCGACCGGAAAGTTCCATTGTCGGCGGCCCCACCTGCCGTGTTCGTCGTAGAACTGACGGCGGCCGATGCTTCGCTTCGACATGATGTAGCTTCGGTTTGTGCTGCGCTGGTTCCGGTTTCACGTTCCTGGTGAGGACGCGTGGTATTGGCTCGAGGTGGGCGATGACGGGTGGGTACTGCGGCAAGCGGTGTTCGTAGCTGCATTGCCCGTACCTGTATCTGATGTGCCTGTCCCGGTTATCGACGGTGTGGTCGGTGGAGCGTCCGTTGCGGCGTCGGCTGACGAACTTGTTCGGGTGCGCGAGATGTACGGATTGTCGGGCGTGCGGTTCTACGAAGCCGTTTACGGAGTGCTGGCCGAAGGGCCTGTTGGTACTCCGGAGGGTGCCGTGGATGTTGCGAGGGCAGAGTTCGAGCAGGTATGGAGCCTGGCTCTGCGGCATCGTCACTTCAGCCGCTACGACACCGGTCCGCTTCCGGTAGGGACACGTGTGTCGGGGACCGTGGCTGCCCTGCCTTGGGGGCCGGGTAGGACAGGGTTGTTCGTGGATATCCGTTCGGCGACCCAGAGCTTCCCGTCGCCGGACGACCGCCCGGCCGGATACTTTGTGGACTTACTCCACTTACCCCGCAATCCCGAGGACTGGCCGCAGGTCGGAGACGTTCTCTCGCTGGAAGTGGCGACCATCGGCATCTCTCTGTACACGCTGTCCAAACGCACGGCTATCCAAGTCAGGCTCCGGCCGGTTCACGACGCGTGAACCCGGCTCTTGGATCGGTCGCGCAGCGGCCGGCGGTGATGCTGTCTCACGGAGGTGGTGCGGGTTGCGTCTGCCTGTGTGTTCGAGGCCGAATGCAGGAAAGGCACCTTCCGAGTTTCCTCGGAAAGTGCCTCTGACCTGGTACTACGGTGGTGCGCGATACTGGGATTGAACCAGTGACCTCTTCCGTGTCAGGGAAGCGCTCTCCCGCTGAGCTAATCGCGCGAGGTGGAGACGGGAATCGAACCCGTGTGCACGGCTTTGCAGGCCGTTGCCTCACCACTCGGCCACTCCACCGTGCGAAGGGGGACGGCGTATGTTGCCTGGCCCTACCTCTCGAGCGGATGACGGGATTCGAACCCGCGACCCTCACCTTGGCAAGGTGATGCGCTACCAGCTGCGCTACATCCGCATTCTGCCTCCCCGGAGCTCGTTTCCGGCCTCCGTGGTGCGAGACAGAACATTAGCGGACGCTCGGTGAAAGGTACAAATCCGCTGGTAGAACGGGGGGAATCGGCAAAGTTGCGTGCTGTTACGTGGGTGGCCGATGGGGTGGGTGGGGG
>NZ_JABLTE010000043.1 GCF_013315795.1 Nocardia barduliensis
GCCAACCACGACGACGCCGCCGACCACCACCCGTTCTTCGACGGTGCGCAGCACCACGACCACCGGGTACCCGTTCCCGCAACTACCGCAGATCCCCACCATCCCCGGAATGGGAATACCGGGTAGTCGGTGATTAGTAGCGTCCTTCCCGGGTTTGTGGCTTAGAGTGTTGGCGCTGACCGTGTTGTCGGATGAATTCCCGCACCGGTCTGTTGCTGGACGAAGACTGTGTGCCAACGGATTCTGCCCGTTGCCACGGATTTAGCTGGCACGTGCGTGCCGACGAAGGGACTTCATGCGCAAGTTGGTGGCGCGTCGCGCCGCGGTCAAGGCTGTCGCCATCGCTTCGACCGTTCTCCTGGCTCCCTTGTTCGGCACGACGACCGCCGCCGCGGTTCCCGACGCGCCCGCGCAACTCGCCGCGGACAACCTGCCACCGGAACTGGTGCAGGCCATCGCGCGGGATCTGAAGATGACCCCGACCGAATACCTCGACCGCGCCGCGCGGGCCCAGCAGCTGCGCGACTACGCGCGCGACTTCCGTTCGGAGCGGCCGGATTCCTACGCGGGCGCCTGGATCGGCGCCGACGGCAAGCCCGTCGTCGCGGTCACCTCGCTGGACGCGGCCAAGATCGCCGCGGCCGACGGTTACCAGACCAGGCTCGCCCCGGTGTCGGCCGACAGCCTGGAGGGCTCGCTGGTGCAGCTCAACCAGTGGGTCACCGGTCTGCCGCGGGAGATCTCGCAGGCGATCAACTCCGTGGCCATCGACTTCCTGAACAGCCAGCTGGTGCTCAGCGTCGCCAACACCCCCGCGGGCCACATGCTCAACCTGCCGACCCTGCTGGCGAACATCAAGGTCATCCTGTCGCCGAACGGCGGCGGCCCGGTCGAGCGCAGGCCGATGGGCGGTGACACCTACATCAGCGCTCCCGGTCCGCTCGCCGACTCGTCGCTGCGCGCGGTCGACGTGTGCTCGTTCGGGTTCAACAGCATCGACGCGTCCGGCAACGCGCTGAACATCAGTGCGGGCCACTGCGATCCGAATCTGGGCAAGGGCAACCAGGAGGCCGCCGTCTACCTGCCCAACGTCCGGGACATCCCGGCCAGCCCCGAGTTGGGCACCTTCGTGCGCGCCTCGCTGGGCGGGCAGTCCGCGCTGGACTACTCGGTGATCAAGCTGAACGAGCGCGCGGTGCGGGCGGGCATGGACCAGCCCTCGGTGCGCGGCGCCAACGGCACCACCCTGGCGATCACCGGCACCGCCGACCCGATCACCGGCGCCCCGGTGTGCAAGTCCGGCCAGTCGTCCACCTTCACCTGCGGCTTCGTCGTGGCCGATCGGGTGGAGACCCAGCTCTACACCGCCGCGGGCGAGAGCAAGACCGTGCGCGGGTTCGCCAGCTCGGCCTGCACGCTCGGCGGTGACAGCGGCGGCGCGATCGTGTCCGGCACGCTGGCGCTCGGCATCACCAGCGGTTCCAACGCCGCGGACGCGCCGAACTGCAACGAGGCCAACATCGCCCTCGCGCAGTACGGCGGCACCGCTTCGCTCGGCATCCCGATCCGGGCGATCCTGGCCGATGTCGACGCCTCCTCCGGCGGCGGGATCGGCAGCGGAATCGCCGTGCGCACCCGGTCCAACGTGGGCTGAGCGCGAACCCGAAACATGTGGCAATCCACATATCCTCGGTCGTGCGGCTATGCGGGAGTCGAGAACCACAAGTTGAGTAGGCATACCGCGCCAAACCCCATATAGTCTGCTCATGCTCCTGCCACGTATAGGTCCTCCCCGATCAGCTGCGCGACAGACCGGAATCCGAAAAACAGTGATCGCCGCCTCGGCGGCGATACTGCTGTTCGGGCCCACGGCGGCAGTGGCGACGGCGGAACCCGACCAGGCTCCCGGCCTCCCCGCCGAACTGGTCGCCGCGGTGACCCGCGATCTGAAGATCTCCCCGGCCGAGTACCTGCACCGCGCGGAGCTGGCGCAGCAGGTGGCCGCGTTCGCCACCACCGCTCAGCGGCAGTACCCGTCCGTGTTCGCCGGCTCCTGGCTGGACGACGCGGGCAAGGCGGTCGTAGCGCTGGCCCAGGGCCCCGGCGCCGACGAGGCGAAGAAGTCCGCCGAGTCGGCCGGTTTCGAGGTCCGCAACGTCGCCAAGAGCGAAGCGGCCCTGCGTGGCGAGAAGAGCGCGTTCGAGCGGTGGCTGGAGGGCCAGCCCGAGGCGGTGCGCTCGCTGGTGCGCGGCGCGGTGGTGGACACCGTGAACAACGCGATCGCGGTGCGCGTCGACCAGGCGGGCCTGCCGATGCCGAACTTCATCGACCCGGCGCGTGTCATCGTGATGGCCCCGCCGGTGGCGGGCGAGCAGGGCACCCTGCAGGCCGGTGAGATCGCCGGTGAGGCGCGCGGCCCCCTCGCGGGCGGCGACGGCTACGCCTCGGTCGCGGGACGCAGCTCGCTGCGCTGCTCGCTCGGCTTCAACGGCACCGACCGCAACGGCAACACGGTGAACATCACCGCGGGCCACTGCAACCCCGACATCCCGTCCGCGGGCAGCGGCAACGCCGCGGGCGTCTACGAGATGAACGGCGAGCGCCTCGGCGCGCAGCTCGGCGTCTTCCAGAAGTCGGTGCTCGGCGAGCAGGACTACTCGATCATCCGGGTCAACGACCAGGTCAAGGACCGCTTCGCCAACAACGGCGTGCGGGCGCCCGGCGCGGCTCCGATCGCGGTCGACGGCGTGGCGACTCCGGTCGTCGGCGCTCCGGTGTGCAAGTCCGGTGCGCGCACCGGCTTCAGTTGCGGCGTGGTCAACGCCGTCGACCAGACCGTGCAGGTCGGCGACCGGGAGCTCACTCAGAGCTTCTCGGCCAACATCTGCGCGCTGCCCGGCGACAGCGGCGGCCCGATCGTCACCGGCCGCCTGGCGCTCGGCATCTCCAGCGCGTCGTCGGTGGCGGACTACCCGATCTGCGAGATCCCGAATCTGATCGGCGCCCTGACCGGTAATGTGCCGCAGCTGTTCGCGCAGCCGGTGCACGTGGTGCTCTCCGACAACCCGGGGCTGCGCGTGCGCACCAACTGACGCAGGACCGCGAGAAGGCCGACAGCCATTGCGCTGTCGGCCTTTTCGCCGTCTCAGGGGCTTTCCACTGCCCTTACGCGGCCCCCTGCGCGGGAAACCCCGCATGCATGGCGGTACCGGTCCGGCATGCTGGTCGGCATGTGTTTGGTGTTGATCGGCTGGCGCGCGCATCCGGAGTACCGGTTGATCGTGGCGGCCAACCGGGAAGAGTTCTACACCCGGCCGACCGAGTCGATGCGCTGGTGGCCGGAGGCGCCCGGTCTGCTCGCCGGACGCGATACCGGGGCCGTCGGCCGTGCCGCGGGCGAGCCACCCGGCACCTGGCTGGGGCTGGGTACCCACCCGCACGGCGACAATCGCTTCGCCGCGGTCACGAATGTGCGCAATCCCGCCGATCAACGCGCTGACGCCCGCTCCCGTGGCGCGCTGCTGATGAACTTCCTGCGCGGGGCCTCCGATCGCGGTCCGGCAGGCGAGTTCCCCGGGCCGGAGAAGTACGTCCTCGACGTCGCCGCCGCGCCCGACGATTACAACGGCTACAACTTGGTGGTCTCCGACCTGCGCACGCTGTGGTGGCATTCCAATCGCAGCGCCGCCGAACCACGCGAGTTGACTCCGGGCTTCCACGGCCTCTCCAACGGCACGTTCGTCACGTCCGCGGGTCCGACCCTGGGCGAAGCGAATCTGACCGCGCCACAGCCCATCTGGCCCAAAGTGCGGGCCGGGGTGACGGAGCTGCGGGAGGTCGTGCGGACCGAGCCCGGCGCGGTGGACCGCTATTTCGACGTGCTGGCCGACCGCACCGAAGCCCCCGACGAGCTGTTGCCGCGGACCGGGGTTCCGCACGAGATGGAGCGGGCGCTCTCGGCGAGGTTCGTCGCGCACACCGTGCACGGCACCAGAGCCAGCACGGTGCTGGTCGTCCGCGAGGACGGGACGTTCGAGATGGTGGAGCGCTCGTTCGGCAGGCTGGGCGAGGAACTGGGCGAGGTCGTCGTGCGCGGCCTGCTGGATCTGGCCGGGTGAACGACCAGCGGCCCGCCCTCCGAGGAGAGCGGGCCGCCGATGATCTGACGAGAAGGGCCGGGCCGAAGGCTTACTTCGGCTTGTCAGCCCACTTCGTGGTGCCATCCGGCGCCTGCAGCGTGTTCAGCAGGTCCATTCCGGCGATCGCGAGAGCCGGACCGCCCACCGCGATGGTGCCGAGGATGCCACCGATACCGGCGAACGCGACGATCGTCGGGATCGCAGCGATGCACCCGACGATGGTGAGGCACTCGACGAGGCCCACCGCCGTCCCGATCAAGCCGCCGGCGATAACGCCGACAGCAGTGCCGAGGAAACCACCGACAGCGGTCGCGATGCCGAACTGGCTGGCGAACTCGTTCTGCGCGCGCTGGTTCTCGATCGGCGACGCGACCGACTTGAGAACCACCGTGTTGGCCTTCGCCTCGGTCTTCTTGTCGGCCGGGACGGCGTCCTGCTCAGGAGTCAGCTCCAAAACGGTGCTGTCTTCCTTCACGACCGGCTTCACCGGGACAACGGTGTCGGCGACCTTGAAGGCGATCGGCAACGTGAGCACCTCGTTGCCCTGCGAGTCCTTGATCTTGTAGACGTCGTCTTCCTTGACGTCCTCGGAGGACTTCGCCAGTTCGAACGTGCCCCCCTTGAGCGTCGTCACGACGGTCTTCTCCACCAGCTTGACCGAGTACCGGATGGGGTCGGCGGCCGGTTCGGCGTCGGCGTGGGCGGTCGCCGATCCGATGGTCATCGCACTGATGACCATCGCGGCCGCCGCGGTGGTTCTGCGGAATTTCATTCAGTTTCCAATCCATCATCAGGTCGTACGTAACCGCTGGTCTTCAGCACGCGAGAGCTCTATCCAGCAAATCCGGGTGGTCGGCACCGGATCCTCCCCGAGCAGTGTGAAGACGGTCGCAGTCATCAGAACGTCGTGAGCCTAATAGAACGCCGCGTTTTAAGCGAGATCCCTTATCAGCCATGGGGACTAAGCCGATCCTTACCGACTGGACGGAATGCTTGGACGTTTACGGTGGTGATCGGCCACCCACCAGCGGGATCAGTGCGAATTACTGTGAGATTGATCACAGGTAAATAGAGGGTCAAGCCCCAGCATATGGGGCTATAGCCCAAAAGCTGATCGTACGATGGACATGGTTGTTACTGGCGGGTAACTTACCTGCAGTTAGGATACGAGCGAACCGAGGCGGTAGCGGAAGCAGCCGCGCCCGGGGTGCCTCTAAAGAAAGGTCGCGACATGAATGCCCTGACAGTGACGCTGGGCACGATTGGGGCGGCGCTCAGCCTTCTGTGTTGGGCGTCGTTCATCGGCGGCGTCCGCAATATCGCGCGCGCCATCATGATCGGACAGCCCGCGCCGGACCGCTGGCGGCCCTTCTTCCCGCGCTTCAAGCAGATGCTCGTGGAGTTCCTCGCGCACACGCGCATGAACAAATTCCGCACCGTCGGCTGGGCGCACTGGCTGGTGATGATCGGCTTCCTCGGCGGCGCCATGCTGTGGTTCGAGGCATACGGGCAGACGTTCGATCCGGCGTTCCACTGGCCGCTGATCGGCGACACGGCGATCTACCACCTGTGGGACGAGATCCTGGGCATCGGCACCGTGGTCGGCATCCTCGCGCTGATCGTCCTGCGGCAGCTGAACCATCCGCGGTTGCCGGAGCGGCTGTCCCGGTTCAGCGGCTCCAAGTTCGCGCCCGCCTACGTCATCGAGGCGATCGTGCTGCTCGAGGGCCTCGGCATGATCTTCGTGAAGGCGGGCAAGATCGCCGCCTACGGCCACGCGAACCCGGCCACCGACTTCTTCACCATGCAGATCGCCAAGCTACTGCCCGCCAACACCACGATGGTCGCGCTGTTCGCCTTCGTGAAGCTCATGTCCGGCATGGCGTTCCTGTACTTCGTCGGCCGCAACGTCACCTGGGGCGTGGCCTGGCACCGCTTCTCGGCGTTCCCGAACATCTACTTCAAGCGTGAGGAAGACGGCGGCGTCGCGCTGGGCGCGGCCCGGCCGATGATGTCGAAGGGCAAGCCGGTCGACATGGAGACCGCCGACCCGGACACCGACACCTTCGGTGCGGGCCGGATCGAGGACTTCACCTGGAAGGGCTGGCTGGACTTCACCACCTGCACCGAGTGCGGTCGCTGCCAGTCGCAGTGCCCCGCCTGGAACACCGGTAAGCCGCTGTCACCGAAGCTGCTGATCATGTCGCTGCGCGACCACGGCTACGCCAAGGCCCCCTACCTGCTGGCCGGCGGCCGCAAGGACATGGGCGGCGACGAGGTCGGCTTGGTCGACGCCGAGGGCAACCCGAACGAGGCCGCGCTGGCCAAGATCGCCGAGTCCGCCAAAGCAGAGGCCGAGCGGCCGCTGGTCGGCGGCGCCGAGGTCAACGGCATCATCGATCCCGAGGTGCTGTGGAGCTGCACCACCTGTGGCGCGTGCGTCGAGCAGTGCCCGGTGGACATCGAGCACGTCGACCACATCATCGACATGCGCCGCTACCAGGTGCTGATCGAGTCGGAGTTCCCCTCCGAGCTCGCCGGCCTGTTCAAGAACCTGGAGAACAAGGGCAACCCCTGGGGCCAGAACGCCAAGGACCGGCTCAACTGGATCAACGAGCTCGATTTCCAGATCCCGGTCTTCGGTCGGGACGCCGACAGCTTCGACGGCTACGAGTACCTGTTCTGGGTCGGCTGCGCGGGCGCCTACGAGGACCGCGCCAAGAAGACCACCAAGGCGGTCGCCGAACTGCTCGCCACCGCGGGCGTGAAGTTCATGGTGCTCGGCGCGGAGGAGACCTGCACCGGTGACTCCGCTCGCCGCGCGGGCAACGAGTTCCTGTTCCAGCAGTTGGCGCAGCAGAACATCGAGCTGCTGAACTCGGTGTTCGAAGGCGTCGAGGACCGCAAGAAGAAGATCGTCGTCACCTGTGCGCACTGCTTCAACGCGTTGAACAACGAGTACCCGCAGGTCGGCGGCAGCTACGAGGTCGTGCACCACACCCAGTTGCTCAACCGGCTGGTGCGCCAGAAGCAGCTGATCCCGGTGGCCTCGGTGTCGCAGAACGTCACCTACCACGACCCCTGCTACCTGGGCAGGCACAACAAGATCTACAACGCGCCGCGTGAGCTGATGGCCGCGGCCGGCTCGAACCTGGTCGAGATGCCGCGGCACGGCGAGCGGTCCATGTGCTGTGGCGCCGGTGGCGCGCGGATGTGGATGGAAGAGCAGCTCGGCAAGCGCATCAACATCGACCGGGTGGACGAGGGATTGAGCACCCTCGCCGCGCCTTCCGGTCGCTCCGCAGGCTCCGCTCCTGGGAAGATCGCGACCGGCTGCCCGTTCTGCCGCGTGATGCTCAACGACGGCGTCACCGCGCGCCAAGAGAAGGGTGAGGGCGAAGGCGTCGAGGTCGTGGACGTCGCGCAGCTGATGCTGGACGCCATCGACCGCGTCGAGCCCGCGGTCCTGACCGAGAACCTGACCGTCATCCAGGAGCCGAAGGCGCCCGTGGCGGAACCCGAGCCGGAGCCCGAACCCGCCCCTGCCGCCGAGGCTCTCGCACCGGCCAAGGCCGCGCCGACCGGCGGCGGTCTGGCCATGAAGGGCCCGGCGAAAGCTCCCGGCGGCGGCGGTCTGGCCATGAAGGGCCCGGCCAAGGCGCCCGGTGGTCTAGGAATGAAGGGCGCGGCCAAGGCCCCCGGCGCGAAGGCTCCGGCAGCGGAACCGGCGGAAGCAGAGGCCACCTCGGCGCCCGCCGCTCCGGTCAAGGGTCTCGCCATGAAGGGTCCGGCGAAAGCTCCCGGTGGTCTGGGGATGAAGGGCGCGGCGAAGGCGCCCGGCGCCAAGGCTCCGGCCGCGGCGCCCGCCGCCGAATCCGCGGCGGAGGCTCCGGCAGCCGAAGCCCCCGCGGCCAAGCCGGTCAAGGGTCTCGGCATGAAGGGTGGCGCCAAAGCGCCCGGCGGTGGTCTCGCCATGAAGGGCGCGGCCAAGGCGCCCGGCGCCAAGGCCCCGGCCGCCGAAGAAGCACCTGCGGTCCAGGCGGCTGCGGAACCGGCTGACGCTCAGCCGACCGAGACGAAGCCGACCGAGACGAAGCCGACCGTGCCCGCCAAGGGACTGGCCATGAAGTCCGGCTTCAAGCGGCCCGGCCCGAAGGCCCCCGGCAAGGCCGCTCCGGCCGAACCGGCCGCGACGGACCCGGCTCCCGCCGCGGAGACCTCAGAGGCGCAGCCCGAAGCCGTGGCCGAGCCGGAGCAATCCAACGGCGCGAACGGCAATGGTCGGCACGATGTCGCGCCGCCCGCCGCCAAGCCGGGCGGTCTCGGCTTCAAGTCCGGTGCGAAGGCGCCGGGCCGGAAGAACTGAACACGACGATGAGAGCCCGGGTCCTCGGACCCGGGCTCTCATCGTTTTCCGAGTGCCCGGGCCGCACGCCACAGCGCACGCGGGCCGAAGCGGCTGAGCAAGTTGGTGATGACCAGCTGAAACACGACTTTGCCCCCGCCCCGTGCAGGAGCGTCCTTCTCGGACGCGAGCCAGACTTGGAAATTCGCCGGGTTGATCGGCAGAGAGATATGTTCGTGCGTGATCGACCACTCGCCGTTCGACCGTCGAAGGCACACAGTCTCGCGCACCCAGATCGACAGCTCGATCCCGCCCTTGTGCTTTCCCGAGTCCAGATGAAGCATGTTGGCGAACGCGACGTCTTCACTTGTGACGATGGTCAGATCGTGCGTTTCCAGACCGATGGGGCCGTCGTAGCCGTCGAACCACCGCAGGAAGTTGCGGCGTACTTCTTCGGTTCCCGTGAACCGGAGAGGAGCGACGGCATCGTAATAGACGATGTCGGAGGAATAGCACGCCATGAGTCGATCGATGTCCTTCGACCGCTGGGCGTCGGTGCGGCTCGCCAAGAACGCCCTGATCCGGGCTTCATTCGAAGTCGTCGTGTCTCCGTTCGAGGTCATCGTGTCTCCGTTCGAGAAGTCCGACCGCAACCGGCTCCCCGGCGGCGGTCCCTGTGTCACTAGCCCGACGACACAACCGGGACAAATGTGAGGCGGTTCGCCGCCTCACATTTCCAGGCGCTGCCTCGTCGGTCTGAGGAGCGGGATGCGACAAGGGAAGGACGCGACACCATGACCACCCGAACAAGGGGCCGCCGGACGGTCGTCTCGATCCGAGTCCGAACGCGGTGACGAGCGAGCGCCGCCAGCTGATCAATGTCGCGTACCGGCTCCTCGGTTCGGTGGCCGATGCCGAGGACGTCGTGCAGGAGACCTACGCCCGCGGCCCCGGCGACCCAGCACGCGGACATCGTCAGGGACTTCAAACAGGCATGGGAAGCGGCAACGACTGACAGGCGGCCTGCTCGCCGACCAGGCCGCCTCGGCGCGAAGCGCGATCCGCAGCGCGGTGAGCGCGGTCCCGGCACGCGGGCGCGAGCACCGGCGGTGCCGGACCGGCCGCTTCACGGCCTGGTGAGCGCCGCGTACCGGGCGAGATGCTCGTCGGTCGAGCCGAATTCGTGCTCGATCACGGTGAGCCGCTTGAAGTAGTGGCCGATGGCCAGCTCTTCGGTCATGCCCATCGCGCCGTGCAGCTGTACGGCGTTCTGCCCGATGAACCGCGCCGCCCTGGCGACGGTGACCTTCGCCGCCGACACGGCGCGCGCCCGCTCCTCGGCCGCGGAGCGCAGCGAATGGACGACCAGGTGAACGGCCGCGATGGCCTGTTCGAGTTCGATGTACATGTCGACCATGCGGTGCTGCAACACCTGGAAGCTGCCGATCGGCTGACCGAACTGCTGGCGCTGCTTGGCGTAGTCGATGGTGTCGGCGAGCACTTTCCGCATGCAGCCCACCGCCTCGGCGCAGATCGCCGCGGTCGCCTCGGCGATGGTCGGCTCGATGACGGTCCAGCCGTCGGACTCCGTGCCCACTAGCGCGTCGGCGGGCAGGCGCAGGCCGGTGAACGCGAGATCGGACGCCGTGCGGTCGTCGATGGTGCGGTAGGAATGCGCTTCGACGCCCGGCGGGGGCTCGCTCGGGTCGAATTCGACCAGGAACAGCGAGATGCCCGCCTTGTCCCGCCGTTCGCCGGAGGTTCGTGCGGTGATCAGCAGGTGGGTGGCCAGCGGAGCGCCGGTCACCACGGTTTTGGCGCCGTCGAGCACCCAGCCGTCGCCGTCGCGGCGGGCGGTGGTCGACACGTCGTACAGCGCGTGCCCGGAGGTCGGCTCGAGCGCGGCGAACGCGATGCGCGCGTCGCCGGACACGATCCGGCGCAGCACGGCGTCGGCCTGTTCGCCACCGGAACGCTCGAGCAGTCCGGCGCCGACCACGACCGTGTCGACGAACGGCTCGACCACCAGCGCCCGGCCGAGTTCCTCGGCGATCACCATGAGCTCGACCGGGCCGCCGCCGGTGCCGTCCACCCGCTCGGGCAGGGTCGCGCCGAGGATGCCGAGTTCGTCGGCGAAGCCGCGCCAGACGGCGGGCTGCCAACCGGTCTCCGATTTCGCGGCGGCGCGGCTCTTCTCCAGGTCGTAGCGGGCGCCGAGGTAGCCGGCGATCGCGGAGCGGAGCATTTCCTGCTCGTCGGTAAGCGTGAAGTCCATCAGAGCCCCAATGCTGCTTTGGCGAGGATGTTTCGCTGAATCTCGTTGCTGCCCGCGTAGATCGAGCCCGCCCGGTCGTTGAAGTACCGCAGCGGAGCGACGGCCTGCCAGTCCGCGCCACTGTGGTACCCGTCGGCGGGCGGCGTGAACTGGGCGATCGGCCCGCCCGGCAGCGTGGCGTGCGGCTGGTAGACCCGCCCGCGCGGACCCGCCGCTTCCAGCGCCAGTTCGGTGAGCTGCTGGCTCAGTTCGGTCGCGAGGATCTTGAGCATGGACGAGGCCGGTCCGGGGTTCTTGCCCTGCGCCATCGCGGAGATCGTGCGGAACTCCAGGATCTCCAGGACCTCGGTGCGAATCCGCAGGTCCGCCAGTTTCGCCGCGAACGCGCGGTCGTCGATCAGCGGATTGCCGTCCGGTCCCGGCTGCTGCGCCGCGGCGGTCGCGATGTCCTTGGCCATGACCTGCAGCCACGGGGCGGCCGCCCCGCCCCGCTCGTGCACCAGCAGGTACTTCGCCACGGTCCAGCCGTCATCGATCCGGCCGAGCACGTTGGTCTTGGGCACCCGCACGTTGTCGAAGAAGACCTGGTTCTGCACCTGCTCGCCCGAGGTCATCACCAGTGGCCGGATCTCGATGCCCGGCGCGGTCATGTCGATCAGCAGGAACGTGATGCCCTGCTGTTTCTTGCCCGTGCGCGAGGTGCGCACGAGGCAGAAGATCCAATTCGCCTCGGTGGCGTGGGTGGTCCAGATCTTGCTGCCGGTGCACACGAAGTCCTCGCCGTCGTCGACGGCGGCCATGGTGAGCGCGGCCAGGTCCGATCCGGCCTCCGGCTCGGAGTAGCCCTGACAGAAGAACACCTCGCCGGTGAGGATGCGCGGCAGATAGAACGCCTTCTGCTCCTCGGTGCCGAACGCGATGATCGCCGGCGCCACCATCTTGATGCCCATCGGCGACAGCGCGGGGGCGCAGGCCAGCGCGGATTCCCGCTGGAAGATGTAGTGCTGGGTCAGGCTCCAGTCGCATCCGCCGTGCTCGACCGGCCAGGCGGGCGCCGCCCAGCCGCGCTCGTGCAGGATCTTCTGCCACTGCATGCTCGCCTCGTGGTCGGGATACACGCTCGTCGCCAAGCGCCCGGCCCGCCGCAATTCCGGCGTCAGTTTCGCGGCGAGGAACTCACGCACCTCGTCCCGGAACGCCAGATCCCCCGCTGACCAGTCGTATTCCATCTGCCCTCCCAGAGGGTGTGCACCGTTGCTTCCATGGCGAACATCCCGCCACCACGAGACAGAATGTACGGCCGCTTCTCTCAACGAGTCAAACTGACGTCATGCGCCCGCAGATCCCTGGCCGCTTGCGACCGGAATGCCGACAGCCGGGCCCGGTTACCCCGCGGCACACATTGGGCGGACTGCTCAGCAGTCCTCGAAGAAGGCTTTCACATAGCCCACGGATTGGTAGGCGTAGTCGTAGGCCCAGCGGGGGAGGGAGAGGTCGGGTTCGGGGTCGGTGAAAAGGAGTTCTCCGTCCCAGCACTTTTGCAGGATGTAGCGGGCTCGGGAGATGTGGGGGGTGAAGGTGACGACGATGACTCGGTGCCAATTGTGGGTGCGGGCGAGGCGGGCGAGTTCTCGACCCTCGCCGCGGGTGGTGCGCGGAGACGGGTCGAAGCACAGGACCTCGAAGCTGTAGCCGCCGTGACAGATGCGGTTCAGCATGGGGCTGTTCTCATAGGGGTTGGAGAACACCACGCGGGGCGCGTAACCCTCGCGTGCCAGCCGCAGGCCCAATTGCTCACGTCCGTCGTGCGCGCCGCCCAGGACGAGGACGGCGTCCGCTCGCGCGGGCGGCTCGGTCCGCGGACGCACGTAGACCGGCCACAGCGCGATCGTGGCGACGACGACCGCCAGCCCGGCGCCGAGCGCGGTCACGGCCCACCGATGACGTCGCACCACGCCGATGCTAGCCGGGCGCCGCAAGCATTCCCCCAGGTCAGCACGAGCGCGGCGGCGATGTCGCCGCATGTACATCTGCTGTTGCCCCGACCCTTGCCTCGCTGACGTGGCGTGTCCACCGGCGAGGCTTACCAATCGATCATGCGATGCACAGTCTTCGGAACCGGGTATCTCGGGGCCACGCACGCGGCGTGCATGGCCGAACTCGGGCACGACGTCATCGGAGTGGACGTGGACCCGGGCAAGGTCGCGAAGCTGTCCGACGGAGTCGTGCCGTTCTACGAACCGGGCCTGGAGGATGTGCTGCGTCGCAACCTCGACGCGGGTCGGCTGCGGTTCACCACCTCCTACGCCGAGGCGGCCGCGCACGCGGACGTGCATTTCCTCGGCGTGGGCACCCCGCAGAAGAAGGGCGAGTACGCCGCCGATCTGAAGTACGTGCACGCGGTGGTGGATACGCTCGCCCCGCTGCTGGAACGTCCCTCGGTGATCATCGGCAAGTCCACGGTTCCGGTCGGCACGGCCGCCGCGCTCGGAACCCGCGCTCGCGCACTCAGTTCCGCCGACGTCGAGGTGGCGTGGAATCCGGAGTTCCTCCGGGAAGGCTGGGCGGTCAAGGACACCTTGCGGCCGGACCGGCTGGTGCTCGGTGTCGATAGGGAGCGCGCGGCCGCCGGGTGGGTGGAGGATCTGGTGCGCGAGATCTACGCCGATCTCATCGCCGCCGAGGTCCCGTTCCTGCTGACCGACCTGGCCACAGCGGAATTGGTGAAAGTCTCGGCCAACGCCTTTCTGGCGACCAAGATTTCGTTCATCAACGCGGTGTCGGAAGTATGCGAGGCGACCGGCGCGGATGTGACCATGCTGGCCGACGCGCTCGGCTACGACGCGCGGATCGGCCGTCGGTTCCTCAACGCGGGCCTGGGTTTCGGCGGTGGATGTCTGCCCAAGGACATCCGCGCGTTCATGGCCCGCTCCGGCGAACTCGGCGCCGACCACGCCGTCGCCTTCCTGCGCGAGGTGGACAACATCAACATGCGCCGCCGGGCCAAGGTGGTGGACATGGCCGCCCGCGCCTGCGGCGGCTCGCTGCTCGGCGCAAACGTCGCGGTGCTCGGCGCGGCGTTCAAACCGGAATCCGACGACGTGCGCGACTCTCCCGCGTTGAACGTGGCCGGCATGATCCAGCTGCACGGGGCCGTGGTGACCGTCTACGATCCCAAGGCGCTGGAGAATTCGCGCCGGGTGTTCCCCACCCTGAATTACGCGACGTCGGTCGCCGAGGCGTGCGAACGCGCCGACGTGGTGCTCGTGCTCACCGAGTGGGACGAATTCACCGCGCTGCAGCCCCGGGACCTGGACCGCGTGGTGCGCTCCCGCTCGATCATCGACGGCCGGAACTGTCTCAATCGTGCCACTTGGAGAGCAGCCGGATGGGTGTACGCGGGACTCGGCACACCGTAGAGTTGCGGGGCGAGGCGGGCTACTGCCAGACAGACGACCAGTCCTGCCTTAAGCACAGCTGATCGCCGGCGGTAGGGTCCGTCCAGCGGGTCTCCGCCGACGGACGGCGCAGGCTCGCATGTCGTGAAGTATGAAACGAGATGGGCAGCTGATGAGTTCGGTACTGGGAGTTTCGGTGGGGGCCGGCGCTGTCCGTATGGCGCGACCACACGCCGCTGACCCCCACGGGCATGTCTCCCCCCGTACCTTCGATCTGCAGACCATTCCGGTCGTCGACCAGAGCGTGGAAGAACTGGCCGCCGAAGCCATCGGAGTCACTCTCGAGGCCACGCCGGGAATCAGCGCTACCGCGATCGCATACCGCAGTGAGCAGCACGCTCGCGCCATCCGCGCGGCCCTGGCCCGCCAGCAGGTGACCAATTACGAACTCGTGCCCGAGATCGCGGCCGCACTGGAGTTCGCGCAGGCCACCGGCGATATCCGGGGTATCTCCTCCCTGGTCGTCTATGACCTCGGCAGCTCGGGCCTGACGGTGAGCGTGGTCGACACACAGACTCGTGAAGTCCGCCATAGCGAGCGCACCAGCGATATCAGCGGCGACTATCTCGACTCCTTGATTCGTGAGCAGCAGATCGCGTCGGGCCGGATCGCGCACCCCCCGAACGCTGCGGGCCTGGCCGCCCTGGACGCGCTGTGCCGGGAGGCCAAGGAACAGTTGACCACCAACACGGCGGTGGCGCTGCCAAGCGAGCAGGGGTTGGTCCTGCTGGCGCAGGAGAACTTCGAATCGCTCATCATGCTGGCCATCGAGTCGTCCGCGCGGATGGCGCGCGACGTGATCGTGCGCTCGGACCGCCCGGTGCACGGCGTGCTTGCCATCGGCGGTTGCGCCCGGATCCCGTTGGTGGCCAAAGTGCTCGAACGCTGGATGGGCGTGCCGGTCATCGTGCCGGACAGCCCGGAGACGGTGATGGCGCGCGGCGCCGCCCTGCTGGCCAGACCGGTCCGCAAAGAGGCCCCGGCCGCGAGCGCCGCGCTGGACGACGAGCTGTCACCCGCTTGGTTGTCGGCGCCCGCGCAACGCGGCAAACGCGAGATCAGCGGCGCAGTGCTGACCGTCAGCGCGCTGGCCGTGGTCGCCGCGATCGGGCTCGGCCTCGGCTACGGCCCGCAGGTGCTGGAACGAGATTCGCACACCAGCGAGAGTTCGCCGTCGTTATCGCCCACCACCACACCGCGCACGACCAGCCTGGATCCGCAGGTCGCTGGAGCGCCCGCCACGACGGAGTCGCCCGCGCACGAGTCGATCGCCGCACCGCCGCCGAACCGGCGGCCGACCACCAGCGAGCCGCCACCCACGCCCGGCCCGAACACTATTGTGGTGCCCGGCCTCCCTCCGATCGTGGTCCCCACGATCCCGCCGGAGGTCTTCCCCTTCCCTCCGCCCCCGCCACGCTGAACCCGCGAGACGCCCGCAGCGTCTCCCGGACTCGGACTTCGGCGCGGTGGCGGATTCGATTTCTGCTCGAAAACGCACTCACACCCTGGCGTGCCGGGCGCGGCGCGGGGGCGGTGTCGGGCTCGATTCCCGCGCCTTGAACGGGCGGGCAAGCAGCACCGCGATACCGGTGGTCAACGGCACCGAGAGCGCCAGCGCGATACCGCCGACCGCCGAGCGGGTGATCTCGATGGCCACCGCATCACCGGTCAGCACGTCGCGGATCGACCGCCCCGCCACGCTGAACAGCAGCAACAGCGGCAGCGCGCCACCGGCGTAGGCGAGCACCAGCGTGTAGACGGTGCTGGCGATGTGGTCGCGCCCCACGCGCATGGCGGCGGCGAAAATCTCGCGCCGCGATGCCGACTCGTCGAGGGCGGCCAGCTCGAACGCGGCCGACGCCTGGGTGATCGTGACGTCGTTGAGCACGCCGAGCGAACCGATGATGAACCCGGCCAGCAACAGGCCGGTGATGCTGACGTGCTCGATGTAGGTGGCGACGTTCGTGTTCTGTTCCTCGGAGAGCCCGGTGAGGCTCGTCATCTCGATCACCAGCCAGGACAGTGCCGCGGCGACCAGCATCGAGGTCAGCGTGCCGAGCAACGCCGAACTGGTGCGCAGGTTCACCCCGTGCGCCAGGTACAGCACCGAGTAGAGGATCAGGGAGCCCGCGACCAATGCGACCGGGATCGCGGGTTTGCCGTCCAGCAAAGCGGGCAGCATGAACATCACCAGGACCGCGAAGGCGAACACCAGGCCCAGCAGCGCGCGAACGCCACGCCAGCGCGCGACCACGATGATCACCACCACGAAGGCCAGGGCGATCAGCGTCAGCGGCAGCCCACGCGAGTAGTCCTCGAACGAGTACAGCGGCGTGCCGCTGGGATCGGTCTGGCGCACCAGCCGGAGTTCGTCGCCCGCACGCAGATCGGGTTGGCCTGGGCCGGGGGCGATCTCGAGCAGCGTGTGATTGCCTTTGTGCGGCCCGGACTCGAGCGCGATCAGGCTGCGCTGACAGGTGTAGGCATTGGAGCGCGGCGGTTCGGGCTTGTCGACGAACACCTTGCCGAGGGACGGACTGCCGCACGGCCCGATATCCTGCAGCACCACGGTGCCCGCCTCGGTCTGCACCGCCCCGCCGCCGGCGTTCTGCATCGGCAGCGGGATATCGATGTGCTGCTTGCTCGGCCACAGCACGATCGCGCCGAGGACGACGGCGACCCCGATCACGGCGAGTATCCCGATGACCACTCGCGCCGCGGTCGCGCCTATCGCGATCGGCCCCGAGTGATCGTGGTGATGGTGGTGGTCGCTCACCGCGCTCCTACCTGTCAGATGTGTTTCCGCCGGGAGCGAGCCTAAAGGATTTCATTTTCAAGACCCTCGGGACGGCTACCGAACACAGCGGAGACACGGTCAGGGCGATCCGATCGCAAGAAACGGGATTTGGAGGGGGCGGCGGAGAGCAGGGGGATGTCTCCGCCGCCCGCAGGGCAGGCGGCCCAGGGGGGTAGGCGGCCTAACCCAAGGCCGGATGTGCCCAGGGGGGGTAGGCAATCCGGCCGGGCACTCAAAGTGCCGAGGACCACTGTACACAAAAGTACTTCTTTTGCGCTAGTTGGTCGCCAAACCTGACAGATATCCGTACGCCGAGTTTGTTTCCGGGCCGGAAGCGGGGCGATTATATTGCCCGCTGGATGCCTTTCCACTACTGGCGATAGCTGGCGAGGAAGTTGCCGAAGCGCTCGATGGCGACCGCGAGATCCCGCGCCCAGGGCAGCGTGACGATCCGGAGATGGTCGTGATCCGGCCAATTGAAGCCGGTGCCCTGCACCATCAGGATCTTCTCCTGCAGCAGGAGATCCAGGATCAGCTTCGAGTCGTCGTGGATCTCGTACACGTTCGGATCCAGCTTCGGGAACGCGTACAGCGCGCCCTTCGGCTTCACACACGTCACGCCGGGGATCATGTTCAACCGCTCCCAGGCGACGTCGCGCTGTTCGAGCAGCCTGCCACCGGGCAGGATCAGATCCTCGATGCTCTGATGCCCGCCGAGTGCGACCTGAATGGCGTGCTGCGCGGGCACATTCGGACACAACCGCGACGAGGCGAGCAGGTCGATGCCCTCGAGAAAACCGGCCGCGTGCTCCTTGGGGCCGGTGATCGCCAGCCAGCCCGACCGGTAGCCCGCGACCCGGTAGGCCTTGGACAGGCCGTTGAAGGTCAGGCACAGCAGGTCGGGCGCCACGCTGGCCAGCGAGATGTGCTTGGCGTCGTCGTAGAGGATCTTGTCGTAGATCTCGTCGGCCAGCAGCAGCAGCTGATGTTTGCGCGCGAGGTCGGCGATCTGCTGGAGCACTTCGGCGGAGTACACCGCGCCGGTGGGGTTGTTCGGGTTGATCACCAGCAGCGCTTTGGTCTTGTCGGTGATCTTCGATTCGATGTCGGCGATATCGGGCTGCCAGCCGTTGGCCTCGTCACACAGGTAGTGCACGGGGGTGCCGCCCGCCAGGCTGGTCATCGCGGTCCACAGCGGGTAGTCCGGCGCCGGGATCAGCACCTCGTCGCCGTTGTCCAGCAGGGCCTGCATGGTGATGGTGATCAGCTCGGAGACGCCGTTGCCGAGGTACACGCCGTCCACGTCGAGTTCGGGAAAGCCCGGCACGAGTTCGTAGCGGGTGACGATCGCGCGCCGCGCCGACAGGATGCCCTTGGACTCGGAGTAGCCCTGGGCGTACGGGAGCGCCGCGATGATGTCGCGCATGATCACGTCCGGCGCCTCGAACCCGAACGGCGCGGGATTGCCGATATTGAGCTTGAGGATGCGGTGGCCCTCGGCCTCCAGCCGTGCCGCGTGCGCGTGTACCGGTCCACGGATCTCGTAGACGACGTTCTGCAGCTTCGTGGACTGCTCCAGAACACGCGGGGGGCGGTGCGGATGATGAGGACTCACCCGTCCCATGGTGCCATCCGTCGCAACCCGATAAATCGCCTGTCCGCGGTCACCACCGAGGTCCGTGCCCACGACGGTGGCCGCGGCGAAGCGGGATGTGACGCGTCACTCAACCAGCCGAGCCGCCCGGCGGGATGCTCTTGGCCGCGGTGGAGCCGCAGAACTCCTCGATCCGCTCGTCCAGCCTGCGGGCCTCGATCGCGTCGCGGAAGGCCGGGGCCGCGATCCGCCTGCGCACACCGGTCAGCCGCTCCTCGAGCTGCGCGATGCGCTTGTCCTCGTCGAGGCCGAGCACCGGTTGCAGCGCCTCGGCCGCGCCGTCCAGGCTGCCGTTGATCAGATGGGCGGCCGCGCAGTCCACCCTGGCCAGGGCTTCCGCGCCGTAGGAGCGCTGTTCGGAAGGCCCGCTCGAATACAGCTCGATGGCCCGCTGCGTGGCGCTGAGCGCGGGCTCGGCCTGACCCAGATGGATGTAGGTGGCGCCCGCGTAGTAGTTGGCCTTGGCGTCGTTGAACCCGAAGACGCCGCCCACCTCGTCGTGCAGGGCGTCGCTGGCGGCGATCTCGCGGGCGTCGTCGGCCGCCCGGACGCAGCGGTCGGTGTCCGCGGCGCTGCCCAGCGCCGACCAGATTCGCGCCTCGATATTGAGCAGTCGCACGTGCGCGGTGGCGGACTCGGCGAACTCCTGACCGCTCTGGGCGAGCTGGACCGCTCGGCGCGGGCGCTGCGACCAGTACTCGATCAGCGCGTGCATGCCGCGCGTCCAGGCGCGAAGTCCGTTGTGCCCGCACAATTCCGCGTAGGCCCACGCGGCGCGGATCTGCTCGCCCGCCGCGTCGTAGTGGCCGAGATCGGTGCTGGCGTTGGCGAGCAGGCCCGAGAGCGTGCCCGCCAGGAGATACAGATGACTGGTATCGGCCGGCCGCTGATGGCCTTCCAGCAGCCGGTACACCCGGCGGCGCACCCGCACCATCTCCACCATCATCGGAACGGGCGGAATGTGCACATAATCGTTCGCGATGCGGGTGACATCCGCGTCGAGCTGTTCCAGCGTGCTGGCGCCGACATTGGTGCTCTCGGCTTTGCCGGCGTGCTCGCTGGCCTCGTGGGCAGCCGCCATGATCAGATCCCTCTCCGAAATAGCCGCTAACGCAACACCTCTCATCGCACCGGCGTCTATGAGAGCTAAAAGGTCCGCGTCGCTCGAATAATGAACGCGCGCCGGGGCATCGGTACGCGCGTCGAATTCCGGCGGGACGGCTCGATCGACCAAGGGCTGATCGATCAATGCCGCGAACCGTGCCCGCACCACATCGTCGGACCTGGCCAGCGAGGTATCCAGGGCGGCTTGGTTGATCGGCCGTGGATGGACCCGGACGCCCCCGGCTTCCCACTTCGAGACCAAGCGTTCGTGTACGCCCAAATGGGCGGCGAATTCCCTGATGCTCATCCGCTTGGCATCGCGAAGGGCGCGGGCCTCTCTGCCTGACCAATGCCTGACCACGGTGTCATCCTTCCGAACGAACTCCCTCCCAGAGTACGAGCGGTTTGTGAGCGCGGCCACAACTGAATTACGGCTTCTATCAAAGGCAGCGGAAGGGCAGCGCAAGGCGGGCAGGCAGGCGGTGCCGAATCCGGCGGCGGGCCGGGAACATTGAAGCGGAAGGCAAGGAGTCGCCGTGAATGTCGAGAAACTCAGGACCGTAGACGATTGGGTGGCGTTCTATCGACACGAGTTCGGGTTGCCGGTCACCGAGCGTGGCGGTTTCGCCATGCTCCCGGTCACCGGACGCGTCTGCGTCGTCCACCTGCCGACCGCGCGGGCCGAGAAGGTCCGCGTCGCACTGGAACAACAGGGGACGAGGGGTCCCATGTTGGCCAGGCAGATCCGATGGAGTTTCCTCGCCGAGCCCGACAGCCGACCGGGACCGCAGGTGCTCGAGGTGCTCAATCGGCTGGATATCGGCCTGCCCGCCGTCGGCAGCGCCGTGATGTTGCCGACCGGTCTCGGCCGCTGGACCCGGGAAGGGTGCTTCTGGGTCAGCCCGCCGAACCGCGGTGACACGCTTCCACCGCTGTCCGTCATCCTCACTACGGCGCTCGCGGTGGGAGCGGGCGGCGGGGACTGATCACCTCCGCGATCAGCTCCCCGCTGCCGCCGACCGGGTCCGCCTCTCCCCCACAGTCGACGAGGCGGACCCGGTTTCGGCTCAGCGTGATTCGGCGGCGTCGATCACCGCGGCCGGAACCGGGAAGTTGAGGTAGGACCGCGAGGGGGTGGGTCCGCGCTGGCCCTGGTATTTCGAGCCCGCCACGGCGCTGCCGTACGGATGCTCGGCCGGGCTGGTCAGCCGGAGCAGGCACAACTGACCGATCTTCATACCGGGCCACAGCGTGATCGGCAGGTTCGCCACGTTGGACAGCTCCAGCGTGATGTGCCCGCTGAAACCGGGATCGATGAAACCCGCGGTCGAGTGGGTCAGCAAGCCCAAGCGGCCCAGGCTGGACTTGCCTTCCAACCGTCCGGCCAGGTCGTCCGGCAGCGTGCACACCTCGAGGGTGGAGCCGAGCACGAACTCGCCGGGGTGCAGCACGAACGGCTCGCCCTCGGTCGGCTCCACCAGGCTGGTGAGTTCGTCCTGCCGCTGCGCGGGATCGATGTGGGTGTAGCGGGTGTTGTTGAACACCCGGAACATCCGGTCCAGGCGCACGTCGATGCTCGACGGCTGGATCAGGTTCTCCAGCAGCGGCTCGACGCCGAGACGCCCAGCGGCGATCTCCGCGCGGATGTCACGATCGGAAAGCAGCACGCGACGAGCGTAGCGCCTGCTCGACGGGGCTCCTCAGGCGCACAGTGATACATAGAGAGCGATATCCTCGCATTCATTCGGGCGACGCCGCCCGCGACCGAAGGGATGCACCATGACCGAGGGCTCGCTGTTCGACCTGACCGGCCACGTCGCCGTCGTCACCGGAGGCAACTCCGGCATCGGTCTCGGATTCGCCCGCGGGCTCGCGAAGGCCGGGGCCGATCTGTGCGTCGTCGGCCGCAACGCCGAGCGCAACCAGGCCGCCGCCGCCGAACTGCGCGCGTTCGGCGGGCGCGTGCTCGCGCTGAGCTGCGACGTGGGCGAGGAACAGCAGGTGATCGACACCTTCGGCCGCGCGACCGCCGAACTCGGCCGCGTCGACTCCTGCTTCGTGAACGCCGGCGTCAATCAGGGTTTCATCCCGTTCGTGGAGACGGATCTCGCGGAATTCCGCCGGGTCACCTCCCTCAACCTCGACGCCGCGTTCGTGACGCTGCGCGAAGCGGCGAAGGTAATGCTCGCGCAGGGCGAGGGCGGCAGTCTGGTCGCCACCGCGAGCCTCGCCGCCCAGCAAGGCGTTCCGCGCGGGCAGTCCTACGCGGCCAGCAAGGCGGGGCTGATCGCCATGGTCAACTCGATCGCGGTGGAACTGGCCAAGCACGGCATCCGCGCGAACTCGGTGCTGCCCGGCTGGGTCGAGACGCCGATGACCGAGGGGGCCTTCGCCTGGGACCGTTTCCGCGAACGCGTCCACCCGAGAATCCCGGTTCGCCGCTGGGGCCTGCCGAGCGATTTCGAATCCGTCGCCGTCTACCTCGCCAGCCCCACCAGCGTCTACCACACCGGCGACACCCTGCTGATCGACGGCGGCTACAGCAAGTTCTGACGTCTCCGGCGCCGCCCACCGGTCCCTCGCGAGGACGGCGCCCCACACCGCCGTGTCCACCGCGGTCGAAATGTCGTCCTGGCCACCCCGCCGCCATCGGTCGGTGCGGCCGCGGCCGACTAGCCGACGAATCGCGGTGGTCGGGTCCGGGGCGGAGTCACCTCGCCGGTGTGGGAAGCGGCGCGGATCACAAGCGGGGTCCGACGTGGGAACGTGGAGGGGTGACCTCCCTACGCATCCGGAATATCGTCGGGGTGCTCACCGCGTTGCTGGTGGTGTGCGCCGCAGTTCTCACGGCGGGCGTGGTCGGCGACGGCGGCCCCGGCGGGATCGATCGCGGCATCGCCGAATGGGCCATCGCGCAGCGCAACGATGCGCTGACCCCGATCGCCGTGGTGGTCAGCGTGCTGGGCGGCACGCTCGCCATGACGGCCCTTGCCACCGCGACCTGCCTCGTGCTGTCCTGGCGGCGGCGCTGGACCTCGGCGGCGCTCGTCGCGATCACCGGGCTCGGCGGCGGACTACTGGTCCGCGGCGGCAAGCGGCTGACCGACCGCGACCGCCCGCCCGTCGAGGACCACCTGATCAGCGTGTCCAACCAGGCATATCCTTCGGGACACGGCATGGGCTCGTTCGTCGTGGTCGGCATCGTCTTGGTGGTCGCGCTCCCCAGCCTGCACGGTCCCCTGCTGCGCGCCTGGGCCGCGATCGCCGCCGCGGTGTTCGTCCTCGCGGTCGGCGTGTCGCGCGTCTACCTCGGCGTCCACTGGACCACCGACATTCTCGGCGCTTGGTGCTTCGGGGCGCTGTGGCTCATTCTCTGTCTGACGGTCTACCGCTATCTCGTGCGCGGTGGCGACTCGGTGAGCGACCGTGAGCGAGATTCCACCGACAGGGTTGGACAAAGCAGGGAACCGGAGCCGTCCGCGTCGGGCAACGTCGCTACTCCGTCCGACTACCGGCGGGCATAGCTCGCGAGATCAGCCGCGTCCTTCCGACCGGCATGACGTCATTCCGCACTGATCGGCGGTCCGGCCCGGCTTCCTCGGGCGGTCCTGGACGCAGGTCGCCCGTGTCGATACCAGCACTGCCACGGCCTGCCTACCGCCCCGGATGCGATGCAGACTGCTCGCATGATGCGATACCGACTGTTCGGCCGAACCGGTCTGCGTGTGTCCGAACTCGTGCTGGGCACCATGGCGATCGGTGACGTGGACGAATACCGGCGGATTCTGAACGTGTTCGCCGATGCCGGAGGCAACTTCGTCGACACCGCCTCGGCCTACGGTGCGAGCGAGGAAATGCTCGGCACCGTGCTCGACCGCCGCGACCGCTTCGTCATCGGCACCAAGTACACGCTCACCCGGGACGCGAGCGACCCGAATGCCTCCGGCAACCACCGCAAGAACCTGATCCGATCGCTCGAACAGAGTCTGCGACGGCTGCGCACCGACTACATCGACGTGTACTGGGTGCACGTATGGGACCGGCACACGCCGATCGAGGAGACGGTACGCGCGCTCGATGAGGTCGTACGCACGGGCAAGGTGCTCTACATCGGCATCTCCGATGCCCCGGCATGGGTTGTGGCCCAGGCCAACACACTCGCCCATTGCCGGGACCGGACACCGTTCGCCGGTTTGCAGGTGCCCTACAACCTGCTGCAACGCGATGTCGAACGCGAACTGCTGCCGATGGCCGAAGCGTTCGGGATGAGTGTGACCACCTGGGCTCCGCTGGCGCGCGGGGTTCTCTCCGGTGCGACGGGACGACGCGCCGACCCCGCCCGATTCACCGATCGGGAACGCGCCGCAGCCGCCGCAGTCGAGACCGTCGCAGCCGAACTCGGTGTGCCACCGGCCCATGTGGCGATCGCCTGGGCCAGGCATCGGTCACCCGCCGTCCTGCCGCTGGTCGGCGTCAGCACCGCGGCCCAGCTCGAACAGAATCTCGGTGCCGTCGACCTCACGTTGTCCGATGAGGCAGCGGCCGTTCTCGAGGCGGCGGTCCCCTTCGAACTCGGGTTCCCCGGCGATTTCATCGCCGAATGCGACCGGTCCCCGCAGGTCTACGGCGAGGCGGTGCGGCGAGTCGACGTCTCCTACCCGTTCAGCGGGATCGGGCGCTGACCGACGGGAACCCCGAGCCACCGAGGAACTTATCCGGAACCCAGGTCTGTACGCGCCTGCGCAGCGATCTCGTCGATGCTGGTCTCCTCCGCGTACTTGTCGATAGCCGCGAGGCCCACAGCCGCGACCCGTCGCCATTCGTCGTCGTCTATGAGCACGTCCGGCCGTTGATCGAGATGGTTCTTGACAGCCATCAAGGAAGTGTCGGCGGGTTCGAACATCAGTGCGCTCAGCTCGCGGTCCCGGCGGGCGAGGGTCGGGCCCATCTCGCTGCCCACGATTCGCACGGTAGCTTCGGCACGCATATGCGCTCGCAGTGGTTCCTCGAGCTTGCTCAGCTCCGTGGCGATGGCGGCGCGGTTGGGCGGGTGTACTTCCAACGCGGCACGAATCCGACCCAACTGGACGGCGAAGTCCATAACCGACGCGACATAGGCGACATATGCCGTGCTGCGATCCTTCCGCACGGACTGCGCAGCCGCGAAGCTTTCCTGTCGGTTCATCTCCGTGCGGCTCACATGGGTAGAAGCCCACGCCGATACCCCAGCCGAGATCACCGCCGCAGCCACCGCGGTGATCAGCGCGTATCGCCCGCTCCGCGTCGCGACCCGCAGACCGCGCTGGAGTTCCGCCAAGTCGAACGAAGAGGCCGGCGCCGAAGGTTCGGCCGGACCGGCAGGCTCATGAAGCCTCTTCGGCGCAGCGGTCTCGTCATCCATGAGCTCAAATTACGTCGCACGAGGTCTTCGAAGGGGTAGACGCGCAGGTAGCAGTGCACGGGACGGAGATGCGGGTACACACCGCTACTCTCCGACCCAGACCGGCTCTACAGGTGCGTCTTGGCTCCTTCCTTCAGGAAACGCGCGATTCCAGCCGCCGCGATCTCTTTCGCGCGCCCGATGTCGTCGGTCGTCTCGGAATATGAGCGGATCAGCCGACCTGCGTCGTCCCCGAGCGTGACCCGTAACGTGCCATCGGCTCCGATGACCCGGATGACGGCATATCCGCCGTCGAACGGCTTGGCCAACCAGTGGTCCACGGCGGGGCCGCTCAGCGCCCAACCATCGGCGGTGTCAACGTTGCGCAGCCGCGACCACCCGGAATATTCCATGTCAGCCCGCCATCGCGGTCGGTGGATGCGAAGTGCGAGGACGGTGATCGCCCGCTCTCGGCCGAGCGGGTGCGCCCGCTGCCCCCTGCGGACGCTCGGCGGTGGTCGCCCTGGAGGACCACAGACGCAGACACCGCACGCAGCAGGAATCCGAGATTTCGCGGGTGATCGGGCGGACCAGCAGCCTCGTCGCGCCGAAGTAGCACGCCATTGTGCAAACGGCGGCGGCGACGGCCGCGACAGTCGCGGCCATCACTCATCACTCCTGGTCGAGGGGCTATCGGGCATGAACCCTCCGGGCCTCCGCCTGCCGTGTACCTGGTCAGCCCATGCGCGCACGGCCGCGATCACTACCTGCCCCGAGGGTCGAAACGGGTTGCGCGGAGGGACTATCCAGTGACGGATCGCCCCAGCGGACGCAGTAGGCGATGGAAGCGCAATGCTCGCCCCGGTCCGTGCGACGTTGACATCCAGACGGAACATCTCGGCGAACAACTTCACGTCGCCCAGGTCGATATCCGGGCGTATCAAGAAGGTCCACCTGCCGGATCGCGAGTGCCCGATGATCGGCCCGACCGCGTTCCCACAGCTCTGCAAGTGAGCCTTGACCGCCTGCCCGAGCCGGGTCGGCATCGTGAGGCCCCACACGCTGCCCGCCCGAAGGATGATCCGCCCCAACTCGGGCGGATCGATGACGACGGGTAGATCGCAGGTCCGCCGGTAGTACTGACAACGGGACAGTGGGGTGTCCCCGAACGCTCCTTCGTCCATCAGTAGACCTCTGCTCCCATGAATGATGGTGGGTGCGCAGGGCCTCAAGGAGGCGATAGAACGGCCTCTCCACCCGCGCAGAACAAGGAGACCATCGCGACGGTTGGGCAGGGCTCTCAGTCTGAAAATTTCACCGATTCGGCCTAAACCTCCATTAAAGCTATCATCAGGGCGGCTAATATCTTTCAATCTGAAAGATTGGAGGAACGATGGTCCGCGAAGTCGCGCCACCCCCGTCTCTGCCGAGACGCCGGTTCGGCAATCACATCCGCGACGCCCGGCACGCAGCGAACCTGAAGCAGCCGGATGTGGCCAAGGCGATGCGATGGAGCGTTCCGACTCAATCTCGCATCGAGCGGGGCTACCTCGGCACGTTGAACGACCGAGACGTGCGGGACCTGTGTGCTGTGCTGGGCATCGAGGACGAGAACGAAGTCGCAGCCTTGATCGGCATGCTGGAAGAGGCGGCCGCGCAACCTAAGAAGTGGTGGCAGCAGCAGTACGGCGAGGTCATACAGGAACGGTTCGACGTCTACGTGGGACTGGAGTACGAGGCTCGCGCGATCGACATTTACCGCTCGGAGCTGGTGCCAGGCCTGTTCCAGACCGCCGCGTACGCACGGGCGCTGAACCACTTGTTTTTCCCGGACGAATCCGAAGAGCAGCAGGCCCGCCGGATCGAACTGAAGTTGAAGCGACAGGCAAGTCTGACCCGGAAGACCAAACCCCTCCAAGCAACCATGGTTATGGACGAAGCGATCTTGAGGAGAGTTGTCGGGAACGAACGAATCATGGGCTCCCAGCTGCATCATCTCGCCGAGATGAGTACGCGAGACAACATCGACATTCGCATACTGCCGTTCGCTGCCGGGTACCCCATTGGAACAGCAACTGGAGCGTTCTCGATACTTTCATTCGAGGTCGACCCACCTGTGGTGTACGTCGAGTCCTTCACGAGCAACATGTACCTTGAGGAAGAGGCGGAGGTCGCGAAGTATCGGACCGCCTCCACGGTAATCCGCCGCTCCGCGTTGGATGCGACAGCGAGCAGGAAGCTGCTGCGGCAGATGGTGAAGGAGTTTGCAAGGTGAGCACCGATCTACCGGGTGCACGGTGGTTCAAAAGTAGTCACAGCGGAGGTCACGGCGATTGCGTCGAGGTCGCATTCCTCGGAAGCGGCAAGATCGGTGTCCGCGACTCCAAAGACCCGACTGGTTCGGCGCTGGTGTTCACCCCCAGCGAGTGGGACGCCTTCACCGCTGGCGTCACAGACGGGAAGTTCGACCGGCCCTAGCGCCCCCAGCTGGACCATCGACCCAGTTCACCAGCATCTAGCAGGACTTTTCCCACCCCGTGCGCGGCTTCTGCTACAGTCTCGATTGGCGCATCTGCGCCCTGCCGATGTAGTTCAATGGTAGAACTTCTGCTTCCCAAGCAGACAGCGCGGGTTCGATTCCCGTCATCGGCTCCACCGAAGCCCTGGACCGGCACCCGCCGACCCAGGGCTTTCCGTTTTCAGCCCAACCATCCAGCTGCGGTCGTCCTCGAAGCTCCGGAGTGGATCGACAGCTGAAGACGAGTCTCGAGACCGAACATGGCATTCTCCCTCCACCGAGCGAGGGCACTACAACCATCGCGTCGCGGGCGACGATATCGACACGCACCGACAGATCGCCTTCGGCCGACAAGGCCCTCGACGTTGTCTCCGCAAGCCGAGAGCTGCTGATAGACAACGTTTTCGGGAACCACTGGTGCGGGTGGCGCGGAGACTGAAGAGGAAGCCGCGCAATCAGCCGAGCAACCGGACGGCTGTGCGGATCGCCGCTTCGAAGCTGCTGCGGTTGCGTGGATGGTTGATGCCGGGCGGAGAAGGCGAGGCTCCGTGCACCAAGGCCGCGGCGCATGTGCGGAATAAGTTCTCCGCTCCCGCGTCATCCGACAGCGCTACGCGGGTCACCCTACGCGCTATCGATCCGGTCGTCGGGCGGATCGGACCCGCGACCTCAGGCCGCCCCGTTCGCCGGTTCGGCGTGCAGCCGACGGAACTTGCTGCCGTGGAAGACGAGCGGGTCGACGTCGGTGCGGGTGGCGATGCGGTGGATGCGCAGGATGACCACGGCGTGGTCGCCCGCTGGTACGTGGGCCTCCTGGACGCCCTCGATCCAGGCGGTGGCGCCGTCGATGAACACGGCGTCGCCCGAGCCGCGGTGCAGCTGGATATCGCGGAAGCGGTCACCGTCGCGGGTGCCGAGGGAGCGGGCGGCGGCTTGCTGGTCGGTGCCGAGCAGGCTCAGGCCGAGATGGCTCGCGGCGGCGAGCTTGGGCCAGGTGGCCGAGGAGTTCTGCACGCAGAACGAAACCAGCGGCGGGTCGAGCGAGACGGGAACGAAGGTGCTCACCGCCAGACCGTGTGGGATTCCGTCGATTTCGGCGCAGACCGCGACGACACCGCTGGGGAAGTTGGCGAACGCGCGACGCAGACCGGCTCCGTCGGCGGGGAATTCGAACAGGTCATGCATGATTCGCAGCCTTCGAGCTGTGGGCCAGTGCCTGGGCGACCGAACGCCACCGACCACTGTACCGGTCGATGACGCCGTCTTCGGCGAATGTGCGATCGGACAGGTAGAGCCCGGGCAACGCCGCGGTGGCCCCGATCTCGACGAGCACGGGCTTGAGCAGCAGGTCGGGCGCCAGCGCGTGGGCCGGTCCGGCGCCGAGCATCACCGGCACCGCGAGCACGCCCTCGAGTCCTGTTCCCCCGTCGAATTGTTCGAGGAACAGCTTCAGCAGACCGGTGTAGGTCGCCTTGAAGGTGGGGCTGGCGAAGACTACGAGTTCCGAGGCCGCCACAGTGCGCACCGCCTCTGCAACGGCCGGGTCACCCCAGCCGAGCAGGCCAGGACCCAACTCGACCAAGTCGATCACGGTGGGCTCCACCTCCGGCCGCAGCCCCTTCGCGAGCAAGGTGGCCGCCGTGAGCGTGCGCGAGGCCGGTTTGGGATTGCCGACGACGACTGTGACCGTCATTTCGTCTCCTTTCAGATCACGCCGTGCAGCGGCGGCGCGGCGTCGTGCAGCAGTGCCCGGCCGATGTGCTGGTATTTCCAGCGCACCGGATCGTGCAGGGTGTGCGTGCGCGCGTTGCGCCAGAAGTGGTGCAGGTTCAGATCCGCCGCCACGCTGCGCGTTCCGGCGACCTCGAACAGCGCGGCGGACACGTCGTTGGCCGCGCGGTCGGCGAGCACTTTGGCGGTCGCCACGGCCAGCGAAGCTCGGGCGACGCGATCGGCGCTCGTATCCGTCCTGGTGGCCTCGTCCACCGCCCATCCGGCCGAGGAGAGGGTGGCCTCCGCGGCGGTGACCGCGACCGACAACTCACCGAAGCGCTGGATCAACAAAGGGTCGTCCACCGCGTTCGCTACCCCGGCCTCGAACCACGGACGACTTTTCGTGCGCACGAACTCCGTGGCCGCACCCAGCGCGCCCCGGGCGATGCCGGTGTCGATGGCGGCGTGCAGCAACTGCGCGAACGCGCCGTAGCCGGTGGGCGCGCGCACCGCGCCGGAGCGGGGAATCACCTGGTCGCGGTCCACCAGTACCTCGTCGAAGGACACTGTTCCGCTGCCGGTGGTGCGCTGGCCGAGCCCGTTCCAGTCGTCCACCACGCGCACGCCGGGCGTGCTCGCGGGCAGGTAGGCGATGTATTCCCCGGGCTCGAGGCCACTGCGGCCCTCCGGATCGTCCAGCCGGGTCAGCACGGCGAACAGGTCGGCGAACAGCGATCCGGTGCAGTAGTACTTCACGCCGTCGATGCGGAATCGGTCGCCGACCGGTCGCAACGTGGTGGATATTTCGGCGATGGTGGCTCCGCCGCGCTCGGACTGCGCGTTGGCGATGCGCCCACCGTCGAGCACCCGCCCGAAGTACCGCTGGCGCTGCCGCGCCGTACCCGCGAGCCGAAGCAGGTTCACGTACACGAAGTGGCTGTGTGGAATCTGCGCGATGTTGGGGTCGGCCGTGGCGAGGATTCGCGTCACTTCCGCGACCGCGCTCGGCGGCAGATCCGCGCCGCCGTAGGCCGCGGGCACGGTGATCGCGAGCAGACCGCTGGCCGCCAGCCGATCGACCTCCGCGTACGGCAGCGCTCGATCCCGGTCGCGCTCGGCGGCCCCCGGCGCGAATTCCGCCGCGAGCCGCTGCGCGACCGCGAACGCCTGTGCCGCGGAGAGGATGCGATCGGCGGCGACCGCGGTCATCAGTGCACCGCCGAGACAGGCCGCCGCGCGGCTTCCAGCTCGCGCACCAGCGGGAGCACCTTCGCGCCGAAGTACTCGATCTCCTCCTGGAAGTGCAGGAAGCCGCCGAGGATCAGGTCGACGCCGAGCTGCTTGTAGGCGACGATCCGCTCGGCCACCTGCTCCGGCGTGCCGATCAGCTGGGTGCGGAAACCGTCGTTGTACTGCACCAGGTCTTCGAAGGTGGAGTCAGCCCACATGCCCTTGCGGTCCTGGGTGGACGCGCCCGCCTGCTGCACCGCGTCGCGGAAGCCCTCCACTGCGGGCTTGTTCGCCTTTTCGATGATCTCGCGCAGGGTGTCGCGGGCTTCGGTCTCGGTGTCGCGGGCGATGATGAAGCCGTTGAGCCCGAACTTCACCTCACGGTCGTGCGCGCGGGCTACGGCGCGCAGGTCGTCGAGCTGCTCGGTGACGCCGTCGAAGTCCTTGCCGTTGGAGAAGTACCAGTCGGCGTAGCGCCCGCCGTTGCGCCGGGCGGCGGTCGAGTTACCGCCTTGGAAGAGCTCGGGATTCGGGCGCTCGGGCGTGTTCAGCGGCTTCGGCTTCAGGGTGAAGTCCCGGATGCGGTAGAAGTCGCCGCCGTAGTTCACGTTGTCCTCGGTCCAGATCTTGCGGATCACTTCGAGGAACTCCGCGCTGCGCCGGTAGCGCTCGTCGTGCTCGAGCCACGGCTCGCCGAGCGCGGTGAATTCGCCTGCGAACCAGCCGGAGACGACGTTGATGGCGAACCGGCCGTTGGACAAGTGATCGGCGGTGGCGCCGAACTTGGCCAGCACCGCCGGGTGCCACAGCCCCGGATGCACGGCCGCGATGACCTTCAGCCGTTCGGTCGCGCCGAGCAGGGCGAGACTGAACGAGGTCGATTCGTGCTGGTACTCGGCGCCGTAGGAGGCGGTGTAGCGCACCTGGGACAGCGCGTAGTCGAAGCCGTTGTTCTCCGCGGTCTGCGCGAGCTTCTTGTTGTACTCGAAATCCCAGCCGGTGCGCTGTTCGATGTCGCTGGTGACCAGTCCCCCGCTGACGTTGGGCACCCAGTAGGCGAACCGGATCTGCTCGGCGATCTGCTCCGTGGTCATAGCTGCTCCATGGTTTTCGGGGGGAAGCCGTCGGATCGGAGGCCGGACGCCACGCGTCCGGCGCTCCTTCCACTCCAGCACCGGCCCCCGGACGGGACGAGGTTTTGAATCTGTGCGATTCGGATCAGGCGTCGGCGAGCGCGGCCGAGTAGTTCGACCTGCTGAACGTGCCCGCGGGCGCGAACCGGCCCAGCAGCGCCGCGGCGTCCTCGCCGGTGACCCGCGTGATGAATTCGTTGGCCGCTTCCGGCGAGTCGATCGGCAGGAACGGCTGCGGACGATGCAGCAGCCCCACCAGCGCCGAGGCGAACGCCGGGTCGACCGCCGCCGCGGCGAAGAAGGCGTTGCCGATCTCGGCCAGCTCGGGATCGCTGAGGAACAGCCTGGTCACCTTGTTGGCCGCGTCGGCGCGCGCGGCCAGGAACGCCGCGTACTGCCGCGCGATCCACGCCTCGTCGAACGGTCCCTCGTGCACGGCGGCCGCCGCGACCAGCCGCTGCGCCTGGATCAGGCCGCTCTGCGCCCCCTGCCCGGCGATCGGGTCGTAGGCGATGGCGGTGTCGCCGAGCGCGGCGACCACGTGCCCGCCCGCGGTGCGCCCGGCACCGGACCGCACGACCGGCCGCACCGCGCCATTCAGCCACGAGTGCGGGTCTTCGGGGATGGTCTTCGTGGCCAGCACCTCCGGCAGATCCCAGTCGATGTAGTCGCGATAGAGGTCCTGCACGATCCGGTGCGCCGACTCGGCGGAGTCCGCCGCGGCGAAACGCTTCTCCCAGTCGCTGCCAGGACGCGCCCAACCGAGGAACGCCCAGCTCGGCCCCGCGTCCTTGTGCAGGTACGGACCCCACCACCCTTCGCCCTGGTCGGCGAGGATGGAGAAACCGCTGTGCGCGCCGCCCGCGACGCTGCGATGGGCGAAGACGTTCTCGTCGTGGCCGATTCCGGTCACGGTGACGGTGAGCAGTGAACGCTGCGGCGCGTCGTACGGGGTGCGCTGCGCGTCGACGGGGAACAGGTCCGACAGGCCACCGCGACCGGTCGCGACCAAGGTGAGGTCGTTGGCGGCGGCGATGCCGTCGAGTGTCTCCGGCGTCACCTGTTCGACCACGAACCGGCCGCCGCGCTCCTGGAACGCGGTGAGCCGCTCGTCGGCCTTGAGCCGGGTGTCCACCGCGACGCCGGCGAATCCGTCGAAGTGACCGTCGAATTGGATCAATTCGGCGCGGTCGGGCCCCGGTCCGGCGATACGCACGCTCAAGCCGGTGTGCCGGGGCGCTCGCGCGGTGTAGCTGTCCAATCCGAGCGCGGCCTCGGCCTGCTGTGTCTCACCGAATTCCAGCGCGGTGCCGGTCGCGGGAACGTCGTCCCGTAAGGCGCGCTGTTCTCGCTCGCTGTAGAGGGTGACGTCGAAACCGGCGTCGAGAAGTCCCAGCGCCGCAGTGACGCCGGTCTGTCCGGCGCCGATAACCGCGGCCGAACGAGTGGAACGGGATACGGATTGCTGCGATGTCATGCAGGGATGATGCGATGGCCGCAGGGCGCGCGCAGAGTGTTGCGATCACCGAGAATCAATGGGCAGACAGCGAATTCGCAGCGCGTACCATTCGGGCCATGTCGTTTGTCGTCGCCGAACCGACCGGAGACCGCACCGAGCAATACCGCCGGCTCGCCGCGCAGGCCGAGGCGCTGGTGGCGGGCGAGACCGACCGCATCGCCAACGCCGCCAATCTCGCCGCGCTGGTCTTCCACGCGCTGCCCGAAGTGAACTGGGTCGGTTTCTATTTCTACGACGGACGGGAACTGGTCGTCGGCCCCTTCCAGGGCAAACCGGCGTGTGTGCGCATCGCGCTCGGAAAAGGCGTCTGCGGCACCGCCGCGCAAACCGGGAAGACTCAGCTCGTGCCGGATGTGCACGCGTTCGACGGCCATATCGCCTGTGATGCCGATACCCGTTCGGAAATCGTCGTGCCGCTGGTCCGGGACGGCGCGCTCGTCGGGGTATTCGACCTCGACAGTCCGCGGCCCGGCCGCTTCGACGACGTCGACCGTGCGGGCCTGGAATCAATAGCCCAAATATTTCTCGCCGCGCACTGATTCACCGGGCACGAAACCGGACGGCGCCGGGCGAAGCCGGCTCCGTCGCCGTCCGGCAAGGCTACGGGTGCGCCGCGGACGTCGCTCCGGGCCGCGAAACCGCGTCCGGCAAGGCGGTCGATCCGGGACCTCCCAGCCGATAGCGCGCGCCGCGATGCTCCGGAGGCAACCGGTCACCCGCGCCGAACAGCGCATTGCGCAGCGTGCCCGGCGTGTATTCCTCGGTGTACGCGCCTCGGGCGGTCAATACCGGAACGACGTGCCGGACAACGTCTTCGAATGTCCCCGGGGTGATCGCGTAGGCCAGGTTGAAGCCGTCCAGATCGGTGTCGGCGGCCCAGTCCTGGAGCAGATCGGCAACTGTCTCGCCGGAGCCGACGAAGACCGGGCCCATGCCGCCGATGCCTGCCCACTTACCGATATCGCGGACGGTCCACTCCCGCCCGTCGTCGTCGAATTCCTGGAACGCCGCCACCGCCGACCGGATCGCGTTGCTCTCCACCTGGCCGATCGGGTCGTCGAGGTCGTAGCGGGACAGATCGATGCCCATCCAGCCGGACATGAACACCAGTCCGCCCTCGACACTGGCGTAGGACAGGTATTCCTCGTGCTTGCGCCGCGCCGCCTCGTCGGTCGCGTCGGTGACGATCGTCGCGAGCGCGTAGACGCGCGCCGCGTCGCGGGCCCGGCCCGCCGCCTCGAGTGCGTCCCTGATCCGGGAAACGGTCTGTGCCAGCACTCGTTTCGACGGCCCGGCGATGAAGATGGCCTCGGCGTTCTCGGCCGCGAACCGCACGCCGCGCGGCGATGCCCCCGCCTGGTAGATGACCGGCGTGCGTTGCGGCGACGGCTCGGAGAGATGGATGCCCGGCACGGTGTAGTGCGTGCCGCGATGACCGATGTGGTGCACCTTGGCCGGGTCCACGTAGACGCCCGCCGCCGCGTCGCGGACCACCGCGTCGTCCTCCCACGAGCCTTCCCACAGCTTGTACAGCACCTCGAGGTACTCGTCGGCCCGGTCGTAGCGCTCGTCGTGGTCGAGCTGGTCGGCCGCGCCGAAATTGCGCGCGGCCGAGGGCAGGTATCCGGTCACCACGTTCCAGCCGAGCCTGCCATCGGTGAGGTGGTCGAGCGTCGACAGCCGACGCGCGAACGGGTACGGGTGCTCGAATCCGGTGCCGGTGGTGATGCCGAAGCCGAGCTGCTCGGTCACCGCGGCCATGGCGGAGACCAGCAGCAACGGGTCGGCCACCGGGATCTGCGCGCCCTGGCGCAGCGCGGCGACGTCGTTGCCGCCGTAGACGTCATAGGTGCCGAGGACGTCGGCGATGAAGATGCCGTCGAAGCGGCCGCGTTCCAGCAGCTTCGCCAGCTCGGTCCAGTAGCCCAGCTCCTTGTAGCGGTGCGACCGGTCGTCGGGATGCCGCCACAGCCCGGGTGACTGATGGGCGACACAGTTCATGTCGAAGGCGTTGAACCGGATGCGGCGGGTCACTGCGCGGCTCCCCCGGTGCGTTCGCCCGCGCTCCACGCGAACGGCAGGTCGGCGCCGTTGAGCAGGTGATCGCCGATGGCCCGCGCCTTCTGGATCGCTGGGTTGTGCACCGAGATGGTGCGGGCGTTGCGCCAGTGCCGGTCCAGCCGCAGCCGCTCCGAGACCACCGAAGCGCCACCCACTTCGAACAGCAGCGAGGTGGCGGGCAGCACCAGGTCGATGACTGCGAGCTGAGCCCGAGCCGCGGCGAGTTCGGCCGCCACCACGGCGCTGTCGTCCGTCGTGCCGCCGGCCAGCACCTCGTCGAGCACGTCGGCGACGGCGAGCACACTGGCTTCGGCGGCGAACGCGGCCGCCGAGAGCCGCCCGATCACCTGCTGCACCAATGGGTCGTGCCGGGGCAGATCGGCTGCGGAGTGGGTGTAGCCGCGAGTGCGCGCCGCGACCCATTCCCGGACGTCGCTCTCGGCGCGCTTGGCGATGCCCGCCAGCACGGAGAGCTGGACCAGTTGCAGGTAAGAGGTCGCGTAGGTCGGGCCGGGCGCACCGTAGCCGGGACCGAGGATTCGATCCTCGGTCACCACCACGTCGGTGAATTCCGTGGTGCCGCTGGCCGTCAGCCGCTGGCCGAAGCCGTCCCAGTCGTCGTGCTGACGCACCCCCTCGGCCTTCGCGTCCACCAGTACTCCCACGCGCTCGCCGTCGCGGTCGGCGGCGGCCAGGATGTAGTCCGCGTACAGCGACCCCGTGCTGTAGTACTTCACGCCGTTGAGCAGCCACCGGCCGCCGTCCTCGGTCAGCGTGGTGCGATAGCGGTCCACCGCGCCGACGCCAGGTTCGGTGATCGCGTTGCCCACCAGCGTGCCCTCGGCCACCGCGCGCAGCCAGCGCTCCCGCTCCGGCCCCCGCTGCGCCAGCAACTGGTCCTCGACGAACGAGAAGTGCACCCGCAGCGCCTGCGGCAGATTCGACTCGGCCGCGCCGAGTTCGATGAGCAGCCGGAACAGCTGCCGCACGGTGACGCCGTAACCGCCGAACTCGACCGGAACCCGCAGCGCGCCGAACTTCGCCGCGCGGAGCAGGCCGACCTCGTCGTACGGCAGGGTGCGATCGATTTCACGCGCTACGGCGCCCTGGGCGATCCGGTCGAAGATCGGGCCGAAGATCGCGTCCAATTCGGCGTCGGTAGTGGATTTCGCCTCGGTGGTCGTCATCAGCCCACGATCGCCTACCCCGGCCGAGGGCTCACGGGTTGCGCGCAGCGCGATCGAAATGCGGACCCCGGGCATCCGGTCGAGCCGCAACGGCGCGGCTCCGCGAGACTCGCTAGGAGACCGGCGATGTGGTTTTCACAGGTGGGAAAGGGGGATGCCGGACGGTGGTGCTGGGACGTTAGCGTGGAAATTTCCGGCCCCGACGGGGATGGTGATCCTCCTTCGGGACGGGTCAGCGGATGCGGCGCGAAGGCAAGGTGTGGATGTCGATACCCGATGAGCGGACTGCGCGACGGCAGTTCGCGTTGCAGGTCTATCAGGAAATGATGAAGGCCGGCGCCACCCGCGTCACCTACGACCCGGACGAGTTCGTCATCCGATACGACGGCGACATGGTGCTCAATCTGGGCAACATCTTCCATCAGGTGCGGGATCTCGCTGCCGAGGAACGACGACCTGAGGTGGAGCGGTTCGTCACCACGATGCTCGCTCCGGCTCCGGCACTGTCGAGCTGGGACGAGGTCCGTCCGCTGTTGCGGCCCGTTCTGCGGCCGTGCACGTATTTGCTCGAAGATTCCGTCCCCCGGTTGCGGCGGCCTGCTTTTCCGTTCATCGATGAGATGGTGGCGATCGACGAGCCGGGCCGGATCCGGCTCCCGGCAGAAGAGCAGCTGGTCGAATGGGGCGTCGACGCCGAGGAGGTATTCGACGCCGCGCGGCGGAATCTCGCGGAAACGGTCGTCACCACCGAGTTCGACGAGGATGCCATCGTCCGCGTCATGGTCGACGACTCGAGCTATCTCCCGTCGTGGCTGCTGGTCCCCGGCTGGCTGGCGGCGTGCACCAGCGGCTACCGGCACCGGCCGGTGGCGTTCATTCCGGATCAAACGTCGTTGATCGTCGCTCCGGGCGATCCGGAACTGCTCGAGCATCTGTATCGGACCGTGGAGCAGGAAGTCCGTGAAGCCGACCGCCCCCTCTCACCGCAGGGCTACACAGTCGACGACAACGGGGTGGTGGTCCCACTGGATCGGGCGATCACCGAACCGTTGCCGCCCCCTGTCGACCGAGCCCGTGTGCTGCTGGCCTGCACGAACTACGGAACGCAGCGTGAGTGGCTGGAGCAGGAATACGACCTCGGCGGGGACTACGAGGATGACGAGTCCGCGTCTCTCTTCTTCGCCGACATCATGGTGCGGCAACAGGAGGAGGATGATCCGCCGCAGATGCTGACGGTGTGGGGCGAAGGGGTGCACGCGTCGCTGCCCGAGACGGATTACATCGTTTTCGTCCGTGCGGACATGGAGCAGACGCTCATGGTTCCGTTCCGGACCGCGGTGGAGATCACCGGCATCACGCCGATCTCCGGGCTTCGCCCGACTCGATACCGTGCGGTCGACTGGCCCGACCACTCCGCATGGTCCCGCCTCTCGGAGGCGGCTGTGACGCTCGAACCGGCAAACCGGAACTGAGGGCCGGGGTGCCGCCGCGATGTCGGTGCCCGGCGCTACAGTCGCGGCGTGGCTGGTTCGCGGTACTCGTTCACGGCGGAAGTGTGGGAACACCAAGGGGACGCCGCCTGGCATTTCGTCTCGCTGCCCGAGGACGTGGCCGACGAGATCGAGCAGCGGTACGCGCATCGTTCGGGCGGGTTCGGGGCGGTGCGGGTGCACGTGGTCGTCGGGGCCAGCCGGTGGTCCACTTCGCTGTTCCCGGATAAGTCGCGGGCGACCTACGTGCTGCCGGTCAAGAAGGCGGTGCGGGTCGCGGAGGGGTTGGAGGCGGGATCGGCCGCGCGAATCGAGATCACCGTCGCACTGTGAGGCGCGAACCCGAGCTCCGCTTGACCGCCACCACCACTAGCACGAGCACACCGAGCACCACGCCACCGAAACCCAGCGCGAGCGCACCGAGCAGCGTGCCGACGAACGACGAACCGAGGCCATGGCCGATGGCGACCGTCACCTCGGAGCTACCGGCCGTGGTCACGCGGTAGGCGCCCGGCTCGGCGGCCTGGAAGGAGAACCCGGCCCGGCCCTCGTGCGCGCCGAAGGAATAGGTGACGCTCGCGTCATACTTCTGCAAGTCGACGTGCTTGCCGCCCGGGTCGAGCACCCGCAGGTTGACCGTGCCGGAGGTACCGTGCGACGACGCCCCCGGGTACTCGAAGTACACGGTGTACCCGCCGGACTCCGTCAGGTTCACTACACCGGAGCCGGGCACCGCGACCCGCTGGAAGTCATCGATCCGGCCCGAGGTCTGCAGGAAACCGAAGGCCCCGAGCAGAATCCCGCCGATGATTCCGAGGGCGATCAGCGCACCGCCCAGCACGAACCAGCGGGCGGAAGGCTAATCGGTTGCGGTGTCGGCGATCCCACCGGGTTCGGCGACGTCGGGAAAGGCGGCTGTGACACGGTCGAATCCTCGGCTTCCGGTCGACTCCCGCGTCGACGTAGCGACAGCGTACGGTCTGCTCCGCCGCGCCGCTACGCGAATCGTGGGGTCCCGGCCGAGCCGTTGTTCCCGACGGCCGCCTACACCGTCAGCGCGTCTGAGCCGCCGACATGCACTCGCTGGCGATGCGACCGCTGGCCGAGCGCGCCTTGTCCGCGTCTTCCTTGCTCATCCCCAGCGTCTCCTGGTTGGGAGCCTTGGTGTCGTACTCGTCGCTGATCATGATCCGCAGTCCGGCCTGCGAGATCCCCTGGTCGACGAACACCTTCGCGGCGCAGTCGGCCAGTTGTTTGTTCTTGAGGCCCTTGTCCTGCAGCGACTTGGCGAGATCGGCCTGCGTCACCGTGGGCGCCGCCGTGTCCTTGTCGCTGCCGCATGCCGCGAGCACCGGCAGCGCGATCAGCGCCGCGGCGATCATGCAGATCCGCACCTGACTCCTCTTCCTCGACTGACCACCGGCGGTGGCGTGGCCACCATAATGCCGTGCGGGCGGCCAGCGGTAGTCGTCGCGGCACCTTGCCACGGGACAGGTAGCGAGACAACGAGTTACGCGAATCGAGTTCAGAGGTCCATCGCGGCGCGCAAGGCGGTGTCGAGCCGCTCCAGGGTGTCGGTGTCCACCACGTCCACCCGCTCGGCCAGCCACCCGCGGAAGATGCGCCCGATGTTCCCGGCGTGCACCCAGCCGTGATCCTGCACCGGGACCGCGAGAATGTCGCGCGGATCGTCCTCGATGACCTCGGCCGCGATCAGCCAGGGGCGGGGCGATTCGTTGATGCCGTCGCTACTGATGAGCACGACCGTTCGGCGACGCGGCGAACCATGCGGGTTGTAGATCCACAGTTCACCCCGACGCACGCATCGCCTCCTCGGCGGCCGCCATTTCGGCCGCGTCGGCGGCGGCTTCGGCGGTCACATCCGACACCGGACCGACGCCGGTGCGCACGGCTTCCCGTCGCGCGGCCTTCGATATCCAGGCCGACGGCGACATTCCCGCGCGAGCCGCCGCCTGCTCGGCGTAGGACCAGGCGGCTTCGTCCAGCGAAAGGGTGACCTTACGCGTTGCCATACCAATTATCGTACCGAGGTGATCACCCGCGGCGCCAGCCCTGGGCGGATCGGATTCCGACACCCCCGTGATCCCAACTGACGACAGGTGACTGCTGTTAGGGTTGGCGCATGACGACGTTGCACCATCACCGCGTCGGAGCGGGTGAGCCGCTCGTGCTGGTCCACGGGGTCGGGAGCCGGTGGCAGGTGTGGGAGCCGATCATCGACACCCTGGCGGCGTCGTACGAGGTGTTCGCGGTGGACCTGCCCGGCTTCGGTGGATCGACGCACCCGCTGGCGCACACCACCGTCCCCAACCTCACCGACGCGCTCGCCGAATTCCTCGCCGCCCAAGGGATCGACCGGCCGCACCTGGCGGGCAATTCGATGGGCGGGCTGATCACGCTCGAACTCGGCGCCCGCGGGCTGGCCCGCTCCGTCACCGCCTACTCGCCGATCGGATTCTGGGACACCGCGGGCCGGATCTGGTGCCAGCAGTCGCTGGGCAAGTCACGAGCGCTCGCGCGCGTGCTGCGGCCCGCGCTGCCGTCCGTCCTGGGTACCGCCGCAGGGCGCACCGCGTTCCTCTCGCTGATCTTCGGCAAGCCGTGGGCATTGGACGGCAAGGTCGCGCTGGACACCGCCATCGGCGCGGTGGAGTCGGCCGGATTCGAGGAAGCGCTCGCCTCGTTCACCGACGTCCGGCTGCCGGAAATCCGCGCTCTGGCCGACATTCCGGTGACGATCGCCTGGGGCAGCCGCGACATCCTGCTGACCTATGCCACCCAGAGCCGTAAGGCGCGCAGCGCGCTGCCACACGCCGAGCACGTCACGCTGCACGGCAGCGGGCACACGCCGTTCTTCGACGATCCGGCCGGCTGCGCCCAGGTCCTGCTCGAGACGATCAACCGCACGCGGTAGGCGTCCGCCCGGTTCAGGGCGCGGGCGGATCGAGCAGCGTGTCCGCGGCCGCCGTGCCGAGCAGGACACGGACGGCGTTGCCCCAGCGGTGCCGCAGGATCTGGTTGCGGCTCGCGTCCCCGGTGAGCAGCACCCGCAGGGCGAGGCCGGTCATGATCTCGATGGTGAACTCGGTGATCGTCGGAACCCGCGGGTCGTCCGGGAATTCGCGGCGGAAGCTGTCGCGGATGCTGATGTGCATCAGCTCGAACAGGCGAACTTCCAGCGGCAGGAACGCCGCACGCAGTTCCGGGTCGGTGCGCGCGCCGACCCACATCTCCAGCGCCGCCCAGAACGACGGCCCGCTGAGCATCCGCATGGTCAGCTCGACGGCCGTCTCCAGCCGGTCCGCCTGATCGGGAATTGCCTCGAATTCGCTGGTGAGCTGGTCGAAACGGCGCTGCGCCACATGCTCGACGGCACCGGCCAGCAGATCGGCCCTGGTCGGGAAGTAGTGCTGCAACGTTCCGCGCGGCACGCCTGCCCGCTTCTGCACCTCGAGCGTGGTCGTGCCCGCGTAACCGACTTCGACCAGGCTGTCCACCGCCGCGTCCAGCAGCCGCGTGCGCATGCGCTCCCTGCGCTGCGCCTGCGGCTGCCGGACCGGTCGCGACACGCCCCTCAGCGTCCCTGCCACCGGGGCTCGCGCTTCTGCGCGAACGCCAGCGCGCCCTCGGCGGCGTCCTTGGACAGCAGCGCGGGCAGGGCGATCTCACCCTGCTTCACGAACGCCTCCGCGACCGGCCAATCCGGCGACTCGTCGATGATGCGCTTGCTCGCGGCCACCGCGAGCGGTGCGGCGGCGGCGATCTCGGCAGCGAGTTCGAGCGCCACCGACAACGCCGCGCCCGGCTCGGTGACCCGGTTGACCAAACCCAGCTGGTAGAGCCGCTCGGCGCCGATACGCCCGCCGGTGAGCGCCAGTTCGGCGGCCGTGCTGCGCGGCAGCCGCTGGGTCAGCCGAAGCACGCCACCGCCCGCGGCCACCAGACCGCGCTTGACCTCGGGAATGCCGAACTGCGCGTCGCGGGCGGCGACGATGAGGTCGCCCGCCAGCGCCAGTTCGAAACCACCGGCCAGCGCGAAACCCTCGACCGCGGAGATCATCGGCTTGGCCGGGGGCCGGGCCGAGATGCCGAGCGGACCGCGGCGCTGCGTCATCGGCATCTCGCCTTTCGACGCCGCGACGAGATCCATACCGGCGCTGAAGGTTCCGCCCGCGCCGGTGAGCACGAGCACGCGCGCGGCGTCGTCGGCTTCGAACTCGTCGACGGCGGCCTCGATGGCCTGCGCGGCGGCCAGGTTGATCGCGTTGCGCGCCTCGGGACGGTTGACCGTCAAGACGGTGATCGCGTCGCGCCGCTCGACAAGAACGAGGTCATTCATCGGGCGCTCCTCTCGGTGAGCAGGGTGAACGAGTCCGCGGCGAGTTCGGCGTCCGCGCCGAGCGGATCGCCCGCGGTGAACGCCGCGAGGGTGCCGGCATCCGACGCCCGGACCAGTATGCGGGTCCCCTCCGGTGTCAGTGCGCTCACCACAACGGCTTCCGGCTCGTCGGCACGCTCCGGCGCAGGGCCCTTGCGGTAGGCGACGGTGTAGGCCTCGACCGTGGCGGGGCCGGTGTAGCCGGGCGCCGGTTCGCGCCGCGCCCGCGGCACTTCCGCTTCGATCGCACGGAACAGTCGCGCGGGCGGTCTGGCCGAGTACACGCCGACGCCGTGCTTGGTGCTGTACCAGCCGAGCGCCGTCGCCAGGCCGTAGGCGCCGGGGTCGGCGCGGAGCATGGCGGACAGCGTCGCGATCGAATGGGTCGTGTAGTTGTTGCCCGGCCCACCGGCGAAGGTGAGACCGCCGGTGACCGACAGCGGCCGCGCCGGGTCGTCGATCGGCAGACCGAGTTCCTCGGCGGCGATCTGCACCGCGACCGGGAAGCAGGAGTAGAGGTCGATGTGGGCGACATCGTCTATCGCGATCCCCGCCGCACCGAGCGCCGCTCTGCCCGCCGCCGCGATGGCGGGCGAGCGGGACATGTCGGCGCGCTCGGAGACGAACCACTCGTCGGTCGCGGTGGCGCCGCCGTGCGGGAACACCCACCGGTCGCGCGGCACGCCCGCGGCGTCGGCGGCCGCCGCGCTGCACAGGATGAGACCGGCGCCCAGATCGACGCTCAGGTTCGCGACCATCAGCTTCGGATACGGCGTCGACACCATTCGATTGGCGGGCGCGGGCGTCACGAGGTCGGCGGCACTGTGCACGGCGGGCTGCCACGCATACGGATTGCGCGCCGCGATCTGCGACAGCCTCGCCCACAGTCCGCCGATCCGCTCGCGGTGCGCTGCCTCGCTCGACCCGAGCCTGCGGCGCAACGCAGTCTCCATGAGCGCGTAGAAGTACACCGGGCCCCACAAGCCCGCGGCGGTCTCCATGTCCGAGTTCGGCCCGCGATCGGAGCCGACGACCTCGTCGGGGGCCGCGTCCTCCGGCTGCTCCGGCCAGTCCACCGCGGTGCCGGTGCGGGCAGCGGCGTTCCCGGAGTACACCGCTTCGGCTCCGGTGAGCAGGGCGACGTCCACACGTCCGTCGGCGATGGCCTGCGCGACGGTGTTGAGCAGCCGCTGCGGTGCGTCGCCGCCGAAGCGCACCGACTGCACGGTCCGTTTCGGGGTGGCGCCCAGTTCGGCGGCGACGAGCGCACCCAAGTCGCCGTAGGGACGGCTGACCGGGGCTACGGCGGCGATCATGTCGGCCGAGCGCAGCAGACGGTCACCGACCCCGCTGTCGGCGCCCGCGCGGCGCAGGGACTCGGCGGCGAGGTGCACCGGGCCGGGTAGACCCGGCTCGTCCGGTCGGTGTACGACCTGCCCGGCGCCGACGAGCACCGGCGTCCTCGGGTCCATTCCGGCTGGCAGCATGCGTCCTCCGCTCCATAACCGTCAACATTGACGGTAACTTGCGTTCGATTAGAGCAGAGCCCGAGCACTCGGGCAACAGCGCGCACCCGCTAACTGACTCGCGAGTAAGATATGCGGATGGGCACCAACATCGCATTGCGGTTCGACGAGCACCGCGCGTACGTCACGCTCGACCGGCCGGACAAGCACAACGGCCTGACCATCGACATGCTTAGCGGACTGGTTGCCAGCGCGCGCACCATAGCCCGGCGGGGCAACGTGCGCGCGGTCATTCTCTCCGGTAACGGACCCAGTTTCAGCAGCGGTTTGGACATCGCGGCGGCAACCAGCGATCCATTGGCGATCGTGCGGAACTTCGTACCGCGGCCCTGGCGCGGCACCAATGTCTTCCAAGAGGCGTGCTGGGCTTGGCGCCGCCTGCCCGTGCCGGTGATCGCCGCGGTACACGGACGCTGCTACGGCGGCGGACTCCAGCTCGCGCTCGCCGCGGACTTTCGTTTCGCCACCCCCGGCGCCGAGTTCTCCGTCATGGAGGCCAAGCACGGCCTGGTCCCGGACATGACCGGCGCGGCAACGCTGTCCAGGTTGGTCGGCATCGACAAAGCCCTGCTGCTCACGATGACCGCGGACACCGTGGACGCGGCCTACGCCGCGAAGATCGGCTTGGTCACCGAGCTGACGGCAGACCCGCTCGCCGAGGCCGAGAAACTCGCCGACCACATCGCGACCCGGTCGCCGCAGGCCGTCGCCGCCGCCAAGCGACTGTTCGACAAGTCGTGGCAGGCATCCGCTCGGCGAACCTTCGCCGTCGAACGCGCGACCCAACTCCCCTTGATCCTCCGGAAGGCGATCGGCCACTCCCGTTAGATAGCTGTAAATTAGCTATTGTGTGACAGAAGGCCCACATCGACCGGTTCCGCTGCTAGCATTTGCACGATTCGCCAGCCAGTCGACTAGTGGTGCACGGCACACTGCGAAGGGTCTGTGTATCGCGTGAGGTCCGTGGTTCGCACCGCTCTCGGGAAGAAACCGGAGGGCTCACAGACAGTGATCAAGACCGCATCCTTCCTACTTTCGGCGCTGGCGGGTGTCACGGCCTTGCTCTGCACCGCGACCACGCCCGCCATCGCCAACCCGAACGCCATCAATCCGATTCCAGTGCTCAACGGCTCCACCGGATTACCGAATCTGCTCGGCCGCACCAAAGCGGTGTTCCAGGTGACCGGCATGGCCAGCCCGAACAACACCCAGACCTATAACGTCCTCGGCACCGATCTCGGCATCATGTGGGACAACGGGCGCGGCGAAATGCTCACCGCGTTCGGCGATACCGCGGGCGTCGGCTTCCCGAATCTGCTCGCGGGCAGCATGTGGTCCTGGCGCAGCAATATCCTGCTGCGCAGCCACACCAAGGATCCCGCCGAGGGCATCTATTTCGACAGCGTGGTGCGCGACGTGTTCGGTCAGGCGCGCGACCTCATCCCCAGCCCGAAGATCCCGTTCCTGGAGATCAGCCGGATACCCACCGCGGGCATCGCGGTCGACGGTGTGCAGTACATGAGTTTGATGTCGGTGAAGACCTGGGACGACGTCGGTCAGTGGAGCACCAACTTCTCCGGTCTCGCCGTCTCCGGGGACAACGGCGAGACCTGGGCCGAACTGCCCGAAACCCGGCGCACGAACGAGGGCGGCAACGCCAACTTCCAGATGAACGCGTTTCTCGCCGACGGCGGATACGTCTACGAATACGGCACCCGGTCCGGACGCGATCACACCGCGCACGTGGCCCGGGTGCGCGCCCAGGACATCGCGAATCTCGCCGAATACGAATATTGGGACGGCCGCGCCTGGCGCAAGAACGACGTGAATGCCGCCGCTCCGATCATGTGGGGCGTCGGCGAACTTTCGGTGATGTACAACGCGTATCTCGGGCAATACATTTCGCTCACCACCGACCGGTTCAATTCCGTGGTGATGCGGCGGGCGTCCTCCCCGGTCGGCCCGTGGAGCGATCCGGAAGTCCTGATCGACACCAGGGAATTGCCCACCGCCTACGCGCCCTCGATCTTTCCGTACCAGACCGGGCGCGATCTGTACTTCCTCACGACGGTGCACAGCCAGTACAACGTCTTGCTGATGCGCACGACGTTGTAACCCCGGGACCGGCGATCCGACGCGGCGCTTGACCTCAACAAAGGTTCATGTATGAGGCTGGCCCGCGTTGGATCGTTCACGTTTCCGGGAGGCACCATGCTCGACACCACCACCGACGTCCGCGCCTGGCTGCGCGACAACGCCGTCGCGATCGACAGCTCCGATCCGGACGCCGCTGGCCCGGATCTCGACACCTTGATCGCGCGGCTCGGCGCCGCAACGGTGGTGGGGCTGGGCGAATCGACGCGGTTCTCCCGCCAGACCTTCGGTGTGCGGGAACGGATCTTCCGCGGACTGGTCGAACGGCACGGCTTCCGCGCCTTGGCGATTCAGGACAGCGCGCGATCCGGTGAACGCTGGGACCGGTTCGTCACCGAGGGTGAAAGTGATCCGGAGACGGTGCTCGCTGGATCCTGGCGACCATGGCGCACCGAGGAATCGGTGGCCGCGTTGCATTGGATCCGCGCGTACAACCTGGCACATCCGCAAGACCCGGTGCGGATCTTCGGCATCGAACCGCCCCGAGCCGAGCCGAGCGACTACGACGCCGTGCTGGACTACGCGCGACGGGCGGCGCCCGACCGGTCCGCCGCGATCGAGGCGCACCTCGCGCCGATCCGTACCGCGCACCAAATCGACGAGCACGTCCAGCGCCACCAGGGCATCCATCCCGGTCGCCCGTTCGCCGAGCACGCCGAAGACGCCCTCGCCCTGCTCACGGAATTGCCGGACACGAAGGAGCGCGCCACAGCGCTCGCCCACGCCCGACTGATCCTCGACTTCCACCGGCACAGCGTCGCGAGCCAGGGGTTCGCCCGGGACGAACGGCCTTCCGCCGAGACCGTGCTGGAATGGCACCGCTCGACCGGCGCGAAGATCGCCTACTGGGACGGGTTGGCGCACACCACCAATCTTCCGATCGTCTTCGGCGCGGCCGAATTCCACGGCGCCGGAAGTCATCTGCGCGCTGGACTCGGTAACCGATACCTGTCCGTCGGCATCGGCTTCCACCACGGCGACCTCGGTGCGGCCGTGGCGCCCGACCCGCAGCCGGACCTGGTCGACGCCACACTGGGTGAGGTCGACCTGCCCGCGTACTACCTGGACCTGCACGCCGCGGCGCCGGAGCCGGTGCGCGGCTGGCTGACCGGCCCCGCGAAGCTGCGCACCATCAGCGGCGTCTACGACCCGGCCGCGGACGCCGAAGCGAATATCCGGCTCGCATCGCTCGCCGACGCGTTCGACGTGCTGATCCACGTGCGCTCGACCACGCCGGTGCACTGGCTGTCGCAGGTATCGGCCTAACTCGAGCAACGCCGGGGAGCGCGGGCCACGCGATCAATAGACTCGAGACATGGATGCGGCCGACTGGGACGAGCGCTACGCGCAAACGGAATTGGTCTGGGGCGCACCGCCGAACAACACCGTGGTCGAGCACGTCTACGGGTTGGAACGCCGTGCGCCGCTGCAAGCCGCCACACCCGAGGGCGATACGCCGGAGTTCCCCCGCGCCCTCGACTTGGCCTGCGGCGAAGGACGCAACACCCTCTGGCTGGCCACGCACGGCTGGCAGGTGCACGCCGTCGACTACTCCCAGGTGGGCATCGACAAAGGCCGTACCGTGGCCTCGCGCTTGTCCCGCTCGGTCCGCAACCGCATCACCTGGCAGTGCGCCGACGTCACCGACCTCGACGAGGCCGGGATCACCGGACCGTTCGAACTCGTCTTGATGGTGTTCCTGCACCTGCCCGCCGAGCAGCGCCGCGCTCTGGTCCGCACGGCGGCGGGCTTGCTCGCTCCGGAAGGCACCCTGCTGGTGCTCGGCCACGACACCACCAACATCACCGATGGCTGCGGCGGGCCACAGGACCCGGCCATCCTGTTCACCCCCGACGACATCGCCGCCGACCTCGGCCCCCTGGCCGCGGCGAGCCGGATCCGCGTGCGCATCGCCGACCGCGTCTACCGTCCGACGGAAACCGGCGACGCCATCGACGCCCTCGTCATCGCCACCCGGCCCGCCGAATAGCGTCGAAACTCAGGACCAGCGCTCCAGCCACGGGGTGACCGTCTCGGCGATCAGATCGAAGCCCGCGCGGAAGGCATGCGGCTGGCCGGGGATGACACGAACCTCGGCGGCGTCGGCGGGATCGGGAATGCCGAACGGATCGTTGGCCCCGTTGACCACCACCACTTCGATGTCACCGGGAGCGAGCAGTTCGTCCCGCCGCGACTTCTCCGGCTTGCCCGGCGGATGCAGGGGGAACGACAACGCGAGCACGCCACGCGCCCGCGCCGCCACCGCCGTCCTACAGGCGACCCGCGCCCCATTGCTGCGCCCACCCTGGATCAGCGGAATGCGCTTGCGGCCGCGCAACCGAGCAACCACCTCGAGCCAAGCCTCGTCCTGCTTGACCGCCGAACCCGGCGCGCGCCGCCCCGCAACCCGATACGGCTGCACCACCCGCGCGACCGCCCCACCCAGCCGCAACGCCGCGTCACGCACCGCGAGCAGGTCCTTCGCCTCCACCCCGCCCCCAGCGCCATGCGTGAGAAGCAGGAGGAACGCGGGCCTGCGCGGCTGCTCGAGTTCGACCTCAGCCGGCCCAGCACTCGTCTCGATGCGCATTGTGTTTATTTTCCAGCGCCTGCGGCGCTGGGTGTTCGCGGCCCCCTTGTGGCTCGCGTCCGAGTGACCGCCGCTGGCGACTTCGTCGCGGACGCGGCGGTCACTCGGACGCGAGCCGGGCCGCGAACGGCGCATGCTCGGTCTCGCTTCGCTCGAAAGCGGGAGTTGAGCTGGTGTGGTGCGTCGGGTGATGAACGCACGATGTCGGTGTTCGCCAGACCAGGCGTCGCGAGGAAGGGACCGCCGCTGGCGACTTCGTCGCGGACGCGGCGGCTCGCTCGGACGCCAGCCGGGCCGCGAACGGGCAATGCTCGGTCTCGCTTCGCTCGAAACCGGGAGTTGAGCTGATTTGGTGCGTCGGGTGGTGAACGCACGATGTCGGTCGTCGCCAGGGCAGGCATTGGGAGGAAGGGACCGCGCGCCGCCGGAAATCAGGCGGACACCGCCTCGACGTGCGGACTTACGGATTTGCAGCTGAACGGCACCATATCGGCTCGACCTCAGGTTTCGAGCGGAGCGAGCCCGTTCGCGGCCCGGCTCGGGGACACCCAGCCACGTACACGGCGGGCGCGCGAGCGGGCGCGCTGGAAAACCCACGCGGCCCGGCTCACGTCCGAGTGACCGCGCACGCGACGAAGCCGCCGAGAAAAGCCGCCCGTTCGCCGGATATCGGACAACGCCGAGCGCCCGGCCCCAGGCATGTCATCCCCACGCGCCCAGCACACCCCAACACCAGGTTTCGAGCGAAGCGAGACCGAGCATCCGCCGTTCGCGGCCCGGCTCGCGTTTGCGCGGCCGCCGCGCAAGCGACGAAGGAGCAAGCGGCGGCCGCGCAAACGCGAGCCATACAGGGGCCGCGAACCCGCCGCGCGAAGGCGCGGCCAATCAAACACTGTAAAACGCGTCACATTGCCTGCTCAGCTCTTTGCGCTTTCATTACCGGCCGGTAATATGGCACATAAGTTACCCGCGAGTAGCATGCGGAAAACCGGCACGACTACCCCGGTGGAGCGAACAACGGGCGGGAACGGCAACCAACCGACCGCACCAACTCAACGGAGAGTGAGTACTGACAATGGGTCACTACAAGAGCAACGTCCGCGACCTGGAGTTCAACCTCTTCGAGGTTCTCGGCCTCGGGTCGATCCTGGACAGCGGCGCCTACGGAGATCTCGACACGGACACCGTGAAGGAGATGCTCAACGAGGTGCGCCGCCTGGCCGAAGGTCCGCTCGGCGAGTCGTTCGCCGACGCCGACCGTAACCCGCCGGTCTTCGATCCCGAGACCCACACGGTCACTCTGCCCGAGTCCTTCAAGAAGAGCTACCGCACCCTCCAGGACGGCGGCTGGGACAAGCTGGGCATCGAAGAGGAGCTGGGCGGTCTGCCGATTCCCCGCGCGGCCTACTGGGCCATCGCCGAACTGATCCTGGGCGCGCAGCCGGCCGCCTTCATGTACGCCGCGGGCCCCGGCTTCGCGAACATCTTCTACAACAACGCCACCGAAGAGCAGAAGGGCTGGGCGAAGATCGCCGCCGAGCAGGGCTGGGGCGCCACCATGGTGCTCACCGAGCCCGACGCCGGTTCCGACGTGGGCGCCGGACGCACCAAGGCGATCAAGCAGGAAGACGGCACCTGGCACATCGAGGGCGTCAAGCGGTTCATCACCTCCGCCGACTCCGACGACCTGTTCCCGAATATCATGCACCTGGTGCTGGCCCGCCCCGAGGGCGCGGGACCGGGCACCAAGGGCCTGTCGCTGTTCTTCGTGCCGAAGTTCCACTTCGACCACGAGACCGGCGAGCTGGGCGAGCGCAACGGCGTCTTCGTCACCAACGTCGAGCACAAGATGGGCCTGAAGGTCTCGGCCACCTGTGAGGTCACCTTCGGCGGCCACGGCATCCCGGCCAAGGGCTGGCTGGTCGGCGAGGTGCACAACGGCATCGCGCAGATGTTCGACGTCATCGAGCACGCTCGCATGATGGTGGGCACCAAGGCCATCGCCACCCTGTCGACCGGTTACCTGAACGCCCGCGACTACGCCAAGGAGCGGGTCCAGGGCGCCGACCTGACCCAGATGACCGACAAGGCCGCGCCCCGCGTCACCATCACCCACCACCCGGACGTGCGCCGCTCGCTGGCCACCCAGAAGGCGTACGCGGAGGGCCTGCGCGCGGTGTACCTCTACACCGCCGCCCACCAGAACGAGGATGTGGCGCAGCTGGTCTCCGGCGCCGACCCCGACCTGGCCGCCCGGGTCAACGACCTGCTGCTGCCGATCGTCAAGGGTGTCGGCTCGGAGCGGGCCTACCAGTACCTGACCGAGTCGCTGCAAACCCTCGGTGGTTCCGGCTTCCTGCAGGACTACCCGATCGAGCAGTACATCCGCGACGCGAAGATCGACTCGCTCTACGAGGGCACCACCGCCATCCAGGCCCAGGACTTCTTCTTCCGCAAGATCGCCCGCGACCGCGGCGTGGCGCTGGCCCACGTGGCCGGTCAGGTGCAGAAGTTCATCGACGCCGAGGCGGGCAACGGCCGCCTGAAGGCCGAGCGCAAGCTGCTGGCCACCGCGCTGGAGGACGTGCAGGCCATGGCCGCCACGCTCACCGGCCACCTGATGGGCGCCCAGGAGCAGCCGAGCGAGCTGTACAAGGTCGGCCTGGGTTCGGTGCGCTTCCTGCTCTCCGTCGGTGACCTGCTGATCGGCTGGCAACTGCTGCGCCAGGCCGAGGTCGCCATCGCGGCGCTGGACAACGGCGCGACCGGCGCCGACGAGGCGTTCTACAACGGCAAGATCGCCGTCGCGCAGTTCTTCGCGCGCAACATCCTGCCGGAGCTGACCGCCACCCGCGCGGTGCTGTCCAACCTGGACAACGACATCATGGAGCTGGACGAAGCCGCGTTCTGACGCTCGCACAACCGATTCCAGCGGCCCGGAGATCTTCTCCGGGCCGCTGTCGTCTAGATTTGTCGATTCGTGACGTTCGATCGCCGCTCGACGCCCATCCTCTCCGGTAGATTGCGTGCTCCCAGGGGGCAGCAGGAACCTCCCCCTTCACACAGTTCGACACGAGAATTGTCGGCAGGGGTGCCCGAGGTGACGCGCAACGCAACTGGCATCGGCGCTTATCTGCGCGAACGACGCCTCGCCGCGGGGCTGACGTCCGCCCATCTGGCCCAGCGCGCCGATCTCACCGAGGCGATCCTGGACCAGGTCGAGACGGGCGCGACGGCGCCGAATCACGCACTGCTGCAGCAATTGTTCGACGCGCTCGAAGTGCCGATCTGGTACCGCAGGCACATCGTCGTGCTGACCATGCCGAGCTTCTGCGCTCCCGCCTACGGACCCGGCCCCACCGCGCCGACGCCCGACGACCTCGCCGATCTGCACAGCCTGCCCGACCCGGCCTGCTTCCAGCGGATGCCGACGCAGGATCTGGTGGAGGCCAATTCCGCCTACGAACGCGTCTTTCCCGGCGCGGTCGCCCGGGGGAACGTGCTGGAGTGGATGTTCCTCGACGCGGCGGCGCGGCGGGTGATGGTGGACTGGGCCGTCGAGGCGCACCTGCTCGTCGACGCCTTCCGCATCCTGTCTCCGCTGGCTCCGCGCGAGCGCGTCGAGGAGATCGCCGAACGCTGCCGCCGCTCCCCCGATTGGGATCGCATGTGGACCACCGAAGTACGCACGGCGGACATCCCACGCGGCAGGTTGCAGGTGCGTGACCTCGCCACCCGCCGTATCCGTTCGATGAGCATGCGCGTCTACAGTCCCGAGCTCCCGGAACGCCCGTGGTGGCTCTACCGGCTGGTGACGATTCCTGGAACGCGGGCAGCGCGCGCATCGATGTAGGCGACAGCGCGGCGGGAAGCGGGCAGAATGATCCCGCAGACTGCGTCCCAGGAGAAGGGAATTGCCGGATGACCCGATCGCTGTCCGCCCTCGCCCGAACCAGCGCGCTCGCCGCGGTCCTCGCGCTGGCCGCGGCCGCGCCCGCGGGCGCCGACCCGAACAACGTCATCCCGATTCCCGCGCTCAACGGCATTCACGGCCTGCCCGAACTGCCCGGACCGACCAAAGCGGTGTTCCAGGTGACCGGCATGGACAGCCCGAATCGCACGCAAAGCGTCAACGTGCTCGGCACCGATCTCGGCATCATGTGGGACGACGGCAACGGCCGGATGATCACCGCCTTCGGCGACAGCGCCGGTATCGGCATCCCGAACCTGCTCGCGGGCAGCATCTGGGCCTGGACCAGCAACGTGCTGTTCCGCAGTTCCGCACACGACCCGGCCGAGGGCATCATCTTCGACGACGTGGTGCCGAACCCGTTGCCGAGCCCCAAGATCCCCGGCATCGAGATCAGCCTCATTCCCACGGCGGGCATCTCGGTGGGCGGCGTGCAGTACATGAGCATGATGTCGGTCCGCGAGTGGGGCGATCACGGCAAGTGGCACACCAACTTCTCCACCCTGGCCTCCTCCGGTGACGGCGGCACCACGTGGTCGCAGCTGACCCACACTCGTCGCGCCAACATCGACGGCCACGAGAACTTCCAGCAGAACGCCTTCCTGAAGGCAGGCGGCTACATCTATCGCTACGGCACGCCCGCGGGCCGGAACAACCCCGGATTCGTCTCCCGGGCGAAGGAAGCCGATATCGCGAATATCGACGCCTACGAGTACTGGGACGGCAAGGAGTGGAAGCCCACCGACGCCAAGACCGCGGCACCGATCGTCGGCGGCGTCGCCGAGCTCTCGGTCATGTGGAACGACTACCTGGGCCAGTACGTCATGCTGACCACCGACCCTGCCAACAGCGTCGTCCTGCGCACCGCGGCCGCCCCCGAGGGACCGTGGAGCGAACCCCGCGTGCTCATCGACGCCCGCTCCCTCCCCACCGCCTACGCGCCGATGATCTACCCCTACCAAACCGGCCGGGATCTCTACTTCCTGGTCACCCAGCACACCCAGTACAACGTGCTGCTGATGAAAACGCCCTTGTGAACTCGCTCGACAGGTGAGGCCCGTCGGGGTCTCACGCCACGGAGCGGGGCTGTTTCCTCACTCGCACTTCACCACCGGGATCGGGTCGTATTTCACCGTGCGGGTCTTGCGGGAGACTTCACGGCCGGTCTTGCGGTCGGTGATGACGCGGGTGTCGGAGATGGTGAAGCCGGGGGCGCCTTCGGAGGCGATGCAGTCCTTGCCCTTGGGCAGGGTGATGGTGTTGGGCTCGGTCGGTTTGGTCTTCTCGCCGGTGATGGACTCGACGTCGACGGTCTTGGTGCCCCACAGGCGCACGGTGATCTCGGAGTCCGAGGCGAAGGTCTCGATGTAGATGCCGGTCCGGCTGTCGTTGCGGAATTTCAGATCGATCGCCCCGTCGAAGACGGTGGCTTCCCGAGCGGCGGGGTAGCGGGAGATGTAGTAGCTGTGCTCGGTGTGCCCCGCGTCCTCGAGACCGGCGAAATACGCCGCGTTGTAGAGCGTGGTGGCGAACTGGCTGATGCCGCCGCCGACGGCGGTGCTGGGACGGCCGTGGTCGATGATGCCGGACTCGACATAGCCCTCGGCGGTGCCGCGCGGGCCGGTGAACTCGTTCAGCGAGAACGTCTCTCCCGGCTTCACGATCGCGCCGTTGACCTTCCTGGCCACGGTGCGGATGTTGACGCCGGAAGGGCCGCTGAAACCGCCGGTGGTGAACGATCCGACGGTCTCGATCACCCCGAGTCCCTGCGCGGCCTCGGTGGTCAGTTTCGGCTCGATCCGCTCGTAGACCACCTGCGCGGTCCGCTCGGCCGGGGCGACCAGCAGCGCGGTGAACTGTTCGAAGGTCTTCGGCCAGTTGATCTTGTCGCCGACCACGGCTGGGACGACCGACGGCTTGCCCCCGGACACCGCGAACGTCGCGTCCTTCGGCTCGACTTCCGTGGTGGCCAGTTGCGGCGCGAGCAGGCCGATCGCGGCCTCCTGGTTCACCGCCACGGCCAGACCACCCTGCCCGTCCGGCGTGAAAGTCAGGACGGAGGCGATCTGCTCGGGATCGAGCCTGGCCGCGGCACCCTTGCCCGCGAAGGAGATCGGCGCCCGCACGGCGGGCTGGGCGATCTCGCGCAACGCTTTGTCCACGGCCTCCGGACGCACCTGCAGCGGCGCGGGAACGACGGGAAGATCCACTGTCGTGCCGGTGATCCACCGGTCGGCCAGCTCCGTGCGCGCGGCGGCGGCGTCGAGTACCCGGCCCGGGACGGGCGCGACCGCTACGGGTCTGGCCTTGTCGAAGGTGACGGTGCCGTCGACCGAGGCTCGGTCGTGCACCCGCAGCTCGGTCAGCTGACGATCCAGCGCCTGCTCATCGATCGCGCTGACGATCGCCACGTCGCGCGTGGTGAAGACGGAGGCGAGCCGGGTGAACGGGTTGAGCGGCTGGGAGCCGATCCGCGACCAGGTGTCGTCCCAGTCCACCGACAGCCCGGCGGCACTGGGCACGATGCTGGTCTGCACGTCGCCGATGCGCAGCGGCAGCTCCCGGTTCGCCCTGGGGTCGAGTTCGGCGCGCAGGCGGGCGTCGGCGGCCGCGGTGTCCATGCCGCCCACGTCGACACCCGCGACGACGGTGCCGCGCGGCACCTCACCCGAGGAAAGCGCCAAGTCCACCACGTATCCGAGGCCGACGACCGCCAGCACCGCGCCGACCCCGATGGCGGCCCGGCGCACGACGGCGCTGTCCAGGCGCTTCGGCGGCGGGGTGGAGATCGGGCGACGCGCGGGCGCACGGCGGGGTGCGGGCGGCACGGGCCTGCGGCGACTAGTTTGCAAGGGCTGGGTGGGCTGCGCGTCACCGCTCCATGCGACCGACCGGTCCGCTTCCTGGGGTCGCTCCGCCCCGAGGAGCTGGCGCCATCCGACTTCGCCACCAGGCTGTGGGCCGCGTCCTCCGGTGCTCGGCTGGCTCGTCACGAACCCGTCCTCCCCGTTCGATTGAGTTGTGGACCCGCACGATGCGAGTCCCCACCAACGATAGTGGTCCCTACCGACAGCGGTCGGCACAGCTCGGGCGTAGAGCAAATCCCGCGCAAAGAACCGGGTACACCACACAAAGAGGCCCGCGCAGTTGCCGGGTCGGGGGTCTGGCAACTGCGCGGAGCCGACCTGTTTATCGGGCTGTCGCGAGCCGCGTTACACGCGCGCGGCCAACCGTGACCGATCCCACGCGGGAGAATCGGGAGAGACCACCCCGCCGCAAGACTTCGCATACACGAGGGAGATGGATGGCATGCAGCTGGGAATGATCGGCCTCGGCCGGATGGGCGCCAACATCGTGCGCCGCATCGTCAGGGACGGGCACACCGCCATCGGATACGAACGTCGCGCTTCCAACATCGACGAGCTCAGCGCGGAGCTCGGGGACGGCTTTCGGGGCACCACCGACCTCGCCGAGTTCGTGGGCATGCTGGAGACGCCGCGCGTGGTGTGGGTGATGATCCCGGCCGGCGCGACCGGGGCGGCGATCGAGCAGGTCGCCGAACTGCTCGAGCCCGGCGACATCGTGATCGACGGCGGCAACAGCCGCTACCACGAGGATCTCGCGCGCGCCGAGCGACTGAAGCCCAGCGGCATCCACTACGTGGACATCGGCACCTCGGGCGGGGTGTTCGGCCTGACCCGCGGCTTCTGCCTGATGATCGGCGGCGAGACCGAGCCGGTGAAGTACCTGGACCCGCTGCTCAAGTCGATCGCGCCGGGTCTGGCCGCTGCGGAGCGGACACCGGGACGCACCGGCGAACCGTCCACCGCCGAACTGGGCTATCTGCACTGCGGGCCGGTGGGCGCGGGCCACTTCGTGAAGATGGTCCACAACGGCATCGAATACGGGGCGATGGCCGCCTACGCCGAAGGGCTGAACATCCTGCACCGGGCCAACTACGGAGCCGAGCACGCGGGCGAGTTCTCCGCCGAGGAGACACCGTTGGAGCACCCCGAGTACTACCAGTACGACCTCGACCTGCCCGAGATCACCGAGGTGTGGCGCCGGGGTTCGGTGGTGGCCTCCTGGCTGCTCGACCTCACCGCGGCGGCTCTGCACGCCGACCCGAACCTGGATTCCTACAGCGGCCGGGTGTCCGACTCCGGCGAGGGCCGCTGGACGATCGATGCCGCCATCGACACGGGCGTGCCCGTACCCGTGCTGGCGTCCGCCCTGTTCGCGCGGTTCTCCTCCCGCGGCGATTCCCTATACGCGGACAAACTTCTCTCGGCAATGCGCAAAGCGTTCGGCGGGCATCTGGAACTGCCGGAGAAATAGGCGGTCCGACCGAAATCTCGATCGGACCACCTTCGCCGGTGCGACTACCTCGTCCTCAGCGCTCGAGGATCGCGACGACGCCCTGACCGCCCGCCGCGCAGATGGAGATGAGAGCGCGACCGGAGCCCTTCTCGGCCAGCAGCTTCGCCGTGGCGGCGACGATGCGCCCGCCGGTGGCGGCGAAAGGGTGGCCCGCGGCCAGCGACGAGCCGTTGACGTTGAGCTTGCCGCGATCGATCGAGCCGAGCGCGCCGTCGAGGCCGAGGCGCTCCTTGCAGTAGGCGTCGGACTCCCACGCGGCCAGGGTGGCCAGCACCACCGAGGCGAAGGCCTCGTGGATCTCGTAGTAGTCGAAGTCCTGCAGGGTCAGGCCGTTGCGCGCGAGCAGGCGCGGCACCGCGTAGGTCGGCGCCATCAGCAGGCCGTCGGGGCCGTGGATGTAGTCGACCGCGGCGACCTCGCTGTCGACCAGGTGGGCCAGCACCGGCAGGTTGCGTTCGGCGGCCCACTCCTCGCTGGACAGCAGCACCGTCGAAGCCCCGTCGGTGAGCGGGGTGGAGTTGCCCGCGGTCATGGTCGCGTCGCCCGCCTTGACCCCGAAGACCGGCTTCAGGGTGGCCAGCTTCTCGACGGAGGAGTTCGGCCGCAGATTGTCGTCGCGGGTGAGGCCGAGGAACGGGGTGATCAGGTCGTCGAAGAAACCGCGGTCGTAGGCGGCCGCCATGTTCTTGTGCGACAGGTAGGCCAGTTCGTCCTGCGCCTCGCGCGCGACGCCGAACTCCTTGGCGGTGATGGCGGCGTGCTCACCCATGGACAGCCCGGTGCGCGGCTCGGCGTTGCGCGGGATCTCGATGCCGAGCATGCTCGGACGCAGCTGGCCGACCAGCTTGAGCCGGTCCTTGTTGGTCTTGGCGCGGTTGGCGTCGAGCATCCACTCCCGCATGCCCTCGCTCACGCCGATCGGCGCGTCCGACGTGGTGTCGGTGCCGCCGCCGACGCCCGCTTCGATGCGACCCGCGGCGATCGCGTCACCGACGGTGACGATCGCCTGGAGGCCGGTGCCGCAGGCCAGTTGCAGGTCGTGCGCGGGGGTGTAGGGGCTGAGCTTGCTGCCGAGCACGCTCTCCCGGATCAGGCCGTGCTCGCCGACCCGCTTGAGCACGGCGCCGCCGACGACCATGCCGAGCCGCTCGCCCTGCAGGCCGAAACGGCTGACCAGTCCGTCCAGCGCGGCGGTGAACATGTCCTGGTTGGAGGCGTGCGCGTACGCCTTGTCCGAGCGAGCGAACGGAATCCGGTTACCGCCGACGATCGCGACCGGGCGGGTGGTCTTACCGGTCTTGGCGGCGCTCTTGGCCGAACGGGCTTTGCTAGTCACTCGAGTCTCCAAGGTCTCGTGATGGATGTCCCGGCGGCCCGGTCCGGCGCGGTAGTTCCACGCTGATCGGCGCCCCGTCGCGGTTGTTTACATTAAACTTACTCTGGAGTAAGTTTAATGTCGACACGTACCCCGCAAATGTGCGCTAGCAAACCACGCCGGGGCGACCCCAGACCCGAGAGACTGAACTCAGAAAAGGTAGGAATAGTGGCAGCCAGCAAGAGCAAGGGTGCTCCCAACCTCTATGGATCGTTCGTACACTCCGCACCTGGCGCGTTCCTGGCCAGCAAGCTCGGCCTTCCGAAGCCGGAGGCACTGCGCCGCTACGTCCAGGGCGAGCCGCCGCTGCCGGGCCCGGTGCTGATCGGCGGCAAGGGCCGGGTCGCCGAGCCGGTGCGCGCCCTGCTGTCGGACTACACCTTCGCCGATGCGCTCAGCCCCGACACCAAATACGGCGCGCTGGTGTTCGACGCCACCGGCATCGGCACCGTCGAGGATCTCTCGCAGCTGTTCGAGTTCTTCCAGCCCGCCATGCGCAGCCTCACCTCGTCCGGGCGCGTCGTGGTCATCGGCACCACGCCGGAGCTGGCTTCCGGCGTGGACGAGCAGATCGCGCAGCGCGCGCTGGAGGGCTTCACCCGCTCGGTGGCCAAGGAACTGCTGCGCGGCTCCACCGCCCAGCTGGTCTACCTGCACCCGGAGGCCGCGGCAACGGCCACCGGCCTGGAGTCGACGCTGCGCTTCCTGCTCTCGGCCAAGTCGGCGTTCGTCGACGGTCAGGTCATCCGGGTCGGCAAGGACGACGCGAGCGCACCCGCCGACTGGGATCGTCCGCTGGCGGGCAAGGTCGCGGTGGTGACCGGCGCGGCGCGCGGCATCGGCGCCACCATCGCCGAGGTGTTCGCCCGCGACGGCGCCCAGGTGATCGTGGCCGACATCCCGGCCGCAGGCGAGGCACTGTCGCAGACCGCGAACAAGGTGGGCGGCACCGCCCTGGCGCTCGACGTGACCGCCCCCGACGCCGCGGAGAAGCTGGCCGAGTTCGCCACCGAGCGTTTCGGCGGCATCGACATCATCGTGCACAACGCGGGCATCACCCGCGACAAGCTGCTGGCGAACATGGACGAGGGCCGCTGGAACGCGGTCATCAACGTCAATCTCGCCGCTCCGCACCGCATCACCGAGGGCCTGGTGGCCAGGGGTGCGCTCAAGGAGGGCGGTCGCGTGATCGACGTGTCCTCGATCGCGGGCATCGCGGGCAACCGCGGCCAGACCAACTACGGCGCGTCCAAGGCGGGCGTCATCGGCATGGTGAACGCCGAGGCGCCGAAGCTGGCGGAGAAGAACATCACCATCAACGCCGTCGCGCCCGGCTTCATCGAGACCGCGATGACCGCCGCGATCCCGCTGGCCACCCGGGAAGCGGGCCGGCTGATGAGTTCGCTGCTGCAGGGCGGCCAGACCGTCGACGTCGCCGAGACCATCGCCTACTTCGCGAGCCCGGCGTCGAACGCGGTGACCGGCAACGTCGTGCGGGTCTGCGGACAGAGCCTGATCGGAGCATGATGACGCGGGCTCCAGCAAGCCGGGAGAAGACCCAGGTGATCGCCCTCACCGAACCACCGAAGAACAGCCGTCTGTTCGTCAAGGCCGCGCTCGGCGCGGTGCCGCTGCTGTCGGCGCGCAAGCCGACGCTGCCGGACCGGGCCGTTCAGCTCGACGGCCTGCGGGTGGATCCGGAACACCTGGCCGCCTACTGCCGGGCGACCGGTCTGCGGTTCGGCGACGCGCTGCCGCTGACCTATCCGTTCATCCTCACCTTCCCGCTGGCGATGCAGCTGGTGGTGGCGCGGGACTTCCCGTTCGTCGCGGTGGGGGCGGTGCACGCGCAGAACGTCATCGAGCGCACCCGGGACATCTCGGTGAGCGAGCCGCTGGACATTCGCACGCACATCGAGAACCTGCGCGAGCACCCGAAGGGTCTGCTCGTGGACGCGATCAGCGACGTGAAGGTGGGCCGGGAGCTGGTGTGGCACCAGGTCACCACGTTCCTGCACCAGCAGCGCACCTCGCTGTCGGGCGGGCCGAAGCAGGAGCCGAAGCCGGACGAGGTCCCGCCGCCGCCGCTGCGCACCCTGCGGGTGGATCAGAAGACGATCACCCGCTACGCCGCCGCCTCCGGTGACCACAACCCGATCCACACTTCGGCGTTGGGCGCCAAGGCTTTCGGCTTCCCGCGGTCGATCGCCCACGGCATGTGGTCGGCGGCGACCGTGCTCGGTGCCGTCGAGGGGCGCATTCCGGAGCAGACCACCTACTCGGTCAAGTTCGGTAAGCCGATCCTGCTGCCCTCCACCGTCAACCTGTATGCCGACCAGGCCGAAGGCGGTTGGGATCTGGCGCTGCGGCACCCGAAGAAGGGATATCCGCATCTGACGGCGACCTTGCGCTGAGCGATCCGCCGAGCCGCATTCCGATTCACCGCGAATCGGGATGCGGCTCAGCGCGTTCCGGCCCCGCTATGGCTCAGCAGTCGCAACCGCAATTGCAGCAGCCGCAGTCGCCGCAATTGCAGCAGCTGCAATCGCACTCGCCGCAATCGCTGCAGTCGCAGTTCTTGATCCAAGCGTCCTTGCGTTCGCCGGTGCACGGTTGGGTGTGGTCGGCGCAGCAGGCGTAGCCCGTGCAGTAGCCGCCCAGGATGAGTGCGAGGGATTCGCCGACGCCCGGCCGGCGGGTCGGCGGACGGTGCCCGGTTCCGTGCCGGCGGGCGCGGACCTCGGCGCGTCCGGCGCCCTCCGGCGACACCGAACAGGTGTGGGCGGCGCAGGTTCCCAGCCCGCCGCCCAGCCGCCGCAGCACCGCGGTCAGCGGATCGAGCAGCATCCAGCGAACGGTGGGCACCCGGCTCAGCTCGGCTTCCGCGACGGCCGCGCGCAGGCGCGAATTCGATTGCCGGAGCAGCTCGTATGCCTCGGGCACGGTGGTGCCGGTGGCCGCGAGGGGGTTGAAGCGGTCGTTGGCGGCGTCGTCGTCGTAGTCGGCGACGGCGTCGGCCAGATGGGCGATCCGACCGAATTGCCATCCGGCCGCATGCAACATCTCGATATTGTCCGGGCGCTCGGCCAGCACCGCGGTGTGCGCGAAGAAGGCCGACGCGCACAGCTGAGTGGGGGCGGTCAGCCGGTCCAGCGGGTCCGCCGAAGGCGCCATCGCGGAACGCCAATGCGGCGACGCGGCAAGCGGTTCCGGCACGAACCCGGCGGGCCGCGCCGCCGCCGCGCCAACGGCGGCCAGCTCTTTCGTCTCCTGCTCCAGGCGCACCTGCGCGTCCAGCGCCGCGACCAGCGGTTCGACGTCGAGACCGATACGCTCCGCACCCGCACGGGCCTCCCGGCCCCAGCGCGCCGCGGCTTTCGCCAGCGGCTTGCGGGCGAGCCCGGCCAGCTCGCCATCGTCCACGTGGTCGCGAATCTTGGCCGCTGCCAACAGCAGCGAGGCGGTGGTGGCGAGCTGAACGCCGGGCGAGTCGGCGGTGACCACCGACGCGCGCCGCATGCCGCGCAGTGGGCACGGCGCCGCGGTGGCGCGTGCGGCCGAACCGGATTGCGCCTCGGTGAGCATGCTCAGCACCAGCGCGTCCTTGTTGGTGGTGGCGCGGGCGAGCTGACCGTGCCCGTCCCGCAGCCCGAGACACAAACCGCACAGATGCGCGCGCCACTCGGCCGCATCGATTCCATACTTCTGAGCGCCGTGCGCACACGGCCTGAGCAACCCGAACACTTCCGCCCCGTTTCTCCCCGGCTCGATCGAATGAGCCGGTCCGCGCTGTGCGAACTCACGCACTGTGGCAAAAGGGCAGCGCGGAAGCAACCGGTACGGGCAAAACGTGGGTTACTCGGTTTTCTTCCGGCCCGCGAGACCGCGCCAGGCCAGGTCGTCGAGCAGGTCGACCGCCTCGGCGACCTCGATCCGGCCGCTGGCCAACCGGTCGGCGATGGCCTCGCCCGCACCGATCACGGCGACCGCGACGACGTCGAAGTTCGTTCCCGGCTCGGCGTGCTTGGCGCTGGACTCCAGCAGTTTGGCGGTCAGCTCGATGACGCGTTCGCGCGCGTTCTCGATCTCCGAGGCGAACGCCTGCTGGCCGATTGCCTGCCGGTAGAGCACCTGCCAGGAGCGCCGGTTGCGGTCGACGAAGCCGAGGAAGCCCTCGAGCGCGGTGCGCACCTGCTCGTGCGGCGTGAGCAATGGGTTCCCGGCGGGCGCGACGGATTCGATGAACCGCAACCCCTCCCGCTGGATGCAGGCGCGGAACAATTCGTCTTTGGAGCCGTAGTACAGGTACAGCATCGGCTTCGAGATCTTCGCCTCGGCGGCGATCGCGTCCATCGATGTGTCGTGGAAGCCCCTACGCGAGAAGACCTCCACGGCGGCGTCGAGCATCTGCTGCTCGCGTACCGCTCGCGGAAGCCGCTTCGTACCGCCCGCCATCCACACTCCTACCACAGATGAATCTCATATATTACTCCAAGGTAAGTTCCGGCGGTCCGATTTGCTCACCAGTCGCCCCACTCAGCTGTGCGCCGCCGATCAGCAGCGCGGCAACGCGCCCTTGAACGCGGCAACGCGCACGACCGACGCATCCACCTGCGCCATCGGCAGTCGCCCGCTCGACACCGCCTGCTCCAGCCGGTCGAGCACCTGCGGCACCGCGTCGGTGGTGATCCACAGGGCGTTGTCCGCGCCGGCGACCAACGCGGCCTCGACCGCCTCCTCGATCGACATCCGGCTGGTGATCGCCGCCATGCCACCGAGATCGTCGGTGAAGATCGGACCCTGGAACGGCGCGGCGCCGTAGCCGCTGCCCTCGCGCAGCAAACGCATCGCCTCCGGGCTGATGCTGGCCGGGACGTTCGGGGTGGTCAGGCCGGGCACGTCCAGATGGCCCACCATCACCGCCGCGCCCGAGCCGATCAGATTGCGGAACGGCACCAGGTCCACCTGCTGCATCTGCTCCAGCGGCGGGGTGCGCACCGCGCCGGTGTGCGAGTCGCCCGACCCGGACCCGTGACCGGGGAAGTGCTTCATCACCGTGCCGACGCCGACCTCGCGCATCGCGCGGATGTAGGCGTCGGCGTAGCGGGTGACCACGTCCGGATCGTCGGAGAAGGAGCGGTCGCCGATGACCGAGTCGTCCGGCTGGGAGCTGACGTCGATATCGGGGGCGAAGTCCACCGTCACGCCGAGATCCTTCAGCGCACGGCCGCGCACGAGCGTGGCGCTGTAGAACTGCTCGGGACTCATGGTCTGCGCCGTCTCCCGCGCCGAGGGCGCCTCGCCGATCAGGTTGCCCACCCGCGAGACGCGGCCGCCCTCCTCATCGATGGTCACCATCACGGGCACCTTCGCGGCCTCTTTCACCTGCGCGATCTGTCCGGAGGACAGCAGCGCCTGATCGGTCCATCCGCCCACGAAGATGCCGCCGACCTGCTCGTCGCGCACCACGCTCGTGGCGTCGGCGGCGCCGGTGACGCCCACCGTCAGCAACTGGGCGAGCTTCGCGCGGGTGGTGAACTGCGCGAGGTACCCGGCGTTGCAGTCCGGCGGCGCCGAACCGGTGGCCGGGATCGCGGCGGTGGTCGCTTCCCCCGTCGCGGTGGTGGTGCTCGACGGGGCCGACTGCGTAGAGCCGCCGTTGGAGCAGGCGGTCGCGACGGCGGCGAGAACGGCGAGGACGAGCAGAGGCGTCTTCCGCATAGAGGTCAACCGTACTCGCCGCGACGTGTGCCACCGCAGTCGCTCCGTCGCTACCGGGCGGGCAACTCGCACACCGGTGCGTGACCGTCGTCCCCGACCGGCGCTCTCGGGTCGGCACTGCTGGCGTTCACGCAGGTCATACCGGTGAACAAGCGGGTTCGAGCGGGTCGGCGCGGGGTAATCTCGAGGTGTCGCCGTGCGTCCGGCTCAGGAGGTCATCGTGCCCTGCGATCTGATGCTCATCGCCTACGACGGCTCCGAGAACGCCAAGCGCGCCGTCGAATACGCCGGGCGCTTCCTCACCGCGAACCGGGCTGTCGTGCTGACCGCGTGGGAGCCCATGGTGCGGCAAGCCGCCCGCCTGTCGGGGCTGTCGGGTGTGATGCAACCGGAATGGGTGCCGGACGACGAGATCGAGGACATCGCCTACGTCGACGCGCGCGCCACCAACGCCGAGGGGGTGCGGCTGGCCGAGCTGGCGGGCTTGAACGCCGAGGCGCGCACCGCCGAATGCGCCACCACCATCTGGAACGCCATCGTCGATTGCGCCGACGAACTGGACGTCGACATCATCGTCGCGGGTACCCGCGGCGCCACCGGGCTGCGCGCGCTCCTGCACAGCAGCGTGGCCGACGCCGTCCTCAAGCATTGCCACCGCCCGGTCCTGCTCGTCCCGCCCGGCAAGAACGCTTGAGCGCGCCGGTGTGAGATCTGGATCGCTCCCCCGCGGGGGGACGACGCGGCGGGGCTAGGTGTACGGCCCAGGGACGTTGGTTGAGGTTTTGTGACGACACGCGGTAAGTGATCGTTGAATGGTGAAGGTCTCCTGTCGTGGAGTGGGAGTTGCTGAGACAACCACTGCATCGAACAGGAGACCTTCGTGGTCCACGCTAACGCACCCTTGACCCCG
>NZ_JABLTE010000044.1 GCF_013315795.1 Nocardia barduliensis
GTTCGAGCCTGGTTACCGGGTGGGGACGGTGATGGCGCCGTAGTCCAGGCCGCCGTGGCTGAAGGTCGGCACGACCGGCCACTGCCGCTTCCAGTTCGCGCATTCGGAGGACGGGATGATCTGGCGCCACTGCGGGTTCCGCGGCGACGGGCTGGCGAGGGTCTTCTCCTTCACCATGGAGTCGTACTGGTCGAGGGAGTCTTCGAGGGTGTTGGCGTTGAGCACTACCTCGCGGCCGTAGAACTGCGCCGTGCGGCGCACGCCGGGGATCTTCGACAGTTCGGGTTGCCAGCTGTCGGCGGCCATCCCGTTCTCTGACGACACCCACACCCCGTCGGGAGTGTTGACGACCAGGGAATGGTTGCCGTCGGTGTGGCCGGGTGTCCACAGCAGGCTGACCCCGACTCCGAGTTCGACATCGCCGTCGAAGATTTCGAGCCGGTCGGCGGGTACCCCGTTCATGCCGCCGTCGACATACCAGGCCCACTGCATGGGGTGCATGGACTCGAAGGTGCCCAGTTCCCTTCGATGCACGAGCAGTTTGGCGTTGGGGAACAAGGGCTTGCGCGGTTCGGCCTCGCCTTCGATGGGCTCGCTGCTGCCCACGATCATGCGTGGGTCCTGGACGTGGAGGTGGTCGAAGCTGATGTAGTCGACGTCGTCGTTGGTCAACCCCAGGCGCGGCAGCACCCGATCGGGGTCGTTGTAGTACTTGACGAACAACGATTCCAGGCCGACGCGGCGGCTGAAGCGCTGCAACTGGCCGTAGAACGGGGCTTCCGCGGAACCGGCGGCTACGGTGGGTTCCCACACCAGGGTCTTCAATTCGCCGTCGAAGCCCTCGAACTGGATCACGAACATGCGGTTGATGATCGAGATGAAGGGGTTGAGGTTGACCGAGTAGTTCTGGAACGCGTACTGCGCCGGATACGGCGCGGCGGCGATGTCGAAACTCTTGACCGCTTTCACCTGCCCCTGGCGCAGAAATCGTTCCCGGTAACTCAGTGCCGCTTCGCGAACAGCGTCGAGCCGCCGGCCCCGGGGCCAGATGTCGTGGACGCCGGAAAACTCCGGGATCGGGCGGACGGTGCCGGATTCGATGTTGGTCATCAGGACTCCCTCGGGTCGGTGGTCTCGGTCAGGGCACGGTGTTCGTAGCCTGCGCGGGTGTTCGAATTCCGTGTTGCCTCGACTTGGTTGGGCACCGTGCGGCGCAATACCTGGTCACGGATGGACTGCGGTAGCACAGCGGCGATGCGGACCAGCAGACCGATCGAGGCCGGCACGGTGACCTGGAAACGTGGGCGGCGCAAAACCGCGACGACGGCGGCGGCGACATCGCCGGGCTGCAACGGTGAGGTCGCGCCGCTGTCGGTGCCGATCGCGAGTTCGGTGTCGACGACGCCGGGCATGATCACCGAGATCTCGACGCCACTGCCGCGCAGTTCCTCGCGTACGCCGGTGAGGTAGCCCAGGACGGCGTGTTTGGTGGCGGCGTAGGTGGATTCTCCGGGCGGGGCGAGTTTGGAGGCGGCCGAGGCGATGGTGACGATGTGACCGCGGCCGCGCTCGCGCATCGACGGTGCGGCCAAGCGCACGCCTCGGATCACGCCGTGCAGGTTCACCGCGAGCATGCGCTCGGTCGCGGTCTCGGGTTCATCGTCGAAGGCCCCGACCCACATGACACCGGCGTTGTTGACCAACACGTCGAGTGGACCCCACAAGGCGGTGACTTCGGCGAGGAACCGGCGGAACGACCCGGTATCGGTCACATCAAGCGTGAACGCATGCACCTGACCCGGTAACGCCTGCGCGGTGGCCTCGGCGGCCTGGATATCGCGATCACCGATCGCAACCCGGGCACCGGCCTCGGCGAGCTGGCGCGCGATCTCGCGCCCGATGCCCTTCGCACCGCCGGTGACGGCCACGATGCGCCCGGCCAGTGTTGTTTCCGTCATTGTGTGATGCCTTCCCTGCATCGGCTGGACACAGCGATCAATGTTGGGCAATCGTGATTGTCAGAAATGGTTCGGCTAGTATTGCACTTCGTCGGCAGGAAGGAAAGGCCCCGAATGACCCGCACGGGACCCTCCGGCCCGAAACCCTCCGGCCGCAAGTACTCCGGTATCGCTCCGGAGGAGCGAGTGCGTCAGCGCCGGGCGGCCATCCTCGAATCCGCTTTGGAGCAGTACGGCACGACCGGCTACGCGGCCGCGTCGATCAAGCAGATCTGCCGCGGCGCCAGCGTCACCGAGCGGTACTTCTACGAGTCGTTCTCCAATCAGGAGTTCTGCCTGGCCGCCCTCTACGACAACCTGGCCGAGATGATGCGCGCGCAGACCATCGCCGCACTCGAGCAGGCCCATCCCGATCTCGACGCACGCACCGCAGCCGGACTCGAAGCCTTCATCCACTACCTGACCAGCGACCCGCGCCGCGCGCGGGTAGTGCTCATCGAGGTCGTCGGGGTTTCACCGGACATGGAACAGCGTCGCCATCGGGTTCTGCGCGATTTCGTCGACACCGTGATGGCCATCTGGGCGACGGAGAGCCCTCGCTCGCTGACGCGAGGCCAGCGGTTGACTGCGACCGCACTGGTCGGCGGCGTCAACCACCTGCTGGTCGACTGGTTGATGGACGGTTGCCATGACGACCCTGCCGACCTCGTGACGGTGTGCGTGGACCTGTTCGCCGCCGCCCGCGCGCGCTGGAACACCATCACATCGTCTTCATAGCTGCCCGTGCGAACCGTCCTATCGTCTCGGCGCGACGGCGTGGTCGACCGATGCGGGCCGTCAGCTGGGCGACGAATCGCCGGACCCCGCAGACCACTGAACTCCTGCGAAGATCTGGCGTTGAGGAGTTACCCCGGATAATGGGCCGTTATCCGGGGTAACGTGGAACCCGACCTGCGGCGGACCCACTCCGGCGCGTTCACGAAGCGGCACCGTTATCCGGGGCAAGCCGGAAAGGCGGGTTCCGATGGCCGCGAACGTGGCCCGCCTGCCCACCGCCCCACCGACGCGCACCCTGCGCTCGGCCGCCGACGTGTTCCTCGACACCATCGGATCGGCGAACACCCGTCGCGCCTACGGCATCGCGATCGTCAAGACCGTCGATGCGCTCGACGGCCGCCCGGACGGAATCCTCGGGCCCAGCCGCGCCCTGGACTCGGTCACCGACGCCGAAGTCGGCGCCGCACTGGAAACGCTGTGGGGTTCCGCCGCGGTGAACACCTGGAATGCCCGCCGCGCCGCAGTCGGCAAATGGCTGAACTGGTGCGCCGAGCAGGGCTGGACCGCACCGAAGCTTCCGACGTCGGCCGCGCGGTCGACGCCGCCGGACTCCGACACCCCGGTCCGCTCACGCACCGCGATCGACCGACTCATCGCCCGCCGCGACATCCACCTCCGGGAGAAGACGCTGTGGCGGATGCTGTACGAGACCTGCGCCCGCACAGAGGAATTGATCCAGCTCAACATCGAAGACCTCGACCTCGCGGGCCGCACCGCCGCGGTGAAGTCCAAGAGCGCCAAACCCCGCACACGCCGCCGCGGCGCCACCCACCACGAACACATCCTCGAGAACGTGTACTGGGACGCGGGCACCGCGCGGCTGCTGCCCCGACTGATCCGCGACCGCACCCGAGGCCCGGTCTTCCTCACCCACCGCCGGCCCGGACCCGGCAAGTACCTGGGCGAGCGTGACGTCTGCCCCGACACCGGCCGCGCCCGCCTGTCCTACGACCAGGCCCGCGACCTGCTCGACGCCGCCACCGCGACCGATGGACCAGGAACCGGCTGGGACCTACACGAACTCCGCCACTCCGGCCTGACCCACCTCGGCGAAGCCGGCGCGAGCCTGCTCGAGCTCATGGCGAAGTAGCGGCACCGCAAGGTCGAGTACCTGCGCCGCTACTTCAAACCATCCCCGCAGGCGATGCGCGAGCTGACCTCAATCCTGGGCCCAGGCGCCGAGCGCCGACGCTGACCAGCAGCTACGCCATATCCGTTGATTCTTCGGCGGTTACTACCGGAACCCCTATTCGCCCGACGAGCGACAACGTGTTCGCCAGCGGGCGGAGTCCTGGTCAATACCCGACGTCGCGGCGGCGAAAACCGGCGGCAGCGAGTATCAGACCGGCCAGTGCGGTCAGGATGATCACGAGCATGGGCGTGGCGGTGACGGTATGCAGCGGCGCCTTCGGAATGTGGGTGAACGGCGAGACGTCGTCGAACCAGTCGGGCAGATCGAATGCGGCTGCGAAGAGCAGCGCCACGGCGCAGTAGGCGAAGGCCGCCCAGGCCACCGCTACAGCCGCTCTCGGAGCGCAGCCGAGGCCGAGTACCGCAACCGCGATCACCGACCAGACCGCGGGGAGATACACCAGCGCCACACCGGTCATGCGCAGTGTCTGTCCTGGATCGGAGATCGTCAGCCCGTACGTCAGGCCGATGCCGAATCCGCCGACGGCCAGCACGAACGCGCCGCCCCCCACAGCGATGGCGAGATGGCTCGCCAGCCAGCGATACCGGCTGACCGGAGCCGCCAGCAGCGGCTCGGCCCGTCCCGCGGTCTCCTCCCCACGCGCGCGCAGCACACTGGCGACGCCGAACGCGGCGGTGAGCAGCGCGACGATCGACACCGTCAGGGATAGATACGAGTTCACCGCGTCGGCCGCGCCGCCGGGAAGGTAGGCGGCGATCTCGGGATTGTCGTCGAGATAGTCCGCGATACTGTCGGCGAACGAGCCGTACGCGGCACCTAACGCGAAAACGGCCACGGCCCAGCCGGCCAGCGAACCGCGCTGTAACCGCCAGGCGAGGCCCAGCGGCGACCCCAGCGCCCAGGACGCGGTCGCGCGCCCCGTGCCGTAGGGGAGCAGTCCGGCGCCGAAGTCGCGTCGATCCAGCAGAGCGAAGGCCAAAGCGGTCAGTGCGAAGGTCGCGGCGGCGAACAACAGCACCGTCCACCAGCGGTCACCGGCGTACGGGTAGCTGCGCTGGGCCCATCCGATGGGCGATGTCCAGGAGGCGGTTCCGCTGCCCACATCGCCGATCGCGCGCGCCACATAGGCGGCCGCCAGCGCAAGCCCGACCGCGCCGTAGACGCTGCGCGGATTCTCGAAGATCTGGGCGGCGACAGCGGTGACGGCGGCGAACGTGACACCCACGCCCCCCGTGACCACGCCCAGCAGCAGTGAGCCGCTCGTCGGGAGCCCGGTGCCGACCGCGGCGGCGAAGAGCACCAGCACGACGGCGATATCGGCCAGCCCGGCCAGCGCCAGCGCGGCGACGGTGGGTGCCCGGCGCCCCACCCGCGCCGAGCGGAGAAGTTCCGCGCGCCCGGTCTCCTCGTCCGAGCGAGTATGCCTGCCGACCAGAAACATATTCATCAACGCGACCACGACCGCCAGGTACGCGAGTATCTCGAAAGCGATCTCGCCGCCGATGGTCGTCAGCAATTGCGTCGGCCCGCCCATGGCGACGGCGGCCGCACTGGCACTCATCGTCTCGCGCAGCTGCGCGAGCTTTTGCGGCGTGTCGTAGAAGCGTTGACTACCGACCGACTGGAACGCCAGCAGCGCGGCTGCGCCGAGCAGCCAGCACGGCAGCGAGAAGCGCTCGCGTCGCAGCGCGAAGCGCAGCAGCGTGCCTGCCCCGGAGAGATCTTGCCGCAGCGGCGGCCGCGAAATCATGGCGGTGCTCACCGGTTCTCCTGCCCTGAAGGGGCCGAAGCGGCGTCGTAGTGGCGGAGGAAGATGTCCTCGAGTGTGGGCGGCGTGCTGGTGAGGCTGCGCACGCCGAGATCGGCGAGTACGCGCGTCACGGCGTCGAGGTGGGCGGTGTCGACGTCGAACCGGGCCCGAGTGCCGTCGCGGACGAGGTCGTGCACTCCGGCCGCCGCGTCCAGACCCGTCAGCGGCCGGGTGGTTTCGACGGTGATCGTGGTGCGGGTCAGATGGCGCAGCTCGGACAGGGTGCCGCTTTCCACGGTGCGCCCGCGCCGGATGATGCTCACCCGATCGCACAGTGCTTCCACCTCGGCCAGAATGTGACTGGACAGTAGCACGGTCCTGCCCTCGTTCTTGGATTCGGCGATGCAGCGCTGAAATTCGGCTTCTTTCAGGGGGTCGAGGCCAACGGTTGGCTCGTCGAGCAACAGCAGCTCCGCGTCCGAGGCCAACGCCGCGACGAGCGCGACCTTCTGCCGGTTGCCCTTGGAGTAGGCGCGCGCCTTCTGGTGCGGATCGAGATCGAATCGCTCCAGCAATTCGGCGCGGCGGCGCCGGTCGATCCCGCCGCGCAGACGGCCCATCAAGTCGATGACCTCACCGCCGGTGATTCCGGGCCAGAGCAGGACCTCACCTGGTACATAGGCCAACCGCGCGTGCAGTGCGACCGCGTCCGACCACGGATCGCCGCCGAGCATGCACAGCGTCCCGGAATCCGCACGCAGCAATCCCAGCAGAATCCGAATCGTCGTCGTCTTACCCGAGCCGTTCGGACCCAGGAACCCATGGACCTCACCGGTGCTTACGGTCAGATCCAGTCCGTCGAGTGCCTTCGCCTGACCGAAAGATTTCGTCAGGCCGGCGATCGTGATCGCGGGCTCGGTCATCTGGGCATCCTTTCCGCCCGCCGGGCCGGCAGGGTTCTCGACTTTCGCAGTGTCATGGGATGCAGGTCGAAGTGCATCCTCATCGCCCCGGTGCCGGACTCTCGACTGAACAGAATTCTGCCGGTGCCCAGACCCCACCGGTCCATGTCGATGCGGAAGGCCAAGCGATCGTCGGGGTCGTCGGGGTGCAGAGGCAGTCCGCGCATCAGGGCGGGAATCGGGGTCAGCACCCGCAGCACCGGTCGGCCGCTGCTGATCCGCACTTCGGCGCCTGCTCCTACCATCGATCGGGCGCGGACATCGGTGAGCGCCCCGGGCAGTGGGTAGAAGCCGCAGATCTCGGGCCAGATTTCCGGCCGGTGCGCGACGTCGTCGCGGATCGCCGGTTGCGCGACACCGAGGATCTCGTGTAGTTGGGCAGAGGATTCGGCCGGAAGCCAGAGCATGGCGCGATGACCGCCGGTGACGAAGGCCAGGACGGCCTGTCCGTCGTCGGGGGCGAGCCAGATCTGGGAGTTGAACCCGGGCAGGATGCCCTGATGCTCGATCACCCGATGGTTCCCGGCCTGACCGCGGAAGAATCCGAGGCCCATTCCCGGCACCCGGGGATCGGGCTGGTACTGCGGTGCGAACATCATTGCCAGCGTCGTGGATTCGACCACGGAACCGTATTCGTTGCCACCGCCGCCGAGCAGTGCGGCGATATAGCGGCCGATATCGCGCGCAGTGGAGTAGGCCGAGGACGCCGCGGCGGTGATCATCTCGCGATGGGTGATCTCTTCCGGCCCGTGCGCGCGCAGCCGGTATCCGACCGCCCGCCGCGACGCCGCGGTCGTGGGCGGGGTGAGACTCGTGTCGAGCATGCCCAGCGGCAGGAACAGCCGTTCGCGCAGATAGTCGGCGAATGGGACGCCTGTGATGTCGGCGACGATCTGGCCGAGGGTGGCGAAGCCATGATTGGTGTAGGTCCATCGGCTGCCTGGTTCGACGTGGACACGCAGGCCGCGCCGGTAGTACCGGCTCAGTGGCGGTACGGGTTCGCCCGGTGCAACACTCTCCCCGAAATCGGGGTGCAGCACCCGCCGGGGATGAGCTGTCTCACCGATGCCCGAGGTGTGGGTCAGCAGGTGGCGTACCGTCACCGGCCCGAACCGCGAATCGGCGGGGACCAGGCGATAAGCGCGTAGATACTTGCTCGCCGGGGCATCGAGATCGATCAGTCCGCGCTCCCACAGCTGCATCACCGCGATCGCGGTGAATGTCTTGGTGATAGACGCGATCCGGAAGATCGTGTCCTGGGTGACCGGGCGGTTCGCGGCGATGTCGGCCATCCCGTGCCCAGCGAAGTCCATTCGGCCCTCACGTACGACGGCGACCGCGGCGCCCACCACTGCCCGCCGACCGAATACGCCTACGATCCGGTCCGCTAGTCGCAGGTCCTCGTTTACCAGCACGGTTTCTCCATTCGCTCGCTGTCGTCGGCGGCACTATCAGCGTGCGGCTTCGCGGAGGGCGTTGGAGGAGGACATCGACTCGAAGGCGGAGGTCGAACGTCCCACACTTTCTCGGAGAGCTGTCGGATGGCGGCCGCGCTGACATCTGTCCACCTCCGTCCTGTCCACGTACTCCGGGCTCGGAGCGCGTGGTGCGGTTAACGCATGCCGGACAGCGATGCGCTGAAACGGAGACCGAGGTGTCCGGTGGCTTCGCGCCTTCGTGTGGCGAGACAGCGGTCATCTCCACGGACGGGCCCGGGTCCGGATGCTTTACAAGATCGGCCTGCAGCGACACTGCCCCGGTCGACGAGCGCGCCCGACTCCGACGGGATCGTAGCGAAAGCACGGAGCGAGAAGATTTCGGTGGGCCGGATCGTGACATCGACGATGAATCCCGCGATCGATCTCGCGACTCGGGTCGAGCGAGTCGTACCGACCGACAAGATGCGCTGCGCGACACCACGCTTCGACCCAGGCGGTGCCGGGATCAACATCGCGCGCACGGCGGCCGAGCTGGGCGTCGAGGTGACAGCGGGCTTTCCCACCGGCAGCCCGAGCGATCGCCCGCTCGAGCAGTTGGTGCGCGATACCGGAGTGCCGCCGCGGCCGGTGCAGGTGGCCGAATCGACCCGGGAAAGCGCTCGGTCACCGAAACCGTCAGCGGCGAGCAGTACCGATTCGTCTTCCAGGCCCGAGGCTCACCGACCCGGAACAGCATCGCTGCTTGGTCGAGGTGGAGCGTGCGGTGCGCGGCGGGAGCTACCTCGTGGCCAGCGGCACTCTGCCACCGGGTATGCGTCCTCGGACTTCTATCAAACCCTCACCGATCTCGCCGGCGAACTCGGGTCGATCCGGACATCGGTTCGAGGCTTACTCAGCTCGAACTCGTCGCGGGCGGTGTCGAGCGTGGCCGGGCAGGACCGCGACATCAGCGCTCGGCAGGGAGATGGCCCCAGGCGACGCTGTAGTTCTCGCGCGCTGATGACATTCGTACCGCGACAGAGGGGAATTCGTCCTCCGGATTATCTCGGGTGCTTCCTGCGAGACTGGTGGTGCCGGGAGGTCCTGCCTCGCGATGGAACCAATCGTCCGGCAGATCAACTCGTCTTCGAGAGGGAGCCGTCAGTCTAACGATTCCGATGAGGCAAGCCATACACCGCGCGGAGCCGCCGAGTACACCAGGGCGGCGGCCGACGCCTAGCTCGGGACCTCGATGAGCCGGACACCTTTCACGATTGTGGGTTCGATTCCGATGACGAAAGTCGTGGTCGGATCGCCCCATGGCGCTAACAGCCTTTCGCAGCGCGCAACGAGTTTGGGATCGGTGACCGGACGCGCGAACCCGGTTACGACCACCGACCAGCCCATACGGCCAACGGGGTCGATGTCGTCGGCTTGATAAGCCACCACGACACCCGGCGCTGTTCCGAGAGTGCTGGCGAGCGGGGCGAGCAGGCGGGTGCGTATGAGAACCATCCCACCGTCGAACAGATGATTTGCCGGGCGTATGGCAGGAAGCGCGTCGCGGGTGAAAACGACCCGCCCGTAGCGCGCGCTCGCCAGCAAGCGGAGCGACTCAGTCTGCTCGATCTCGACCATCATGCTGCTGGGACCATCATCAATCGGGTCGCTGCCATTGCATCGGTTCACCATTTCGTGCGGGGTGATGTCGCCGGCGAGTCCAGCCGACGGCGCGACTTCCATCCGCAACGAGTGTTCTCACCCGTTCGAGCGGAAGCCCTGAGATGTCCCGGCTCCAGGATGCGCACCAGGAACGCTCCCGTGATGGCTGCCATCACCGCGGCCATCACCAGACCGGCGAGAGCCCCGATCACCGCGGTAACCACCGCCGATTGCCCGGGCCGCCACAGCGGGCCGGTGACCACTAGGAAAGCACTCAACCCGGTGATCCAGCCCACGGCGTTGGCCCAGATCCACAGAACCGCTCGGTCTGACCAACGCCGCAAGACATACCACTGTGCGACGCCGAGCGCGAACACCATCACGATCGCACCTGCGGAAACCGTCGGCATTTGTATGCCGATCGGCCAGTCCCCGATTCGGTCACCATAGAGGAGGGGGGATCAGACCGACGGTCCATGCGACGACAGCGCCGACGACCGTGGCCGCGACCCAGTCGCGGGGCGCGAAGCCCCGCAGCCGGCTGCGCAGCACGCGGGCTTGGAACCAGCCCAGGACGCCGCCTTCGATCGCGCCCGCCATCAACAACGCGGCGGCGATCACGCCGGGCGCCGAGTCGGCGGTGAGCGCACCGACACAGGCGAGCGATCCGAAGCCGAGAGTCTCGCCGCTGGTGACCGCGACAAACCAGCGACGCCCGAGGTCCCGGCGTGACGGCACGACCTTGCCTGTTCCCACGTCGATCACGGGATAAGGGTCGAGCGTGTCGGTGCGTTGCCGCGGATGCGCGTCTTGAAAAACCGCCGGCCGTACGACCGCCCCAGATACCGCAACACCCCTATCGTCCGCGATCCCCCGACGTGCAGCCGCGCTGTGGGCAACACCGGCGAAGCGGCGAGCCCTGACCTCGCGTATCCGGTGGTTGTCACAACTGCTCTGCCGACCTGTCGAATCGCCTCGTTCCATACCTCGATCTTCTGCTGCCTTTTCGTGCTGCCACAGAAACGAAAGTCACCATCCGATGGCCGTTCGGAACATGCACAGGACCCTGGACAGCGCCACGCCCCGAGGACGTTGGTCCCGAAGTGAGACGGCACGACGTCCCTCACGTGAGCGCTGGAGCACCATCAAACGGAACCGTCGAGGTGGGGGTTCAGCGGGGGCTGGTGAGGAAGTCGACGCAAGAGCGGATCGTCGCAAGCTGCGTAGTAGTGGCAGTTCCCAGCCGATAGCCAGCAGCCTGTAACCGTCGCCGGGACAGGTTCGCGATGACAGAGGCGGGTTCGCTGGACACGGGCTTCATGGAAATGGAAGACACCGGCCGCCGGGTCAGCGTCGGACACTTCTGAAACGTTTGAAGGAAGCGGGCCAAGCGCCGGTGAGGTTCCCGCGTTCTGTCCTGAGTCGGTGCGCACCCTCGCGCCGGTCCTGTACGCGGCGATCGCCCCGGCCGACGAGTCTTCTCTCAACGGGAGCCGCTGCGGATATTTCCCACCGAATTGCGCATCACGGTACCGGTCTCGACACGCACGACCGAGGCGAAACACGTACTCGACAACCGTGTCTCTGCGGTGATCGCTCATCTGCCGATCGAACTCGACCATCCCGTGGAACGCCTCCTCGCCGTTTACGAGCAGATCCGCATGCACCGTCCTGTTCCATGGTCACCGCCAGGGGCCATCTATCTCGCACGGTCGCCGGTCCGTCCCTGATCGAGCCGCACACACAGACTTCGAGTAACCCACATGGCTCGCCTGGATGGTCCCATGCGCATTTTGCAGGGCACGCACCGGAATCCGCGTCGAGGAACTCGTCGAACTCGCCCACACCAGCATCGGCCGCTACCAGCGCCCCAGCGGCGAAGCGCTGCTGCCGAAGTTCGGGTCGGGTGGTCGAAGAGAGCCGACGCCAACGCGACCTCGAACAGAGTCGGTTCGTCGAACTCTTCGGTGCCGCAGCCGCCCAGATCGGCGCGACCGATGTCGCTGTCCGCATCGCCGGGGTCTACGCGATGGCGGGTGTCGCCGACGAATTCGACGGGCTGCGCCGTCAACAGTGTATCGACGTGCTGTGCGGCTACCTGCGGCTGCCCTACAGTCCCGAACTCGGCGGCAACCATCAGACCAAGGACATCCGCAAGTACCGGTCAGCTGATCTCGCTGGCCCGGAGAACGAACAACACTTCGAGTACCGGTAGAACGACCGCGAAATCCGTGCCACCATCGTCCGCGTCATCGCCGATCACTTGCGGCCCGAGGCCGAATACAGCTGGACAGCAAGCCACTTCGACTTTCGCACAGCTCATCTCGAGGACGTCGACCTCAGCAATGTGAAGTTCTCCGGGGACTGTCGGGTTCGGCGGCGCGACCTTCTCCAGCGACGCCCGGTTCGACCGCGCGACCTTCTCCGGTGAGGCCCGGCTCATGCAGGTGAATTTCGGCACTGAGATCATCTCTTTCGCCAGGCCGAATCAGTGGGGTCCTCGGGCGCCGGTATGCGACTGGGACCAGGACGTCAGACAGAAGCCTGCCAATGTCGAACCGCCGGGATTGGCCCCCCTTGTAGCGGCGGCCTTGTAGTCATACGGCATGGTGTGGAGAATCGTTCGATCTTTGGAAACTCGACCATCAGGGCGGAAACCACGGGAACTCAAGCATTCGTGGTGTCCATGAAACATGTCGAGCAACTGGCGTCGCAGGGTACGGCAGGCATGGATCCGTTGTGGATCCAGACCCTTGCTGATGCCAGCCTCCTCGCTGATGACGACTTACACCCGAAACCCTGAAACTGCCCCGAGTCGCAAGTAGTCTCGCGCGCAGGAGATGGGTCTACGGTGGCCGGGCGAGTGCCACACGCCCCAGCGCGTCACGCCGACGGTGTCGACGCCGCGGCAACCAGGGGGATGGCAGATGCAGACAACACTCACTATCGTTGCGCTGATAGTCGCAGCCGCTTCCGCGGGGTTCGCGGCCTGGCAACTTCGCTATGTGGCCGAGCAGACAAAGGCGCTGGCCCAACAAACACGAACATCGAATGCTCTGGTGGCTACGTCAGAGTTGAGAGCCATCATGAGCGATCTTCGTCAGGTGTACTCCCATCTTCTCGACTATCCCGAGCTTCGCGAGTACCTCTACGGCGGTGCGGATGGTTACCGCCTGCGCGGAAAGCAGAAAGCACGGCTGGAAACCATCGCTGAGATGCTCGCCGACACGCTGGAAGCCGGGCTATTCACTACCCGGCAACACCCGAGCACCGCCTCGGAAGACGACTGGCACCACTACACACGACACATGCTCACCACGAGCCCCCTTGTACGCCAGATGGTTCTGGACCATGTCCAATGGTGGCCCTTGCTTCACGTACTGGCTCGCAGACAACAATGACAAGCCGCAATCTTCGGCCTCTCCACTCCCACGCGTAGTTGCCTGTGGCGCTGGGTTGTACCCCATTTATACGCTGGCGGAGTTCCGGGGAAGAGGGGGAATACGGGCGGCGATATGTTCGCGCGCGTGCTCACATTCGGCGAGGCTGTGCGGGCAGGCGAGGACATGTTCGATCAGTTCCTTGGCTGCTCGTGCCTGTGTGATACGCCGCTCGAGTTCCTCGACGTGGTGGCACAGCAGATCCCGATGGTCCCTCGGGTCGGCGGTGGACAGCACCGTGGCCAGCTCCCCCAGCGTGAGACCGGCCTCCTTGCCCATCAGGATCAACGCCACGCGTTCGAGGTCCGCGTGTTCGTATAACCGCTGGCCACCCGCGCGGCGTGCAGGCTCCAGCAGGCCCATGCTCTCCCAGTACCGCAGCACGTGCGTGCCCAGGCCGAACCGCTGAGCCAGCTCGCCGATCGTCAGAGTCCGACTTGACTTCATGTATCCATTAACCGGAACGCTGACGGCATGAGCAAGTCATCGACCGCGGTCTCCCGCCCTCGTCCCTTCCGGTCTCCTGCTGAATCTGGACGACCACTGGGTCCTCGGGTCGGCCTCTGAGATAGGCCGAGGACTCCTTGTCTGGTCGAAACCGCAGAAAGCCGCGTGCTCTATGCGGCGGTGAAGCCGTCGAAGTCGCGCGCACCTACAGCGATACAGGGCCGAGCAGCCACCGGACCGCCCTCTTGCCGTGCCCCGGTCGACGGACCGCGATCCCTCCGGTCCGCGGCGGGTAGACGGTGGGCTCTCCCGACACCCGTGTCGTGGCAGTAGCTCAGGCATCACCCGACGGCCGATCGTGCCACGAACCAGACCAACGGCCCTCGTGCCGTAAATCCCCTCCCTACCCAATTGATCAGGAAACGGTATGCCGAACAACAAGATGCGAATCAAGACGGCACTCATGGCATTCGGTGTCATGTCACTGCTGACCACTGTGGTCAGCGGCTGTGGAGCCGACGATGGCGAGGCACAGACACCCGCAGCGGACTCGATGGAGATCCTCGAAGTCAAGGTTGACAACGATCAATACGCAGCCCCAGATCTCGACCGCGCGGGGATGAGCGTAGGCGATATGGATGTCTTCTCCGGAACCGCCATAAAGGACGGGCGAAAAGTGGGCCGCGGGGGCGGCTCGTGCCAGGTCATCCATATCGACGGAGAAAAGATCACCGCGCAGTGCCTGCTCACGATGGAGCTCGAGCAGGGCTCGGTCACCATGCAGGCTCTGTGGGTCAGGGGTCCGGACCCGCTCGACATGGCCATCACCGGCGGCACGGGCGTCTACCGCAATGCCCGGGGCACTGTTCGGTTCTGGGATATCGGGACACCGAACGAGAGAGTGCGCGCCGAAATCATCCGTTGATACAGCCGCGGCGTACCCGATACGCTCCCGAAGGCCGGACACGTCAGGTTTGCTGAAGCGACTCATCAAAGCCGACTCCGACACACCGAGCTGTCCGTGAACGGCTGACCGAGTGGCCGGGGGGTGTGGCGAACTCCGGGCCGTGCTGGGCCCGCTGTCTCTGAAACGTTCGCTCTTTGCCCAGCCACCAGCAGGTCCAAGAGTGCTTAAGCGTTTGCCCGACATGCGCTGGCGCACTGCCGACACCGACCCGCCGCGCCCTGCGCTGAGTACCCGTCGCTGGGAGAGTTCGTGCACGGATTCCTGGTGTACGCACGCCTACGCCCGTCAGGCCACCGACACCCACGAACGGGCCTGGTGCCCGCTGTGGTGGCGCCACCCCGAAGCACTGCACCGCCTGCACACGCTGTGGCGCACCTACGAGGAACTGCGCACCACCGGCCCGCTCGGCGTCAGCGCCTAGTGGTGCGACCACGCCGATCTGCACATGCCGAAGCTGCTGGACCCCGACGGCTGCTTCAAATTCTGCAGCCCACGCACCGGCCACAAAGACCTGCCGCAGCCGCTGCCCGTCGATGAAGCCCCCGCAGAGCTGTTCACCCCGTCGACGGCCGCCGCGGCACCGGCGGCATGAGAAGAAGGGAAGAACCTGAGCACAGGGATGCACCTGAGCAAAGACAGGAAGTGAGGGATGGATCCAGCCGACAATTGGCCCAGCCGCCTCGTCAGTCCGGTTGTCCATCCGCAACACTTGCGCCGGCCCGCCAGGCTGGGATGCGGAATACCTGCCAGCCCGGCACCGCTTCGTCGCGGAAGTCACAGTCGTGACCCGCTAGCGTTTCGGCTGCCAGATCACGCCGGTTACGGTGATGTCGCTGACTTCGCCGTTGAGGTTCTTCTTCCATATGACCTGCAGGATTCCGACGCGGGTGTCTCGGGATCGCACACACACGGTCGTTTTGGACGGCAACTGCTCCCACGTCAGCGAGTTGACTTCATAGGTCGCGGCGCGGCAGGCGGAATAGCCCGGGTTGGTGACGACCGCGAACGCGGAAGCGTTCGCCGCGCTCAGGCCGAAACCAGCATCGACAACGACATCAGAAGTACCTTCGGGACCACCGCTCCAGTTCGGGTTGTGGAATGCGACGCCCCAGCGCGGAGAGGAAATGCGAACCGTGCCAGAACTCTGCACCTCCGGCGCCGGATCACCATCCGCCGTTGTCGTGGAAGGCGCCGCTAGTGATGGAGAGCTTGTCGGCGGACTCTGGCCGTTCGGTGACGATCTCGGCAAGCATTGCACGAGGAAGGCGAGCACCGCGATCACAACACTGACGACCGCGGCGATACCGCCAACTTTTGTCCACAACGCTGTCTCGTCACGGCCACCGCCGCTCTCGGGTGTAGCGCCATCCTGCATTGCTGCCGCCCCCTTCTGATAGCCATACACACCCCGCAATGGCGCGGAGTCGCTGTCGAAGACAACGTAGCTTGCGAAGATCAACCCATCCTTGGGCACCGACCGAAAGCCCCCACCTCGCTCGTGCCCGCCGACCCGGAGCCCGGGGTGTAAGTGCCCTCGGCTGCGCTGCGAAATATTTCCCTCCGACCACCTACACACTGGCTGCCTCTAGGGCTGGTGCTGGACCCGTTGTTGGGCGTCGGTGATGAGAGCGCAGGCGGCGTGCCACACTTCGCCAACGGAGCTGCCCTCGCCGGAGGAGAACGAATGGCCGCCACCAACGACAGGCTTACAGTGAGGCTGGTCGCGCACTGCCGCCTGGCGAACAGTCCTCGGGCTTCGACTTCGACCCCGGCGTAGATGAACGTCGCGGGCAGCCGTTCGGCGAAGTAACATGCGATTTGATCTCTGCCGGGCCAGCGCCGGCGGTCGCGAGGAGGACGGAACAATCTGATGGTCCGCTCCGCCCACGAAATGCATACGTACCTGATCGACCAGGTCAACAACATGCTGCGACGACTGGGCATGTTCGGCGGGGAGCCTGCCCTGTGGACACTATTCGACCACCTCTTCTACCTCGAGGGCGAAGACCACGGGGTAGCAGACATCTATGAGTCATGGCGCGATCGGAACGCTTTCACCCCAACCGGTGCCCAGGGCGCCCTCGGGCGCCTGCTACCGGACAACCTGAGATCGGCTTTGCCGTCGATGTATGCCGAAGCCGCCCGCAACCGGGGCTGGCTCCGATTGGATCGGACATTGACACCTGACGAATACGCGAGGTTGCGCGCCTCGATCGAACCGTTTGCCGAACAAGACCACACCTGGAGCGATGTCGTCGACGCATTCGGTCAACCCAGTGTGCTGTTCGGCGGAACCAACCCCCGGTATGAGAAGACGCTAGCCTACGCAACCGCAGACAAGTCCGATCCGATGGTGATCTTCCATCTGTGGAACGGTGTCGATTCGGACACGCAAGCACCCTGGCCACCGATGTACACCGACCCGATCCTGCTCGCGATCCGCTGCGGCTCCGGCCCGTTTGTAGATTCCTTCGTCTTCACCCCCGAAGGAAACCGCCGCCGACCACCCATGAACGGGATCGACTGAACCCGGCGGAGCGCTCGTACCTCACCCACCTCCCGCCGGACGACGTGCGCTCCCTTCCCCAGCCAGCGCAACCCGGCAGGAGGGGTGCCTACTCGGTGGCTCCACGTCGCTTGCCCCACAGGGCGCTCACCCACGCGTCGCCGACTAATCCCGAACTTCGCCACTCCCTCGCCAGCTACATCTGCCTTGTAGGCGAGAGGTCGTCGATTGAATTCCGGCCCGCAGCCCACAAGGTCGTGGTGCCGGCCCCATGACCGTGCAGACTGATCATGGGGCTGCGATCCGCGCCGCTCGTGCGGCCGCTAGGCCGGATCAGGACGATCCTCCCCCGGCACAGCAGTGGCTCGATCCCCGAGTTCGTCTACGAGAACAGCACGATCAGACCGACGATCACCACTGCAGGCGGCACCAGCCACAGCCACCGCATATCCAGCGGGCGCGGCAGCTCGAGCACGCCCGCCCGATCCAGTTCGACCAGGCGCCCGATCGCGCGCCGCTCGCCGGGTGTGATCGGGCGCGGCTCGGGCTGCCGGTACGGGCAGAACGGGGCGTAGTGCCATCCGATCAGGCATTGCGAGCAGAGGTACCGGTACTCGTACTGGGCCATCGCCGTGCCTCCCCTGTGCCACCGCGAGCCCGGCCACTGGTACTCCAACTGTCCGGTCCGATTGGATTCTTCGAAGGAGCGGCTGCCGACGTGGTCTGCGAAAAGTTGGTGTGGCCTCCGTGGGTGCGGGGTGTTCGGGTCTATTTTTCGGATTCGGCGGCGTGTGTGACCGCGCGCGCCGCGAAGCCGGTCGACCGTCCTGCGTTCGGATCCGGTGGTTGAACTGGCGGGTTCTTCCTTCGGAATTGGCCTGGTGGTTGGCCGAATTCGTTCTTGAACGCGTGGGCGAACGCGAATTCGGATGCATATCCGGAGTCTCGGGCGATGACCGTCAGCGGGGTGTCGGTGTCGCGCAGTTGCCGAGCCGCGAGGGTCATGCGCCACCAGGTGAGGTAGGCGATGGGTGGCCGGCCGATGAGGTCGGTGAATCGGCGCGCGAAGCTGGCGCGGGAAATCCCGGCGTGGGCGGCGAGTTCGGCGACGGTCCAGCCGTGCCCGGGCGAGCCGTGGATCGCCGAGAGCGCTGCGGCGACGGCTGGGTCGTGCAGAGCGGCCGACCACCCGGTGGCGGTGTGGCGGTCGAGCCAGCCGCGCAGGATGTGTAGCAGTAGCGCGTCGAGCAGCGAACGGAGCATGGCATCGTGTCCGGGCCGGTCGGCGGCGAGTTCGCTGTCGAGCAGATCGATGATCGCCTCGACCGGGGTGTGGCGAGTTTCCGGGGCGGGCAGGTGGATGACCTCGGGCAGATCGGCGAGCATCGGGTGTGACCGGCTTCGATCGAGAAGGTAGGCACCACACAGCAGTACGGTCTCCGGTCGCGGGGCGGATGCGGTGTCCGGTCGTGACGGTCGCGGGTTCACCCGGCGCAGCGATGCAGTAGCAGGACGTAGTGGCGTGGCCGGATCGTCGGCCAGCCCGTGGGTGCATCCTCCCGGGAGGAACACTATGTCGCCCGGCCGCAGCGCGATCGGGTCGGCGTCGGGGGGCAGAAACCAGCAGGTGCCCGACAGGACCACATGGAAGCCCGCGGCGTCGAAGGCGGGAAACTGCCAGCCGAACGGCGCATGATGGCCGACCCGGCCCGAATGAGGCTCGCCGATCCGCATCGCGGCCACCACGTCGGAAAGAGGATCCACCCCATCGAAACTATCAAAGCACAACTCAAAGGAGACAGATTCGTATAAATCTCGGATTCTGACGCATTGAACGTCGCAGACCGTTGGCTTTACGTTCGAACTGCTGCTGATCGTGCAGCGGAATCGTTCAGCTACAGGAGTCGACATGCTCATCACCGTCTACGGCGCCAACGGCTATCAGGGCAAGCTCACCCTTGCCGAGTTGTCCCGCCATGGCATGGAGGTCCGGCTCGTCGGTCGAGATCACACACGGCTGCGATCCGCCGCCGCCGAGGTCGGAATTCCCGACGCCGATCGCCGGGTTGCCGGTCTCGACGACCGCGCCGCTCTCGTTGCCGCTCTGGCGGGTAGCGATGTCGTCATCAATTGTGCGGGACCGTTCACCACCTCCGGCGCTGTGATGGTCGAGGCTGCCATCGCCGCGGGCGCGCACTACGTCGACACTGCAGGCGAGCAACAGTATGTGAAAGACGTTTTCGATTCCTTCGGCGGTGACGCCGAGCGGGCGGGCGTCACGGTAGTACCGGCAGTCAACGACGGCTGCCTGCCGGGCGACCTGCTCGCGCACCTGATCGCCGAACGGACCGGGCCACTGGCCGAGATCACTGTCAGCCACTTCATCACCGGTGCTGCCGGTCTCTCCCGCGGATCGCTGCGCTCGGCGGCGGCGACGATGGACGCGATGCGGTCAGGCGGGTTGATCTATGACGGCGGTGCCTGGCACAGCGGGATCCCGGCCCGGCGCGATCGAATCACCTTGCCGGACGGCCATTCCGTCGCGATGGCGGCGCTGCCGACGTGCGAGGTGGTCACCATCCCCCGACACGTGCAGGTCGATCATGTCGAAAGCCTGCTGGAGGCAGCCCTGAAGTCAGTCGTCGAAACACCCATCACGCCGGAACTGATCGCAGGGCTCCCCGCAGGCCCGACCGAGCACGACCGCGCCGAACAGCAATTCACCTACCTGCTCGACGCCGTGGACCACCAAGGGCAGCAGACACGAGGAGTCATCCGAGGCCGAGACACCTACGGAACCACCGCCGTCGCCGCGGTCGAAGCAGCCCGGCGATTGACGGCAGGCGCCACTGCCGCCGGAGTACGCACCCCCGCGCAAGCATTCGACCCCGCCGACTTCCTCCAAACCCTCTCCCACCACGACCTCAGCTGGACCATCGAGCCCACCCTGACAGTGGAGTGACACAAATGTCACGCCGGTGCCGGGAGCGCGTTCAGCCACCGGTCGGTGCAGACCGCGACCGGCCCGCCCGGGGCGCCGGGCAGTCTCGCTGCCGAATCGACCGCGCCCCGTCGACATGCGCGAGCAGAGGTCCGCGTCGGCCGCGGACCCACTGCGCCAGCAGGCTGCTTAGCTCGGGTGGGGTGCTCATCGCCGCACCCGTCGACGACGCGCGCGACTTCCCAGCAGCCCGCCTCGCGCAGCTGGTCGGCCAGGTCCTCATCACCCAGTATTCCGCCGGCGGGCGTGGCTCGGATCTCGTTCAGCGCCGCCATGTCCCCGTCCACTCGTCGCATAGGTGGAGTCTCCCTCTCTCCCCTGTCTACCGCCGATCACTGTGCGAGTTTGCATGCCGCGGTGCTGGTTACGCAGGTCTCGCCGACGCCGATACGGCTTTCGCCGAGATGCATCCTCATCAGCGCAGCACAAACGTCGAATTGCTGCGCCGAGTCGCCGACGGTAGCGCCACCCAGAGGAACGTGCCCGAGTACCGTGTTCGGTTTCGGGGCATGGGCCCGCGAGTACCGCGATCCGATCTGAGAGTCAGAACCGTGTGAAACCTGTGAGCAGTGGCCGTACCGCCGCCTGGCCGGCCGGTCCGGAACGCAGCCCGGCGAGCACCTCGTCGGACATCTCACCGTAGGTCTCGAACGACTGCACTGTGCAGTGGGCCATCACGTCCTGGATGTAGGGATCGGACATCTTCCAGTGCGCGAGCACGGCTTCGGAGTCGGGATACAGCTGGAAGCTGTGGGCCAAGCCGCGTTCTTCGTCGAGAAATACCTGCACCATCAGCTGCGGGCCGTGTTCTTCGACGAACGTCACGGCCCGCCGCACGGCCGCCTGGAACTGTTCGAGGTGGCCCTCCGTGATCCGCATGGTGTTGTGAAACAGGATGCTCATTCCTCGATCATCGAACCTCGAGGGTAGTTGAGGTCAAGCCGAACCGGCACTACTCGCCTGCGATTCGCTCCCGGGCGAATCGGTTCGGCTTGCAGCAGAACTGCTAGCCCCCGGGCCATCGCCTTGTATCAGCGAGCCGGCGGCGGATCGGTCGAGTGTTGCGGTGATAGACGGACGCTCCCAGCGGGGATGTGGACCTTGCCGTGCCAGCCGCACGCGTCGGGCCCGCACAGGGAGTACGGTGCCCCGATCCGGTGGGCGTGAGGTTCCCCGCATTGCTGGACTTCGAAGCCGGCTACCATCACCTCGCCCCAGCCTGATCAAGCCGATTTCATCTTGCTGTCCGGGAACAAGCGCGCACGCGTGCAGGTTGCCCCTGGCGTGACTCTCGGAATTGCGCTCGCTGCCTCGAATTCGGGCAACTACGTTGACCAGATCGTGGCGCAGGCCCGCTCGGTCGCCGAGCTGGGTATCGAGTCGGTGTGGTTCGGACAGCGGATGGACTACGACTCCCCCACTCTCGCCGCCATCGTAGGTCGGGAGGTGCCGCACCTGCAGGTCGGCACCTCGGCAATCCCCGTGGTCGGCCGCCATCCGCTGCTGGTGTCCTCTCAGGCGCAGACCGCCCAGGCCGCGACGCACGGGCGCTACCATCTGGGCCTGGCCGTCGGTTCGGCACTGGCCGCCGGTGCGTTCGGCACAGCCTTCGATCGGCCCATTACCCGCTTACGCGAGTTCCTCACCGGGCTGCGGGAATTGCTCGACAGGGGCACCGCGGACTTCCACGGCGAACTGCTGACGGTCACACCACCGCTGCCGACCGCGGTTCCCGGAGCTCAACCACGCGTACCGGTGTTGGTGGCCGCGATGGGACCGCAAGCACTACGTGTCACCGGGGAACTCGCCGACGGCACCCTGCCGTATCTGGCGGGCCCGAAGACCTTGAGCAACCACATCGTGCCGGTGATCACGCAGACCTCGGAAACTGCACCACGCATCGTCGCCTTCGTCCCGGCAGTCGTCACCGCCGATGTCGAGGGCACCCGTGCGACGGCGGTGCAACAGCTGGCGTTCTACGAGCAGGTGCCGTCCTATCGCCGGGTCATCGAACTCGAAGGTGCCTCGCGGGCGGCGGAGCTGGCGCTCATCGGCGACGAGCAGACCATCGCCGACGGAATCCAGCGCTACTACGACGCAGGCGCCACCGAGGTCGTTCTGACCACAACGGATTTGGCCGGTCCGGACGATCAGCGCCGCACCTGGGCGCTGGCCGGGGCACTCGCGGCCGACCGGGTCGGCTCCTCGGCTGCGGCCCTGCCCGCGGTGTAGCACCGCGCGGTCAGCGAACTCGGCCCTGGTGCACCCGCGCACGGCGTCGCCGACCAACCCGAAAACCCAACCCCGATCGGATGACGTGCGGGTTTCCCTGCGAATCGGCCCGGGAATCCTGAAGCTGTCACGAGCCGCAAAACGGACGCATTCGACTACGACGAGGTGGATTGGTCGTATTTCGCCGAGCAGCTGCGGCGGCTGCGCCCCGACGTCATCAATGTGCAGGAATCGGAGATCGGCCCGGACGGCCTCGCGGCCGCCACCGAGGTGCTGTTCCATATTCCACTCGCGGTCGGCCATCCCCGATACGCGGAATGCCTGCACCGCGTCAGCACCGAGATAGCCCCCCGGCTGCATCCCGCGCAACGTGCCGGGGTGGTGTCGTCGAGCCACGACCCGACCGATCGAATCCGCGCCGCGAGAGGACAGTAATAGTGAGGAACAGACCACCGGGCGACCAGAACGCCTGTCCTCCCGGCTGGTTTCGGGCTCCTGATCCAGCAGCACCCGTCGGCCCGCGGCGATCAGCTCGGACGACTAGACCAGCCGGTCCTGCGCCGAGGACATCCCGTCGGCGTCGGTACGCGGTGTCGCGGCGGCGGTGCGGTAACCCCTCACATGCAGGGCCGAGGCTGTGACGATGCCACCCCCGCGGCCAGCAGGCCGCGACGGCTGATCCTGTCGCGACTGCGCTGAGGAGGATTCACGCGATGTCCTGTTCGGCGGAAAGGGTGCGACACGACGGTCCGGAAGGCAGGCCGGCGCCGTGGCGGTGCGGATAAGGATCGGCGGATCGCGCCGGTGGTCGGGCTCGGCGACCTGGAATCAGGTAACTGGGTAATCGTCCAGTTGCGTTCGTTCGGGGCCCCGGTTCGCCGGGTGATCAGCACGGTGGGAGGTAGGACGTCGACAGCGCGGGTGTCGCGGCCGCGAACTCGTCGGCGGTGACGAGATCGAACTCGCCGTGGTCGCTGCCGAGGCCTCCGGCGACCAATGCCGCTGTCGCGCAACCGAGCACGGCCGCCTGGAGGGGTTCGCGGGCCGCCGCGACGCCGACGAGGAATCCGGCGGAGAAGGCGTCACCGCAGCCGGTGGTGTCGACCACTTCGGTGGCGAAGGCGGGTACGTGCGCGATGCGCTCGGCCTGCGCGACGAGAACACCGTCGCCGCCCATGGTCGCGGCTACCAGACCCGCGCCGAGCTCGATGAGCCTTCGGCAGGCGGCGGCGGGCTCGTCGATCCCGGTGAATCCCAGGACCTGTTCGAGATTGGGCAGCAGATAGTCGGTGTGCGCGAGCGCCGGTGCGATGAGTTCGATGGCGCCCATATTGCCCGGCGCGATCAGGTCGACGGAGGTGGTGAGTCCGAGTTCCTTGGCGCGGCGCAGGATCTCGCCGGCGTTGTCGGGGCCGAGCAGTTCCGGTGCGCCGAGGTGCAGGTGGTCGGCCGAGGCGACCTTGTCCCAGACGACGTCGGCGGGCGTGAACGCGGTGTTGGCGCCGAGCAGGTGCAGGCTGGGGCGCTCGCCGTTGGGACGGATCGGCAGGATCGACACCGAACTCGGGGTGCTAGCGATGCGCACGACCATGGTGGTGTCGATGCCCGCGCGTTCGAGCAGCGAGACGAGCAGGTCGCCGGTGGCGTCGGTGCCCACCGCCCCCGCCGTCGACACCGTCGCGCCGAGCTTGGCGAGGCTGAGCGCGGTGCCTGCGGCGGTGCCCGCTGCGGTGAGGCGCACCTGTTGCACCAGGGCGGTGGCCTGTCCGGGCGGGATGGACTCGACCGGGTGCACGAGGACGTCCAGGATGTGTGCTCCCATGGTGACGACCTTCATTCTTGTTGCTCCTGTTCCACGGGGTTGTCGATCTGTGCGGAGCGGGTCGTGCCGTATCCGCGCGCCATCGCGGCCCGGATCACCGCGGCTTGCTGCTCGTCGTCGAGCAGGCGGGGACCGCCGAGTCGCCGGGTATCCAGGTAGACCGCGCACGCCCACTCGAGCAGCAGGGCATGGTCGGCGGCCTGACCCAGAGACGCCCCGATGGTCACCGCGCCGTGATTGGCCAGCAGCGCGGCCTGCTTGCCGCGCAGCGCCCGCACCGTGGACTCGGCCAGTCCGGGAGTTCCGAACGGGTGGAACGGCACGACGTGTGTATCGCCGCCGAGTAGAAGCTGCTGGTAATGAAAGACCGGCAGGTGCGTCTCGGCGCACGCGACCGCGACGGATTTCGGTGCGTGAGTGTGCACGACCGCGCCGGTGCCGAGTTCGCGGTAGCACCCGAGGTGCAGGTCCACTTCGGAGGTGGGGGCCAGCGCTCCGGCGATCTGGGTGCCGTCCGGGGTAAGGACGCAGAGATCCTCGGCGTTGATCCCGGCCAGCTCCGCCCCTGTGGGTGTTATCACGATGTGGTCGCCGAATCGGCTGCTCACATTGCCGGAGGTCCCGATGAGGAGGCCCTTCCCGGACAGCATGCGACAGACCTCGGCCAGTTCTCGGCGCTGTTCGGTCAGCGTGATCGCCGTCATGCGGCTAGCCTAACGGTAAATGTGAAAGAAAGTCAGATTCACATCAGGGAGACGGGTGGAGATGGACGGGCAGCTCGTGATCGCTTCGGCGGCACTGCGCCGGGTGCCTCAGCAGGCGCGCAGCAGGGAGAGACTGGAGCACGTACTACGGGTGGCCGACCGGCTCATGGCCGAGTCCGGCCCCGAGGCGCTGACCACCTCACGGGTTGCCGCGGCCGCGGGCATCTCGGTCGGGTCGCTCTACCAGTACCTGCCCGATCGCGAAGCCATCATCGAAGCGCTCGCGGAGTCGTACCTGCGACGGCTCGAGGACGCGATGAGCGAGTTGGCCGAGCGCGCTCGTGCACGACGCTGGCCGGACCCGATCGCGGAACTGGTGGACGTGTTCGCGGAGCTGTATCGGTCCGCACCCGGATTCCGCGCACTGTGGTTCAGCAGGCACCTCACCGACGCGACTCGCGCCGCCGACCGCGAGCACAAGAAGCGGATGGCCGCCACCCTCGCGGATGTCCTACTGGCCCAACGGGTCCTGCCGGACAGTGACCGGCTCGGCAGTGTCTGCTACGCGGGCCATGTCATCGCCGACGCGGCCCTGCAGGAGGCGTTCCGGCTCGATCCCGACGGTGACCCGGACCTGTTGCGGGAGACCAAAACCGCCCTGCGCGGATACGTAGCCGCCTACACCAGGGAGGTTGCTTCGTGAACGCGTGCGACGTCGTGGTGGTCGGAGCCGGGTTGGCGGGGCTGGTCGCTGCCAGACGGCTGCGAAGCGCCGGCCTGGACGTCGTCGTCGTGGAAGCCCGTGACCGGGTGGGCGGGCGGACGTTCGATCACGACCTCGGTGACGGCCAGGTCGTGGAGGTCGGCGGCCAGTTCATCGGCCCGACCCAGGACCGGTTGCTCCGGCTGGCCGGCGAACTCGGTGTCGAGACCTTCCGGGCCAACACCGCTGGTGCGAGCGTCTATGTCAAGAACGGGCGCGGCACGCGCTATACCGGCGATATCCCACCCGATCTGCTCGCTCTGCCCGATCTCGGCGTGGCGATGCACCGCATCGACCGGATGGCGGGGCGGATCCCGGTGGTCGCGCCGTGGACCGCGCGCGACGCGTCGCGGCTGGACGGGATGACCTTCGAGAGCTGGCTGCGGCGAACGACGCTGGGCCGGGGCGCCCTCGACCTTGTCAACGCGTTCCTCGGCTCCGCGTTCGGTGGTTCCGCCCGTGACGCGTCGCTGTTGTTCGGTCTCTGGTACATCGCGACGTTCGGCAACGAGACCCATCCGGGCACGCTGGCGCGCGGCATCGGCGTGGCGGGCGGAGCCCAGGAATCGCGATTCGTCGGCGGCGCGCAAGAGCTGTCGCGACGGCTGGCGGCCGATCTGAGAGAACGAGTCGTGCTGTCGGCGCCGGTGACCGCGATCGAACAGGATCCGCGACGAGCGAGGGTCAGTGCTGGTGCGCGCACCTGGACTGCCGAGGCCGTGATCGTGGCGATCCCACCGGTGCTGGCCGGGCGGCTGCGCTGGGATCCGGTGCTACCGGCCCAGCAGCAGGCACTGTTGCAGCGGCTGCCCTTCGGCACCCTGATGAAATGCGAGGCGATCTATCCCGAGCCGTTCTGGCGCGAGGCCGGACTCAACGGCAGTGCAGTCTTCCGCGACGGCGCACCCATCTGCTCGATGTTCGACAACACTCCGCCCTCCGGCGCGCCGGGCATCCTGATGGGGTTCCTAGGCGGACAGGCATGGCGGACCTGGTCGCCACGTAGTGGCCGGGAACGCCGCGGTGCGGTGCTGCGTTCTTTCGCCGCCGCAGTCGGGCCGGAGGCGCTGCGCCCGTCGTCCTATTTCGAGCAGGATTGGACGCGCGAGCCGTGGACGCTGGGCGGGCCCACCGCTGTCGCCGGCCCCGGCGTGCTCACCGAGTACGGCCCCTGGCTGGGGCGGCGCTTCGATCGTGTGCACTGGGCGGGTGCCGAACTGTCGCCGTACTGGAACGGATTCATGGAGGGCGCGGTTCGTTCCGGTGAGCAGGCGGCCTGTGCAGTCCTCGCCGATGCACCGCAGATGGTTCCACAACGATGAGTTCACTACCGCTCGAACGAATTCGGGCGAGCGTCGAGAAAGGGAACGCGAACATGGTCACCGTGGAGGAGAAGGCCGTCATCCCCGCGAGCGTCGAGCGAGTGTGGGAGGTGGTGTCCGCGACGGACCGCTACGGCGAATGGGTCGCCACCGTCCTTTCGGTCACCGATCACCACGGAACAGCACAGCTGGGCAAGACCTATGCCGAACGCAACACCACGATCGGGCCGCTCACGACCCGTTCGCAGTGGACCGTCCGGGAAATCGAGCCGCTGCGGCGCCGGGTGGATCACGGAACCGGCTTCGAACCCATGCGAGATCTCACCAATATCTTCGAGTTCCGGCCCTTGACCTTCGAGGACGGCACTGCCGGCACCGAGATGACCTATCGGGTGACCTACCGTCCCGGACTCGGCGTGATCGGTCGCTTGATCGATCGCGTGCAGAAGCCGGGGATGCGTGCGGGAATGCGCCGATCCATGCAGAACCTCTCCGATCTGCTCGTTTCCGAAACCGAACCCTCCGGCAGAGGCTGACCTGGGCGGCGGACCGGTACGGACGCCGAACGCCCGCCGAGCGGGTGGTGCGCCGTCCGTACCGTCGTACCGTCAGGACCGCTGCCGGTGCGCGCGCACGATGTCGCGGTACCAGTACCAGGAGTCTTTTCTGGTGCGTGCCAAAGTTTTCCAGTCGACGTGGATCAGGCCGAAGCGTTCCTGGTAGCCGGCGGCCCATTCGAAGTTGTCGAGAGCGGACCATACGTAGAAGCCGCGCACATCGACGCCGTCGGCGACGGCCGCGGCCACCGCGCGCAGGTGGGCGTCGAGGAACTCGATGCGCCGGGTGTCGGGGACGCGCCCGTCGGGGCCGGGCTCGTCGTGGAACGAGGCGCCGGTCTCGGTGATGACGATCGGCGGCAGGCCGGGGTATCGGGCGCGCATTTCGGCGAGGATGTCGGTGAGGCCGGAGGGGACGATGGCCCAGCCGAAGTCGGTGCGGTCGACATCGGGGATGGCGACCGGGGAGAAGGGCATGCCGGCGGGGACGTCGACCTCGAGGACGCCGCGGTAGTCTTTGCCGGGGCGGGGTGCTTCGATACTGACGGGCTCGTAGTAGTTGACCCCGTAGAAGTCGAGCGGTTCGGAGATGACGGCGAGGTCGGCGGCCAAGGCATCGTCGTCGAGGCCGGTGGTCGCGGCGATCAGCGCGGTGACCTCGTCGGTGGGGTAACGGCCGAGCAGGATGGGGTCGGCGAAGGTCCAGTGGGTGAGGGTGGCGAAGGTGTCGGCGGCCTCGACATCCTCGGGCGCCTCGGAGGCGGGTCGCACCGGGTAGTGCTGGCCGACCACGCCGACGCGGGCGAGGCCGTGCGCGCGGATCGCCCGGACGGCCAGCCCATGGGCGAGCAGTTGGTTGTGTGCGGCGGGAAAAGCTTCGAGGCCGAGCCCGAGGGCGGGGGCGTGATCGGTGAGGACGTGTCCGTAGAGGGTGTGCACGTTCATCTCGTTGAGGGTCAGCCAGTCGGTGACTCGATCGCCGAGGCGCCGCACCACGATGTCGGTGTAGTCGGCGAAGGCCTCGGCCGTTCCCCGTCGCAGCCAGCCGCCCGCCTCTTGCAGCGGCTGCGGAAGGTCCCAGTGATAGAGGGTGGGCACCGGGCGGATGCCGGCTTCCAGCAGTGCGTCGACGAGGCGTTCGTAGAAGTCGAGTCCGGGATGGTTGATCGCGCCGCGCCCGTCGGGGACGACGCGCGGCCACGCGATGGAGAAGCGGTAGTCGTGGATTCCGGCGTCGCGCAGGTGCTCGATGTCCTCGCGATAACGGTGGTAGTGGTCGGTGGCCACCGCGGGGGTGTCGCCGTGACGGATGGTGCCGGGCCGGGCGGCGAAGGTGTCCCAGATGCTGACACCGCGCCCGTCCTCGGCGACGGCGCCCTCGATCTGCGCTGCTGCGGTGGCCATCCCGAAGCGGAAGTCGAAGGGGAACTGCGGCGGTGACGATGGCATGGATGTCCTCGGGGTCGAGAGTCGAAGTGGGAGCGGTTGACTCAGTAGCGGTCGGGCAGGCGGGCGACGCAAAGCACGGCCGCGGCGGCCGTGAGCGCTGCCAGCCCATACAGGCCGGAGTAGCCGAGCGGTCCTGCCACCAGCGCGGCGGCCACCAGCGGGGCGGCGACCTGGGGAAGTACGGCCGCGATATTGGCGATGCCGAGCATGGTGGCGTGCGTTGTCGGGTCGGTGAGGGTGGCGGTGACCAGCGCCATGTCCACGGCGAGATAGAGCCCCCAGCCGCAGCCGAGCGCCGACGCCGCGCCGATCACCACCGGATAGGGCGGCAGGGCGGCGAGGGTGACGGTTCCGGCGACGGTCGCGACCGCCGCGGCGACCGCGAACGCACGGCGCCTGCGCAGCCGGTCGGACAGTCCGCCCGCCACGCCCGCCGTGGCCGCCGCGATGAGGACCACGAGCACAGTGACGAGCAGCACGGCCGTCTCGGTATCCTCCACACCGACGGCATCGTCGAGATAGAAGTACAGATACAGCAGGACCAGCGCGTTGCCGAAGTTCATCAGGAACCGCATACCCCAGGCCCATGCGAACAACGGGGGCAATCCGCCGCGCAGCCGGCGTGCCGCGACCCGTGGCGGTAGCGCGGTGCCGAAATCTCCGGACTGCCGCCCTTGCGCGAGCAGCCAGCCCGCGCCCAGCGCGGGGACCGCGATCGCGAGGGCGACGTATCCTGCGCCGCTCGAATCCGAGGCGACGGCGAGGGCTGTGCCGGTGACCACTCCGAGGGTCTGCGCGATCCCGAACAGAGCGCCGACGAGACCACGTTGCGACGGCGGTACCCGATCGGCGATGAGCGCGGCATAGGCGGCGGCCGGACCGTTCAGGCCCAGCTGCGCACACGCCCATCCGGTGACCATCCAGCCCACCGACGGTGCGGTGGCGAGGATCAGCAGACCGAGGACTCCGATCGCGGTGCCCGCGAGGATGACGGGTACGCGGGGACCACGGGACGAGCGGAGCCGGTCCGACAGCACCCCCCACAGCGGGTTGGCGATCAGTGACACCAGGGCGCCGGTGCCCGACACCAGCGCCAGCGCCGCCTCCTTGCTGCCCGCTCCGGCCGCTTCGAATGCCTCGGCCTGGGCGGGCAGCAGGATCTGCAGCGGGCCGAACCAGCCCGCCGCCACCCCGGTCATGGCGAGGACGAAGGTGATCAGCCATCCGGCGCCGACGGGTGGGACGGGTGTGGTGCGTGCCCGCGCGGTACCGCTGGTCATCGGCGCGCGGATTCCCACATGGCGACGAAGGCCTCGGCGCCGTTCATCAGCTCGCGGGCGAGTTCGTCGCCGTCGTCGCCTGCCGTCCGGATGACATCGGCGTACCAGTCGGCATAGAGCCCGTACTGGGCGACACCGTCGACATTGAGGTCGTAGACGCGATCACCGACGCGCTGACGGTCGAACTCGACCCCATTGGGCGCGCGGAATGGGTAGCTGAGCGGTCGCTGCGCAGCGTCGAGCCGCGGGGCCGCCAGAGCCGCGAGTCCGTTGACGTCGGACCCGTAGCCGTAGCCGGTCACCCGATCGCCGTGCGGCCCCGAGGTGTTGGCGCGCCATTCCGACAGGAAGTCCGGCTCGCCGTCCCCGGCGTCGGCGGCGGCGTAGGCGTAACTCGCGACGAATCCACCGAGTGCGAGCACCCGGTCGACCATTTCCCGGTCCGCCCAGGTGTGCGCCGAGATGATGCCCGGATATCCGGCCGCTTCGGCGATCTCGAGGGTGTCGCGCGCGGCGCGCACACTCATGTGATCGATATTGATCACCATGCCGCGCGCGATCATGCCGTGCACGAGATGACGGCCGAGTGCGGTGAGACCGCGGATGTTGCACACCGGCCCGCTCGGATAGACGGGCACCGCGGTACCCGACGGCAGTCCGGTGGCACCGCCCGCGAGCAGAGTGCTCAGGGCCGAGTCGGCGAACAGTTGCTCGTGATCGGCGGCGCCGGTGCAGGATTCGGCCTGCCACCAGTGCCCAGTCGTGAGCAGGTTGCCGACATTGATGGCGGCGCCGGCGAGACCGGGATCGAAACGGGTGCCGCCGAAGGCATTGTCGAACTTGTGGATCGGGAACAGATTGCTCACCCCGAGAGCCTGCATCTCGTCGAGCCCCCGGTCGATGTCGGCGACGGTGCACTGCGCGACATCGCGTATTTCGCGGCAGCCGAACAATTCGGAGTTCTCGACCCCGATGATCACCGCCAGTTTCCCCTGCGCGGCGATCGATCTGACCTGCTCGGGTGTGGTGGCGATACGGAACCAGCCCCGGCCGGGGCCGCCATGGGCCGCGTCGACGTGATCCTGCATGGCGCGCAGATAGTTCGCCTGGATGTGAATCTCTTCCATCTCGTCACAGGCGTGGTGGCGCGGCTGCGGAGACAACTCGCAGATCACCCGGTTCGCGACCAGCAGGGTGTTGACCACGCGCAAACCGGCCCGCCAGGCCCGCTCGATGCCATCGATCTGAGCCTGTTCGTGCAGCACCGTGTCGTGCCGGGGCCAGGACTCGAAGCCGGGCCAGCCCCCGCCCCCGTCGGGCACCGGCGCACCACCGCCGATCACGGCCTCGAGCAGCGAACCCGGTTGTGTCCCCGCCTGCTCCGGGCACGGCGCGAGGGCCGTCGCGGTACCACCCTCGGCGAAGGGGCGCCCGCACCGCAGCGCGCCGCCGAACGCTTCGGCAGCGGTGAGGTGGGCATGCGCGTCGATCATGCCCACCAGCTTCCCGGCGACGCCGACACCGGGAAGCTCCGACCGGTCGGCGAGTTGCCGGGCCGCGTCGGTGGTGGCCGGTTCCCGCTCGCCGGTCGGCGGCAGCTCGATCGCGTCGGAACAGATCGCGATGATGATGGCAAAGACCAAAGTGGACCCGATCGGGCCGCGCATGTTTCTGAGGGCACCTCTGCGATGATCGCGTACGACATATCGGAGAAATGCTCGACTACGTTCGTGCACTGTTATCCGGAAGTTTCTGTTTCGGGTAACGAAGCATTGATCGCGAAAGCGATCAGAGCTCGTCGGGCGGGGGCGGGTATACGAGGAGAAGGGGCACCGCAAGATAGCGGCGATGCCTCTGGTTTCCGTGCCCGGGGTGCCGCGCCTGTCCGTCATCACCGCGCGGCAGTCTCGGCTCGGGGCGAATCTGCTGCGCTCCGTGGCGTTCACCGATCGGTTGGTCACGATGTTGCACGTCGTCTGCGGCTCCTCGGTGGGCTTCGGCGGGTCATGTGGTCACTTGTCCAGTTGGGGCGAGACATTACCGCGCGATTTTCCATATTGGGTTACGAAAAGATAAATTCAGGACGGATCGTCATGCTGTGGTCGTGCGCCCTCCCTCGCTCCACGACGGGTCGCAAGTCCCGTACAGATGCGCTTCTTGACATTCCTGCAAGCTGACCTACCGTTTAGTCGGTAAGCCTTCTGTGCGAGTCTTCGCCCGACGAAGCTCGCTAACCCGAGGACTCCTTCGATGACAATCAGAAAGATCGCCTGCGCGAGTGCGCTCCTAGCAGGTGCAATGGCTTTCCCTCAGACTTCCGCCCACGCCTCGCCCGAGATCCGGTCGCCCAGTGTCGAGTTCCGCGCTGCCCTGGTCGACGATGCCGTGGTCGCCACCGTCGCCGACGGGCACTTCGCGCTCGACACGGCGACCACCACACTGCTGCTGCGCGACCACGCGGGGCAGATCCTCGACCGCCTGCCGTTGTCGGCGCGGGTCGACGGTATGCCCGTAGGGCTCGCCTACCAGATCTCCGACGACGGTCACACGGTGCGCCTGCGACCCGATCTCTCCGGCGTCGACCGCGCCGCGGTGCGTCCGGTGGCGTCTCCGTTGGAAAACCAGCTGGCGATGAACGACCTGATCAATGCCGTGAGCGTCTCGACGTCGGTCGGTACCCTGATCGGCACCGCTATCGGGGCCGCCGTCGGTATCGGGATCGGGGTGGCGGTCGCAGGCACCACCTGCGCGGCCATCTCGGTGGCGTGCGTGGTCGCCGTGCTGCCGGTGTTGAGTATCGGTGCCGCCGCGGGCGGCGTGATCGGGATGATCGCGGTGGCCGGTCCCTCGGTCGCGGTCGCGCTCTACGACTACGTCACGACCCTCAACGGCGCGCCCGGCACCAGCAGGTACGCACCGGATCTGCCCCGCCCCGCGACGCAGCGATGAGCGGAGCGCGGTGATGAGAGTGATTCGAGGTGGCCTCGGGGCGGCGGCCGTCGCGGCGGCCGTGCTGGCGACGATCTCCACGCCGGCGCACGCGACACCCGACGCCGCCGTGCGTTACGGCGTCGAGATCGTCGACGGCGCGGTAGTTCTGTCGCTGCGCGCGGGCAGTGTCGCGCCCTCGGCGGGCGGCCACGGTGTCGATGTCTTCGACAGCGCGGGCGTGCGACTCGAGACGCTGCCGACCGCCTACACACGTGACGGCGTGTGGTATCCGGTCGCGGCGCGGGTCGGCGACGACGGGCGCAGCCTGACCCTGAGGCCGGTCGAGACCGATCCTCGGCCGGTGGCCGGCGCCTTGGAGAATCAGCTGGCACTCGGCGACTTCGCCACCGCCATGTCGGTCGGGCCGACGGTCGGCCTGATCGCCGGGACCGTCCTCGGCGCCGTCATCGGCGCGGCGGTCGGAGCGGGCACCTGCCTGGTGGTCGGACCGGGCTGTGTGGCCACGCTGCCCGCCGCCATCGGCGCTTTCGCCGGCGCCGGCGGTGTGGTCGGCGGTGTGGTCGGCGGTACGGCCGGTCTGCTCGCCGGTGGATGGAAGTATCTGACCACCCTGCAAGCGGCACCCGGTACCAGCCCGTATGCCAACAGTGACGGCCTCCAGGACCCGAACGGTGCAGGCGTACCCAACTCCCCGCTGCGGTTGCCCGGTTTGCCCGCGCTGCCGCCCACCGGGTCGGGATAGATCGCGCACCCGACCGCTGATCCGGCCGATTTTGTACAGTGGCGACGGATCGAAGGAGATTCGGGATGGCACGTACAGCGGTCGCGACGCACGCGGGACGAACGGCCCGCGAGCGCATCCTCAACAGCGCGCTCGCGGTGTTCGCCGAGCGCGGCTACGCCGGATCGTCGCTGCACACCATCGCCAAGCGGGCCGGGTTGTCCCGGCCCGGACTGCTGCATCACTTTCCGGACAAGATGTCGTTGCTGCTGGCTGTGCTCGAGCAACATGACGAGTCCACCGACACCTTCGTCGACGACCTCACCGTCCCTGAACTGCTCGCGCGGGTCGTCGCGACGACCGAGCGCAATCTCGCATCGCGCGAGGTGATCCGGCTGGCACATGTGTGCGCACTGGCCACCGGCGAAGGTGCCGAAGTGGTGGCGCGGTGGTCGCGCCGACGCATGGCACAGATGCGCGCCGAGTATGTCGCGCTCGGACTCCGAGCCAGGGAGCGCGGCGAGATCTCCGCGGATGTGGACATCGACACGATTGTCGCCCTGATCATCGCGGCCTTCATCGGCCTGGAACACCAGTGGCTGCTCGACGAGAGTTTCGACATGGTGTCGGCGATGCGCGCGTTCACGGCCATGGTGTCCGCCGATCTCGGCATCGCGTCGCCGAGCTGACGAGGGCCTCGGCCTGGCGCGCCGCCGGGTCGAGCTGGACGGTCAGGAGGCTCAGCTCCTGATTCTGTATCGCGATCATGGCGCGGGCCGGGGCAGCTCGACCGGTCCTGTCGCGATCTGCTCGCAGGCGGCCTACGCCATGAGCGGTGCCCCGCGATGATGCCTGCGCTCGACGGCAGGAACTGACGCTCGGTTCGAATGCCGCGCGCCGAGTTCAGCGCGTCCGATCCGCGATCGGCAGTACGGTCCGGTGGCGATGAGCGGCCATGTCCTGGACGAAGGCGATCCCGGTGGCGAGGTAGATCGGGCGGACGCGCTGTCGGCGGGGACGATCAGGGGTGCGCGGCGGCGCCGAGGTCCATCAGCGGCACCGCAGAGTGCCGTTCAGCCGGAGGTCGCGGTAGTCGGATGGCCCGCCGGAAGCCCGTCGCGTCGATGTGATGTCGATCATGAGCTGGGGCCTGCGCGCGAACGGGCGTGGCCTCCGACCTCCTCCAACTGGTCGGTTGACCAGCTCGGATGCGAAGCGGTCCTGCCGAACCAGCGACACCGTCGCTGCGCAGGCGAAAGACACCATCCCCGCTACGCAGGCGATACGGCCGATCTGGACTATCGTCGCGGGTGGTCGAGCGATTCTCGGCGCACAGGGGCGTGCACATCCCGAGTTGGGTCGCTGCGGTCGAGTCGCCGTCCCCCGCCGCGTGCGCGGCGTTCACTCAGCATCGAGGTCACAGTATGCGGCACCTTTCCCGGCTCGGGTCCGTCGATGGATCGGTAGACGACGTCGTTCCCCCGATCATCCTGACCGGCGTAATCGACATCGGCCGACGCCACAACGTCGCGATCTCGCCGTGGTTCGACGGCGTCGGCATCGCCGCGACGGATCCGTCAGTTCTGGCTGCCGCGCGGATGTCGTTGCAGCAGAACGCGACTGTGCTCGCTCGCGCACTCGATGCCCTGCCGCAGGGACCACTGGGACTGCGCGTGGGAGGTCGCGATGTCCTGGTCTCCAACGGGATGCTGGGGGTGGCCCTGAGTGCCTGCGAGACCATCGCCGAAGCGTTGACCCTGTGTGCGGAAATCCATCGCGCCGGAGGATCGTTGGTCGATCTCGGATTCGAGATCGACGCCGACGAGGTCGCGATGACGGTGACGCCCCGGATTCCCGATCCGAGGCTGACCGTGTTCCTGATCGAGGAAGCACTGACCTCGACGGTCGTCTTCCTGCGAACGATGCTAGGCACCGACCTGAATCCGACCGCGATCGAATTGCCCTACGCCGTCCCCGCCCACGCACCTATGTACTACCGTGTCTTCCGTAGCGCGGTCACCTTCGAGGCCGACTCCGCCAGCATCTCCTACCCCGCCTCGATTCTCGAACGCGCTCTCCCGTTCGCCCACAGGCCCACCCGTGAGGCGGCCAGCGAGGCCTGCCGCCGGTTGCTGCGTGGCCCACACGAGCGTTCCGAAATCATCGCTGCGATCGAAGCGCTGCTCGACCGGTACGGCGTCCTGATGACTGCCGCCGACATCGCCCGCCATCTGCATGTCAGCGAGCGCACGCTTCGCCGTCGATTACACTCCGCCGGAGTCAGTTTCAGTGGCCTACGGGACAGTGCGCGCGAACGACGCGCCACTCTGCTGCTGCGGGAGTCCGGATCGACCATCGAGGCGATCGCGCGCGAAACAGGTTTCCGTTGCGGTCGCGACTTCCGCCGTGCCTACTACCGCTGGACCGGGAGTTCGCCCAGCGCGGTCCGCCGCGGTGGTGTCACCGAACCGACGTGAGGCGGCGGCGCAGCCCACCGCGCGAAGCCGCGCCGCCTGGTCGGGCGATACTTACGGCGCTGGTGCCAGAGCGCCGACGATCGCGCCGATGCCCGCACCGATGACGCCACCGATCGTCGCGCCGGTACCGGCGGCGGCGGCCCCCGCGGCGGCGCAGCCGGCGAGCGTGCCCGCCGCGCCCACCGCGCAGCCGACGATCAACCCGAGTACCCCGCCGATGGCCGAACCGATGGTCGATCCCATGGCGATGGCGGCGGGAACGGCCATCAGGCCGATCTCGTCGGCGGCGACGACCGGAGTGACGACCGGGGCCACCGGGACATCGGAAGGTGCGACCCGGGTGACCGGTGTCAGGCGCGCGGAGTGATCGTCGTAGTCCACCGCCAGTGCCACGACGGTGTCGTTGACCGGCAGGGCCAGCGGAACCTGGAGGACCAGGGCGCCGGCATCATCGACCAGCTCGAGCGCGTTGCCCGCCACTCGGAACCGACCGGAGTCGACCTCGGCCACGACCGACCTGCCCTCGTTGCGGACCGTCCATTCGATGTCGCGCTCGGCGGTATTCGCCGAGGCGGTACCGGACACCGCGGCGATCGCCGCGACCGCGGCGGTACCGACGACCAGGGACCGCTGGATACGACGCATGATGTGCATCTCGTGTTCTCCATCTACGTGACGACCCGATACGGGTTCGTCGAGGTGTGCGAACCATTCGGCTGCGCGGCCACCGCACCGTCACTGCGATGACGGCGGTCCGTCGGCCGAATTCACCGTAAGGAGCATGATCGTGAGGCAGCGACCTCCGCGCTCGCATCGGGCCGCTACGCCCCCATCATCTGTCCGCTACGCCCCCAGTGCTCTCCCCTCTCGGAGTACCGGTGCCTCCCCTCGACCGAGTCCCGAACCCAACCAGGCACCCGCAGAACGGGACTCGGCCAACATCCGCAACCGTGCGTGATGTTCGCGATCGGGCCAGCCGACCGGAGCCGACAAGGTGATGGTCAGGGGCTCGTCGAGGACACCGATGTCAGCCCGTGGCGGGTGGCGATCGACTCGGCGTCGGCGAGCTGGGTCGGATCGCCGATACCTTCGATGTCGGCGAACAGGGCACCGGAGTACTCGGGGCACGCCGCGTCGGTGAGCGCGAGGGCCGCCGCGGCGGCAGTGAGGCGGCCTCGGAAGGCGAAGGGATCGACCCGCACCGACACAAGGTGCCCGGGCCGCGTGAGGTCGTCCGCTGTCGAGTCGGGGTCGGCGAGAACCCGCGCGGTGCGTGCCCGGTCCGCACCCGAGATGCCGGTGGTGATACCCAGACAGGCGTCAACAGTCACGCATTGGCCGTAACCGGCAGCGTTGACGTCACGGACACTCGGCGTCGCTTCGGGCAGCAGCAGGCAGTCACAGGCGCGTTCGTGTAGGGCGACCTGCATGAAGCCGGTGCTGTAGCGGATGAGGAAGGCGCGTTGTTCGGTCGTGGCGGCGCCTGCGCATCCGACGAGCGCGAAGCGTGCGGGCAGGCTTCGCAATTCCGCCTGAGCTGCAGCTTTGTCCGCTCGAGCGGCGTTCATCGCCAAGACGAGCGTTGCAAACTGAGCCACTCTGCGCGTATCTCTCCAACCTCACCCAGGGATCAGTGTCGCCTGGCCGGGATCGGAGGCGAGCCGCATTCGGAACAACTGATCTCAGTCAGTCAAATGCTCGCGACGAAGCACCCCGAACGCAGGACCCCACCGCGACATCGGCAGACCGCAAACTCGGATTCGCGCCCGTGCCCCCTCTGCAGCTGAGCCGGACAGTTCCCTGCCTCAGCGGCAATCACGACGCGAAACCCGGTCCAGTTACTTTGGATAGACCTTCTCGCAGAACCGACGCCATCGCGCCCACCTGCGCGTCGCCGATGCCGATCCGTACGCTCCCTCGCCGATTCCGACAATCTCCCACAGGCATCGCGAGGGCGCGGCCGGATCACCACTGATTGACTGAAGTCAAAAAAGCTGCGATGCTCCGATCATGGATCTCGAGCGACCGCGGTCACCGCCTCCGCCCGCCCGATCCGGTGCCTCTGCCCATATTCGCCACCGATGACAATTCCTCCGGATTCCTGCAGGTGTTCACATCCGCCCGCGACTTCCTCGCGTCCTGGTCCGAGGCGGTCCCTCCGGCCCACGACGCTGCTCGCGTCTGCTCGAATGAAGGAAAGGTATGCAAGATCTCAGTCAGAAGGACGGCTCGGCCGTCGACTCGGAACTGAAGGCACAGTGGGCCATTCTGTGGTCCTCGTCCGTGGTCGCGCTGGTCCTGCTCGTACTGTTCGTGGCGTTTCCCGGGTTCTTCCCACCCATGTCGCCGAATCTGACGGCCGCCGAAGTCGCCGAGTTCTACCGCGAGAACACGCCGTTGATCCGGTTCGCGATGGTCGGGTTCAACCTGTGCGGGGTGCTGATCGTGCCGTTCTTCGTGCTGATCATGGGCAGGATGCTGCGGATGCAGGGGCAGAGCCGGATCTACGCCTTCTCCTATCTCACCTCGATCGTCGCGGGCGTCACGCTTTTCGCCCTGTCCAACGTCGTCTTCGGCGTGGCCGCGTTCCGCACCGACCGCGACGCCGCGCTGATCCAGGTGCTCAACGATCTGGCCTGGCTGCTGTTCATCGCTCCGATCGGCATGCTGGTCGCGCAGTTCGTCCTGTTGGCGATGGCCGTCTACGCCGACGATGGTGAAGTCCCGGTATTCCCGCGCTGGGTCGGCCATTTCAGCATCGCGACAGCCGTGGTGGTCGCGCCGTCGGCGGGGGCCGCGGTGTTCCGAGACGGTCCGCTGGCCTGGGACGGATTCGTCTCGTTCTGGTTGCGCAACATCGCCCTGGCGGTGTTCTTCGTGGTGATGTTCTTCCTGCTGCGGGCGGCGCTGCACCGCGAAGCCCGGCAGGAGGCCGTGTCCTCGTGAGCACCGCCACCGCCAGCGACGGTCCGGCTCCGCAGACGGGGCGGCCGAACAAGGATGTCTGGATCACCTACTGGCTGTTCGCCCTGTTCTACCTGGCGCTGTCGGTGGGCGTGGTGTTCTTCGGACGCGCCACCCCTCCGCCACGCCCGGATGCTACCGACGCGCAGGTCGCCGGATGGTTCGCTCAACATCACCTCGGCATCCAACTCGGATTCGCCGTGCTACTGGTCCTCGCCGGCGGCGCGGCGATCTCCAACGGCATCATCGGCTACTTCATGAAACGCATGTCCTCGGGTTCGCTGCTGGGCTACGCCTATATCGCGGCGATGGGCGTCGGCGCCATCCCGGGCTTCACCCTGCTGCTGATCTGCTGGCTGACCGCGACATTCCGGCCCGACCGCGACCCCGCGATCCTGCGTCTGCTCTACGACCTCGGCGCGCTGTCCTACAACGGCTCGCTGGGCTGCTTCACCGCCGCCTACTTCGTGCTCGCGGTCGCCATCCTCTACGACCGCAACCGCGTCTTCCCGAAGTGGTTCGCCTACATCTCGATCTGGCAGATCGTCACCGAGGTCCTGGCGACCCAGATGTGGAACTTCCACTCCGGCGCGTTCGCCTGGAACGGGGCGATCACCTTCTACGTCGCGGTCGTCGTCTTCGGCCTGTGGGTGGCCTGCCTGCTCCCGCTCATGCGCACAGCGGCCAAGGCCGAGGCAGCGCGGACTCCGCCGCTGTACTCGGCGGAGGCCGCGCGATGACCGTTTCCGACCGACCGGATTCCCTCGACCGGCCGACACCGCGACGACTGCCCGGCGACATCCACATGTGGGTGATGATCCTGGGCGACCTGTTCGTCTTCGGTTGCTACTTCGTCGTCTACATGATCTTCCGCGCCGTCTCCCCGCATGACTTCTCCGCATCGCAGCGCCATCTCCAGGTCGGCATCGGCGTCACCAACACCGTCATCCTGCTGACCAGTTCGATGTTCGTCGCGCTGGCCGTGATCGCCGTGCGCGAAACGGCGACGCGGCGGGCCGAACGACTCGTGCTCGCCGCGTGCGTCTGCGGGCTGATGTTCACGCTGATCAAGATCTACGAATGGCGCCACGGGATCAGCACCGGATTCACCCTCTCCGACGAATTCTTCAGCTTCTACTACGTCCTGACCGGCATCCACCTGGCCCACCTGCTGCTCGGAATGCTGATCCTGGGCATCGTGGTGCGCGAACTGCGCGTCACCCGGAAACCGCGCGTCGGTCTGGTGGAGCAGGGCGCGCTGTTCTGGCACATGATCGACCTGCTGTGGGTAGTCATCTTCGCGCTGCTCTACCTCATGAAATAGGACCTGACACGATGACCGATACGTCCACCGCTGCAACAGATCACCGTCACGACAAACGTCTGATCGTCTACGCGTGGCTCGGGCTGACCGCCGTCACGCTCCTCGCCTGGCTGCTCACCCCCGGCCACTCCGAGGTTTCCGTGCGACTCGACCGCGGGCTGGTCGCCGGAATCGTCGTGATCGGAGCCGTCAAGAGCCGGTTGATCATCCGCTACTTCATGGAAGTCCGCCACGCGCCGCGGTGGCTGCGGATCTCGACCGACGCCTGGACCGCGGCCTTATGGCTCAGCCTGTTCTGCCTCTACCTCTATTGAAGCCTCACCGTCAGCGGTGACGCCACGCGCCGACCGCGAGGCGACACCGCCGATGCCGATCCGCCTCGGCGCTCTTCCTCAGCGTGGCGGCGGTGCGTTCCCGGCGGCTTCCTGACGCGCGATGCGTTCTTCGTGGATGCGGACGAGTTCGCGGAAACCGATGCGGTCCCAGCCCGGCTTGGGTTGAACGCCCCATTCATCCCGGGCGGTGGTCTGGCCGGCGGCTTCAGGCGCTCCGCCGAAGGGCGGGCCGCTCAGTGGGTAGGGGTGTTCGCACTCGACGGTGTCGTCGGAGTAGCGGACCTTCATCAGTTCGCTGCATATCTCGGTGAACGACAGCGTCGGCCAGCCGTACCACAGCGCCAGGGCGGGCACGGTGAACGCGCCCTCGATGACCAGGGCGAACAGGCAGACGAAGATCGCGCGCCGCAGCCATCGGTGCATGCGTGCGTTCTCGGCGGTGGTGCCCGGCGGCAGCTCGGCGCTGTCCGACTTCGTCTGCGCGGGTGCGGGTTTCGTCATGGGTGGACCTCGGCGTTCTGGAAGGGCGTGTGGCGGGTCAGTCGGAGAAGATCTCGCGGTTGACCGTGTGCAGGTAGGGGATCGCGAGGAACGGGGTGATGTAGAAGATGTCGTAGAGCCACCAGCCGATCACCGGCAGCACGACGCCGTCGTAGCGGACGTCGGCGTACATGGTCATGTTGAACGTGTAGCCGACCCAGATCACCAGGCCGAACCAGCAGGTGACGATCATCCATTGGTGGCCCCAGCGCTTCATCTGGAGGAAGGCGATGGCCGCGGCGATGCGCATGGGGAACACGGTGAGCATGAGCGCGACCTCCCAGCTCTTCTCCCCGGGCGCGCCCGCGCCGCCGATCCACAGTTCGTTGTAGTGCCAGAAGTAGCCGGCGTCGAAGAAGTTGCCCCAGGCGGTGAGGATCACCCGGGCGATGAGGGTGTGGTTGGCGAGCAGGTCCAGGGCCCAGCCCAGACTGTTGAGGGCGGCGTCGAGGATGACCAGGTAGCCGATCAGGGTGACGATGATCGGCCGCACCGACAGACCGGCTTGCTGAGCTCTGCGTTGCAGCCACACCCCGCGCAGGAAGATGGGCAATCCGACGATGCCCAGGACCAGGGTTCCCATCAGCAGGGTGCCCGCGGTCAGCCACCGGTCCGCTTCGCGCTGTGCCTGCTTGCTGTCTTCGTGGTGGCGGTCGTAGCTGTCGCCCCGATCCAGCGGTGCGGTGTCGTTCGTGCGCGGCCGGGCGAAGGTGGGGATTTTCATCGCGACTCCTACCAGTCCCGGACCGAGTACATGTGCAATTGGATGAGGAACATCGCCAGCAGGAATCCGTAGGCGAAGACCTGGACGGCGATCAGCGCACGGCGGCGCCTGCGATCCTGTTCGTTCATGAGTCGGTGAACCCTCCTTATCGATCCCGCGCGGGTGTCGATCCCGTCGGGGACAACGTGGCGGCTGCGATCTCGCGCAATCCGTCGTCGATGGCGCCGTCGCTGCTCAACGGGGCCAATACGCAAACGTGGGCCGCCTCGATCTCGGGCACGCCCGCGGCGATGAGACGCCCCGCCGAGACCAGGACTCGCGTCGAGGGCGGGTCGAAATGGTGAACCTGCTCGGCTCGACGGATCAATGCCGCGCACGCGACCAGACGTTGCGCCACCGGGTACTCGATCCCGGCTTCGGTGCTCACCACTTGGGCCTCGCGGTCGGCGTCGAGGTAGTCGATCGCCAGGGTGGCGAATCGCTGCCGGAACGATGGCTTGAGGTCTTTGAGCGAGCTGCGGTAGGCGGGGTTGTAGGAGCAGACGAGCATGAAAGTATCGGGCGCGGCGATGGTTTCGTCGGCGCGGTCGAGGTAGAGGGTGCGGCGGTGGTCGGTGAGCGAGTGCAGGATCGCCAGCGAGTCGTGGCGCGCTTCCACCACTTCGTCGAGATAGCAGATCGCGCCGGTGCGCACCGCCCTGGTCAGGGGGCCGTCGTTCCAGATCACGTCACCGCCCGAGACCAGGAACCGGCCCACCAGATCCGAGCTGGTCAGGTCGTCGTGGCAGCTGATCGTGACGACGGGGCGACCGAGCAGCCGTCCCATGTGCTCCACCAGACGGGTCTTTCCGCACCCGGTGGGCCCGGTCAGCATGACCGGGACCTGTTGCTGGAACGCCCTTTCGAACACTGTGATGTCGTGGCCGGAGGCGACGTAGTAGTCGGTGCTCATCTCACACTCTCGATCCTGTGGTCAAGAGACCAGCTCGCGGTGGACTTCGGCCAGTGCGCGAGGCAGATCCTCGATCCGGCGCAGACGGCGTGAGCGGGGTTCCCCGAACACGGTGGGCAACGGATCGACCCGGACCGGGCCGACGCCGAGGTAGAAGACGCTGACCCCGGCCTCGGTGGCCTCCTGCACCGCCTGCGCCACGTCCGCCCACGCGTAGCGGCCCTCGTAGCCCTCGTCGGAGATCAATCCGTCGCCCAGGACCAGGAGTTGGCGACGCTCGGCGCGCTGGCCCAGCAGCCGCGCGGTCAGATGCCGCAGCGGCGCGCCCAGGCGCGTGTATCCCCCGGTCCCGAGTCCAGCGGCGCTGGGGTCGATGTAGCCGCGTTCGTGGAAGTTCTTGAGACACAGCACTTCCACCCGGTGGCGGGTGTTGCCGGTGAAGACGAAGATCGCGTGTGCCTGTCGGGTCGCCGACATGGCGCGCGACAGCGCGTCCGCGCACGCCAACTCGAGTCGGAACACCCGGCCACCGTGCGCGCTGAGTGAGGAGCTGCCATCGAGCAGCACCGCGGTCACCACGTCACGCGAGTGCGGCGCCAGATCGCGAAAGACCCGCGCCGCGGACGCGGGACCGGTCAGCGTGTCCACGTGATAACTCGTGTAGCGGTCGATGTCGAGGTCGGATCCGTCTTCCAGGCCGCCGCGCATGCCCCGATGGGTGCGGTGCTCGAACCAGCGGCGGATCTCGGGCGACACCGCGGCCGCCACGTGGCGCGGGGGCGCCAGCGCGCGTTCGAGTACCGCGACGTGGTCGCGCAAGTAGCTCTGGGTCCACATGTTCCATTCCGGATAGGGAATCCCCACCCGGTGATCGGGATCAATGGCGATGTCCTCGTTCTCCGGCCGACTCGGCGGAGGCTCATTGGGATTGCGCACCCCGCCTTCGCCGCCCACCGGGACCGACATCGCCCGGTAGGCGTCGGTGCGCGGCGAGGTCCACGGCATGCGCCCGTACATGCGCCGCACCGCCGCGGTCACCGCGTTTCCGCGCGCCGCGCCGAGCGGTAGCACTCCGAGCAGCGGATGCGCTGCCACCTGCGGGTGATCACGCGCCCACTGCCGAGCCCGTTCCAGCATCTCCCACCCCTCGAGACCCGAATCGAGAATGCTCAACTCGGGGATGGCGCGGTGAATCTCGGGCAGCAGTCCAGGCAGTCGCTCACCGATCCAGCCGGCCGCCACGCCACCCTCGACCATCGACAAGCTTCGACGTTCACGTGGTGACAGTTCGCGCGGGCCCGATTCCGCGATCCGTTCCTTGGACGGCGAACATTGCAGCGCCACACCGCAGGTCATCGATCGCAGCGTCCAGTCCGCGCGCAGCGAGGGAAACGGGACGTGCACGAATCGGCGGGTCGCGTCGAGGCCGAAACTGCGATTGTCGCCGGTGACGATCCGGACTCCGTCGCGTCGGTCGTCGGAGACGGCCACGGCGACCACAGCGCAGCTGTGCTCGAGTTCGGCCGCCGAGTCGAGGTCGCCGGTCGCGCTCACCGCGCGACCGTTCCTCGACGCCGCGCCGGGATCAGAAGGTCCCGATATTGCGCATCACCCAGTACCAGAAGCCGATCACGGCCCCCATCGCCGCCCACGACACGAGCAAACGAACGATGTCCTGCCACATGATCGAACCTCTCTTCTCGGTACGCGGCCGGGCGGACGTGCCCGGATCCCGCCTCGACGGCGAGGACGAGCGACCCCTTGCCCCTCGACCTCGCTGCGAAGTCCGGTCGAGGAGAGTGCACCGTGTTCATGAGAGAGCTTTCTACCCGACTTCACTGATTCAAGTCAATAAGTTCACTCCAAGCAACGCGCAAACCCGCTCTTTTGCAGGCAGTATCATGAACAATCACTCACAGGTTGTGTATATCGCTGATCTGAGTCAGAATCTGGAGATACGGGCGAGCACGGCGAGCGTCGCGGACCGACTCCGCCATGCACATCACGTCGGGGCGCATCCGCCGATCGGGTGGAACCCGGCGCGGATAGCCAGGATGCGCCGACGGGCCGGGATCGAGGGCCACCGACGCATCTGCGGCAGCGGACTGAAAGGGTGGGACGAAATCCGCTCAGGCGGCGGTCATGGAGTGCAGGGTCGTAGCGACGAACTGGTCGAGCACCGGGCCGCGGACCGCAGGATCGCCGGGGACGGTGATCAGCAGCGCGTAGAGTCCGAGCAGGAAGAACACGCCGTGATGCAGGGAGTCGGTCAGGCCGTTGGTCTCCCCCGCCTGGCGCGCCTGCTCGATCTCCTCTACGACCGCGACGATCATCGGGTGCTCGGCCCATTCCTCAGACGGGCCGCGGCTGGTCGAGAAGTGCAGCGCGAGGAAATCCTTGAACAGGCGTTCCCCCAAGCGCACTTCCAGCTTCTCCACGACTCGGACCGTCTCGAGCAGCACGGTCCGCAGATCGTGCGGCTTCGCGAAGACCTTGCGCAGCTCGGCGGCCATCCGCGCCTCTTCGCGCTTCTCGAGCTCGATCAGCACATGTTCCTTGGTGGGAAAGTGAAAGAAGAACGTACCGTGGGCGACACCGGCGGCCGCGACGATGGTACTGATCTCCGCGGCGGCCAGCCCGGCGCGCCGGAACTCGACGATCGCCGCGGCCAGCAGCCGTTCCCGCGTCTGCTGGCGCTTGAGATCACGGATCGACGTCGTCGCGCGCGCGGGCATGAAAGACCACCATTTCCACAGTTGACATGACTGCGGTCAACTTATCATCCACTGCGACCCGACTGCCCCACCAGCCCGCAGGCGCGGATAACGCGGGAATGCGCCAGTCATCCGACCGGGTAGGCAAGTACGGCACCCGCAGGTCCTGCGGGACTGCCGACAATAGCTGACCACAGTCATCGAATCGGGAGGCGGCACAGACGTCGACCGGCGGTGGCGGGCGCGGTCAGACAGCAGCGGGAACTCGCAGGAGGTCTCGGTCGATACATTCGATTCCTCGAGCGTAACCAGCACGCCGGACCTTCCGCGGCTTCGCCGTCTGCTCCAAGATCCGACAGCCCGATTACCTACCGAACGTTGCCTGACACGGCACTAGTTATCAGGCGATCCCCGACGGGTGGTCGCTGAACCGACGGATCGGACTGCGAAGGCGTTGCAGGGCGGTGCGGTGCCGCTCGACACCGTGGTGTGACGATGCGACACGGGTCAGACCGTTTTGATTGCACCGCCGTCGATGACGTAGTCGACGCCGGTGATGTTGGCGGCGACATCGGATAGGAGGAATGCGACCAGGGCGGCCACTTCCCCGGGCTCGGTCATCCGGCCGGTCGTGATCTGCGAGCCGTTGGTGAGCTGCTCGATGAACTCCGGCATGCTCTGGCCGGCCGCGGCGGCGGCCTTGGCGACCGGGCCGTCGGGGTTTTCGTAGATGGAGGTCCGGACCAGGCCGGGGGAAATGGTGTTCACGCGAACGCCACGGGGTCCGAATTCCTCGGCCAGGGACTTTCCGAGGGCGGTAACGGCCGCCTTGGCCGCGCTGTAGGTGGCCGGGACATTGCCGGGCGTGCGGGCGGCGGTGGAGGAGATGTTGACGATCGCTCCCCTGCGCTCGATCAGGCTGGGCAGGGCCGCTCGTGTGGTACGGACAGCGCTCAACACGTTGAGGTCGAACATGCGTGCCCATTCGGCGTCATCGGCATCGAGGAAACCGAAACTTCCCTCCCCGCCTCCCAGGTTGTTGACCAGCAGGTCGATACCACCCAGCTCGGCCAGCGCGGCATCGGCCAGGGCGGACACGCCGCCGGGAGTGCTCAGGTCGGCCGAGACGGTATACGCGTCAGTGTCTTTCAGCTCGGTAGTGATGGTGCGAGCGGCGCCCACGACCCGGGCGCCTTCACCGATCAGGGTGCGGACGACGGCCAGTCCGATACCCCGGCTGGCGCCGGTGACAACGGCTGTCTTGTCGGCAAGATCGAGATTCACGGTTTCTCCAATGTCGGAACGATATTTGTGCTGGGGCCGCAGGCAGGGCGTCCCGCCCGGTCAGATGGCTTCGAGCTGGTCTGTGTGCACGCTCACCCGCTACGCGAGCGTCTCGATCCGTAGCGGAGCTGCTGACCCAGGACATGGGCGAGGGTGTCAGCCATCTAGCGCGGTGCCGACGGTCAGAAGGCGTAGGGCCCGAAACGTCCCCAAGCGACGAGGACTGCGCCGATGAGCAGGACCGTGTTGAACGCGATGGCCGGTGGTTCGCCGCGGCGGAGGTGGACGACGATGGCTCCGACCATGATGATTGCCAGGCCGGTGGCAGCCAGCGGGGTGAGCACGGTGGCGATGCCGGTGACAGCGGGCAGGACGAGTCCTGCGGCTCCCGCGAACTCGGCCGCGCCGATCCCGCGCACGACCGGGGTGGAGAAGTCGTCGACCCACGGCAGCTGTCGGGTGAGTTCGTCACGCGGACGTGTGAGCTTGGTGATGCCCGCCAGCAGGAACAACGCCGCCAGCAAGCCTTGCACGATCCACAGCATGACGTTCATGGGTGGGAAACCTTTCAGTAGCGGTTGGGGTCAGCCTGTGAATACGCGTTCGGCGCTGTCGCGGGCGATGTGCTGCTCCCAGTACACGGGTGCGATCTGGTCGGCGGAGGCGCGAGGAAAACCTTCGGGCGCGCTGTCGCCGATCCACACGCCGATGCCGATGTGTGCGGCGTGGACGCCGGTGCCGGCGAGCTCTTTGTGCAGGTTGAGTACCCAGTTGCGCAAGGCGGCGCCGGCAGCGTTGATGTTGGCGAGCATCGGGCTCGGGTCGATAGAGCCGGCGCCGGTGGTGTAGAGCAGAGTGCCCGCGCCGGCCTCGCGCATGGCCGGCAGCACCGCGTCGGTGGCGGCGATGGCTCCGTAGAGCTGGAACTCCATCTCCCGCTGCACATCGGCGGCAGTGGTGCGTGACGGGCTCGTCATGGTGGTCGCCGCGGGTTGACCGGCCGGGGAGTACTCGAGCACGTCGATGCCGCCGAAGCGGTGGGCGGCATCGGTGAGCGCGGCGGTGAGTGCGGCGCGGTCGAGGACATCGGCGCAGAACGCGGCGGCGGTGTAGCCGTCGGCGGCGAGCCGGGCGACGAGGTCGTCGAGCTTGCCGCGGTTACGGGCGAGCAGGGCGATGTCGAAGCCCTGGGCGCCGAAGGCGCGGGCGATGGCCAGGCCCATCCCGCGGCCTGCTCCGACGATAGCGACGGTTGGCATGGTCAGCTCCTCAAAAAACTGGTCAGCGGTGGCAGGTGCCGCACGGGCCGTTGCCGGTGCAGTTGCCTGGTGATGCCGGGCGCCGGTGAGTTCTCAGGAGACGGTCTACGGGCGGGTGCGATCACGACTCCAATGTATTCATTGAATACATTGTGGTCAATGCCTACAATGTAGTTACTGATCACATCGAGATAGGGTGGCAAGTATGACAACCCGCCGCCCGTACCACCACGGCGATCTGCGTGCCGCCTTGTTGGCCCGCGCCGAGCGGACCCTGCGCGACAAGGGGCTTGCCGAGCTGTCATTGCGAGGACTGGCCAGGGATCTGGATGTGAGCCCCGGCGCGCCCAGCCGCCACTTCGCCAGCAAGCGCGCTCTGCTGAACGCGTTGGCGCAGGAAGGTTTCCACCGCCTGGGCAACACGCTGACCGCGGCACAGCAGCAGGCAGGTGAGTCGTTCGCCGACCAGCTGACCGCGCTCACGCGCGCCTACATGGGCTTCGCCGCCGACAATGCCGCTCTGCTGGATCTGATGTACTCGGCGAACTACGACCCCGCCGCGTCCCCGGAACTGGCTGCCACCTCACAGCGGCTACCGGCGTTGGCCACTCGGCTGATCGAGGACGGGCAACACCGCCACGAGGTCCGCGACGGACCAGCCGACGAGATCGTCTTGCCCGTTATCGCCGCCATGCACGGCTTCGTCGCCCTCGCGATATCCGGCGCCATCCCCACCGACGGCATCGAGCAGGGTCTGAAGGACACCGTCGCCTTCGTTATGCGTGGCTGCGCGCCGTGACAGCACCCGGCGCGCCGCCCCGCGGTTCCCGGTTGGATCTGCGGTCAGGGCGGGATGGATTCGACGGCCGGGTCGGTCGGGCGCGCGGTTTCGGCGCCCTTGCTCGAGCTCACCAGCACGATCACCAGCGAATCAACGGCGGCAAACACTGGGAATCGTCCCTGCCGCCCGGTGTGGACCGTGTATTCGATGAGATCGACAGCGCCGCCAGAATGGCGCCCCGCCTGCAGTAGGCACGGGGAGCGGAGCGATGACCGGCCGCGCGATCCTGTTCGTGATCGACGGATCGGCCGACCGGAGCCACCACACCGCCCGCACGATCTGCCACGCGGCTGGCCCTGCACCACCGCCGCGCAAGTGCGCAAATTCGTCGCGTACGCGATCTCACCGAATTGCCCCGGGTGATCTCCGCGCACGTCCCTCACCCCGACGGCGAGGGCGCGCTCGCCGGGCACCGCCGGACCGAGCCGGGCACCGCAGGTCACCACCTGGTGTTCCGCTCGCCAGGCGTTCGCCCCGCAGCACTTCCGCTGTTTGGTGCTGCCGCTGGCACAGACCGTAGGGTTGACGACGGTGACCTTCCCGGCGACAGCAGGCAGGAGTGACTTATGCCGCCGAACAGTGGGACCCGTCGTCCGACCCAGGAACGCGCGAAGGCAACCCGCGAGCACATCCTCGACAGTGCCGCACGCCTTTTCGGAGAGCACGGGATCGCGAACACCTCGACCAACCGGATCGCCACCGAGGCCGGAGTGAGCGTCGGCACCGTCTACCGTCACTTCACCGACCGCACCGTCATGGTGGACAAGCTGATCGAGCGGCTACTCGAAAATGCCGAACAACGCTTCACTCAGCGTGTCTTCGGCCTCGCCGAGCAAACCACCGCAGAACTGATGGCGTCCATCTTGGAGGTCATCACCGACGAGTTGATGGCTAGCGCCCAGTTGATACGTGCGCTCTCGGTCGGCGTCTCGTTCTATGACACCGGCATCCCCGAGCTCGAACTCCGTCTACGTCTTTTCGCCAAGGTGCTGGTTATCCAGCTGCTCGGCCCGGGCGACGACCACAAATACGACATCATGAGCATCGTGTTGGTTAACACCGGGATCGCGGCAGCGCTCCGCGCATCGGTGCTCGAGAATGACAGCCAGCAACGTAGGCAGGCACTCACCATCACCGCGCGTGCTGTCGCGGCGTGGATTGAATCCGAACGCACACAAGCTCGGCCTGACGCAGGTCGAATGCCGGACCATCGGCGCGCCGTTGATCGCGCAACACCTGGCCTTCCCCGGCCGGCAGACAGGAGCGAGTACCTGACCCCGCCGAGGAAGGCGACTAGCCGTCCCACGCAGGAACGCGCGAAGGTTACCAGGGAGCACATCCTCGATACCGCCGCACGCCTTTTCGGAGAACACGGCATTGCCAACACCTCGACCAACCGGATCGCGGCCGAGGCCGGGGTGAGTGTCAATACCGTGTACCGCCACTTCTCCGACCGTACGGACATCGTGGAAGAATTGCTGGAAAAGCTGCTGGAAAGTATCGAACAGCACCTCATTCGCAGCGTGTCCGATTCCGCCGACAGAAGCGTTCTGGAACTGGCCGTCACCATTCTCGAGGCCATCACCGACGAATTGGTGGTCAACGCCCCACTGGTGCGGGCGCTGGCGGCAGGACTGGCGTACTATAACAGCGGTCTCCCGGGATTCGAACCACGCCTGCGCGCCCTGCTGAAAGTTCTGCTGATCCGGGTGCTCGGCCCCGGCAATGAAAACGGCCACGACGTGATAGCATTCGTGCTGGTCAACGTCGGTTTCGCGGCGGCGGTCCGCGCCGCGTTGGTCGACGCCGACACCGGCGAGCGGCAGGAAATCATCGCGATGACTGCCCGCCTGATCGCGGCCGGAGCCGAAGCCGAAATCGTGGCATCATCGAGCTTCGGATAACCACCAATAGGCACCGGAGCGGGTAACTGGCCGCTCTGATGCGCGTGGCGGTTACATTCAGCGACTGACACCGCGCGCAAGCCTGCCCACAACACGAGGCAGGCAGATGAATTCCGCGCGTATGTCCGTCTGAGAATGGATCGCCGGTTGGGGCTCCGCATTCGATGGCGGCATCCGGCCGAAGCTGAGCTGACCGGCTCAGACTGCGAACGCGATGTTCGCGCAATCACGGAACTTCGTCACACCGATCGTAATTCGTATGGCCGTTCACACTGCGTCGACATGGCTATCGGGTTGGCCGCGCTTGCTGAACGCGCGGGCGATGAGCGCCGAACGTAGCTGCCACACGCCCGACGTGGTGGTGGGATCGAGTCCGGTCAGCTGGCTGATGCGCCTGAGCCGATAGTCGACGGTGTTGGCATGGATCTGCAGCGAGCGGGCGGTGCGTTGGCGATTGAGGTTGTTGCTGATATAACTCCGCAAGGTTTGGAACAGCTCGGGGCGATCGTCGAGGGAATCCAGGAGAGACCCGAGAGTTTCACGACCCGGCCCCGGCCTGGTCAGCTGGTATTCCAGCGCCATATCGGCGAAACGGTACAGAGCGGGGACACATTGCAGTTGCCGCACCATGTCGAGCAACTCGTGAGCGCGATCGGCCGCGCCGGGGACTCCATTGGCCGACGCTGTGACAACGACCGCTGTCACCGGTACACGCGCGGCCGCCGACAGCTGGGCGAGCAGTTCGTCGAGGCTCTCGTCGCTCATCGTCGCAGTCGGGATCAGGATCGTCCCGCCGTCCACACTGAGCAGCGCGAGTGCGTTCTCGCCGCAACGGGTAGCGAGTTCGGCCTGCAGGCGGCGCAGTTTGCGGCGGGCGACGACTTTGCCGTCGAGCATCGGGTGCTGCTCGTCCGGGTGTTTCGGAACATCGACTGCCAGAACGGAATACTCCTCGGCGATGCCTATTCCGTCTTCGCGGGCCGTTGTTGCGGCGGTGTATCCCCCCAGCAGCCTGGAAGCCAGCGTGTGGACGGCGGTGTGGTGCTCACTGACCGCCGCCTTGTGCTCACGGACATAAGCGCAGGCGACAGTGGCGCTCATGATGTCGAGCATCTCCACAACCAGGTTCATGCCGTCCACCAGATCGGCGTAGGCCTTCACCGTCCCTTTCGAGAAGATGAAATCCAAACCGAGCTTCGATCCTTCATGAAGGGAATGCAGGATCGTGTCGATCGGCACGCCATCCCGCGCCCAATCGGCCGCCGCATCGGCCAGCCAGCCGGTCTTCGCCGAAATATCGTGCCCGTCCAGCATGCTGACGGACAGCTCGAGACAGAACCGGGCGACGTCGTCACCGGGCAGCACGGCGGGGGTCATCACGTCGTCGATAGAGCGCCCGGCCAGCTGCCGAGACACCTCCCGCGCGCCCTGTGTGGGTAATGGCATCGGTTCACCCGAGACGGTCAATCCATTCCGGAGTGCCCCGTTGGCTGTCATCGTCGACTCCCTTCCGCCCAGTTGCTACGGCTCTACCGGCCGATGGTGCGGTCGGACGCCGCGCGCGGCCGAACTCGCACGGCGAATGCATTCGACCTGCGGCCCATGATCGGTTGGTCCAACGATATGAGGATCCCGAACTCGCCTTCCACTCTTCTTTGCCGAACCTCTCGATGTCGGTGAATCACGGCGTTGACATGCAGCGGAAGACCGCTCGCCACGGCGTTCGAAGAAATCTCCCGGTGGTTGCGTGCGAGGTTTGCTCACATTTCGCGGTAGCACTCACAAGTCGGTCGCACAGCGAACGGCGGCTCGCAGTTGCGCGATCCTGTTGCCGGTCAGGGCAGCGATGTCAGTTGAGCTGCCCGTACTTCATTCTCGAGCCAAGCGCCGATCATCTGAACGGTCATCGCGATGGCCTCGCGCCGTTGGTCGTCGTCGACCTCCCTCGCCGTTGTGCGCAGCAGCGCCGCGAAGCCGATATTGATCAGCACATATGCCATCAGGTCGTACTTGTGATCGTCTCCCGGACCGAGGAGCTGGATCACCAGCACCTTGACCAGCGGACGCAGACGCAGCTCGAACTCGAGAACGCGGCTGCCATGGGATTGGACTTCGCCGCCCAGCGCGCGCACCAGATGCGCGTTGGCGACCAACTCTTCGGCGAACAACTCCAGCATCTCGGTGGATACCTTCGGAACCGAGGGGTGCCGCAGGGTTATCGGGCGCTGCGACAAGTCGTAGACCCAGTGGGTGAAACGCCGCTCCGCGTTTTCGAGTAGGCGCTCGAGCAGCTCATCGACGATCGCGGTCCGATCAGGGAAGTACCGATAGACTGCGCCGATGCTCAAGCCGGCCTCCGCTGCGATCCGGTTCGTCGAGGTTTCCGCGATTCCACACTCACCGAACAACCGCGCCGCGGTGTCGAGTATCCGCTCCCTCGTCTCCTTCGCGCGCTGCTGGGTCGGGCGACGGCGCTGTCGGGCGGCCTTGTGCGGCATCACACTTCCCTGTCTAGGATTGAAAATGAGTTTTGCTCACTTTAACTTCAGCTGTCGAATACACTGCCGCTTGTTGTAATTTGTTAGACCGTTGAATCGACGGCCGACGTTGCCGACACCAGCGGTACGCGATCTTGGTCATAGGCTGGCCCACGGAGGTGCTGATGATGACCGGTCAGCTGCCCAGAGGTCGACTGGCGCGGGGCACTCGGCTGGGCCGACTGGTCGCGGGGCGGGCGGTGCGCGGAGTCGGGACACGGTTGTCGATGATCGGCCGGCCCGAGGAAGCCCGGCAGATACTCGCCGAGCGGTCCACTCTGCAAGCCGCACAGCAAATGGTCACGGTGCTCGGCGGCATGAAGGGTGCGGCGATGAAGCTGGGCCAGATGCTGTCGGTTCTCGATGTCGACCTCGTGCCGGAATCCCACCGTGAGCTGTTTCGGGCGAAGCTCGCCGAACTTCGAGATCGCGCACCAGAGGTTCCGTTCAGCGCTATGCGGAAGGTCATCGAGGGTGATCTCGGATCGATGTCCCGAGTGTTCGCCGAGTTCGAGGAGACGCCGGTGGCCGCAGCCTCGATCGGCCAGGTGTATCGGGCGAGATTGCATGACGGGCGCATGGTCGCGGTGAAGGTGAAATACCCCGGTGTGGACGAGGCCGTTCACGCGGACATGCGCAATTTGCAGTTGTTCGCCAAGCTCTGGAGATCCGTGCTGCCGAGCGCCGCCGACACCGCCGTGCTGGACGAGATCGCGCGCAACATCGGCGGTGAACTCGACTACCTGCGCGAAGCGCGGACTCAGCGTGGAGTCGCCTCGCGCTTCCACGGGCATCCCTTCATCACCGTCCCCGCCAGCGTCGGAGAACACTGCACGCAACACGTTCTCGTGACAGAATTCGTCGAAGGGAAGCCCTTCCAAGAGATTCAGGCGATGCCCGAGGCCGATCGAGATCGGATCGGTGAGCTGATCTACCGCTTCTACATAGGTTCGCTGTTCTCCGACTACGAGTTCTGCGGTGACCCGCATCCCGGCAACATCCTTCTGGACGGGGGCGGTCGCCTCGCCTTCGTGGATTTCGGGCTCTATCACCGGATGAACCCCGCGGACGCCGAATTCGAGCGTGCGTCCCTGCTCGCCGCCGGGGAACACCGGGCCGAGGATCTGTACAAGGCGTGGATCGGCCGCGGCATCATCGATCCGGACGCGAGCGTCACACCACAGGAATGCCTGGAGTACGTGTGGGCCGCCTCGGGTTGGCAGTTGCTCGACGAGGAGATCACGATCACCCCCGAACTCGCCACCGCGGCAGTGGTGCTCGCCGTCGACCCGAGGGCGGACGAATTCCGCGGCATGCGGCATCAACTGCTTCCGGCCGAGCACGTGTTCTCCAGGCGGGCGGAGTTGTTCACCTTCGCCGCACTCGGCCAACTGGAGACGACCAACAATTGGCATAGGCTGGCGCGTGAGTGGCTTTACGGCGAGCCTCCAGCAACTGATATCGGGCGGGCAACGGCACGGTGGCGAGCCGGGCGACTGTCGGGACCACCTTCCCACCGTTGACCAGGCCATCACCGTACTGCGAAGAAGTCGATCTGCTCCTCGACCCTTCTTCGCCGATGTAACGCCGGGCAGTGCCACGCACTCACGGTGTGGCACAACGGCGGGGACCGTAGGGAGATGGTCACGGATAGGAGTACGAGGAGCACCGCCAGGAAACCGCGGAAGCGTTGCGATGGCGGAAGTAGACCCGACCGGAAGTGTTGGTCGCAGCGCCGCCGTTGCGGTTGGGCTCATCCTTGCGATGGCGTACTCCGGATTCCGGCGGTCGATGTGTGGCCTGGATGGTGTTGTCACAGCAACCGACCAGGCACCATGACCGGTTCGGCAACCTGGTCGTTGAATTCGCTGACGCCATCAGTGGTGACCTCGAGCATACGGGCGGTGGAGATGTCGAAGAACAGGCCCGATACCGTCAGGCCGCGTGCAGCGGCGGCCTGACGGATCACCGGGTGGCGTCGCAGGATCTCGAGCTGAACGGCGACGTTGACCATGCTCAGCTGGGCGGTTTCGTCATAACCCGCGGCAGCCGCAACGGCCCGCACCGGGTGCCCGGCACGGTAGGCATCCAGGCTAGGGCGGGCATGGGCGAGCCAGGTGTCCAGTCCCGGACCGATGGAGGCGCCGGCCAGCAAGGCTTTCATGGCACCGCAAGAGGAATGGCCGCATACCACCACGTTGTGCACCTTCAGGTTGTCCACCGCGAAGGACAGGGCCGCCTCGACCGAGGCGTCCGAGCCGTCCGCGGGGTGCAAGTTGCCGACGTTGCGGACGGTGAACAGGTCACCAGGACCGCTGTTGGTGATCACATTGGGCACGATGCGCGAGTCGGCACAGGTGAGGAACAACGAATGCGGATCTTGCCGGTCATGCAGCTGGTCCAGGTGTGGCCGCATCACGTGGGCGTGACTGCGATGGTAGGCGACCACGCCGGCTGCGACCGCGTCGCCGTTGCGCTCACGCCACGGGCCGAGCACCTCGTCGAGCATGCCGCGGGCCCGGCCGCGCCGGGGCGGGCCGGTCATGACGTGTTCCATGCGCGCGGTACCGATCTCGACGACTTCCACTTCGCCGCCGATACTTTCGTGCTGCCGGGCCCAGTCGTGGATGGCCTCGTAGCCGGCGTGGTCGAGGAAGTCGACGGTCAGCTCGACAAGTACGTCGGTACCGCTCGGCACAGTGGCCAGCTTCTTGGACAGCTTCGGCAGTGCCAGGAACGTGCACGTGCCCTCGACGCGGACGATCCAGCGGTCGGTGCCTGCCACCGGTGTGACCTGCACCGATACCTTCACCACTCGCCACAGCAGCATCGCGATCGCCATAGCCAGGCCGATGAGCACGCCCTCGAGCAGGTTCAGAAACACCACGCTGACCATGGTCACCGCGTATACCGCCAGGTCGCCGGTGCGACGGGCAAGCTGGATATGGGCCAGCTTCACCAGCTGGACCCCCACCACGACGAGCAACCCGGCCAACGCCGACTTCGGGACCTGCTGCGCGACGCCGACGAGCGCAATGGAGAACACCAGGATCCACACGCCGTGCAGAATCGCCGAGAATTGGGTGCGTGCACCGGCGGCGACGTTGGTTGAGCTGCGCACGATCACGCCCGTGACCGGAAGTCCACCGAGCATGCCGGAGATCATGTTGGCCGCGCCCTGAGCCACCAGCTCGCGGTCGAAGTTGGTACGCCTGCCAGTGTGCATCTTGTCCACGGACACTGCCGACAGCAGGCTCTCCACGCTGGCGATCAAGGCGATGGTGAGCACCGCCGGCACCGCCCCGCCCCAGTTGCCGCTGGGCAGGGCGGGCAGGCCGATGGCGTCGAACAGCGAGCTGTCGATCTCGATGCGGTCCGGATTGCCAGGCAGCACGAGCGACAGCACCGTACCCGTCAGCACCGCGACCAACGGGCCTGGGATCAGGCGAACCTTCCCGGGTACCCGGCGCCAGGCGACAATGATGCCCACGACGATCACTCCGATGACGAAGTCGTCACCGCGCGCGTTCAGCAGTTGGCCGGGGAGTTCGGTGATGTTCTCGAAGGCCGAGCTGCGCGACGCCCCGCCCAGCAGTACGTGCACCTGCTGCAACGCGATAGTGACTCCGATACCGGCGAGCATGGCATGCACGACGACCGGCGCAATCGCCAGCGCGGCACGCGCGATCCGGCTCGAACCGAACACGATCTGCAACAGGCCGGCCGCAACGGTGATGAAACATGTCGTCTTCCAGCCGAACTGGTGGATGGTCTCGGCGACGACCACGGTGAGGCCGGCCGCCGGACCGCTGACCTGCAGCGGGCTCCCACCGAGGAAGCCGACCGCGATGCCACCCACAGCGGCCGCGATCAGGCCGGCGGCAACAGGGGCGTCGGAGGCGATGGCAATGCCGAGCGACAACGGCAGAGCGACAAGGAAAACCACGATCGAGGCGGGCAGGTCATGGCGGGAGATCGTGGAAAGCCGATCAGACCAGCGGCTCCCCGGTGGAACGGCCGATAAAGGGGTCGCATCGGTGTCGGTGGACATATTTCTCCTTCACCAGGCCTACGGGCCGGTCCGGTCGGTCGAACATGTTCCCCAGGCAGCGAAGGCAGCTGCGGACGACGGTTCCGAGATATCAGTGCCTGCAGCATCTCCGGCATGGGAGTTTCCAAGATCAACGTACTGGCAATAGCGCAGTGAAAAACGGGAAGAACGAATATTTGTGACCGGCACTATTCCGAGTAGCAGCGTATTCCTCAGCTTCACAGCGCACCACCGGGAAAATCTGCATCAGAAATGAGTTTCCTACGACGGCGGGCACACCGCTGTGCGGAGGTATCACCCGACTGCACAGGGAGCGGGTGTAGCACGACAGGCCCTCGTGGTCGACGTCGGCATATTCGACGCCGGGCGGCGAAATGCCACAAGCAATGACGAGAACTATCGTGTACATTCGGGTCACAGTCAGTGTTGATGTCACTGGGAACTGTGATGATCTACGACGACTTCGGGAGGAGTTGATCTAGAAATCCAAATTCTGGAAAACGACATTGCAAGGACCATCGAGTTCGTGATCTGATCGTTCCGTCCCGAACCCGGGAATTCTCTACGAACACGACTGAGGATGACGGTATGAACTCGAAAATTATCCGCCCGCTCGCCGTGGCCGCATTCGCACTATCGGCCACCGCCCTTAGTGCCGGCACGGCCTCAGCGGATGCGTCTGCGGCCGCCCCCGTCGCGGGCTCGGTGGAATTGTGTATTCCCATCCCCCTTGGCTCGGCCGAGAATACCTTCTGCCTGCCTATCGGCTAGCTCGGGTAGCACGCGGCGGTGCCGACACGGTCAGGGTGAGCACCACGGCGCGCTTCCCAGTTCGAAGCCGTCACCGCCGCGCAGCCTGCGCAACATGGCCGTCGGTTGAGCGACGCCGGGCAAGGCATACCGAAGACCGCCCGCGTTGGACACCATCCCTCGCTGATCGGGCGGTGAAGGAGCCGCGGCCGGCGCCGGGATCAGGTGAACAGCCCCGCACACCGGCACGGTCATCGAGCGCGATGGGGGCTGCCCGGGTGGCGCATCAGCCCTCGACATGACCAAGCACCCGGCAGGAGGTGTAGAGGCAGAACGCCACCCACAATTCGCTTCCGGTCCGGTGAGAGTCAGGAGTTGCATGGCCGTGAATGCCGCGGACCCCACAGCACTGGCCGTGACAGCGGCGCGCCTGCGCATTGCGTTGACCGTGATTTTGCGCCGCGTCCGGAGGGATCCGAATGAGTGTCAATTGTCCGCGACGCAATGGGCGGTACTGGGACGCTTGCATCGAGGCGGAGCCATGGCCGCTGTCGATCTGGCTCGCCTGGAGATGTTGCGCCCGCAGACGATGCGCAATGTCATCGACGGGTTACGAGATCGAGGGCTGATCGTCGGCGTACGCGACCCGATCGACAGGCGCCGCGTGAACCTGATGCTCACCGACGACGGCCTGGCTTGGGCGCGCGGGCAACAGGGGGCACTGAACGATGCCCTCGCGCGGATTTTGTCGGAGAGCTTGCCGTCCGACGAACTGAACAAGGTGCACGAAGCGCTGGATCTGCTGGAGCGGATCGCCTACGGGTGATCCACCCACACCGCGCGCCAGCGAGCGCACCGCCGATAGGTACGCTGCGCAGCTCGCCAGCCTCTCGGCAGATCACGCCGAGGCTCTGGCCGAACCGTCATTGTGAACTATCACTACCGCTTACTGATCACTCCTCCTGAAATTCACGTTACTCGGAGTAGACCGTCCCTCTGAATCTCGCTCTGGTTATTCTGGAGCAATAGTGCAGTTAACGGGGGTGGAAGGAAGTCCGACTATGCCTGTCACCACCCCACGTCGACAAGGGCTCACGGTATCCGGCCGGCCCATGTCGTTGCCGCTGAAAGATGTCCGCGCCCTATCGCGGCAGATGGTCGGCCATTTCGTCGAAACCGTCGCCCCCTGTGGCACCTTGCCTGGTGACGCGATACACGGCGACATCACCATCATCACCCGCGTGTGCTTAGAACTGGCAGTCAGCATGCTGGACGGCAGCAACATTCCGGAGAAGACCGAACAACTCGAGGACGCCGCGGCCCAGTGGGCTCGCGAAGGCGTGCCCATCGGTACCATTCACCACGCCATCCACGAGGGCTTCAAGATCGGCTTCGACCTGGTGGTGTCCACCACCTCGGCCCGGCAGCGGGCCTCCGGCGCGGCCGACACCGAGCCGATGTGTACTCCCAGCCTGGCCGACTATCAAAGCATTCTCGACGGCGCCAAACTCGTCGTCGAAATGCTCGACACCATGACCACGGCGGTCTCGGCGGCCTATGTGCGTGAACTGCGCGCGGTCGTGTCGGAGCACCACACGGCGGTGCACACGCTCACCTCAGCGCTGCTCGGTGGGCACCCCACCTCCACCATGGCCCGCGAGTGTGGCATCGACATCTCCGACCGCTACCGCGTCATAGCCCTCGCCATCCCGCCCCACCCGGACGAGTCCAACCCGATACTGGACGCGAAAGTCGTTGCACGCCGCAAACTTCGGCGCGTGCAGGCAGAACTGGCTACGCGCTGCGACGACACCGTGCTGTCGCTGCTTTCGGTCGACGGCGGCACCCTGCTCATCCCCGCCGATCACATCACCAAGGGCACCCTGAAGGAACTGATCGAGCATCTATCGCGGGCGGCCCGCGTGAACATCACCGCGACCGCGGTCACCGCCACCACCGACGCCGTGCCCACCGCTGCCGATCAAGCCCACGAACTGCTCGACATGGTCACCCGGTTACGGTCGGTGCCGGAC
>NZ_JABLTE010000045.1 GCF_013315795.1 Nocardia barduliensis
GTGGTGATGGACCGCTGGTCGAGCAGCCCCACCCGCCCGCTCGACCAGCGGTCCATCACCACCTGGGCGACCTGGTCGAGGTAGAAGTCCGGGGTGTCGTCCAGGTGCGCGAGGATGCGCGGGGTCAACCAACCCATCCCGGCCATCCGCTCGCGCAGTAGGCGCTTCTGGGCCCCGACGTCGCGGTAGTCGACGTCGAGGTCGGCCGCGGCGAAGGAGAACATGGCCATCGCCCGGGTGGCGTCCTGGATGGGCCGCAGACCGGCGGAGCGCCCGGACTCCTGGCAGTCGATCACCCAGCGGTCCAGCCCGAACTCGTTGGGCACACTGTAGAAAGCCAGCACGAGACCGAGATGGCGGACGAACCGCTCGCGCGGCCCGAAGACCATCGCTCGCAGCGCCGAGTGCAGCCCGTCCGCCCCGACCACCAGGTCGAAGCGCCGCCGGTCGCCGCCCGCGAAGACCACGTCGACCCCGTCCGAGTCCTGGGTCAACTCGGCGATTTGGTCGCCGAAGATGTACTCGACACCGTCGCGGGTGTCGTCATAGAGCACCCGGGACAGGTCCCCGCGCAGAATCTCGATCTCCGCGATGAACCCGTCGCCGCCGTCGTCGTCCGCGCGAAAGGTCTCCAGCACCGTCCCGTGCACGTCCACGGTGTACGCGCCAGCGGTCTCGGTGCGCGCCGCGCGCACCGCCGCGTCCAGCCCCATCCGCCGGATGACCTCCTTGGCCACCCCGCGCGCGTCCACCGCCTGCCCTCCCGGACGCAGCGCTGGGGCCCGCTCCACCACGGTCACGTAGGCCCCCCGCCGATGCAACCAATGCGCCAACGCGGGCCCCGCGATGCTCGCCCCCGCCACCAACACCCTGACACCACTCACTGCGCCCCCTGCTCACCCGTCCGGCTCACGGTCCGGATCGTTTGCTCCTGCGCGGGGTCGTCGACGCTCATCATTGCCTCCATGTGTACTTGCCCGCGCTGGAACGGTCCCGGCACAGGCCCACCGCTGTCGGTGTATCCAGCGGTAACGACGACGGATCCACCCAAAATTCATCGGTGCAGCCGAGATCGTTGTCCACGCTCCTGCGAACACCCAGAACTCGGCATGAGGGAGCAGTCGGTCGGCCCGCCGAGTTAGCGAGACGCACTGATCCCGGGAAACTCCGAGGATCCGGCACACGAACGAAGCACGAAAGGATCCCGTGCGCTGGGAACGCCCGTGGACTGGGAGCCGCTCCCATACTGCCATCCGTCATCGGGCTCGGCTTGGCAACGCCGCCGGGTGACCGCCGGAGATGGTTGAGCAACCAAGGGGTGAGACCTGCACGACACGGCCACTTATCTCGACCGCGTGTGAAATGATTTCTGCCACCAGATCCCGCGCATCCGGGGGTGCGCTTGAACGGCGAATGAGGCAGGGGATGGACGCTCGGATTCGGCTGGTAGGGCGCGACGTGGGCGCGCAGTTGAACGATCTAGAGTCCTGGTTGGGGCGGGAGGATGAGTTCCGCGGTCGGGTATCGATCGAACAACAGCCGATAGCGCCCGATGAGATGGGCGCGGTGTCGGATGTGCTGATCGTCGCGCTCGGCTCCGGCGGTGCCGGTTCGGCTTTGGTGACGACTTTGATCGTGTGGATCAACCACCGCAAACCGAAGGTGGATATCGAGATCACTCGCGGCAGGAACCGTTCGGTGAAGATCGCGGCACAGAACCTACCTGAGGAACAGGTGGTGAAGTTGCTGCGCGAAGCGTTGGAGGACTAGTTGCGGTTGCCCGACCCGGCTCGGTCGCGGGCGGTGTTGCTGGGCACCAGCACGTTCACCGATCCCGAACTGCCCGACCTGCCCGGAGTCCGTAACAATCTCACCGACTTAGCCGCGGTGCTGACCAGTGACTGGGCAACAGCACTGCCTCGGGAGCATTGCGTCGTACTGTCCGATGAATCCGACCGCGGCATCATCGGCGGCGCGTTGAACGCCGCCGCCGCACAGGCACAGGATCTGCTGCTGGTCTACTACGCAGGCCACGGTTTGATCGGCCGGGCAGGCTCCCTGTATCTGTCTCTGCCGAACACACGCAGCGCCCGGGAGATGGTGGAGTGGACGGCATTCCCGTTCGGTATACTGCGCGACACCCTCGCCGGCGCTCAGGCTGACAACCGAGTGTTGATTTTGGACTGTTGCTTCTCGGGTTTGGCCATCGACCTCATGACCGATGTCAGCTCCGCAGTGGCCGGCCAACTCGAGGTGGCCGGTACCTGCACGCTGACATCATCGCCGGCCAACCAGCCCTCCCGAGCACCTGCCAGCGCTCGATTCACCGCCTACACCGGCGAGATGCTGGAGCTCCTGCACCGCGGTCCCGCCGACGACGCCGAGTTGCTGACGATCACCGCGATCCATGAACACCTGTCGAAAGTGTTGCCGTCCAAGGGATATCCGCGTCCCGAACAACGCAACACCCGCACGATCGGGCGTCTGGCGCTCTCGCGCAAACCCCCACCTTCCGTCCGCACTGGCGAAGAACTCGACTTGGAAGCCGAACATCTTGTCCTTCATCCGCCTAGCACCTCGCTCGACCCCGAGACCCATCCCTTGCCGAATCCGTCGGCTCCGACCGCGCAGCACCGCGCTCGACCACTCGAAATGCATTCCGCACCGAATCCACTGGCCTGGGATCCCTGGACAATCCGCTCTGCTAGGGGGCCTAACCCTCCACCGAGTCACGGCGGCGGCATCCAGACCTCGCCAATCTCTCGCCGCAGTGCATTGATAGGGGGCGCCGCCCTGCTGGCCGCCGGGGCCGGCGCGGTGGCCGCGCTGTGGCCGGACTCCACTGCCGACCTAGACAGATACTCACAGGTGGTCTACACGGTGGCGTTCAGTCCCGACGGCGCCCTGCTGGCCACCGGAAGCAATGAGAGCACAGTCCGGTTGTGGGATGCGAAAACCCGGCAGGAAACGGCACCGCCCATCAAAGGGCACAGTGAAAAAGCACGAGCGGTGGCGTTCAGTCCCGACGGTGCCCTGCTGGCCACCGGAGGCGACGACAACACAGTCCGCCTCTGGGACGTTAAAACGAGACAGCAGGTTGCTCAACCCATCAGCACCGACGGATCTGTACGGTCGCTGGCGTTCAGTCCTGACGGCACCCTCCTCGCGGCGGCAGGCACCGATGGCTTCGTTCTGCTGTGGAACATGAAAGCTGGAAGCGCATTCTGGCAAATCGCCAACACCACCCAGTACGGCCCATACACGGGCACGATTGAAACAGTAGCCTTTAGTCCCGACGGTGCTCGAATCACCACCTCGTTGTGGGTCTGGGATCTAACCACCCATCAGCTCGTAGAACACCTCCCGAACTTCAACGGCAATCTGTACTCCGCGGTATACAGGCCTGACGGTGCCCTGCTTGTAACAGGTCACGAAGACGGCGAGATCCGCTTCTGGGACACGAATACCTACCAACTGGTTGGTCAATCGATCGATGCCGTGTTTGCGGGTGGAAGATTGCCGGTGGCGCTGAGCCCTGACGGGACTCGCCTCGTGGGAAGCGCTACTGGCGGCCGCTTCCAGATATGGGATGCCGCTACGCGTCAACCGATCGGGCAACCCCTCGACGCTCAAGCCGTGACCTCGTACTCCGTTGCATTCAGTCCCGACGGTACGCAAATCGCTGCCGGCGTCGGAGGAAACTCTGGCAAAGGTGCCGTACTACTCTGGCAAGTGCTCCCAGCGCAGTAGCTCGAGTTCGGCCATGAGGACGTGCCTACGGCTATCCGAGGCCTGCGCGCCGCGCGGGCGCGCAGGACCACAGCTAGCCGACCAGCTCGCCGGTCATCCAGACAGCCGCGGCCCGCGGCACGACCTCCGGGGGTTGACCTGCGCCTCGGCGAGACCGTTGACCAAGCGGTCCAGCGCAGGCATCGCATCCGGGAACCCCGATGTCGCCGCCCTGGTTTCCGAGCTCGCAGCTCGCGCAGACGGCGGTACCGCGACCGAAGAGCGCGAATGAACGACACCTGGTACGAGATCTATCTTGCCTCCCGGCAATCTCGACACGACAGACGGTACTCTCATGAGAATCCGAATCCAGCCGAACGACAACACGCCGCTGAGCATTGCGGTGGCACCGGCCGATCCGGAGCCCGTCCCCTTCGGCAGTGCGATCGCCCTCGACCTCGATCTGTTCTTCCACGGCAGCGCGGGGGCCGTCGACGAGGACCTGCAGGACTACCTCGACGACATACGAGAACGACGGCTGCACCCGATCGAGTTCGACAGCCGGGGATTCGCGCCGATCGGCTCGATACGCCTGATCGTCTCGCCCCGGGCCGAGCGGGATCCCGACTACGCCTGCATGTCCTTCTACGCCACGACCTGGTCGATGGCGCTCATGTTCTACCGTTCGAACAATCTGCGGGACATTGTTCGTCGGCCTCACCGAGGCGTTCGGCGGAGTGTGCTGTGCATGGAGCATCGCGGGTATGGACGCCATCCAGATCTGCTGGCTGCCAGGCAGCTTCTCGATTCCCACGATCCGCGAGGGCGAGTTCCCGGTGATGCGAACCCTCCTCGCCTCCGTCAGGCGGGACGAGCCCAGGTGAGGTCGGATAGGGCGGTGGGCGCGGAGGTGCGGCGTTGGCGTTCGAAGATCCTCGCGCCGAGGATGCGCGCGGACGGGTATCGGTGCGGCGGTAGACCGCCCCCGGCGTGATCGTCACCAAAAGCGGGGCGTACTAGTTTGCAGATCGGTTCTCGAGCGTGATTCAGCGCGCCGATCGTTACCTATACTGTACTGCGGGTTTCGGCGTCTCGGCGCATCTACCTGACATGGCGCGACAGCGAGCTCGCCAAATACGGACGCGCGCAAGCCCGGCGCGTCGCCGCGGTGCGCACTCATTCGCTCATGGTGCGGCAATCAGCTGGGGGGAGACACGGTGGCGGTCGATCCGATCCGGACTAAGATCCGCGCCGACTTGCAGGCGGCGCTGAGACTGCTAGAGGCCGATTCCGGCCTGAGTTGCGGGTCCGCTCGCCGAACTTTCGGACGTGGCGAACGGCTCGATCTACAACTGGGTGAAGGGATCGGCGTTCCTCGTGTGGCCGCATCTCGAGTCGTTGCTCAAAGCGTGCAAGATCACCGATGAACGCGAATTGAGCAGTGGCAACAGACGTGGCAGCGTGCCGAGGTCGACAAGCTCGGAACACCCGTTGGCAAAGGTCAATGCGCCGATCGTACGCGCCGCGGATGCGAGGCGTGGGAAATATACGAGGTAGAGCAAGTTATTGGACCGGCCCCGGCTCACTGGCAGACACACCTCGGAATCGTCTTGTAGCGCGAATCTCTGGTCCAGATACTGCCTCGAGGTGGTCACCGGCCTCAAACCCCACCTCGGCGAGCAGCCGCATATCCCGGTCTCCATATCCCGAGTCTCTTGCCCACTGTGTCCCCAATGATTCGAAGGTCTTGCCGTCACGTGGTCGGTGCAGAAGCCAATTGGACCCATATGAGTAGGCGGGAACCTTCAGAGGTAGCGAGAAATAGACACTGTCTAGGAGGTCTGCAACTGTGAAATTATCAGCTGTCGGGACAGAGATCGAGCCAAGATTTTGGTCAAATGTGGATAGATCGACGAAGATCGAGCTTCGATCGATTTCCAAACGGGCTTCCTGCACAATATCGTGTGCGCTGGCCGTTGGTAGCGCTGTCCGTTCAAGCGATCTCTCTACGGAAGCCATGACTGCTTCAGTAGTATTCACCACCACCCGTGCACGTGCAACCGCCCTCGAATACTCCTCGACAGTTGCACCGCCGCGATATTCCCTCGGCGAGTAGAAGACCTGCGCTTTGCTGACGAGCATGTAGAAAAAACCTGTGGTCACCGCCGTTGTGTAACCTACCATGAATACCGCGAACAGTCCTTGAATCCAGCCAGAGGTCAAACTTGTCGCGGCTCCGAGGGTCAGTTCGCAGATCCCGAGCAGTAACGCTATGATCCACAGGGGATTCGTGACGCTTGGCGTATTCACTTCTCCAGTCACCGGCTAAGTGTGGCTTACACCACCCTTCCCCGCAAGCTCATACTGTCGGCAGTCGATCGATGTCGTCAAACCATGTGTTCCGTATAGGATTCTTCGTTCAGTTCGGCGCGTGACCGCACGATGCTGATGTACTCATCGCGGTCCATTTACAAGCTCAGCTGAGGTCGTCGAGACGATGCCTTGCCCACGATCAGAGGCGGGCTCGAACCGACGCCAGTACGCAATATGCGGCGATATCGGATGTTCCCGACCCGCGTTCGGTCTCGCCCACCGCTCTCACAGTGCGAGTCCAAAACGGTTGATACCGAGAGGAACTGACGGTCGGAACCCGGCATTTCCCACCGACCTGGCGTGTCTACCACACGCTGCACCGACACCGAAGTGCGTCGGCCCCCGCCGTTATGGTTCGGACATGGCAGACCTACCAAGCAAAACAGTCCTCGTCCGCACCTGGTTCGGTGACGACAGCGCATGGGGATCTCTGGTCCGGGAGACCCTCACCCCCAGCAAAGAGGGATTCCTGGCCAATGTAACCCTGGTGGACGACCCGGAGTTCGAAAACCTGAGCCCCGAAGCGCTCCAGGCGAAGCAACCGGGCAGGGCGATCGTGTCCTTCCTCGCCGACGAGACCACCCTCACCCACCCCGAGCATCCCATCCTGGCAGTCTGGGTCCTGCCACCCCAGGATCACGACCAAGACCACTCCAAGCCGTTCCGAGTCGTGCCCGACCAGCTGTGGAACGTGGAGAACAACATCAACCAAGCGAACCTGGGCTGGGAGGACTATACGAGCAGGGTAGACGCAGACGGCATCTACCGCGGGGAAGCGGTTGCGAAGGAATCCGATTTCGAGTTCAGCGTGCGGTCCATCATGGCGCAACGACTGGCACATCTCACCCCGGGTCTCGCCGAATCGATTCGCAACGCCGAATCTCCGGACGGGATCGCGGATATGGCGATCATCAACCGCGAGCAGGACCCCCAGTCTGTCCGCGAGCAGTTGGCATCGCTGAGGTCCTGTCCCGCGGCGCTGCCCTGGGATTGGTTCGCCGCCTTCGACGCCGAGCAAGCCGACTACCATCGAGCCGACTACATCAAAGCGTTCCTCGAAGAGATCGGTGAGCGCGCGTCTGCCCTCGGCACTGTACTGGCGTCGCTGGATTCCGACGAGGACTACTACCTGGTCTTCGTGACGCCGACCCAGTTTCAAGAGCTCTCGCGGCTTCTCACCGCGCACAGGATGGGCGCTGAAAGCGTACGGCGTGGCTGCTGGACGCAGCGCATGAGCCCGGAACAGAGCGCCGCGATCAGAGCCTGGGCTCAAGCCCACGGCGGGAAGGTCGAAGCCCTCGGGACGATCACGGCCATAATCAAAACCCCCGGCGCACACGAGGAGACCGAACCGGACCCACTCGCCTGACGCATGGTTCAGCGCCGGGAAATCCCGCCCTGGGGCGGGGGTGGGTGGCCGCGATCCGCGCGTGGGCCGAAGACTGACCGCACACGTCTCGCCGGCAGCTCAGTCCTTCGGTGCGGGGTTGATGGTGTCGCCGTCCCAGCTCAGATCCGAATCCTCGGTGATCTCGAAGGACTCGAAATGATCGTCGGCCAGCACTGCGTCGATCAGAGCCCGTGAGCCGGCGACGATCGTGGAGTCGAAGTCGATTTCGCTGGCCACGACCCATGCGTGGTCGGCGGGCCAGAGCAACTGGGGCGTCACTCCGGGGAAGTCGGTCGTCCATCCCAAGCCCGCCCCATACACCCAGCCGGGGTCGGCGAGTTCGGACAGACCGGTGTCGAACAGCAGGAAGTCGCGTCCCGGCCACCGCAGGAAAGGCCCTGCCTCGACCGCCCGCCTGACCTGCGGTGCGACAGAGGCAGCCAGCTCGGCGTCGATGCGAGCTCGCTCGCGCTCGAGGTTGCCCGGATCGCCGTCGGTGGAGGCGACGAACACCGCACCCGAGGATGTGTTCAGCTCGCCGAATCCATTCCACACTCCCGCCGTCACCTGTTCCGGTGTCTGGGTGGCTGCGCGAAGGTGGACAGTGAGCGCGGCCAGCAGGCTCGGGTCCAACCACCCCTCGACACTCTGGCCGACTTCCCAGCCGTCGTCGAACGACATCGCCGCCTCGTTCTCACCGTCGGTGAGGTTGCGCCACTGCACAAGTGGATGCATCACTCGGCCGTTGCGCACAGCGACCTGCGCCCACGGCCACATCGCCTCCTCCACGATCTCCGGATTGCCCCACTCGTCGGTGACCGTGACGTCGCGGCGGATCGCCTCGACCGGATGCAGGATCCGCGCATAAGCCTCGAAACCGGTACCAGCGACACTGCCGACCCCGTGCTCACCGACCCGCGCCAGCAGCCACCCACCACGCTCGACATCCGTTGTGAACTGCACCCGGCCAGCCTAATGAGTCATGCTGGCCGGGCAGCTGCTGATCCGGCGGTCCGCACCCGCTCGCGACCGGGTAGTCGGAAACCTGGCATCGGGTTCCGATCCCGGCACGCGGCACTCGACACCACCCCAGGCTGCCGCCTGGTCTTCCACGTATATGCCGCCTTGGCCGAATTCAACCGCGAGCTGCTTGCGCAAGGCACCACCGACGGCCTCGCCAGCGGCTCGGCCGGCCGTGCATTGTGCTTACGGTGCTTGCACCAGCGCCGCGGTGATACGCCGCACCGCGGGCAACACCAGCAACAGCGTCGGGAAGGCGATGGGCCAGGATACGGCCCAGGAACGCAACCACACCCCGATCACGAGGCCGTCGCTCATCAGGGTGCTGATCAACGAGACGATGCAGGTCATCAGGACCGACAACAGCATCGGCATGATCACCGAGGTGTAGCGGGCGGGCAGCTTGCCGAAGCCGGTGCGGGACTGGGGATTTGCGGAATTCATCGGTCGCTCCGTAATCGTCTCGTCAATCAACGACGCCGCCTGATGGCGGGCCGGTGCGTTGGTTGACGTGAACGCTTACGGCGAGCGAAGTCGCGGCCCCGAGCTTAAGCAGCCGCATGCCGTCAGGGCAAGTCCGGCTCGCGCCGCCGCACGGCGCCGAAGGTCGAACGCGCGCGCCGGCGCCGATGCGGCGGGTGCCCAGGTTGCCGGACCGCCGGGTGTAGCGGTACGGGAAAGTGTGTACACCTCAGCCTTCCAGGCAGCTTGACGGACTGCCCACGACCGCGCAAACTGGTTAACACATTGGTATCGGAGGTGTAATGCTCTCTCCGGCAAGCTTTTTCATTTTGTAGCGGCTGCGGCCCCGTCAGCGCGGCGCCGACGGTAAGACCGAGTGCACCACACCGACACGAGCCCTGTCGCATCCAGACTTCGGCAAGACAGGCGACACCACACGTGGGGGGAGGACTTACCTGTGGGCAGCGGCGACAAACAGACTCTCCCGGGCACTCGTGATCCGGGCGCCCGCTCTCCTCGGCCTAGGGAGACGGATTTCGGCGACCCGATGTTCCGTCAAAACGTGATCACGTCCCTCGAGGATGGACCAGGGCAGGTTGGGGAACGACAGGTTCGCGGGCTCGAGTGTCGGGCGAAGAAGTGGTGAGCAGTGAGGCGGAACTCGACGACCAGAACTCGACCGATTTGGACGTGCTCGCGGCCCATCTGGCCGGGCTCGGCGACCCACCGGTTCTCGATTGGGCGGACACAGCGCTGCCCGAGCGGTTGCGGAATACGCTCGCCACTTTTCCCGGGCGCAAGCTGGAGGGCATCGCGGGCTCCGGGCGACCGCAGATCGACCAGGGCCGTGCCGAGTTGACACTGGTCCTCACCTGCGCCGCGCAGGCCTGGCCTGCCGACGCCATGGTGGCCACCACTGTGCAGGCTGCGACTGTGACGGTTTCTCGCCGGGGCGAGGTCACGGTCACTCTCGACGGTCGGTTCGACGGAATCGCGGTGGTGGTCACGCTGAACACGGACAAGTCCGGCGGCCTGACCGCAGCGGTGCGGTCACAGAATGCCGGCGCGTTCACAGTCGACACGCTCGTGGGGACGCTGGCCGGGAACGATGCGTGGCGCGCGGTCGAGAGCGGACTGGCGGACCTCGGGCTGGAGCGCGCACTCGGACAGGTCACCGGTTTCGACTATCGCCTCGGGAAGGACTTGTCGGCCGAACCGGTCGGCTATGTGGTGACGTCCGCGGCGGTGGCCACCGCATTCACGCTGCGCGATTTCGTCTTGGACGTCGAATTGTGGTTGCCCGACCTTTATCTCACCGGCGGCCTGCACGAGCACGAACCGATCGGCGTCGCGCAGTTGCTGGGCTCCTTCGGCCTCCCGGTCACCCATGTGCCGACCGACCTGACCGTCGCCCAGTTGAACTTCGCCGTCGGCCTCGGCGACACCTATCGGATCACGACGACGCTCACCGGAGATTGGTCCATCGGCCACTTCACTCTGCAGGATGTGTCGGCTTCGATCGCCTACAACACCTTCGAGAAGTTCGTGGCCCGGTTCTCGGGCACAGCGAGGCTCGGATCGGTTCCCGTCGCCATCAGCGCGGCGAAGTCCTCCGGTGCCGCCGGCGGCTGGACCTTCGAAGGTGGGATACCGGCCAACGACGAACTCACGATGGGTGCGCTGCTCGAGCATATGGGTCTGACCGGAGCGCCCAAGCCGGTGGAAACCCTCGCGCTGAGCAGTCTTTGGTTTTCCTACACCACCGGCAGCGGCCGATTCGCCGCCAGTTGCCGGGGCGAACTGGAGATCGCCGACGGCATCACGGCATCGGTCGGCATCGCCATCACTCGCGACGAGACCGGTACGCGGTATGAGGGATCGCTGTCGGTGGGCGAGCTGGAGTTGGACCTCTTCTTCGATGCCGAGCGCGGCATAGACGCTTTCGTCGCCACCTATCGCAATGCCGACGGCGGCGCAGTCGCGTTGCGGGAGTGGGTAGCCGCCGTATCCACCGATCTGGCGGCGGATATTCCCGAGAGCTTGCGGGTCGGGTTGACCGATGCCAAGTTCGTGCGGGTGAAGCCGGCCGCCGGGCCTGCGGTATTCGCGGTAGGTTTCGACCTGTCGGCCGGTATCGATCTCGGCCAGCTGCCATTGATCGGGGGGTTCCTGTCCGAGGTGGGCACTCTCGGGGTGGACAACCTCCAGATCCTCTACAGTACCGCGGCTATCGATGCCACGACCAGCGCGGCGCTCGACGCGCTGCTCGCTCGCGCCAAGGTGGTGCCGCTGCCGAGCGGGGGCCTGACCAAGGGCCTCGCCGTGCAGGCGGTGCTGCGGATCGGTGCGAACCGGACACCGGTGGCGCTGGGCTTACCCGCCGCATCGTCCCAACGCTCGCCCTCCGGTACACCCTCGTCCGCTGCACCGACGCCCGATATGCCCACCGACCCGCCCGGATCGGGTCCGGCCACCCCGAATACCCCCGCACCGCAGAGCACGACGAGCGTGTGGCTACAGGTGCAGAAGCAGCTCGGCGTGCTGCACGTCAACCGCGTGGGCATGCTCTACCAGGACAACGCGCTGATGTTCGCGCTCGACGCCGCGGTCACTCTGGGGCCGCTGAAGTTGTCGTTCGACGGCCTGGCGGTCGGCTCACCGCTGGACAAGTTCGTCCCGACCTTCAGCCTGTCCGGGCTGGGCGTGGCCGTCGACACTCCGTCGCTGACGATTTCCGGTGGCCTGCTGCATGTTCCGAACCCGGCCGCCGGGATCGAGTTCCAGTACGACGGCACTGCGGTCATCGCCGGCAAGTCTTTCGCTCTTGCCGCGATCGGCTCGTATGCCCAGCTGACCGGCGGGGATCCTTCGCTGTTCATCTTCGCTCAACTGAACGCCGAGCTGGGCGAGCCGCCGGTGGTGGTCAGCGCGCTGATGGCTGGGTTCGGGTTCAATCGCGAGCTGGTCGTTCCCACCGCGCGAGAAGTGCCGAACTTCCCGCTGCTCGCCCTCAACGGACAGGGTCAGGAGCCCACCCACGTCCTCGACGTTCTGGAGGGCCGCGCCCAAGCCGCGCCGGGAAGTCCAGCGCGGCAATGGATTCCGCCGAGCAAAGGCAGTTACTGGCTGGGCGTCGGGGCGGAGCTCACTCTGTTCGAGGTGGTGAAGACCAAACTGATGCTCGTGGCGGAGTTCGGCCACGAACTGATCTTCACTCTGCTGGGCACCGCGACGCTGCAACTTCCGCTGGCCGGCCAGTCACCGCACACCTACGTCTATGCCGAGCTGGGACTGCAGGCGTCTCTGCGCCCCGCCCAGGGCACCCTGACGGCGCAGGCCCAGCTTTCCGACGCCTCCTATGTGCTGGTGAAAGACTGCCATCTGACCGGCGGATTCGCCGCCGCGGTGTGGTTCGGGTCCAATCCGAACGCCGGGCAGTTCGTCGTCACGCTCGGCGGCTACCACCCGAGATTCGACCGCCCGTCCTACTACCCCGTCGTGCCCCGGCTGGGTATCAGATGGGCACCGAGCACCGCGGTGTCGGTCGCCGCCGAAGCCTATTTGGCCGTGACACCGTCGTGCGCGATGGCAGGCGCCAGGCTGGATGTCGTCTTCCACGAGGGGCCGGTCCGGGCCTGGTTCACCGCTCACGCCGATCTCCTGGTGTCCTGGCACCCGTTCAGCTTCATCGCCGAGATCGGGGTGTCCATCGGTGCGTCGGTCCGCGTCGACGCGTTGTTCTGCCATGGGACGCTCAGCGTCACGGTCGGGGCCAGGCTCACCCTGTGGGGGCCGCCGACCGGCGGTTCGGTGACCGTGCACCTGGTCGTCTTCACCGTCACCATCGGCTTCGGCGCCGATCCCGACCAGGGGCAGACCACACCGCTGGACTGGGCGCAACTCGCGGGCATGCTGCCCAAGCGCGAGCAGGTGGTCACCCTCACCCCGGTGAGCGGTCTGGATACCACGGTGCCGGACATCGGCGCGGGTGAGCCCAGCAGCGGCGGCCGGCGGTGGCTGATGCGCGCCCGGGACCTGCGTTTCGTCACCGGATCCGCGATTCCCGCCAGCCAGCTGCGGATGGGCGACGAACTGGTGGAGACCGGCGCCGACATCGACGTCCGGCCTATGAATCAGACCGGCCTGGCGGGGATGCACCGGCTGAGCGTGCGGCACGGGGACCGGCCCGTCGAGGGCTGGACGGTCACCGCTCGAAGACAGAATCTGGCCGCGTCGCTGTGGGGCGCCCCGCCGGTTCCGTTCAGCCACCGGCCCGCGGAACCCAGCGCTGACACGGTTGCGGATCTGCTGGTCGGTTGCGCGGTGCAGGCGCCCCGGCCGGTGCTGGCGGCCTCGCGCGGGGTCTTCCCGCTGAGCGCGTATGACGCCGAGGAGATCCCACCCGGTCTGTCGCCGTTGCCACTGCATCCCGAACCGAACAGCGACCACGTCTTTACACCCGATCCAGCCGCCGTGCGGTTGATCGGCGACGTCGACACCGATCCGGTGCGAAGCCGACGCGAGCAGGTGTTCGCGGCGCTCGCCGACGCCGGACTGCTCACCGGTCCCAGCGACGGACTGGCGGAATTGGCCTCCGGCGTGGGTCACCTCTACAGCCAGGCGCCGATGATCCGGAAAGCGGGTAACCCGACATGAGTTCGAGCCCGGCCCATCCCGCGCGCGACTCCATCCCGGTCGGCGATATCGAACTGCACGACAACTACCTGCCCGGCGTGACGGCCGGCGACTACACCGTCGAGGTCACCCACGACTTGCAGGCGGGTCCGGACGGGCGGTCGATCATCACGGACGGGGCGTTGCGAGCGGTGCAGCAGTTCACCATCCGGGGCCCCCAGGTGGCGATCGACACCGGCGCGGTGCTCGCCACCCAGCCGCCGGACGGCGGCACCGGACGATTCGCCGAGGTCCTGCCCCATGTGGTGCTCGGTGACCCCATGCTGCCGTGGGAACGCGACATGGACGCCGCGCCAGGCACTCCGTGGCTGGCGCTGCTGGTGTTGACCGACGACCAACTCGTCGGTGCCACCGCGGACCCGACCCGGGCGCTCTCCGGGATCGTGCGGGATTTTCTAGCCTCTGACCCGGCGGTGCGCAAACCGGCTCTGGTCCTGGAGTCCGACATCGCGCCGGACGCGCCGTGCCGCTACATCCAGCTCACGGCGGAGGCGTTCCGGGCGGTCGTGCCCCGGCTGGACGAGGCGCGCTGGCTGACCCACTGCCGTGGCGCCAATACTGGCGACCGACCCATCCTGGGTATCCAAGAGGACGGATTGTTCTCCGTGGTCGTCGCGGGCCGCTTCCCGGCTGTGGGCCCGCCGGGGTCCGCCGACGCGGTCAAGAACATCGCGCACCTGGTCTCGTTGGAAGGCCACCAGCAGATTCTGACCGAGGATGCCGACTTCGGTGGTCACACGTCGGTGGCGCTGCTGTCGTTGTGCAGTTGGACGTTCTGGTGTCAGGCCGACCGCAGGATCGACTTTCGCGAACTCGCCGAGGGGCTCGCCCACGACCCGCGCTCGGGCACATCGGCCGCGCGCGAGCAGATGTGGTTGCGGCTGCCCAACCCCTACCCGCAGACGAATACCACCGACGCGCGAGGCCAGGTGGCACGGCGGATCGACGACGGCTACGCCCCGCTGCCGTATGTGACCCGGTCCGGTGAAAATACCTACGGCTGGTACCGCGGCCCATGCACGCCAGTCGTGCCGGTCGGCACGCCCCAGGCGATCACCGCCACCACAGCGGACGCCCTCATCGGCTACGACCCGGTCTGGGGAAGTTTCGATCTGTCGCTCGCGACCGCGTTCGAGACCGGCCGAGCGCTCGCCGTCGCCGATTCGGCATTCGCCCAACAGCTGACGAGTTTCAAACGTGCGGCGCGGACGCTGGTCGACACCCTGCACCACCGGGAGATCAGCACCCACCTCCCGGACGCGGATGACAGGCACTCGGGGGTCACGTCAGCGCGCGCGGCGTTCGGCGCGATGCTCGACGGCCGACTGCTCGCTGTGCTGGGTGCGCCGGCGCCCGCGCCGTCGCAGCCGTGGTCGCCGCCCACCCCCGATGCGCCGCCGAGCGATCCGGCACAGGCACTGGCGGAATTCCTCCGCTCCGCCGACACCCGGGCCGCGCTGGACCAAGCGCTGCGCGAGGCCCCGCTCGCCGACGAACTCGCCCCGGTCGTGACCTGGCTTGCACAACGGCTACTGCTGCACGGCATTCCGTTCACCCACCTGGTCCCCGATGAACGGATGCTGCCGCCCGAGTCGTTGCGCTTCTTCCACATCGATCACACGTGGCTGGACGCGCTGGTCTCGGGAGCGTTGAGCGTCGGTGCGCAGTCGAGCCGTGACACCGTCCAGGACCAGATCATCGGCGCCGCGGTCCGTGCTGCGGCAGCCACGCAGGCCACCACCCATCGCGACACGCTGCGAGCCGCCGAGTCACGTCCCTGTTCTGACGAAGAAACAGCGGCGGCACAACAGATCTCGGGCTTCCTGCTGCGATCGGCGATCGTGTCCGGATGGCCGAATCTCGCTGTGCGAGGCTACGATCCAGCGGGCGGGCTGCTGCGGATACTGCGGCTGGACCATCTGTCACCGACCGTGCTGCTGTGCTTGTTCGACGGGATCCCGCAGACGGTCGAGCTGGCCGAACCGCAGGAAGGGTTCCGGTTCGGCGTCGACGACGAGGGCCTCATCCCGCTGCGCAACCTGCGGGCGCACGACCTGCAACTGGGGGCGCCGTTCGACCCGGAGATCACCTTCCCGGTGCTCGACCATCTACGTGGCGACGACGGCTGCCGTGTGCTGGCGCCGAGTTCGCTGGTGGCCGCTCTCGGCCGGGCCCTCGACGCCGCGCACGGGACCTCCGTCGGCCCGATCACCCCGGCCGATCTGGCCCTGCAGATGGTCAGGGTTCCCGAGGCGATCCGCTTCACCGGCCCCGCCGATCAGACGAAAGGCCGGTGACCATGCGCCCTACCCTCGTCGTCCCGATCGCCCTCGACGCCCTCGTGATCACCTCGGCCGTCGTGGGCGAGAACACCTTTCGCATCTGGCCGCGGACCTACCGAGCTCTGGAGGACTACGCCAGTCCCGAACCCGACGCAGGCGACCGGCAGATCGAGGATTCGCAATTCGCCGCGCCGGGAGTCCATCTGCACTGGACACTGCCACGCGGGCTACGTCACGGTACGCAGGACCCGCGCACCGGGCGGCTGCGGTACCCGCTGGTCCCCAACCGCTGGCTGCTCACCCGTTTCAGCGGGACCCCCGACCGCCGGGTAAAGGCATGGGTGATCGAAAGCGACTGCCCGCACAGCACCTACGCCCGCCGGCAAGGACACGACGCGGTGCACTCCAGCGACTTCCTGGTCGACCAGAACACCGTCGACGCCTGGAAGGCCAGCGCCGACCCGTACCGCAATCAGGTCAAACCACGCAAGCCGGAACCGGGCTTCTACCAGCTGCCCATCGGGCTCGCCTTTTCCGCCGACACCCCCGGGGCGTGGTCCGAACGCGCGGGTGACGATCGGCTGTTCCTGACCGCTATGGGTCCGGGTGACCCGTATTTCCCCACCTACGTCCCGCACAACAACAACGTCATCTCCTTCATCGACGACCTCACCGACCTCGCCGACGCGGCAACCCTCGGCTATCACCTCGTCGGCTGGTACTCCCACCCCGACGCTGATGTGCTGGCCCCGCCTTCCGGCACCTCCTACGCCGAGGTGCTCGCGCACCTGGGCTGGCAGGATCCGCGCCTGACCGGAGACCCCCGCCACGACGGCGCGGTCGAACCGGCCACCCGCAGCCTTTACACCGGCCAGGTGCTATCCGTCGCCTGGGACCCCGACGCCACCACCGCGCCGTCCGACGACCCGCTGCGCCGCATCCGCGAGGACGGCAGGATCGACGTCGCCATCGCCAACACCACCGAGGACGCCTTCGCGGCACTATCCGGTCGCGCGCTGGCGGTCGCCGGTCACTCACCCACCGCCGCCGACATGCAGTTGCTGCGGGCCTTCCTGCACGGTCTGCTGCCGCTGGCCGACGAGAAGGGCGGTGACGCCCGGATTCGACGCCGCATCCACGGCGGATGGTTCGCCGCCTCCGCGGGCGGCCACCGTTGGACCGTGACACCCCCGCCTGCCGCGAACGACGCCCCGCAGTCGTTCACCGCACCGGTGTGGCTCGACATTCTCAACACCGATCAGCGCGACCTGGACACGCAGCTCGGCGAATTGACCTCGCTGCAATGGCGATTGAACGCGCTGTGGCTCAAGAACGGCATCTACGCCAATCTGCTCGTCCCGCCGGGCGACGCACCCGACCAGCAGCAAATGCAGGCCCATCTCGACCCTGGCATCGACGGTTCCCTGGCCCAGCGGGTGCGCCACAAGACCGCCGCGGTCCGCGACCAGGCCGCCAAGGTGCCCCAGCCCGACCCCGGCGGCACGCCTGCCGAAGCACAGGACGCGCTGCAGACCTCGATCACCGCCTTCGCCGCAGCCAAGGGTCTGCCGCAGGGTGCCACCCTCAAGGCGATACCCGCAAATCCCTTCTGGCAGAGCAACAATCCGGTCGTCACCCTGTCAGGGGTGCTGCCTCCCCCGGACACCGCCGACGCCGACCAGCCGCTGCCGGTGCGGCCGGTCACCGCCGACACCTCCAGCCTGATCGCCGCCGTCACGATAGACGGCACACCGATCACCGTCACCCCCGGTCACGCACCGATGCCCGAAATCCCCACCAGCGCCTCGTTTCCGGACCTGCTGGGTGCGTTGCTCGCCGAATTCTTCCTGCTCGATCCAGACAATGCCGCCGCCCTGGCAACCGCCACGGGCCTGCCCGCCGACGACGTGAGCGCGACCCTCACCGCGCACCGGACCGACGACTACACCGGCACCCTGCCCGCCCTGGGCCTGACACCTTGGAGTCAGCCCTGGCAGCCGGTGTTCATGGAATGGAAGGCGGCCTATCTCCCCATCCCCTACAGCGTCGGCGCCCAGCGCTGTTGGAGTTTCGACGGCACCGACTACCGCTTCACCCCCGGTGCCACCCAGTTGCGGTACTCCCTGGACGACATCGTCGAGATCGGCGGGATCTCGGGCCTGAGCCCGCACCCCCGGTCCCTGTTCGCCGACCGCCTGGAGAAGTACGTGGCCGACCACGGCACTCCCGATCAGGCCGACCGGTTGGACGGGTGGCTGGCCGATATCGGCGACTGGAATTTCCTGGCCCAGGAACTGACCGGGTTCAACGAACGCCTCGCCGCCCGCGATATCCGCGCCTCCCGCCGCCCGACACCCAACGACGAGGACTTCCCCCACATCGCCGGGCTCGCCGGATATTCGGACGCCGCGACCGAGAACAGCCTGCCCGCCCGCTACCTCGACCGGGTCCACAGCGTCCCGTACCTGCCCGCCGGAAGCGACCCGAAGTTCCAGGAGATCCGGCAAGGGCAGATCTACCTGTCGCAGCTGTTTCTCTACGACAAGTTCGGCCGGGTGCTCGACGTCGTAAACTCCGACACCGAATACGGTGGGCTGCACGATCACCGGAACTTTCCGCTGGTCGTCGATGATGCCTTCGCCCCCGCGACCTCGCTCGCCCCGAAGGTCGCGGCCGTGGCCCAGTTGACGCCGCGTCCCCTGCAACCGGCGCGGCTGGACTTCGATCTGCTCGACGGTATGACCGCCCGCCGCATCGTCGGCACCGGGGCCGAGGCCAGCCCGATCGGTGGGTGGCTGTTACCCAACCACCTCGACCGCAGCTTGTTGCTCTACGACCCCACCGGCTTACTGCTGGGCACCTACCGGCTGGTCAGCACCCGCGACGGGCAAATCGGACAGTGGGAACCGCCACCCGACGGCACCATCACCGGTCTCGACGAGGTAGCCGCGCGGGCACCGGTCGTGGCCGGGCTCCTCCGCTCCTCACGGCTCGCCGCCGCGGCGAACTTCACGGCCTTCCTCGATGCGATCGACTCCACCTTGTGGACCACCGACCCGCTCGGTGCCCGCGCCGACAAGAACCTGTCGGTCCTCATCGGACGGCCGCTGGCGCTCGTACCCGCGCAACTTCGACTGTGCCTGGACGGTCCGCCGCTGTTCGACACCGGCTGGGCCGCAACCCTCGAACCGCCACAGCCGCAATTCACCGCCTACCAGTTCGCGGTCCGGCTGGGCGACCAGCATGCCCGTGACGACGGCCTCATCGGTTATTTCACCGCCGACCGGCCCGGCGCTTATCAATTCGACCGGTTCAACAGCGTGACCGCACCCGACGACCGGCAGGACTTCGTCACCCAGATCGGCCCGCTGGGGCCCGGCGAGGCGCCATCGAACGCCAACTACCTCCAACTGACCTTCGGCGACCCGGCTCCGACCGCGCTCCTGCTGCTGATGGACCCGCATGCGAGCGTGCACGCCGTCACCGGCATCACGCCCACCGCCGAGGTCGCCGTCGCGGCCGACCATCGAGATACTCCGCTCGCCCATATCGAGGCCCTGTTCCGCTTCGGGCCCATCCTCACCACCTGCCACGGTCAAGGCACGGGTGACGGATCCATCACCTTCCCACGGCCCGCCGAAAAGCACGGCGGCTGGACCTGGTTGCATCCCGCGCCGGGGCACACCCCTTGGACCTCCTACACGCTGGCACCGACGACACCGAACGCCCAGTTCCCGGACGACCCCACGACACTCCAAGACGGCCTGCTCCGGTTCACCACCAACCTCGACGACAACCCCGACCCCACCTGAGAAGAAGGGCGCACCCATGACCGAGCAGCCACTGTTGAACTTCCAGCCCTCGACCAGCCCGTCACCACTACAGGCCGGAACCAAGGACACCCCCGGTCACGCCCGCATCGTCATCGCCGTCACACCCCGCAGCCAACCGGTCTACTGCGAAGAGATCCAGATCGCCGTTCCCAGCGAGTCCGATGGCGGCGCTCCCTACTTCACGGCCAAACCGACCTGTTCGTGCACCCCCGAGGGCAAATGGGAGGTCTTCACCGCTGCGGCGGCGGAAGAGGAAGGCGCCAGAGGTCCCTATCAGTTCACCTTCAAGAACACAGCCACCGACGATGATGACGACACCGATCTCATCGACTACCCGATGAGCATCATCCTCACCGGCCCCCTCGGAACTCCCACCGGCACACTCACCTGCACCATCGGCGAAAAATCCACCGACGACAACGAAAAGCGCCACAAGCTCCGACAGAGCAAAGTGGACATGCTCGTGGAACCGCAGCCTTTCTACCTGCGCAACTTCATCACCCACAGCCCGAGCAGAACCTCGGTTCCGCAAACCAGATTCACGGCAGGAGACCGGGTCGATTTCACCTGGGAAAGCAACGGCACGTCCTTCACGCTCTACGACGGCGACGGCACCGTGCTCTACGCAGGTACCGACACTCACGTCACGCTCCCCGACGGCGCCGCCGACACGGGGCGCGCGTTCGCCCTCACCAGCGACACGACCTTCACGCTCGTCGCCGAGTACACCGCCCACGGTTTCGAACCCACCTACCTGAATGCCCTGGTACCCGTCACCGTCACCAACCCGACCGTCGCCGCACTGACGGTCAACGGATCTCTCGCGGCCAAAAGCGATCTCAACGTCTCTGACGGCCTCGTCGTCCAAGGTGATCTGCAAGTCCACCGGACGGCCACGGTCGATCAGCAACTGACCGCCACGGGAGGAATCTCCGGTGGTTACAACGCTCTCGCCATCCGCAACGGGCTCAACGTCTACGGCCAGACCACCCTGAACTCCGACTGCGATGTCAACGGGTTCCTCTCCGCCAGAGGCGATTTCAGCGTCTCCAACGGTGGCACCGAGAAACTGACCACCAGCGGCACCAACGGCCTCCGGGTCGATGGCGACCTGACCTCCGAGGGCAAAGGAGTCGTCCGCTACGGCGATGACGTCGCCATCACCGGTGGATGGGGCGGCCAACGGTTGTATGTGAGCGATTTCAATCGACCGGACAACGACAACTGGCACGTCTACGCGATGCGTGCGGGCTACGGCGTGTCCTTGTCCACCTGGAAGATCGAACGCGACTGACCACACCGGATCCGGATCGATCACCATCGGCCGCTACAGCCGATCGGGTGCCCCTGATCAGCGCGAGAACCGCGGTCGGGGGCAGGCCGCCGAACTGGCCGCCGCTCGGCAGATCGCTAGGGTCGCCACCTAGCACCGGCGACGCCCAAGACCTCGGCGGCCTGTCCCTCGGACACCTGGGCACCTTGCCATTGCAGTGAGTCGGCGCCCCCAGCGGCCTTCTTGGTGTAGTTCTGCCAATCGGTGACCACATCCGCAAACGGCGGGGTCTTCCGTTGCCCGTCGCCCCATTCGAACGCAGAGTCGAGGCGGAGGGTTTGCGCTATCCCACCTTCCAGGTTGTCTCGAAATTTCTGACAGAACAGGTCGAACCGCGCCATCTCCGAAGTCATCCTGGCAACAAGATGGAAAGCCGCCGTCGCACCGTCGATGCCATCAGCGAGTTGCTGCGGGCGCTGCACCAGCCGAGACAAGTAGTTGTAGAGAACATCGAGACTTCGGAAAAATATTTCGAGGTTCAGCGCAGGATCGGCGGCAACACCACCGTATTCCGACGGGATATGAGGACCTCTGGCCCGGCCACCCCGGTACAACGCGCGAGGCGGCAGCTTTCCCAGCTGATTCTCTGTCCAGCCGGTCCTCTCTTCCCCCGACCATGCCGCCATGAACGACCAGTCACGCTCGATCGTCCAGCCTCGCAGATAGAGGTTCTGCCTCTCGAAGCACAATCGAATAATCGGATCGTCACTATCCGTGACCAGATACTTCGAGTACGCCAACCTGATGGCAACCCACATGAACCTCTCGGCTCCGGCGGTATAGCTGTTGTACTCAGCACGCAAGTGTTCGATCATCGCCATGTACGCCTTGGGACCGAACCCGCATTCCCGCAACGCCCAATCGTCATCAGGGCTACATCTCACCATGTCCGGCCTCGCCGACCAGCTCCACCGATCATCCGGCCGCCACCAGCCCATGCACTCCGCAGCGACACCACCACTGAGCCGACCCGCTTGTCTGCGACGATGACCGCGCGAGAAACGAAACACGTTACCAGAGAGGACATCTCACCCCCATAGACCAATATGACGACAAGTCTGCACAGCCATCGCAGGAGGGTCAAGAACACGAAGCCCAACCCCCATCCCACCCGGATGCTCCAGCGACCGCGGTACCGAATTCAGCCCCGCTTGATGGCCCACCACCTCGACGCAGTGGACGGCTCCCTGACGTACCGCCGCGGCTTCCCAGTCGTCGATGTTCGGACAGGCAGCGCAGTCAGCACGCGGACCGCCGTCCGGATCGAAAGTCGTGACGCCGCAGGTGGTTCGTAGCCGAGCTTGGTCACGACATCATCCCGGTGGGTCACATCCCGCAGGACACCAGTCGCGATCCGTCCGCCGCATGCCCCCGGAACAGTCGTGTGTCCGGGTTGTCGTGGCCGACGATGTCGAGGCGCTGGATGACCGATGCCGGAATTCATAAGGTCGTGTTAACGATTTTCCAGGTGGGGTCCGCGATATTGCTTCCGGCACAGCGGAATCAGCGAGACGGGAATCCATGATGACAGATGACTTCGAGCACCTCGATCACGCGAATCGAGACGTCGGCGGCGACAGGGACTCCCACCCAACGGACGCAGCAGCCCCGGCTGCCGTGCCGACGCGGCGGGTAGGCGTCATCGTATGCATAGTGGTCGCGGTGCTGTGTTCGCTCATCGCCGCGGCCCTCGATCCGCACCACGAAGACGACCACGATCGGTGGTCGCGGTATCAGGAGTGCATCAGCCAGGAGCAGGCTCGCATCGCCCGCGAGGGCAGCCTCCTGCAAGCCCACGACTTCTGCGACCTCTACCCTGGCCGCTAGCCCGGCGATCGCCACGCGTTCCGCGCGGCGCCGTTTCCTCTCTTCTCGAGCGGCGGTCCCGGTCAGTCCGGTACGACGACGGCACGGGTGCGCCCTTGATGCGCCCAGGCCTCGCCGACCCGGCTGAGCGGGTAGTCGGTGTATGGCGCGTCGAAGGTGCCGTCGGCGAACCTGGCGAGGACCTCGGGAAGCTCGGCGATCATCGCGGCCTTCGATACCGAACCGGCGCCGCTGCCGCTGATCCGGATCCGCCTGCTGCGCAGCAGCGCCGCGGGCAACGCCGCCTCGGTTCCGGCGAGCGAGCCGATCTGCACGTAATCGATCGTCGTGCTGTCGTCGTCCGTGCCGCGCTTCTCCAGTGCGGCGAAGGTGGCCTCGGCGACCGGTCCCCAGACGAAGTCGAGCACGAGCGTGGGCTGCGCCTCGGCGACAACGGCGGCGAGGGTGGCAGGTCCGGCGCCGGGTGTGGCGGCCGCGAGCGGAACGGTGACGGCGCCGAGGCCGCGCAGTCGTTCCAGCGCCTCGTGGTCGCGCCCGGCCGCGATGACCTGTTTCGCGCCGAGAGATATCGCCGCCCGCACGGCCAGGCCGCCTGACATGCCGGTCGCCCCGAGCACCAGCACTGTGCCGAGTTCGCCCGCCTCCTTGAGGTGGGTCATCAGGGGCATCCAGCCCGACAAGGCGGGGTTCACGCCGGCGGCGGTCGCGAGCGGATCGGTCCCGGCGGGCAGCTCCACCTCGAAAGGAGTGACCAGTCGTTCGGCCATCGTTCCCCACGGCGGCCGGGCGAGGCCCGTATAGACCAGCCGTCCGTCGTCGGTCCGGGCCACGGCGTCGACGCCCGGCACGAGGGGGTAGGCGTGGTCGCTGCCGTAGTGGCGGCCGGAGGCCAGCCCGCGGACGACGTGGTGCAGACCCGCGCCTACGAGTCTCAGCGGCGCCCGGCCCGGCCGCTGTTCCGGGTCGGGAAAGTCCGCGCATACGGGTGTGGCTCCTGGGGCGTTGACGACTGCAGCACGCATGACAAGCTCCTTAACTAAGTTAGGTCGACCGTGCCACCTACCCTCCCTGAACTTTGTTAAGGTGTCAACCGTGGCAAAGGGCATCACCCGGGAGCGGATCGTGGCGGCGGCGCTCGAGCTGCTCAACGAGAAGGGCATGGACGCGCTCACCGTCCGCGCGCTCGCCTCCCGGCTCGAGGTGAAGGCCCCGGCGCTGTACTGGCACGTCCGCAACAAGCAGGAACTGCTCGACGAGATGAGCACGTTCGTGATGCGCCGCGTCACCGGCGCCCTCTCGGCGATAGCTTCCGGCGCCGACTGGCGTGACGACGTAGCCGCCTACGCCCGCGTCTTGCGCACGGAATACCTTCGCCACCGGGACGGCGCGCGCATCTTCAGCGGCACGCGCTTCTCCGACCCCGACGTGGTGAAGACGAAGGAATCCTGGCTCGCGCGCTTGACCGCGGCCGGGTTCTCGTTGGCGGAGGCGGACGATGCCCTCGACCTGGTCACCGCGTTCGTGGTCGGCTTCGTCATCGAGGAACAGGAGCGCAGCCAGCCGGCCGACGCCGCCCCGGCCCGGTACTCGCTCGTCGAACGCGATGCGTGGCTGGGGGAAGGCGCCGATCTGGTCAAGGCCGCCGGGCACCTCCGCGACGACGGTGACAGCAGGTTCGAACGCCATCTCGGCGTCGTCCTCGACGGGCTCGCGGCCCGGTTGCGCTGACGGCCCCGGCCCGGTTGCCAGACCGTACCCGCCGAAACTGCTGTGCGCGGGCCTCACCGGCGGTCAGCGACACGGAAGCCCCTGCGGTGTTGTCTGCGAAACAGGGGGCCACTAACTGGTCGGTGCCGATGGCTGCCCTGGTTCACTCGAAAGAGGTGAATCGGTAGGGCTCGGATGTTCCTACAGTCGACCATGTGGCCTTGGCTGCTCGGCCAGGAGTCGCATCAGTAGCCGGGGCTCCGCTGGATCTGCGGCGGAGTCGATCTGCGTGGCGCAATCGCTCATCTCATGGCATATCCAGCCCCGAGAGGATTCGACTATGACGACGTATGCACCGGTCACCATCCAGCAGGCGCAGTTCCCGATCGTCGAATCGTTCACCCAGGACACCGTGACCAACCCGCACTGGCAACTGCTGGGTAGCGCGCGGCTGAACGACGGCAGCCTGGAACTCACCCCCAACCTCAATTCCCAAGCGGGGACGGCGTTTCTCGATCAGCCGTTCTCCTCCACGCTCGGCGTCACCATCGACTTCGACTACTCCTGCGAGGGAGCAGTCATGCTCGGCGACGGCTTCAGCGTCTACCTGATCGACGGCGCGCACACCACCCAGCCCGGCGGAATCGGCGCCGCACTCGGCTACTCCGTCACCAAGTCCTCGCCCGGGCAGATCGTCGCGCCGGGAGTCACCGCAGGGTTCGTGGGCGTCGGTTTCGACAACCACGGGAACTTCGCCACGCCGCTGGCCGGTACGGGAGGCGGCGCGCAACGGCCGAACACCGCCGGGGTGCGCGGAGCCGGCAATCTTCGAGAAGGGTTCGGTTGGCTCACCGGCGTTCAGGTGCCAGGTGGATTCCGGGCGGATTGGGAGCGCGGCGCCCATATCCAGGTCTCCGTCATCGGCGGTCGGCTCACCGTTCGCCACGCCGACAGAACCAACCCGAACGGAACCCTGCTCATCGACAACTTCGATCTCGCCGGCGCCGACGGTCAGCCCCCCGTGCCCGAGACCTTCAAACTGGGCTTTGCAGCCGGAACCGGCGCAGCGACCGCCTACCACCGGATCAGGAACCTCAAGGTGACCCTGCCCGCGGAAATGCCTCTGGAGATCAGCGGCCCGCAGACCGCGGAGTCGGGACAGCGGATCACCTACACCATCGGCGTGCAGAATCGCGGCCCCAACGACGCCCCCGACGCCCTGTTGGAGGGGGCGATCCCGACAGAACTGACCGATCTGGAGCTGACCTGCCAGGCCGAGAACGGCGCCGTCTGCGGCACCGGTTCGGTCCGCGACGGCTTACACATGCCGATCGACCTGCCCAAGGGCAGCAAGGCGACCATCACCCTGGCCGGCACCATCGACCCGCAGTACGAGGGCCGACTCACCTGCACCAGCCTCATCACCTCGCCTTCCCGCGCCAATACCGCCGAACGGCACTCCGGCTCGGTCACCACCGAGGTCGATCGGCCCCCCGTTACCGTCTCCCCCGTGATCGTCGGGCAGTGGCCCCAGACGTGGCCCGAGGACGCGAAGGGCTGGGTCATCAGCTACGACCTCACTTTGGCCGCCCACGAGCAGCGGGTGGTGTGGTGGGAGATCCGCTTCGACGTCCCGGCACGAACCCGCATCAATCCCCAGCAGACGCAGTGGTACAGCGTGATCGACGACGGCACCGACGGATCGGTCGTCATCGCCACGCCGGATGACACCCACACCATCGAGCCCGGCACACCCCTGACCGTCGCCGTTCAACTGCTCTACCCGTCCCAGCACGAGGCCGGTGACGGCACCCTGCGCAATCTCCACGCCACCGAGGTAACCAGCCCATAGCGCGCGATATCCGACCGCTCACTCGGAGCCGATGTCCGTCGAATCCGCAGGGACCTGGCGAGCAGGTCGAGCAGTCGATCGGACTCGAATCGGAAAGTCGAAAGTTGAGCCGAACAGCGTCAGGATGGCGCGAGAACCACTTCATCCTGGCGCTGTTCGCACCGTTGTCGGGCTGCGCCTCAGGTAGACGGATACGCGGCCGACTCCGTCGGGGGCGTCTCACAACCCGGGCTGGCCCGGTCACCCCGAGTACTCGTCCGGGGGTTGATCCGTGATGGGGGTTGCAGCGGAACGGATCATTCCGCTATGTTTAACGGAACAAAGTATTCCGTTCCGAGGAGTAGTCATGAACGCCATCCACCCCTTCCGCGTCGAGGTTCCCCAGGCCGATCTGGATGATCTCCGCGACCGGCTGAACCGGGCCCGCTGGACCCCTGCCCTGCCCGGCGCGAACTGGAGCCGCGGGGTGCCGGTGGACTACCTGCGCGAGCTGGTCGCCTACTGGGCGGGCGAATTCGATTGGCGACAGGCCGAATCCGAGCTCAACCGGTGGCCGCAGTTCACCACCGAGATCGACGGCCAGACCATTCACTTCAAGCACATCCGCTCCGCTCGCCCCGGCGCGCAGGCGCTGCTGCTGCTGCACGACAACCCGGGCGGGGCCATGGGCCTGCTCGACGTGCTCGAGCCGCTCTCCCGCGACTTCCACCTCGTGGTGCCCTTCATGCCCGGGTTCGGGTTCTCCACGCCGCTGGCCGACACCGGCTGGACCGTCCCGCGCACCGCGGCCGCGATGGCCGAACTCATGACCCGCCTGGGCTACGAGCGCTTCGGCGCGCACGGCGGCGGTGGCGGCGCGAACCTGTCCCTCGAACTGGGCCGCCAGATCCCCGAGCGGCTGATCGGCCTGCACGTCAACGCCTACGTCGCCATGCCCGACGAGAGCGCCGGTGAGTTCACCGACACCGAAAAGCAGCGCATGGCCACCATCGACGCCTTCATGCGCGACGGCATCGGCTTCAACATCATCATGTCCACCCGCCCGCAGACCCTCGCCCACGGCCTCAACGATTCCCCCATCGGCCTGCTCGCCTGGGTGGTGGAAAAGTTCAAGGAGTGGAGCGACCCGCAGGCCGAGCTGCCCGAGCACGCCATTTCCAAGGACCGGATGCTCATCGACGCGAGCGTCCAATGGTTCACCGGCACGTCGGGTTCCATCGCGCAGAGCTACCACGACTTGGCGCACGACCCCATGACCTGGGCGCCCAAACAGCGCGTCACCGTCCCCACCGCCTTCGTGGTCGCCGCCGGTGACGTCACCATCCGCCGCTTCGCCGATCGCGACACCACAGTCGCCCGCTGGACCGAGTTCGACAAGGCCGGTGCCTACATCGCCCTCGAGCAGCCCGCCCTGCTCGTCGAGGACATCCGCGCCTTCTTCGAAAACCGCTGAACTCGATCCTGATTCCCCCGGCCGCCGCTGCACTGCGGCGGCGGCCTACGGTACTTGCTGATCGAATCCGCTGTCGACATCACGCGGCCCGCAGCGGTCCGGCGAACGTCTTGCGCAATGACGACGGGCCGACCAGCGGCAGCAGCGTCGCCAGGATCTTGCCCTTGAACGCCTGCGGAGTGCGGGTGAGTTCGACATCGACGCGGCTGCCCAACGCGTCGGGGGTGGCGCGGAAGACCCCGCCGCCGCCCGCGCCGAAGAGTTTGGAGTCCAGCGTGGTGATAGTGACGGTGTCACCGGCGGGATCCCATTCGTAGCGGGCGCGTTCCCAGGCGGCGGCGGTGCCCTCGGTGACCTCGGCCCAGGTGTCGCCGCGGTCGTGGATTTCGAAGTGCTCGGCGTCGATGCTCGGCCACACCTCGGCGCGGGCGGGTCCGAAGTCGGTGAGTACCCGCACGACCTCGGTGGGAGTCAGGGTGGACTGGAGGTGGAAACGTACCGTAGTCATGGGACCACCTTCGCCGCCGCGACCAGCGCGCGAATCTGTCAGTTGACGCTGGGGTGACGTAATCCTGTTTCGGTAGGGTCGCGACGGATCCCGCAGCACGTGTCGGGGCCGGGAGGAGAACGCCTGCCGATGTTCGGACGAGAGACCGAGCTGAAAGACCTGGTCGCGCTGGTGGGCGGTCCCGGAGAGCGAAGCGGCATCCTGATCGAGGGGGAACCCGGAATCGGCAAGTCGGCACTCGTCGAGGAGACGGTCGCCGCCGCGGCCGCCGCGGGGCTGCGGGTACTGCGGACCGCGGGTGTGGAGGCCGAACACGGCCTGACCTACGCCGGGCTGCAACGGTTGCTGTATCCGCTGCGCCGCGCGTTCGATACCTTGCCGAGGCACCAACTCGAGGCGTTGACGAACGCTGTGGGCATGTCGGATGCCGCCGTGGAGCCGAGCCTGCACCTGGTGGGGCTGGCCGCGCTGACCCTGCTGGCCGACCTGGCGGTGGAACGGCCGCTGGTGGTCGTAGCCGAGGACGTGCACTGGCTCGATCCCGCCAGCGCCGAGGTCCTCGCCTTCGTCGCGCGCCGCATCGACTCCGAACCTGTCGCTGTGCTCGCCACCGTGCGCCACGGTGCGGATTCACCGCTGCGCGAGGCCGGACTGACCACCATGCGGCTGGGTCCGCTGCCCGAGCACGACGCGAACGCGCTGCTCGACAGCATCGCACCGGAGTTGCCTGCCGAGGTCCGCCGCCGGGTGCTCGCGCAGGCGCACGGCAACCCGCTCGCGCTGATCGAACTGCCCACGGCGGTAGGGCATCTCAGCGAATCCGCTCCAGCGCTGCCCTTGACCGAGCGCCTCGAACGCGCCTTCTCGGCGCGTGGTGCCGCGCTGCCCGAGCGCACTCGATCGGCGTTGCTCGTCGCGGCGCTGGATGACAGCGATTCGCTCAGCGAGACGCTGATTGCCGCAGGGATTCTCCTGGGATCCGAGGTGGGGACCGAGATTCTCGCCCCCGCGGTGGCGGCCCGGTTGATCGATATCGGTCCCGGCACGGTGACATTCCGGCATCCGCTGATTCGTTCGGCCCTGGTGGCGGCGGCGATGCCCGAGGAGCGCCAGCGGGCCCACCGGGCCCTCTCGGACCTGCTCACCGAGTCACCGGATCGCCAGGTGTGGCATCGGGCGGCGGGCGCGGTCGGCGCCGACGAGGAGGTGGCCACGGCGCTCGAGGACGCCGCCGAACGGTCCAGGCACCGCGGCGGCGCGATCGCGGCGCTGGAGCGTGCCGCGGGGCTCAGCGCCACCCCCGGCCGACGCGCGGATCGACTCCTGCGCGCGGCTGAACTGGCCGTCGACGCCGGTCACCGCGACACGGCCGATCGCCTGGTCGACACCGCGCGTACCCTCCCGCTCACCGCCGCGCAGGAGGCCACCGCGAACTGGCTGCTCAGCGGGTTCGAGGACGGGATGCGCGAAAGCCCCTCGCGCATCGCCGAACTGGCCGCGCTCGCGGCCGCCGTCGCCGCCGACGGGTATGAGGATCCCGCGCTGCGAATCCTATGGGGTGCGGCCATGCGGTGCTTCTGGGTCGAACCCGGACCCGAGGCCCGGCGCGCGGTGCTCGCGGTCGCCGACACCTTCGGCATTCCCGACGGTGATCCGCGCAAGCTCGCGGTCGACTCGATCGTGGCCCCGTTCGAGCGCGGCGAACAGGTCCTCGGCCACCTGCGTGCGCTGGCCGCGACCACGGGGCGCGATCCGGAGGTCGACCACTTTCTCAGCAGTGCGGCCTATCAGGTCGGCGCTTTCGACCTCGCGGCGCAGTTCGCGGCCGCCGCCGCACCCGGATTCCGCTCCGCCGGACGGCTGGGGCTGCTGACCCGGGCACTCGCGATCCAGGCTTGGAGCCTGGCACGGCTCGGCGACCTCGCCGCCGCCGCGCCCATCGCAGCCGAGGCAGCGGCCTTCGCCGGGGAGACCGGGGCGCCGTTCATGCATGCGGTGGTCGTCGCGGTACAGGGCGAAATCGCGGCGCTGCGGGGCGACTACCCGCAGGCCGCCGCGCTCGCCGCGGATGCCGAACGGACCGGACTGGCGGCAGGCGCGCGGCCTGTGCTGGCCACGGTGCAGCTCACCCGCGGGCTCATCGCGCTCGGCGAGGGCCGATTCGATGACGCCTTCACCGATCTGGCCCGCGTCCACGATCCGCGGGATCCGTCGTATTCACTGACGCTGCGCGCGTGTTTCCTCACCGAAATCGCCGAGGCCGCGGTCCGCGCCGGACAGACCGATGCCGTGGCGGAACTGTTGCGGGAACTGGAACCGGTCGCGGCAGCCACGTCATCGCCCGCCCTGCACATCGGCATGCGTTACGCCCGAGCGGTGCTCGCCGGCGATATGGCCGGAAAGCTGTTCGCCGCCGCACTGGAGGCGGATCTCACTGGTTGGCCGGCCGAACGCGGCCGCCTGCATCTCGCCTATGGCGAGTGGCTGCGGCGGCAACGGCGAGTCGTCGAATCCCGCACCCATTTGCGCAAGGCACGAGAGACTTTCGACGCGCTCGGCTTCACGGCGTGGAGTGAACGGGCCCGCCTGGAACTGCGCAGCGCGGGCGAGTCGAGCCCGAATCGCGACCCGGACGCCCGCGACCGGCTCACCCCGCACGAGCTGAGCATCGCGCAACTCGCGGCGCAGGGGCTGACCAACCGGGAGATCGGGCAGCGGCTGTTCCTGTCGCACCGGACGGTGAGCACCCACCTGCACCGGATCTTTCCGAAGCTCGGGATAAGTTCGCGCGGTGACCTCGCAGGGCTGCTGCCGACCGAGGAAGAGACGGCGCAGTAGAACGGGCCGGGGCAATGGACACCGATTACGTCATCCGACGCTCGCGACCACGTCCACGCGCTACCTAGCGTCGGTGTATGGATATCAGCAGACGATTCTTCGGTGGTGCGCTCGTAGCGGGTGCCGCGAGCCTGACCGCGGCCTCGCTCAGCGCCTGCGGCACGGATCCCGCCACCGCACCGGCGGCCACGACCCCGGTCCCCGGCGCGGATCTGCGGAAGGGCTCGGGCGACAACACAAGCCTGGGACCGATCAGGCAGATCGACGCCGGTGTTCTCAGCGTCGGATACGCCGAGTTCGGGCCCGGTACCGGGGAACCGGTGATCCTGCTGCACGGCTGGCCCTACGACGCCTACAGCTATGCCGATGTCGGTCCGCTGCTGGCGGCCGCCGGCTACCGGGTTCTGGTTCCGTTCCTGCGCGGCTACGGTCCGACCACCTTCCGCTCCACCCAGACCGTCCGCAACGGGCAGCAGTCGGCCATCGCGCGCGACATCGTCGATTTCATGGACGCCTTGCACATCGACAAGGCCGTACTGGGCGGGTTCGATTGGGGCGCGAGGACCGTCGACATCATTGCCGCGCTGTGGCCGCAGCGGGTCAAGGCGATGGTCGCGGTGAGCGGGTACATCGTCACGGTGCAGGCGGCACAACAACAGCCACTGGCTCCCGAGGCCGAACTCGGCTGGTGGTACCAGTACTATTTCGCCACCGAGCGTGGCCGCCTCGGCTACAGCCGCAATCGGCACGACTTCAACAAGCTGATCTGGAAGCGCGCCTCCCCGGCCTGGAATTTCGACGACGCCACCTTCGACCGCAGCGCTGTCGCCTTCGACAATCCCGACCACGTCGACATCGTCATCTCCAACTACCGCTGGCGCTTGAGCCTGGCGCCGGGCGAGCCGCAATACGACGGTTACGAGCAGCAACTGGCCGCCGCACCGGCGATCACCGTGCCCGCGATCACGCTCGGCAGCGACTTCGACGGCGCGGCCAAGGACGGAAAGGTCTACGCCGCGAAGTACACCGGCAAGCATGAGCACCGCGTCCTCGACGGCATCGGCCACAACGTGCCGCAGGAGGCGCCGCGCCCGTTCGCCCAGGCGATCATCGACGCCGACCACCTCTGAAAGCCGCAAAGGCCGGGCCCGGCGGTGCGACCGGGCCGGGCCTTTGCGCGTCTATAAGGAGTCGCGTAGCTGCAATCCGCCGTCCGCATCGAGTTCGATCACAGTGTCGATGCCGATCCTGCGCAGAAACGGATAATCGTGGCTGACCACGAGGATCGCGCCGCGATAGTCGGCTAGGGCCTCCACGAGCTGGTCGACGCTGGCGATGTCGAGGTTGTTGGTCGGCTCATCGAGAATGAGCAGCTGCGCAGGCGGATCGGCGAACAACAAGCGCGCCAGAGATACTCGGAAGCGCTCCCCGCCCGACAGTGTCGAGACCGGCCGTTCGACACTGCTGCCGCGCAACAGGAGCCGGGCCAGCTGATTGCGGATCGTGCCCGGCGCGGTGGCAGCGGCCACCGCATGGACGTTCTCGAGCGCACCGGCCTGCTCGTCCAGATTGTCCAGGCGTTGCGGCAGATACCCGACGCGGTCGGTCAGCAGCGTGCCGCGTTCCGGATCTCGACCGTGAATCAGATCCTCGAGGAATGTCGACTTGCCCGCGCCGTTGCGGCCGATCAGAGCGACCCGCTCGGGCCCCTGAACGACGATGGAGCGGTCGCCGTCGCGGAGTTCCGCGATGCGACGGCTGCGCGGCACATCCGGGTCGGGCAATTCGAGACGAATGTGCTCGTCACGTCGGACACGGGACGCGGCGGCATCCAATACCTCCTGGGCCGCGGACACTTTCGCGTCGAGTGTGGAGCGCATCGCGCCCGCCGAGCCCTGTGCCCTACTGGCGCGGTTGCCCGCCAGGATCCGGGGTATGCCGCCGCCGCGCTGGGTCGCCCTGGCGGTGCGTTCACGTCTGGCGAGCTTCGTCTCGGCCTCGATGCGCTGGCGCTTCTCGACTTTCAACGCCTGCTCTGCGGTGCGCGCCGCTTGCGCGGCCGCCGCCTGCTCCTGCTCGACGTGCTGCTTCCAGACACTGTAGGGCCCGCCGAACACACTCAGCGACGCCCCGTGCAGTTCGGCGGTGGCGTCCATGTGCTCGAGCAGTTCGAGATCGTGGCTCACCACCACCAGGGCGCCGGGCCACGAGTCCACGAATTCCGCGAGCTTGGAACGTGTTTCGCGGTCGAGGTTGTTGGTCGGCTCGTCGAGCAGCGTGATCGGTGTGCGCCGAATCCGCAGACCCGTGACGGCGACCAGCACGGCTTCGCCGCCGGAGATCTCCCCCACCTTGCGGTCGAGATCGGCGGCGCTGAAACCGATGTCGTGCAGCGCTTCGTCGGCGCGGGACTCGATGTCCCAGTCGTCGCCGATCGTCTCGAAGTGCGCTTCCCCGGTCTCGCCGGATTCGATCGCGCGCACGGCCGCGAGCGTGCCCGCGATGCCGAGCAATTCCGCGATGGTGTCGTCATGGCCGAGGGTCAGCGTCTGCGGCAGGTAGCCCACCTCTCCGGTGGTTTCGATGCGTCCGGAGGTCGGGGTCAGGATTCCCGCGATCAATCGCAGCAGTGTCGATTTGCCGGAGCCGTTGCGCCCTACCAGACCGGTGCGCCCGGTGGTCAGGGTCCCGTTCAGCTGGGAGAGCGCGACGGTTCCGTCGGGCCATTCGAAGGACACGTGCTGCAGGGTGATCGCTGATTGCGTGGATGTGGACATGGGTCGTCGACTCTTTCCTGCTCGTGAACGAGCGGGCCGCGTGATTTCAAGACAATGCGGAAGCAGACGAAGGCGAATCAGGCTCGAAAAGGTCTCGGTTTATACCCGTCCGGGAACCGAGAGAAATGTGCGAGGAATGCGCCGCCTTCGACTGGGCGGCTAGTGTCTGTCGACTTCCTCGATAATCACGTGACCACCCTACCAGCGGTGTCAGACGGTGATCGTCTGGTATTCGGTGTACTGGCCAAGCCCGACCACGCCGTACTCGCGTCCGATCCCGCTGGCCTTGAAGCCACCGAAGGGACCGTCGAATCCGATCGGCGCGCCATTGATGGTGACCGTGCCGGTCCGGATTCGCCGGGCGACGGCCAGCGCCGCGGCCTCGTCGGCCGACCACACGCCGCCGGAGAGGCCGTATTCGGAGTCGTTGGCGATACGGACCGCGTCGTCGATGTCGTCGTAGGCGAGCACGACCAGGACCGGACCGAAGATCTCCTCCCGCGCGATGCGCATGGTCGGCGTCACATCGGCGAACACCGTGGGGGTGACGTAGAAGCCGCCCTGCAGGCCGGGCGGGACCTGCGGGCCGCCGCAGACCAGGCGGGCGCCTTCCGCGATGCCGATCTCGATGTAGTCGCGGACGCGCTGTTGCTGGTCGCCGCGAACCATCGGGCCGATGAAGGTCTCCGGGTCGCGGGGATCACCGACCGCCAGGGACTCGACCAGCGCGGCTAGCGCCGAGATGACCTCCTCGTAGCGGGAGCGCGGGGCGAGGATCCGGGTTTGGGCAATGCAGGATTCGCCGTTGTTCAACAGCGAGCCGAACTTCAGGCCGTTCACCACCGCCGTCAGATCGGCATCGGGCAGGATCACCGCCGCCGATTTGCCGCCCAGTTCGAGACTCACTCGTTTGAGCTGGGCCCCTGCGATGGACGCGATCCGGCGACCGGCCGCGGTCGAGCCGGTGAACGCGATCTTGTCCACCCGCGGATGGGAGATCAGATACTCGCTCGTTTCGCGATCTGCGGGCAGCACGCTGAGCACGCCGTCCGGCAGACCGATTCGATCCACCAGATCGGCCAGCAAGCCCATGCTCAGGGAGTTCTCCGGGGAGACCTTCAGCACCACCGAATTCCCGGCGAGCAGGGCGGGCAGAATCTTCGATGTCGCGGAGGAGAAGGGTGAATTCCACGGGATCACCGCCGCCACGACGCCAACCGGTTCGCGCCGCACCACGCTGCGCACGCGGGAATTCGGGTCCGACGGTTCGAGGGTGCGCTCCCAGTCGAAATGCTCGGCGGCAGCGAGGTAGGCGTTCGCCTGGCGCGTCAGTCCGGCCTGGCCGGCCTTGGTGAACCATGCGGCGGCACCGTTTTCGGCGGTGATGAGGTCGGCGATCCGGTCGGCCTCGTCTTCGCGCAACTTATTGAATCTGCGCAGCAACGCGATTCGCTCGGCGGGCGGGGTGTCACGCCAGATGCGACCTTCGAACGCCGTGTACGCATGCAATGCCGCGCGGTCCACATCGGCGGGTTGCGCCTGCGCCGCCCGGCCGATGACCGAGCCATCGTGTGGCGAGAGGATTTCCAGCAGTGCCGGTTCGCTCGGTTCGGTCCAGGAACCGCCGACGTAGAGCCGTTCGTAGGTGATCATCGGATCTCTCCCGGGGCGAGCGAACGCTGTTGGTCGCGATAGGTTTCCAGCAGGCGGAGCCAGACTTCGCTTATGGTGGGGAACGAGGGGACGGCATGCCAGAGCCGGTCGAGAGGGACCTCGGCGGTGATGGCGATAGTGGCCGAGTGCAGCAGCTCGGTGACGCCCGCGCCGGCGAAGGTCGCGCCGACGATGACTCGGTGGTCCGGATCGATCAGGACGCGGGCCCGCCCGCGATAGCCGGGATCGTGCTGGATCGCACCGGCGACGCGGCCGCTGTCGTAGTCGACCACGTCCACCGTCCGTCCGGCGCGGGCGGCGTCCTCGGTGGTGAGGCCGACCGCCGCGATCTCCGGATCGGTGAACACGACCTGCGGCACCGCCTCGAGGTCGGCGGTCCCGGCATGCGGGCCCCAACGATTGGTGTCGAGCGCATTCCCCAGCGCGCGGGCGGCGATGACCGACCCCGCGATGCGGGCCTGATACTTGCCCTGGTGGGTGAGCAGCGCACGGTGATTGACGTCGCCGACCGCATACAGCCACTCGCCGTCGACGGCGGTCACGGTGAACGTGTCGTCGGTGGTGAGCCACGCCCCCGGCTGCAAACCGACCGTGTCGAGGCCGAGGTCCTGCGTGCGGGGTGTGCGTCCGGTCGCGAGCAACAGTTCGTCGGCGACCAGCCGGGTGCCGTCGGCGAGAGTGAGATGGATGGTGTCGTCGGGGCCGCCCGCGCGATCCACTGCGGTGATGGTGGTGCCGAATCGCAGGTCCACCCCGGCTGCCCGGAGCCGCTCGGCGACCAGGTCCGCGGCGAAGGCTTCGACGCGGCCCAGCAGCCGGGACTCGCGGGCGATGAGTGTGACCTGGGCACCCAATGCCTGCCAGGCGGCGGCCATTTCGGTGGCGACCACCCCGGCGCCGAGAATCGCGAGCCTGCCCGGTACTTCGGGGGCGCTGGTGGCTTCGCGACTCGTCCACGGCCGCACCGCATCCAGGCCCGGCAGCGGCGGCAGCGCCGCGGAGGTGCCGGTGCACACCGCCACCGCGTGCCGGGCGGTGAGCCGCACGGTCTCGCCTTCGGGAGTGTGGACCGTCACCTGACGGGGCCCGTCGAGGCGACCGTGGCCGCGGATGAGGTCGACATCGACGGAGTCGAGCCACTCGACCTGGCCCCGATCGTTCCAGTCGGCCGCCATGCGGTCGCGATGTGCGAGCACCGCGGTCGCGTCGAGCGCGCCGGTGACCGCGGTGGCGACTCCCGGGAAGGTCGCGGCCTCACGGTAGAGCGAGGCGGGGCGCAGCAGGGCCTTGCTGGGTTCGCACGCCCAGTACGAACATTCGCCGCCGACCAGTTCGGATTCGATGATCACGGTGCTCAGCCCGGCAGCGCGAGTACGGTCGGCGACATTCTCACCGACCGGTCCGGCCCCGATGACCACCACGTCGTAGTTACGAGGTTTCTTGTCGGACATGGGTTCCACCTTCGATGGAGGTCAGCGGCCGGGTGCGCGCTGGGTGATTTCCCGCAGGAACCAACCATTGCCATCGGGATCGGTGAACGCGGCGAACGATCCGCAGCTGCGACGCGCCTTCGCGCGGTCGACATCGGCGACGGGCACGACGGCGACCTCCAGCTTCATGTCCATGATCTGTCCTTTCCAGGAGCGTTGAAGCACGTTGTCAGCCTCAACTCTGGTTCCCGCTCCCCCACCGCCACATCTGTCAACTGACGCAGCCCATGACGTAGTCAGCCGACACCGCCACCAGGAAGGCGGACGGATCGGCCAGCGTCCTACACGCCGATCACGAATAGCTTCCGCTGGTGAGAGGCGTCTGCGTAGTGGTCGCGTCCCCCTCCGGCCATTCGCAGAACTGCCGCGCGTGCGTGTCATTGCGGGCGATCATCGAGGTGTGGGGTGAGCGGAAGCTGCCCGAGCCGACCACCACATCGAAGAACTGATGGATGCGCATCAGATTCGTTCTCGGGGTTCGGTGTTGCGGCTTTTCTCGGTCGTGCCCGAGGAGCCCGCGTTGTTGCAGAACAGCTTACGGCCGGTGTCGGTGTCAGCGACCGAATCCGGGGAGTATCCCATGCAGGGCATGTTCTCAGTCCGTAGTTTCTGATGTCGGCGGATCTTCCGGGTGGGGGGTGTGGTGGGACCAGGTGGCGTAGCGCCGGGCCAGTGGTGCGGCGCTGAGTCCGTGGGCGATCACCGAGAGCCCGATCGTGACGACGGCGGTGCTCAGGAGCAGATCCTGATGGGGTAGCTCCCGGTGTTCTTCCAAGATCAGGATGACGAAGACGATGGTGGCCAGTCCGCGGGGACCGAACCAGCCGACGAAGGCGACAGTCGGGGCGCGAGAGTGCGTCCCGATCAACGACAGGGCGACGGGCGTCATCCTGACCACGGTGAGGCTGAGCACCGCGTACCCGCATACCGCCCAGGACAGCTGGTCCAGGGCGGTCCCGAGCAGCACGGCACCGAAGACGATGAACGTCACCGCGCTGAACAAGTCACCGGCCTCCTCGAGTAACCCTGCCGGTGCGCTGTCGTGCTCCTTGCGGTCTCGGATGGCCCCGAAGGTCAGTCCACCGACGAACGCGGCGATGAATCCCGACCCGCCGACCGGCGCGGCGACGGTGTAGGCGAGCGCGGCGGCCGTCAGGGGAACGATCTGCGCCCATGCCCGGTCGATGGTGTGGTGTCGGTTTGCGGTGGACAGGACCGCGGCGGCGATCGCGCCGGCACCGACACCGGCCGCGATGCCGTAGCCGAGTTGTTCGCCGACCAGCCGAGCCGCGGCGCCGTGGCCTATGGCTCCGGCTTCGGTTTGCGCGAGCGCGAGCACGATCAAGAACAGGGGCACGCAGATTCCGTCGTTGAGGCCGCTTTCGACGTTCAACCCTTGCCGCACCGGCAAAGGTAGGACCGGCAGCGTGACCACGGCTTGGCCGAGGGCGGCGTCAGTGGGGGCGAGGACGACCGCCAGCAGCAGCGCTTCGGGCCAGCTGAGTTCACCCAGCACGACGAGCGCGGCGCCGAACCCCGCCACGATGGTCAAGGGCAGCCCGATGCCGAGCAGCCGGACCGGCAAGGAGATCTCGGCTCGGAGCTCGGCCAGGTCCACCTGGGAGGCGTCGGAGAACAACACCAATGCGAGGGTGATCTCGGCGAGCAGTTTGACGGTCTCGGCGGTCGTTTCGACCTCGATCAAACCAACGCCCGTGCCTCCGACTACCAGACCACCGGCGGTGAAGATGATCGGTGCGGTGATCGCGGTGCCCGCGATACGGCCGGAGATCGCCGCGAAGGCGAGCAGTACCGCGGCGATGGCGGGGAGAGCCCACGTCACTGTGTCACCGCCTTGCCCCGTCCCGTGGTTGTCGCCGGGGATGCCAGTCGTGTCGACGGTGAACGACAGGGAGCGGCCTGGACGCGGGACACGAACGCTGCTCAGCCGGAACGAGTTGGCGTCTGGCTGCCGTCGCGGAATCTGGCCGATCTTCGGAAGGACGATGCGTCGGCGCCAGAGCGGACCAATTCGGTCGGCACCACGTGGGCCACTGTGCCGATCCGCGCCATCGACCAGGTCTGGTTACTCGTTCCAGCGGGCCGTGGCGGATGCTCATGTCTCGGTTGTCCCTTCGAACCGGGAGGGCGCTGGGACCTCGATAGCGGACAGATTGCGCCTACGGTGGATATGCGCGCATCACCCATACCGGGTGACGCCACGTAATCGTTCGAGATTTATCCGCCGAGAAAGCCGACGTTCTACCCGACCGGTCGAACTCGTGTTGATCGGAGTCGGTCGGGATAGGGCACATCCGCGTCAGTACATGAGGCCCCACTATTTCGATATTTGTGACCGAGACGAGACCGTTCTTCGAAGAACGAAAGCTGCCGCCCGGGAGGTCGGTTCTGATTGAATCGTTGTATGTGCCGGTGGATGGCGTACTCGGGTCAGCCGATCCTCGTCCAGGATCTGTTGTTCCGCCCTGAACATTCGTTGATCGACCAGAGTCTGCACTCGAGTCTCGGCGAGACGACGACCAACGGTGATGGTTTCGGCATCGGCTGGTACGGCGAGGGTGCCGAACCAGCGGTCTACAAGAGCATCGAACCGGCTTGGAACGACAGCAACCTGCGCGAGATCGCCAAACAGGTGCGAACACCGATAATGCTCGCGCACGTGCGGTCCTCGACCGGGACCGCGGTGCAACGCAGCAATTGCCATCCGTTCCGATACGGGCAATGGTTGTGGGTGCACAACGGCGTCCTGCGCGGGTTCCAAAAGATCAGGCGCGACCTTCTGATGGCCGTCGACCCGGATCTGTTCCCGTACATCGAGGGTTCCACGGATACGGAAGCCCTGTTCTATCTTGCCATGACGTTCGGACTCGTCGATGATCCCTTCGATGCCGTCGCTCGCGCAGTCGGCTTCGTCGAAGACGTCGGACATACGTATGACGTCGACCATCCGGTTCAGATGACCGTCGCGACCACAGACGGCGAGTCGTTATGGGTATTCCGGTACTCCAGCGAGCGCCACTCGCGGTCGCTGTTCTTCTCCACCGAAATCTCCCAGCTGCGCGCACTGCATCCCGAAGTCGAAGTCCTGCGCCAACTCGGCGCCGAGACCCGCTTCGTGGTGTCCGAGCCTCTCCGTGACCTCGAGGGCGCGTGGAACGAAGTGCCCGAATCCGCGGCCGCGGTGGTGGGACCAGGGACCACGGCACTGCGGCCCTTCGCGCCGATCGCACCCGGCTGACCTCGGCGCCTCGCTCAAAGGGGGTTGCCCAAGGCTTGAGCCTTCAGACGCTGGAATTCCGCGTCGGTGATGACACCGGAGTCGTGAAGTGCCTTGGCCTCGGAGATGCTCTCGGCGGGAGATTTACCCGCGACCTGCCTGATGTACTCATCGGTGGCATGCTTCGCCTCGACCTGCGCTCGTTGGGAACGCAGCGCCATCCCCCGCCCGCGCACGATCAGGTACACCAACGCCGTCAGATAGGGGAAGATCACCAAGCCGATCACCCACACGGCTTTGGCTACCCCCGAGACGGAGTGGTCGCGGAACAGATCCACCAGAATTTGAAACAGCACGATCAGGTACGCGACGAAGGCGAACACGAGGATCGTGTACCACACGTAATCCCAGAACGAATCCATATTGTGAGCCTCCTTGGGCGAATCGTTCCCGTGTCGTTGCCGACGCGCAGTCCGCGTACCGCATGATCGGAGCACCGGTCGGCCCTCGGTTGAAAACGAACTTCGTGTTTGCGGGTTGTTCGTCGCGCCCGCACGACGGTGAGAGTGGCGTACACCGTTCGAACGTTCGAAAATCGGCCCAGAGAGATGACGGTACCAGGGCTGGAGGATAAGCGCCGAAACATCGGATATACGTGCACCAGCTTCTGTCGCATGTAACTGCTCGCCTGACGAGCGACCGCGTCGGACACCGACTGAAGAGCGTCGTCGCAGATCGGCGCAGCTGATAAACTCACCGCGTGAGTACCGCCGCGGTGCGGTCCGCAGTATCCTGGCAGGATCTGCGCCAGCTGTCGACACCACGAGTGGCTCTGGCGGCGGCAGGCGTCGTCATCCTGTTCGATGCCCTAATGATCTGATAGGTCATAAGTGCCGGATCGTTCGTGACAGATGAAAACACTCATTTTGCGACCGGGTTGCCGAGAGAGCAGACCATTTTTCCGTCCACGCCGATGCCGTCACGCTCCGCTCGATGGTCAGGCGACGGGCACGACGACGTGCTCAGCCCCGGACCCCGCACGAATCGATCGACAAAACGGCGTTGCGCGGTCTCGGAGACTCGGGCTCTGCCTGAACCGAACCGCCGGAGACGGAGGCGGGCATGACCACAGGCGATGGGAACTGGTCCAAGCCGGCGGCGATGGCCATTCCGAAGGAGGGGTACTTCGAGCTCGAGCAGGGACGTTACGGGCCGATTTTCCCCCGCACACCGGCCAATTATGGCTTTTCGATCATCGCGAAGGTCAGACCCGGTCGTGAGGCGGCGATCCGGGAGTACGGCAAGCAGATCGAGGCCGCGGTCGCGGAAGACCCCACGGTGCTGGCGCCGCTTCGACTGCACTACCTGCGGTGGGTCCTGTTCGACATCGGTGACGGGTTGTGTTTCCAGTATCAGGGGATCTTCGACACCGACTTCGACAAGTACGTCGAGGACGCTGTCGCCTTGTTCCTGGCCACCGGTATCACAACCGTCTTCGTGAACCTCGAAGGGTTCCCCGACGACTGGAGGACCAATACCGATGCAGTGGTCGAATTCTTTCGCAAGCATCAGTGTCCGAGCTTCCTCGAGTACGGCGAGTACCCCTACGTGACGGCGGAAGAGATCAAGAAGGCGCTGCGCGTGAAGGCGGCGTTCTCCGACATGCTCGACCAGATGCAGTAGCGCCACGAGGTCCGCTGATGCTCGAACTCGACGATATCCAGCACATTCTGCTGACCCGCGTCCCCGCCCTCACCGGGCGCTACGAGTTCCTGTCGTTCGCCGGAGCCACTGGTGGGCGAGCCTGGCTGTCGGCCATGGCCGAGCGAGCGGCCTCGGCCGCCGACGCACAGCGCTCCGTGACCACCGACCGCCGATGGGTAGCGCTCGCCTTCACCTGGACTGGATTGCGCGCACTCGGTGTACCCGATCGGTCGCTGGCGACGTTTCCCGAGGAGTTCAGGCAAGGCATGGCGGCACGGTCGAGCATCCTCGGTGACACCGGGGCGAACCACCCCGAACACTGGGTCGACGGATCGGCCGGAGACGAACTGCACGCGATCGCGATTCTCTTCGCCCGAGACGACGCCGAGCGCGCTCGCTGTGTGCGAGCACACGATCGACTGGTCGCCGGCTGCGCTGGAGTGACAGTGCTGTCGTCGCTCGATGTGGCGGCCGTTCCGCCGTTGGAGTACGCGCACGACCATTTCGGCTACCGCGACCGATTGTCGCAGCCGGTGATCGAAGGCTCCGGAGAGCGCGCTACGCCAGGCACGGGCGCTCCGATCAAGGCCGGGGAGTTCATTCTGGGATATCCGGACGAGGACGGCCCGCCGACGGGATTGCCGCAACCGGAAGTGCTGTCACGCAACGGCAGCTACATGGCCTACCGACGCCTACAGGAACACGTCGGGAGATTCCGTGAGTTTCTGGCCGAGCACACCGACACCCCCGAGGAACAGGAGCTGCTTGCCGCGAAACTGATGGGTCGCTGGCGCAGCGGCGCCCCCTTGGTGCTCGCACCCGAGCATGACGACCCCGAATTGGGCGCCGATCTGCAGCGGAACAACGATTTCAATTACAAACACATGGACCCCTACGGCTACGCGACACCTTTGGGCGCGCACATCCGCAGAATGAATCCCCGCGACACCGCCGTGCACATGCAGCGCCGGCGGCTGATCCGTCGCGGCGCAACCTACGGACCACACCTTCCGGAAGGCGCTCCAGAGGACGGCGCCGAACGTGGAATCGCGGCCTTCGTGCTGTGCGCGAGCCTGGTGCGCCAGTTCGAATTCGCCCAGAACGTGTGGATCAACGACAAGACGTTCCACGAACTCGGCAACGAGCGGGATCCGATCATCGGCACTCAAGACGGCACCCTGGAATACAAGATCCCCAAGCGCCCGATCCGCAGGACCATCAGGGGATTACCTGCGTTCACAACGCTCAGGGGTGGCGCTTACTTCTTCCTGCCCGGTCTTCGAGCCCTGCGGTACCTCTGCACTCTCACCGACAACGAAGCAGCACCATGAGCACCTTCACTCCGGCACGCACCTACAACCAGTATCAGCTGCCGCGCTCATACACTCCCGGCAGACGTCGATTGAGCATCTATTGGACCTGGAGCTATCCGTGGGAAGCCCAGCGCGATCCCGCCGCGCTGGACAACCGCTTCTCGACCATGACCGAAGTGCGCCAGGCCACCTGGCCCGCCTACGAGACACCCGAATACGACACCGCCCACTTCCTGCAGGGCATCGCGGGAACGCTGGAGCTGTTCCACCGCTCCACCCTCACCTTCCAGCAGGTCGCCGCAGAGGCCACCGGCCATCCTGTCGCAGTCTTCCAGCGCATCGATCAAGCCGGATTCGAACTACCCATCGACGAACGCATCCTCGCCGACACCGACACCCTCATGGTCTTCGGCCTCGATCATGTACTCGGTCAGGCAGCTGCCGAGCCCGAGGAGATCGCGGCCATCGACGAGTGGCTACGACGCGAAGACACCTGTCTGCTTCTGGCGCCACACCACGACGTCGGCGGCACCGACGACCTTCAGCAACGCCAAGTCGAATACGACCACCACGCCGACCCACTGGTACCACGCCAGCAACGCTTCAGCGCCTACACGCGCTCACTGATGAAAGCCCTCGACGTTCCGGTGCACAACATGTACGGACTCCGTCCCGCCGTCGTCCGAGACACGAAATCCATCGCGCCGTTGACCACGTTCCGCGACCTCGATGCCCCGCATCTGCTCGAGAATGTCACCACGTTCAACTTCCACCCCCATCTCCCGCACTATCACCTCACCGCACCCGGGAGCGAATCCGTGCGGCTCCTCGCCCGCCAGCCCATCGACCTCCACCGACCCCATCCCTTCACCGCCGAGGGCAATACCGAATTCAACACCCTCATCTGGTTGCCACCCACCGACCGTCGCGCCGGCGACATCGTCATAGTCGACTCGACCAACTTCACCACCTTGTTCGGAGGAACCGAAAGCCTCGTCAATTTCTGGCGCAACGTCGCACTCATGAAGTGAGACCGCATCGAACCTGCACCGCGGGACATCTCCACCGACAGCGGGTAGCGCACGCGTTTCGTGGAGGGCGGGGGAACTCGACACATCCGGCCACGCCACGTTATCTGTCGGCTTGCACTCCGGCCTCGGCGTCCGTCCCGAGTCCTTGCTGTTGCTGCCAGTCGCGGGCGGGACGGATCAGCAATTAAAGTGCGAGTAATGCCCGCGGTCCACCGCCACCCGTGCCGGGGCGGTCGGCGTACCGACTGTGCGGCGCCGCGACTCTTCGTTCGCAGCGCGGCGACCTCGGCACGCAGCCGCTTCAACTCGGCGCGTTCATCGGCTGTCAACTTGCCGCCGGGCGTATCCTCTCGCGCATCGGAAGCCATCGGCACCCCTCACTGAGAATGGAGACGGGCACAACGCAAAGGTCGCGGAAGCCAACGGTGCCGGTGGCTCGTGCGCCTATTCTTCGTCGTCCACGACGCACCCGTTGTCGTGCGGTCGGGGTTGGCGGCGGCGCCCCGGTCTCGGGCGAGAGCGGCGCCGCCCCGGTCTCGGGCGAGAGCGGCGCCGCCCCGGTCTCGGCGGAGCGATCCGCCGAGCGTGCGGTGAACTGACCTTTCCAGGTCGCAACGGCTGAATCGCCGTGATGTCAAGGGCGGCGACCGAAGTCAGCCGAAGCGGTACTACGGCCGTCCGCTTCGAGGCAGAACTCGTATGAACCATGTGCCGATTCACGCCGGATCGGATCCGGTAAGTACTCTGCGGCACCAGCCGAGAAACAGCGACGTGGCGCCGATCAAGCGCGTACGCTGGGACCGACATCAGCACCACTGAGCCGATGACTTCGAGCATATTCTCGGGCAGCGGCAATCGGTTCGAAGCAATTCTAGAGCGAGTTCTGTAAGTGAGTCGTGGTCGATACGACTGCCTTTCTCGCGACAGAAAGAGGGCTACAGTGACCGAAACCGATATCGACGCGTTAGGTCCCATCGACTACGTCGTGATCGAATTTCCCGCCGATCGGCCTCCGAACGGATCGGCTCGGCCATTGTTGCGCGACCTCGTCGAGCGCGGAATAATTCCGATACTCGATCTGGCGTTCGTCCGCAAGGATACCAACGGCACCCTCTCCGGAGTCGACATAGCCGATCTCGGCCTCGAAGGGGATATCGACATCACTCTCCTCGCGGAGGCGGGATCGGGACTGCTCGACGACGCCGACTCGCTGCTACACCACTGCTCGACGGAATCCGGACGGTCGCAACGCGGAAACCCGACGCGAAGGGCTTGCTGATTCGAGCGCGGCTCACGACTGTGGGGCGAAACCATGACCGAGCGAAACGATCAATCCGTCGCGGAGCCCGACGAGCGCACTGACGCGTCCGCCCGATCGACCAGTGCCGACCGTGCCGAATACGGCAGGTCCGTCCGGCGCCGGACACCGTCCGGCGTGCTGGCCGAGTACCGGCCCAGCGTTGACCGGGATCCACTCGGGCTGCTCGAAGCCCAGGCCGCGACACGAATTCCCGAACTCGTTCCGGTGCGATACGGCCGAATGGACACCACGCCGTTCGCGTTCTACCGCGGAGCGGCCGTGGTCATGGCCGAGGATCTTTCGCAGGCTCCGGACACCGGCTTGACCACTCAACTGTGCGGCGACGCCCATCTGAGCAATTTCGGACTCTTCGCGACGCCGGAACGCAACCTTGCCTTCGACCTGAACGACTTCGATGAAACCTATCCCGGTCCGTTCGAATGGGACGTCAAACGACTGGTCGCGAGCCTCGCGGTCGCCGGACGCGACAACAACCACACCGGCAAACAACGCAGGAAGTACATCCGCGCCTGCGCCGCCGAGTACCGCGAAATCATGAATCAGCAGTCCACACACGGAGAGCTCGAGGTCTGGTACTCCCATATCGACGCCGTGACCCGAGTCGACGAACTGCGCGAAGTCCTTGATTCCGCGACCAGGAAACGGTTGAAGAAGACGATCGACAAGTCCTGGAGCCGAGACAGTGTCCAGGCGCTGTCCAAACTGACCACCGTCGTGGACGGGCAGCCGCGGATCACGAGCACGCCGCCGCTGATCATCCCGGTCGAGCAGATCTTCACCGGCGCCGACGCGGAGCAGTTGAACCGGGCGCTGATCCAGCGGCTCGGTCAGTACCGCGACACGTTGCAACCCGACCGGCGAGCCCTGTTCGAGCGATTCGAGTACGTTCAAGCGGCACGAAAGGTCGTCGGTGTGGGGAGCGTCGGCACCCGGGCATGGATCGTCCTCCTGCGCGGGCCGAGCAACGACCCACTGTTCCTGCAGGTCAAGGAAGCCCAGCCGTCGGTACTCGAGAAGCACCTCGATGGCCCGTCGTTCACCAACCAGGGCGAGCGGGTCGTGGCCGGGCAGCGGCTGATGCAAGCTGCCAGCGATATCTTCCTGGGCTGGCAGCAAGGCGCGGGCGAAGACGGAGTGGTCCGGGACTTCTACGTTCGTCAACTGCGTGACGGCAAAGGGTCCGCCGACATCAAGACCATGTCCCCTGAACTGATGACTCGCTACGGCCGCCTGTGCGCATGTGCGCTCGCCTACGCCCACGCACGCGCCGGTGACCGGTTTGCCATCGCCGGCTACCTCGACGCGGAGGACGACTTCGAGGTAGCGATGGCCGCATTCGCCGAGAGTTACGCCGACCAGAACGCCCGCGATCATGCCGCGTTGCGCAAGGCGATCGATGGCGGCACGATCACCGCGTGGCGGGAGGTGTAACGCGGTCCCGCGAGCCCGGCGTTGGTGGGCGCGGGCCGCGTTCGCACTGGCGTTTCTCGCGGCGGCCATTCCCGTCGACGCCACTACCGTCGCCCGGCAGGCGGTCGACCGAGGAGCCGACCTGCTGGGCGTGGCCGGCGGCGACGGGACACAGGCTCTCGTGGCGGTGGTGGCCGCCGAGTACGGCCTCCCCTTCCTGGTGATCAGTGCTGGCACACGGAACCCGAGCGATCCTGATCAGTAACAACCCGTATTGCAGCAGTGATCTCGCCGGCCTCAATCGCAGAGACCGGCCGCGGGGCTTCGAGATCTCCGTCGAGAACAACAACGCAGCCGGCGTCATCCTTGGTCGACGTCGGCCTGCCCGCGCAGATAGCGACCGACACATGTCTCGTCCAGAGCCAGTGCCTTGACGATCGATGCCGCACCCACGATCACCACCGAAATGACGAAAAGCCAACTCACCGAAGTGAAGGCCAGTCCCAGCGGGCCGAAGTTTTCTTGGGCGTTCGTCGTGATTCGAGGCAAGAGGATACGGCCTGCCGCGTGTACCGCGGTCAGTCCGACCGCGGTGAGCACGCCGGACGCCCATAGCAGACGCCCGGTCAGCGCTGCCTTCGTCAGGAGAAAGGGAGCCAGCATCCAGACGAACAGCCAGATGATTACCTCACTCAGCGAGGCGAGCAGTCGACCGGCGTAACCGATTGTCGTGAGTTCACGCGTCTGTCCCACCAGCCCGGCTGCGAGGGCGACCGCCAGCAGCGCGGCCAACCACCGCCAGGCATCTCGCGGACCGATCGGGGGAACCTTCCAGACCGCCTCATACACACGCGCGAGAGCCCGGGCGAACGACGTACCGCCGAGCAGAACCATCAGCAGGCCGACTACACCGAACGCGGCCATCGACGGATCGGCGGCAAGGGAAGCTTCGTCGACGTACAGCGATCTGGTGTCGAAGCCGAACTGGTCGTTGATCGTCTCGGCCGGCGCCTGCCAGCCACTGAAGACCGACGCGGCGATCATCACCGGCAATACCGACGTGAAGATCTGGGCGGCGAGCGCCAGCGACCGATCCACGAGTTGGACCTCGGCAAGGCCCTCGATCACACGGCGCAGCGTCCGGCCATACGGCGTTCCTCGCAGCCAGCCGGTCGCGGCCTGCGTGCGCGCAATGGATACTTCGCGAGCCAATGCCACCGATAATTTCACGGATCGCACCGCGCTCACTGTCCTTCTGCTCGTTCCGTCAGGAATGGTCGTGCGAACTGGTCTCGGTGGAGACGATTCGAACGCTACGCCGAGATCCCCGCGACCACGTCGACTAGTTCGACGCTCAGCCGTCCTCCCCGACTCCGGCGAGTATGTCGCGCAGGCGGTCGTTGTCGGCCGGCGTCCAGCCCTCGGGCGGCAGAATCGCGCTCCATGCGTCGGCGATGTCGACGACGTACGTGTGACCGTGGCCGTCGGGAACGCTGGTCGACACCGCCATGTCGGCGGCCACTTGCAGAAACGTCACGAACGGGTACCAGCGCGTGCTGTCGAGGACGTCGTACCCGCGCTGCTCCTGCAGCCAATCCGGCTCGTTCAAAACCAGTTTCGGGGACCACCAGACGATCGGATCCGAGGCATGCTGCAGATAGACCATCCGCGGCTGCCCCCACGGTGAGTCGGGGCGCGGAAGGTCCTGCGGTGCCCGCGCACCGAACCGCACTGTCTCCCCACGTTCATAGATCGGCAGCCACTCCGGCGAGCCCGGATCGCGGTTCGTGGTGACGTCGGTCCATATCTCGTTGGCGTTGGGGGGTCCCGTGAACAGCACGCCGTCGGTGCGCAGCTCGACGTTCTCGACGTCGCCGAATGCGCTTTCACCTCCGAAGGAGCCGAGGCTTTCACCCATGACGACGAGTTTCGGGCGAGTCTGCGATGGCAGTCGTTTCCATTTGTCGTACACGGCGTCGAATTGCGCCTCTCCGGCCTGACGGGCGCGCTCCCGGTCCACCAAGAACGACAGCCAACTCGGAAGGTAGGAGTACTGCAGCCCGACGATCGCGGTGTCGCCGTTGTACATGTACTCCAGCGCGGAGGCCAGACTCTCGTTGATCCAGCCGGTGCCGGTGGTGGTCGCCACGGCGACGACGGCGCGGTCGAAGCCGCCGGCGCGTTCGAGGTCGTCGGCTGCCAGCCGGGCGTTCTCCTGGATCGTCTGCCCCCCGCTGGCGAGCCCTGCGTAGGCCCGGATCGGCTCCAGCGCGGGGCGTCCCCCATGGAAAGCGGACAATTCCTCGACAGTGGATCCACGCGAGACGAACGCGCGGCCCTGCCTTCCCAGCGAATCCCAGCTGACGAGCGAGCCCGGTCCGCCCGAGCGCAGCGACGTGGTCGGCGGCTCGTCTCCGGCCTTGGTTTCTTGATTGAGAGCGGCGAAGGACTCATTGAGCCCGGACATGATCACGCGCACCGCCACCCCATTGACCAACACCACGAGTAGCGCCACCGTCACGACACCGATGATCGTCGCTGAGATCCGTCGCGGTACCACCCGGCTGACCTTGCGTTCGACCCCCGACACCGCGCGAGACAGCATCCGGGCCAGCGCCACCAACCCGACGAAAAGCAACACCGAAACAATCACCATGACGAGATAGCCCGGCCGAGGGAACGGCTCGGCATTCATCAGCGCCCGCAGGTCCGACTGCCAATCCCGGAACCAGGCGAGCATCAGCAAGGTTCCGATGATCCCGATGATCAAGACCACCCGACGCACGACCTTTTGCACACCGGGTGGCGCCTCGCGCTGCACGAGATACCGAACCAATTTCGAGCCGAGGACGCCGATGCCGTAGCCGATTGCCGCCGATAGCCCGGTGACCAGTCCTTGGAAGAACGGACCGCGCGGCAGCAACGTCGGTGTCAGCGACAGCCACACGAAGATCACTGCGATTAGCAGCCCACCGAACGAATAGCGGTGCGGCAGCCCGCGATGATGCCTACTCCGGACGCCGGAACCGGGTCCACGACCGGGTGCACTATCGGTCAGATTGGTTGGCACGCGGTAAGCGTAACCGTCACCGTACCGCGAACTCAGTAGGTTCTGGCAACTGTAGGGCAACTATGAATTCTCTCGGCGCGCAGCCACGTTTCCTGGTCGACGGTTGTCCCGTCATCGAGCGTCATCCGGCGGAATCCTCGATCCCGCCGAGCTGCGTGCCTCAGTGGCCGAGGAAGATCTTCACGATCACAACGGTCGCAGCGATGACCGTCAGCAGGACAGCACCGAATAGCGACTCTCGCGTCGGTCGCTCACCATTGAGCCGGCCGATGACGAACACAATGCCCCCGATGCGGATCAGAACGGTGATTTCCGCGACGACCTGCGCGGTCCTGGGCTCCAGCCACCCCAGCCATCCAGTCGCGAGAATGGTGCACGGTAGTACGGCGGAACTGAGGATCGGGACCGAGTTGCGCAAGTCGCGTATTTTCTCCGCCTTCGACAGTGCACTGCGCCGACGCACGCTGTGTCCGACTGTTTCGGCGAATACATGAGCGACGAACGTCGACAAAGCTGTCCCGAGGACCACGAGGATTCCTACGTGCTTGTCCCCCGCGGCGACCGGCACCAGTGCCGCGAGAACCAGGACGTTCCCGTAGACGTAGGCGCTGATGCGGCTGGCCGCATTGTCGCGATCCAGCGGCGCGGTGCGCGAGAACAAGGGCCCGTGCAACAACGCATGCGAATCGGCGTCCATCAGCCCTCTTCCTCGTCTGACCCTCCAGCCGCGTCGACCGCTTCCGGCGATCGGGCGCGTGCTGGTCCGCTGTCCTTCCTGCGCCGAACTTGTCGGGAACTGTAGACCTCGACACCGCGGCGCGGGATCCACCGGCGGGTGGTCATAGGCCCGGCACACCGCGGTCATCACGCACTCGGCGGCCTCGTGGGCTGTTGCCGCGGGGCAGCGACGCCGCGGCGAGTAATCCGACGATCCCCATGACGGCGAGGATGATCAACGCGGCCGCGTAGGCGTGACTTGTCAGGCCCGCGACCAGGATGGTCCCCGCGATGGCCGTGCCGAGTGCGGAGCCGAGGTTCGAGACGCTGCGTGACAATCCGGATATCTCCCCCTGCTGGTCCTCGTCGAAACTGGATTGGACGACAGTGACCGACGGGGTCAGCATGACGCCCAGCCCCACCCCGATCAGCAGCAGGCCAGGCGCGAAAGCCCACGGGTTGAGGGAGCGGCCTGCCAAAGCGAGCAACGCCCCGATACCCACGACTGTCACGATGAACCCGGCCATGATGAGAGTGCGCTGGGCTCGCCGCCGCGACAGCCGCGCCGCGGCCAGCGAGGACACCAGCAGCCCTACCGTGGCGGCGGTGAAGATGACGCCGGTCTGAATGGCGTTGTATCCCCGGACAACCTGCAGATATGCGGCGACTACGAAGGAAGTCCCCATCAGCATCAGCCATTGGACGTTCTGGGTGATCAGACCGAGGTTGGAAGTGCGGTTACGGAAAAGGCCGGTCGAGATCAACGGCTCGCGCCCAGCCCGTTCCTTCGCGCGGATCGAGAGGAAGAACCACGTCAAGACCACCGCCCCAGCGGCGAGCAGCCCGAACATCAGCCGGATGTCCTCGTCGGCGGCAAGGATCCCCATCACGAGCAAGACCAAGCCGATCGCAGACAATGCCGCGCCGGAGATGTCGAACGACTTGGCCGGGTCCGGTGACAACGGGTCGGTGATGCGGCGGCCGAGCAACACGATCAAGCCGACCACCAATGCTTGAAACGCGAAGGCCGCGCGCCAACTGAGTCCGGAGGTGATGAGCCCGCCGAGGAGGGGTCCCGCTGCGGCGCCGATCCCACCCATCGCCATGATCGCGCCGAACGCTCGTGCGCGAGAGCTTGCTTCGGTGAACAGCAGGGTCGTCATGATGTAGACGGGCGGTATCAGCATCGCGGTGCCGACACCCTCGAGAATCGAGTTGCCCAAGATGAGCACGCCCAGCCCAGGCGCGAGGGCGCTGAGCACCGCGCCGATGCCGTACACGATCAGGCCCGCCATGAAGCAACGTTTGCGGCCGTACCGGTCGGTGATCTTGCCACCCGGAATCATCAGCGCCGCCATCACCAACAGGAAGATCGTGATCACGGTCTGCACACCCTGCACGGTGGTGTCCAGATCAGCGCTGATGTCGTTGATCATCACATTCATGTTGGACCCGGCGAAGCTGCAGATGAACTGAGCGAGCGCCAGCGGAACAAGCGCTCCCCGGGGTGGGCTGGACACACCGGTCCCGGCCATTCGGCGGCTCGGCCTTTAACCGGACATCGCCGCCGGCTGAGCTTCGGCGCGGTCTAGTTGTTCGTCGAGAGCCATGGCGGCCGCGACCAGGGCCAGGTGGGTGAACGCCTGCGGGAAATTTCCCAACTGCTCGCCGGAGGGGCCGATCTCTTCGGCGAAGAGACCCACGTGATTGGCGTAGGTGAGCATCTTGTCGAAGGCATACCGGGCCTGGGCCAGCCGTCCCGCGCGGGCCAGCGCCTCCACATACAGGAAGCTGCACAGGTTGAAGGTGCCTTCTACGCCGCGCAGACCATCCGGGGACGCTTCGGGGTCATAGCGGTAGACCAGGCTGTCGCTGACCAATTCGTCGTCCATGGCATCCAGGGTGCTCAGCCACGCCGGATCCTTGGGAGACAGAAAACCCATTCTCGGCATCAGCAACAGCGACGCATCCAGCACATCGGTCGCGTAATGTTGCACGAACGCCTGCCGCTTCGAACTCCAGCCGCGTTCGACGATCTGCGAGAACACCTCGTCACGCGCCTGCGTCCAGCGGGCAATATTCGCCGGACGAGAAAAGTCGGTGGCCAACCGGACACCACGGTCGAACGCAACCCAAGTCATCAGACGGCTGTAGGTGAACTCCTGCTGCCCCCCGCGCGTCTCCCAGATTCCCTCGTCCGGCCGGTCCCAGTGCTCGGCCAGCCAGTCGGTGAGATTCGCGAACGACCTCCACCCCCAGATTCCACCGATGTCCGGAGACTGAGCCAAGGCGTCGGCAGCCTCACCATAGATATCGAGCTGAATCTGATCCGCCGCCGCATTGCCGACCCGCACCGGTGCCGAACCCCGATAGCCCTCCAAGTGGTCGAGTACCTCCTCCTCCAACCGCGGGTCGCCATCGATCCGGTACATGATCTGCAACGGCTCACCCGAGGCGGTATCGCCGGCATCGAGACGGTCGCGCAACCAGCGCCGAAAGGCGTAGGCCTCCTCGGTGAAGCCCAAATCGATCAGCGCGCGCACCGACAGGGATGCATCCCGAATCCAGGTATAGCGGTAATCCCAGTTGCGCTCGCCGCCCACTTGTTCGGGCAGGCCCATGGTCGCCGCGGCGATCGGCGCCCCACTCGGCGCGTAAGTCAGCAACTTCAATGTGATGGCCGAACGATTCACCATGTCCCGCCACCGGCCCCGATACTTGGACGAACGCAACCAGGACTGCCAGAAGCTGCGACACCGCTCCAAGTCGGCCGCCGTATCGTCCCGCCCCGGATGCGCAGGCGCCGAGCCCCCGCTCGCCATGCTGGTCAACGCCACTACCGCGGTTTGGCCTTCGGAGAGTGTGAACCGGGCGGTGATGTCCCCGTCGTCGGACTCCAGCGTCACCGGATCGGTCACCTGCAGATGCAGGTCCGTTCCCGGACCGTGGAAGACCGCCGCTCGGTCGTCGACCATTTCGAGTTGGTGCGACCCACGACCGTAGTCGAACCGCGGTCGGCAGACGAGAGTGAACGGCAGGGTTCCTCGCACCACCCGGACCACTCGCACCAACCGGTGTCGATCGGTGGCCACCGGATCCGTGATCGGGTCCATGAAGTCCCCGACCTCACCGACCCCGTCCGGCGCCATGAACCTGGTGACGAGAATGGCTGTGTCAGGCATATACAGCTGCCGAACCGCCGCGTTCTCCACCGCAGAATCGACGGCCAACCTACAGAAACCACCGCGCTCGCTGTCCAACAGCGACGCGAAAACGCTCGGCGAATCGAATCTCGGGGTGCACCACCAGTCGATCGTCCCCGCCGCCGAAACCAAAGCCGCAGTCTGCAGATCACCGACGATGCCATGCTCAGCGATCGAAGGATAAGCGTTCACAAGCACTCCTTTACTCATAAATATTGGACATCGCGCATAATCAGAAGTTGTCTCACCCCAACGCCGCCCACGCCATACGCAATCGCTCTTGTTCAGTGTGCGCTCCCGTCGCACGGAAAGGGAGGGCCCGGCAATAGCAGATCAGCTCGACAACGTACTTCTCCGGGGGTCTCGGTAACGCTCACAAGACGATCCAATCGGACAGTTGCCACTGCTCGGAGTGGTTTTTGCTCGAGGCTCCGACGCCAATCGACGGGCGCGGTTGCCAGCGCGGTCATCTGGAGTGCACTCCTACCGAACCGGCTTCGGCACCTGCAGACAAGTGAGACCGGGCAGTGTTATCGTGGTCTGGATCACACACAACGCGGTGTGTGATCTAAAGATTTCCGCTGGCCCTCTCCAGCCGTGGCGGGCGGAATTACCGAATGTAAGTGGCCACGCCTACGAGAAACAAGGGGGAGTCGCGAAGCCCGCCGAGTCGAGATGCGAAAATGCTTTCCATCAAACCCGTGCATACATCAGTCATCCTCGGAAGACAGCGCCTTTCGCGACTGCTCCGTAAATCACTCTTCGGAAACGGCTCACTCGGAGCCAGCCGACTGGTCTCCGATCAACCGCGCGGCGGTTACGGGCTGTTGCGCGATATCCGAACAGACGACCACACAGTAGAGGTGTGACATGGCCAGGACAACCGAACCCGACCAGTCCCCGACCAGACAGGCCGTCGCGGCCGGCACGTCGATCGGTGCGGCGGCCCTCTTGATGATCACCGGCATCGCCTCGATTCTTCAAGGAATCTCCGCGATCGCCAAAGACGAAATCTACGTAACAGGACCTGAGTACACCTACCAGTTCAACACAACCGGATGGGGATGGATCCATCTCGTCCTCGGCGTCCTCTTGGTGATCGCCGCACTCGGACTGATGACGGGAGCGGCCTGGGCAAGAGTGGTAGCCGTGATGCTCGCCAGTCTGTCCATCCTCGGCAACTTTCTGTGGCTCCCCTATTACCCAGGGTGGTCGATCCTTGTGATCGCACTCGACGTCGCGGTCATTTGGGCGGTCACCACCTGGCACCCAGCTCGCGCTTGATATGAGCGGATTCGCCGGGAGCTGCCGCCACACCGCTTCCGGCGTGTCAGCACGTCACATGCCGTCTCGCAATCGGCCGGAGTCCGCGCTGTTCGAGCGGCGCAGACGCTTACGCCATCGTCAGTACCTGTGGTCGACGAAGCGCGTGTGCGTAGTAGTCGACTCCCCCTCTGGACACTTCTGTCATGCATTTTCCGACACCGATATCGCCGCGTGTCGCCGTGGCCGGCGGTCGGGCGAATAGTCCGTGGCCCAGCGGAACATGATCAGCATCGAGACCTCTGTCCCGTTGTGCGGAGCGGCATTTTATGTCCTCTGCGGCAGGCCAATAGCGTCGGATTCATGGAGTGGAATTTCCGGTCGGCCGAAGAACTCGCGGCTGCTATGCGTGTCGGCGCGGTGACCTCGGTGGAACTGACCGACGAGGCGATCGCCCGTATCGAGCGCGACGACAAGATGATCAACGCGATCTGTGTGCCGGACTTCGACCGTGCGCGGGCCGCCGCACGCGATGCCGACCAGGCGCGCGCTCGCGGCGAGGACCGGCCGCTGCTCGGCATCCCGGTGACCGTCAAGGAGTCCTACAACATCGCCGGGCTGCCCACGACTTGGGGCATGCCGCCGCAGAGGAACTATGTGCCTGCCGAGGACGCGGTACAGGTGTCGCGGTTGAAGGCGGCCGGCGCGGTGTTGCTCGGTAAGACCAACGTGCCGTTGATGCTGCGAGACATCCAAAGCTTCAACGAGATCTACGGCACCACCAACAATCCCTGGGATCATGGCCGCACGTCGGGTGGGTCGTCCGGCGGTTCGGCGGCGGCCCTGGCGGCCGGATTCGGCGCGCTGTCCATCGGCTCGGACCTCGCCGGTTCGCTGCGCACCCCCGCGCATTTCTGCGGTGTCTACGCGCACAAGCCGACACTCGGGCTGGCGCCGACCCGCGGCATGGTCGCGCCGCCCGCGCCTGCCTCGCCGATCGACCTCGACCTCGCCGTCGTCGGCCCGATGGCGCGCACCGCCCGCGACCTCGCGCTGCTGCTCGACGTGATGGCCGGACCGGACCCGCTGACCCACGCCGTCGCCTACGACGTCGCACTGCCGCCCGCGCGCCACGAGCGGCTGTTGGACTTCCGTGTCCTGATCATCGAGGACCATCCGCTCATTCCGACCGGATCGGCGGTGCGGGTGGGCGTGAACCGGGTCGCCGAGGCGCTCGTCGACGAGGGCGCCCGCGTCGAACGGCGCAGTCCGCTGCTGCCCGATCCGACCGAAGCGGCGACGCTCTACATGCTGCTGATGCTGTCGAACGCCGCCGCGGGTATTTCCGTCGACGTGTACGAACAGCTGCAGATTCACGCCGCCGCCCTGCGTGCGGACGACCGGAGTCTCGATGCGGCGCGGTTGCGCGGCATGGTGCTCAGTCACCGCGACTGGGTCGAGGCGAACAACCGTCGCGAATTCCACCGCCACGGCTGGCGGCAGCTCTTCACCGAGTTCGACGCCGTGGTGTGCCCCATCACGCCCACTCCCGCCTTCCCGCACGACCACAACGGAGGTCTGGAGAACCGGCACATCGACATCGACGGCGTCGAGTACCCGTACTTCGACCAGCTCGTCTGGGCCGGTGTGGCCACCATGCCCGGCCTGCCCGCCACCGCCATACCCGCGGGCCGGTCCCCCGAGGGACTGCCGGTGGGAGTGCAGCTCATCGGTCCGATGTTCGAGGACCGCACCACACTGCGGCTGGCCGAACTGCTCGAGGAGAAGATCGGCGGCTTCCAGGCACCAGAATAGGGCGCACTACCGGGCGTCCGTCGCGCAGCTAATGTCCGTGCTCGGGCGCGGTCTGCAGTTCGGGCGCGGCCGCGGCCAGCAATGCGTCGCGGTCGCGGTTCAACGGAGGATAGATACGCCGGGTGTTGATGGCGCGCTTGGTGTCTTTGGCCTCCTCGCCGCACGCGACCACGTGGCGGTCCCAGCCCTCGGTATACACCGCTCCTGCCGTTCCTAGATCCAGGACCGTGACATACCAGGGGATCCGCAACGGCTTCATGGGCTTGCCGAGAAGATCGCCGATGACGTTGTATCCGGCCCATCGGCCCATCGGGCGGCTGTGCTGGCAGGACATCACCGACATATGCTCGTCGTCCATTCGTGCGGCGGCGACGTCACCGGCGGCGAATACCCCGGGCACACCGCAGACCCGCAGATATTCGTCGACGGGGAGTCGACCCAGCCGGTCACGGTCGACGCCGAAGTCTGCGGTCAGCGGGTTGGCCCGCATGCCTGCGCACCAGACTACGGTGGCGGCGGTCACCACTTCACCCGAGGAGAGCGTCACGCCGCGTTCATCGATGGCGACGACCCCGACGCCCAACCTGGTCTCGATCCCGATGTAGGCCAGCGCCGCCTCGATGACCGGTCGCGCCGAGGCGCCCATGTCCGAGCCGACGAACGGGTTGCGGTCGACCAGGATGACCCGCGGTGCGACGGCACGCGTGGCGAAGACGTCGGCGAGCATCGCGGGCAGCTCGGTCGCTTCTTCGATCCCCGTCAAACCTGCCCCGACGACGACTACTGTCGCGGCCGCTGGGTCGTCGGGGTCCTCGGCAAGCCTGCGCAGGTGGGCTTGCAGTCCGGCCGCTGCGTCATGGGTGTCGATGTCGAAACCGAACTCCCGCAGGCCTGGGATATCGGGTTTGACCACCTGGCTGCCCACCGCGAGCACCAGCCGGTCGTAGCCGTGAGCGCCCGCGGTGGATTCCACGACCCGCGCCACCGGGTCGATCGCCGTCACTTCGCCGATGATGTGCTCGATTCCGACCGGATCCAGAAGAGCGCTCAGTGGGAGGCGGGACGTGCTCAGATCGGTCTCGTAGTCGCGCACGCGGATGTCGTGGTATGGAGTGGAACTGATCATCGTGACATCGACGGTTCCGGCCGCCACACCGAGCTCATCGAGCCTCCGGGCCGCCGCGAGCGCCGCCCACAGACCCGCGAATCCGGACCCGAGGACCACGACACGCGAAGGGGCGGTCTCCGCAGCGCGCTGCACATCGTCATTCTAATTACTCCGGCCGGACTACTTGATCGTTGACGCTGCTGGTCAGGGCGCTGAAGCTGGGCCCGCCGGCACGGGATGCCCGGGGCGAGGGCAACGGTCTCGCACTATGTGATGACCGACGTGGCCGGGTCGATCGATCGACGAACGGTATCGGTTGTGCGGCGGATCGGTGGAGATGCTGATCGTCAGTGTCACGGGAGGTGCGTAGCTGCCGCATGCTGGCGAAATAGGTCGGCCCAGCATCTGGCAGAAGGGAGATGGACGGTGGCAGTGGGACGTCGTCGGCTGCTGATCGGCTTCGCCGGTGTGGGCGGCCTCGGCCTGGCCGGATGCGGGTGGGCGCGAGACTTGGCGCCGCCACCCGAACCCGCCACCATCCGATTCGATCCCGCACCCGGCACCCGCGATGTCGAAGCGCGCAGTCCCGCCACGATCACCGTCACCGACGGGACGCTGCGGTCGGTCGAATGGATCGATGAAACGGGCAGATCGCTGCCCGGCGCATGGGCACCCGATCATCGATCCTGGACCAGCGCCGAACCACTCGGCTACGGACACACCTACACAGCGAAAGCCGTGGCGCACGGCGAAACCGGCGATGTCACCGCGACGACCACCTGCACCACAGTGCGACCGCGACAGCTCATCGACGTCTCCCTACGCTCTGCCAATCTCGTCGAGCTGGCCGAAAACGACACCTATGGAGTAGGTTTCGTGCTCGTCGCCCATTTCGACGAACCCGTGGATCGGGTCGCCGGTGAACGCCACCTGAAGGTCACCACCCAGCCGGCCGTCACCGGTGCGTGGTACTGGCTCGATGATCAGAACGCACACTGGCGGCCGGAGCACTATCACGCACCGGGAACCAGGATCACGGTCATGGCCGAACTCTTCGGCCGCGCGCTCGGCGAGGGCCGCTACGGACTGCGCGACCAACAGGTTTCAGTGACCATCGGGCCCGCGCACGTCGCGATCGCCGACGACAGCACCAAGCAGATCGATGTCTTCGACAACGGAAAACTCGTGCGCACCATGCCCACATCGATGGGCATGGGCGGCACCGCGGTCGTCGGCGGCACAGTCATGTCGTTCTGGACCCGCCCGGGCATCTACACCGTGCTGGACCAAATGAACCCGGTGATCATGGACTCCGCCACCTACGGCCTGCCCACCAACTCCGCGCTCGGCTACCGCACGAGCATCAACCACGCGGTCCGCATCAGCCACGACGGAATCTTCGTGCACGAACTGGCCTCGAGCATGTGGGCCCAAGGCAACACCAACGTCTCACACGGCTGCCTGAACCTCTCCCCTGCCGACGCCGCATGGTTCTATGACTTCGTCATCCCCGGCGACGTGGTCGAGGTCCGCAACACCGGCGGCGACCCCCTCGATATCTGGCACAACGGCGACTGGAGCCTCCCGTGGACCGACTGGCTCCGCGGTGGCGCCCACCCATGACACGTGTCGATGGCCAGTTGATTTCTCCCCATGGGCGGCCGGTTGTTCTCCCGTTGGTAGCCAGTCGCGGGTCCCCGACGGCGGCCGGGTGTCCCTCTGGCCCCGAGGCGGATTTGAGCCGAAGACCCCATGGCAGCGAGCATCACCAGGACTGAAGGTTTTGACCTGCCGTTTCTTGACCGCCGAGTCGTCAGCGATAAAGGTCGGGCGCGGTGGGGTATGCGGCTTGCCCTTCGGAACTGAGGATGCCCGAGTCAGGTCAGGAGCTATCAGTCGTTCAGCCTGGAGTGGGGC
>NZ_JABLTE010000046.1 GCF_013315795.1 Nocardia barduliensis
GTGTATTCGTGGGGCGGGGCGGGCGCGTCGTCCACGCTGATGCCGTAGTCGGCGGCCAGGGCGGCCAGACCCGACGCGTACCCCTGGCCCACCGCGCGGAACTTCCATCCGCCGGCGCGCCGGTACAGTTCGCCGAGCACCACCGCGGTCTCGTTCGTCGCGCCGATGCTGTCGAAGCGGGCCAGTTCCGCACCGGTGCCCGCGTCCACGACGCGCACGAACAGCCCGTCCAGCTGCCCGACCGCGCCGCCCTCGGTGGACGCCGCGATCACGACGCCGTCGATCTGCGACTCGATCCGCGCCAGGTCCGCGGACAGCACGTCCAGCACGACCGATCCCGGCCGCTTGCCCTCGTGCCGGACGGCCCCGGAAGGGTGGGCGGGCTGGTTGTAGAAAACGAAATCGCGGTCCGAGCGCACCTTTCCGGACACCACCAGCAGTGCGGAGGCGTCGGCGTCCGGCACGTCGGCCCCGGCGCGCCGGCCCACTTCGATCCGGACGGCGGAACTCGGCACCGGCACGTTGGCGCCCTTCGGCATGGACACGTCTGTCAACGTAACCGAAACCGGCCCACGGCGTCCCACATCCGCACGCACCGCCGCCGGTCTCAGCGCGTCGGCGGCGCGATCTGCCAGTGTTCCTGCAGGGCCCCCGCGATCTGCGGGAGCACGGTCACCGGAATCCGCTTGTGCCGCAGGATCGCCCGGATCTCCGTCACCTGGTCGCGTTTGCGCAGGTCGTAAGCGCCCGCCACCGGGCGGACCACCGGCGGGATGGACAGCAGGACCAGTTCGCCGTGCGGTTCGTCGCCGCCGGACAGATCCAGCGCCAGCGACCAGCGGGCGCGCTCGTCGAGGGTGAACCGCCCGGCCACCACCCGGTCCCACGGGATGCTGGAGACCGTCCAGGGCTTGCGCCGGTAGATGGCGTGGTCGGTGAGCACGATGGCGTCCCTGGTGAACAGCGCGGCCAGCACCGCTATCCCGACGACGGTCCCGGCCAGCAGGCCGGTGAACACCCGGTTCACTCCGAACGCGGCGACGAACGAGCCGCAGATCGTGACGGTCGCCAGGATGCCGGACACGCTGTAGAGCGCGGCGCGCTGGGTCGGGACCACACCTGCTCGCACCGTTGTCATCTCACCTACCTGCCTCGGGCGCATTTCCGGCTCAGGCTACCGCCTCGCGCCATCGGCGCACACCCGGCCGTTTCCCACCTCCGGCCGTCAGACGGTCAGCGGTACTGCGGCCTCGGCGGTGTACACCAGGAACGTCAGGCTCTGCTGGAAGTACAGCTGGACCGACGTGCTGTCGTGCGACAGGTAGCCGATGGACAGGTCCTGGCCGATGCGCAGATCGAAGTCGCCGCCGCGGGTGGTGAGCACGATCGCGCCTTCGATGGCGGGCGCCCAGATGATCTCGCCTTCCGGTATCAGCCGCTCGATGTGCGTGCGGATCATGTGGCCGTGGTCGGCGGTCTCGCTCACCGCCGTGTACAACTCGGCGCTGAGCAGCACCGAGTACGGCCCGTCGACACCGGCCAACCGCAGGGCGCTCAAGGCCTGCGCGATCGCCTCGGGGACCAGCCGGGTGTCACTGGGCAGCGTGATCGGCTCGTTGGAGGCGCTGGCGCGGATGCCGGTGATGTGCGCGGCCGGGTAGCCCTCGAAGATCGCGCGGTCCTCGGCGAACGCGATTTTCTTCGCGGCGTCCTTCACCGGGTCCAGGTCGGCGTCCTGGGCGCCGCGCTCCACGTTGTCGAGTTCCTCGCGGGAGAGCGTGAACGGCACGCGCAGTTCGACCAGCGGCGCGACCACCCGCTGGCGGGCGAACACTCCGGGGTCGGGCGAGTCGATCGCCGTGGTGTGCCCGGTGCCGACCGCGGAGTAGTCGATGCCGTGCGGGCCGGACAGGTCGACGACGCGCCGCCCGGCGATGTGCCGCTTGAACGTGCGCGTCGCCTCCTCCTCGATGGCCGCCCACGCCTCGGCGGTGATCGGCGCCAGTTCGCGATGGAGGTTGTTCATGACCGGGTGCTCCTTTTCAACGAGCCGATACCGAGGGCGCCGTCGCCCGCGGGCGCGGCGGTGCCGGGCAGATCTGCGGGACCGCCGTCGGTCTCCACCGACACCGCCGGTTCCGCCGTTTCCCACGGCGCGGGCGGCAGATCGTCGAGGAAATCGACGGTGGGTGCGAAGAACGAGGTGCCGGTGTGGGCGACGGAGAAATCCAGGATGCGGTCATAGGCGGCCTCGTCGGTGCCGAGGAACATGCGGGTGAGCATGCGTTCGATGACGCTCGGCGTGGCCGCGTAGGCGATGTAGTAGGTGCCGAACACGCCCTCGCGGACGCTGCCGAAGGGCATATTGCCGCGCAGGATCTGACGTTCCGTGCCGTCCGGATCGATCAGCGTGTTGACCTCGACGTGCGAGTCGGCGGGTTTGATCTCGTCGGGAAGTTCGAAGTCGTCCAGTTTGGTGCGGCCGATCACCCGCTCCTGTTCTTCGACCGACAGCGCGCGCCAGTCCGCCAGCGGATGGGTGTACTTCTGCACGATGACGTAGCTGCCGCCGGTGAACTGCGGGTCTTCCGCGCCCACCAGCGCGGCCGCGGCGGCCGCGCGGCCCTCCGGATTCTCGGTGCCGTCCACGAAGCCGAGCAGGTCGCGCTGCTCGAAGTAGCGGAAGCCGACGGTCTCGTCCACGATCGTCCCCGCGCCCGCGAGCCGGTCGGCGATGGCCATGGCCAGTTCGAAACAGGCGTCCTGCACCTCGGACTTGAGGTGGAACAGCAGGTCGCCCGGTGTCGCGGGCGCGGTGTGGCGGGCGCCGACGTAACCGGGGAACGGATGCAACTCAGCGGGTTTCGGCCCGGCGAAGAGGCGGTCCCAGGCGTCGGAGCCGATCGACGTGACACAGGTCAGGTTCGCCCCGGGCAGGCGGAAGCCCACCGAGCGACGCAGGCCGGTGATGTCGGCGAGCAGATCACGGACCGCTGCCTCGCCACCCTCGTCGATCGTGGCGACCAAGAAGATCGCCGACGGTGTGAGCGGTTCGAGAATCGGCTGCGGCTCACCCATGATCGACACCCTAATGCCCGGCCGGTCCGGGCGCGGTGCGGACCCGCAGGGCGGCGACTACATCGCCACGGTCAACAGGAACGCGACGTCGTCGATCGCCTTGACGCTGTGGCGCGCCTTGGGCACCACGATCAGGTCGCCCGCCGAGCCCTTCCACTCGTTGGCGCCGCTGATCAGGATCAGTGTGCCGCTGAGCACCAGCAAGGTCGCCTCGCCCATGTTGTCGTGCTCGGCCAGGCTCTGCCCGGCCGTCAGGCCGACCACCGTCTGCCGGAGCGTGTGCGCATGGCCGCCATAGATTGTCTGTGAACTGCGTCCGCTCGTGGCGACGGCTGCCAGCTTCAACTGCTGGCGCGCTACCGCAGTCAGCGATTTCTTTTCCATGGACCGCCTTTCGCAGATCACCACAGCCGATGCCGGGCTGCTGGCAACGGCTCGAGGCGTCGGCCGGACACGCGTCCGACCCCCGCATATTCAGGAGTATGCCCCAGTCGACCGCGGCGCGGGCCGGGTTTCACCGGCCCCGTCGCTGGGGGCGGCGTTCCGGGGCCGCGCGGCGTGGCATCGACCCGTGCGCGAGTCAGGCAGTCTGCTCGCGGACGTAGTTCCGGATGCGGAAACGCAGACCGGTGGACGAGGTCCGCCATGGCTCCGGGTCGTCCGGTCGCCACTCGGGGCCGATCGGCGGCGCGAAGGCGTCACCCTCGACCGCGGTGTCGATCTCGGTGACGCGCAGGTCGGTCGCGTACTCCAGGGCGGCCCGGTAGATCTCGCCGCCACCGGCGACCCACACGGTGTGCGGGGCACACCGGGCCAGCGCCTCGGACACCGACGACGCGCGCTCGGCGCCCTCGGCCGACCAGTCGGGCTGCCTGGTCACCACGATATTGCGCCGCCCGGCCAGCGGCCGGAACCGCGGCGGCAGCGAATCCCAGGTCCGCCGGCCCATCACCACGCAATGACCCCAGGTGACGTCCTTGAACTGCGCCATGTCCTCGGGCAACCGCCACGGGATGGTGTTGCGCAAGCCGATCACCCCGTCCGAGGTCTGCGCCCAGATCAGGCCGATCGTGCGGCTCTCGCTCACACCGCCACCGGGGCTTTGATGGCCGGGTGATGCCGGTAGCCGACCACTTCCACGTCCTCGTACCGGTAGTCGAACAGCGTCGGCGCCGGCCGCAGCCGCAACGTGGGGAACGGGTAGGGGTCGCGGTTCAACTGCTCGGCGACCTGGTCGAGATGGTTGTCGTAGATGTGGCAGTCACCGCCGGTCCAGATGAAGTCGCCCGGCGTCAGCTCGGTCTGCTGGGCGACCATGTGGGTCAGCAGCGCGTAGCTGGCGATGTTGAACGGCACGCCCAGGAACAGGTCGGCGCTGCGCTGGTAGAGCTGGCAGGACAGTCTGCCCTCGGCCACGTGAAACTGGAAGAACGCGTGGCACGGCGCCAGCGCCATCTTGTCCAGGTCGGCGACGTTCCACGCGGAGACGATGATGCGCCGGGAGTCCGGGTCGGTGCGCAGGGTCTGCAACACCTGGGCGATCTGGTCGATGTGGGTGCCGTCCGGCGTCGGCCAGGACCGCCACTGCACGCCGTAGAGGGGGCCGAGTTCGCCGTTCGCGTCGGCCCACTCGTCCCAGATGGACACGCCGTGGTCACGCAACCAGCCGACGTTGGAGTCGCCGCGCAGGAACCACAGCAGCTCGTAGACGATCGACTTGAGGTGGACCTTCTTCGTGGTGATCAGCGGGAAGCCCGCCGCGAGGTCGTAGCGCAACTGGTGGCCGAAGATGCTGCGCGTTCCGGTGCCGGTGCGATCGGCCTTCTTCGTGCCGGACGCCAGCACCAGCCGCAGCAGGTCCTCGTACTGGGTGTCGGGAGCCGAGGCCGGGTCGAACGCGTCATGAGCCACGCCTCGCCACTCTAGTCCTCGTCCTCGGGCGAACTCGGGCAGCCGGACGAGCGGGTCGACCGGCCCGATCCGGCGGTCGCGGTCTTCCACGGCCCTGGCAAGCTCGAGCCCATGCGCAAGCTCTACGTGATCGGCATCGGCGCCGGTGACCCCGACCAGGTCACCGTGCAGGCGATCAAGGCCATGCGGCAGGTCGAGACCTTCTTCGTGATCGGCAAGGGCGAGGCCAAACGGGAGCTGGTCGACGTGCGGACCGCGATCCTCGACGCGCACCTGGACCGGCCGTACCGGGTGGTGCCGATCGCCGACCCGCCGCGCGACCGCGCGCCCGCCGATTACCTGGACGTGGTCGAGGACTGGCACGACCGCCGCTCGGCGCTGCTCGAGGCGGCCTTCGCCGCGGCCGACGGCGTCGGCGGCATCCTGGTCTGGGGCGATCCCGCGCTGTACGACAGCACCCTGCGCATGGTCGACCGGGTGCTCGCCCGCGGCGTGGTGCACTTCGAGCACGAGGTGATTCCTGGCATCACCAGCGCCCAGGCGCTGGCCGCGCGGCATCGGATCGTGCTGCACGGCATCGGCGAGCCGGTGTGCGTCACCACCGGCCGCCGTCTGCGCGAGGACGGCCTCGGCGCGGAGAACGCGCTGGTGATGCTGGACGGCGAGTGCTCGTTCACGGCGATCACGGACGAGAATGTGCACATCTGGTGGGGGGCCTACCTCGGTATGCCGGACGAGACGCTGATCGAGGGACCGCTGCCCGCGGTGCGGGACCAGATCGTGCGCCGCCGCGCCGAACTGCGCGAGCGCAAGGGGTGGATCATGGACATCTACCTGCTGCGCCGCACCGGGTGAGCCGCCCGGTGCCGCGCGACAACCGGCCGGCTGTCGGCGCGGCTGGGTAGTCTGGTCCCCGTGCCAGAGCTACCGGAAGTGGAGGCGTTGGCGCAGTTCCTGCGGGAGCATGCGGTCGGCGCCGTGGTCGGCCGCGTCGACGTGGCCGCCCTGAGCGCCGTCAAGACCTTCGAGCCTCCCGTGACCGCGCTGTCCGGCCGAGACGTCACCGGCGCCGGGCGCTGGGGCAAATTCCTCGGACTGGAATGCGACGGGCTGTGGCTGGTCACGCATCTGTCGCGCGGCGGATGGCTGCGCTGGATCGACGAGCCGAGCCCGACGCCACCCAAGCCGGGCGGCAAGAGCCCGCTGGCGTTGCGAGTGCATTTCTTCACGCCCGAAGGGGCGACGCCCGCGTTCGACCTGACCGAGGCGGGCACCAAGAAGCGGCTCGCGGCGTACGTCGTGGCGGACCCGAAGGCGGTGCCCGGCATCGCCCGGCTCGGTCCCGACGCGCTGGAGCTGACCGAGGCGCAGTTCGCCGACATCCTGCACGGCACCTCGCAGCGGATCAAGACCGCGCTGGTGGACCAGGCGCTGCTGGCGGGCATCGGCAACGCCTATTCCGACGAGATCCTGCACACCGCCCGGATCTCGCCGTTCGCGAACACCAAGACGCTGCCCGCCGACAAGCTGGCCGAGCTGTACTCCGCCGTGCGCGCGGTGCTCACCGATGCGGTAGGCCGTTCCGTCGGCCAGGACGCCGCCCGCCTCAAGGGCGAGAAGCGCTCCGGCATGCGGGTGCACGCCCGGACCGGGCTGGCCTGCCCGGTCTGCGGCGACACGGTCCGCGAGGTCGCCTACGCCGAGCGGTCGTTCCAGTACTGCCCCACCTGTCAGACCGGCGGCAAGATCCTCGCGGACCGGCGGATGTCGCGGTTGCTGAAGTAGCCGCCCGGCTCAGGTCACCGTCGGTACCCGCACGCCCTGCCAGGCGAGTCGTTTCGCCCGCTCCGGGTCGTGTTCCACCCGAGTGGGGTAGTCGATGATCAGCGTGGACCTGCGGGCCTCCGTGTAGGCGGGCCAGGACGGCAGCGGAGCTCCGGTGCGGGCGAAAGCCAGCCAGTTGTCCTGGAACTGGTCGGTGACCGCGCGCAGTCCGCGCCGCCCGCCCGCGGCGGTGAACGCCCGGCCGATCGGTGTGTCGCCGACACCGAAGACCGGGATGAGTTCAGTGGCGTGCGTGGCGCCGAGCCCGGACAGGTGCAGCGCGCGCGGCGCGAAGTCGTAGCGGTAGGCGTAGGTCGGGGCGTGCTGGCTGTGGCCTTCCATGACGGTCAGCGAAGGACGCCAGAAGGTGTAGTCGCCGCCCGCCCGCACCGCGGCCCTCGGCTGGGGAAATCCCGGATAGGCCGCGGCGATCCGGGATACGGCCTCGGCGGAGTGGCCGAGCGCGGAGCGCAACCGCTCCGGCGTGGTGGGCAGTTCGTCGGCGAACCGGGCGAACAGCGTGCCTTCGTCCCGGTTCGTGCCGATGATCAGCGGCACCCGGTGGGCGGAGCCGTCGCTGATCGCGTCGACCGGGGAGCGGGGCAGGAACTCGCCGTCCACGACCGGACAGACGGGGAACACGCCCGGCTGTTTCCGCAACACCTCGGCGATGGTGCGGTCGACGGCGCGGCGGATGTCGTTGGGGGACGCGGTGCGCAGCGCGTTGTGCGCGGTGTCCGGCGTGGCGCCCAGGGCGGTGACACAGCGGCGTGCGAAGCCGCGGGCTTCCTCAGCGGTCATCGCCCAGTCGGCGGGCGGGCTCTGCGAGATCGCCCGATGGAACAGGCCCGCGGCTCTCGGGGTGGCCAGGAGTCCCAGCACGGCGTGCGCGCCCGCGGACTCGCCGAAGATCGTCACGTTGTCCGGGTCGCCACCGAAGGCCGCGATATTGGTCCGCACCCACTCCAGGGCGGCGAGCTGGTCACGCAACCCGAGGTTCGCGTCGAACGGGTGCTGGTCGGTGCCGAACTCGCTGAAGTCGACATAGCCGAACGCGCCCAACCGGTAATTCAGTGACACCACCACCACGTCGCCGCGCACCGCCAGCCGCGCGCCGGAATACAGCCCGAGCGCGGAGGTCCCGATCAGGTAGCCGCCGCCGTGGATGAAGACCAGCACCGGTCGCGGCTTCGCCGTCGCCGTGGCGGGCGCGGTGACATTCAGTGTCAGCGCGTCCTCGCTGGTGGGCTGGTAGGCGCGCGGCCCGATCCGCGCCCCGGAGCGGTGCTGCATCGCCGCGGAGGTGAATTCCGTCGCCGCCCGAACGCCGGACCATGGCTTGACCGGCTGTGGAGCACGAAATCGCAGGTCCCCGATCGGAGGAGCCGCGTAGGGAATGGACCGCCAGCGCAGTACGCGGCGGCCCCTGCGGCCGCGGACGATTCCGTCGGCGGTCGCGATATCTGTTGTTGCCACCATCCAGAAATGGTAGCTACGAGCGGCGCGCCTCCAACAGGCGCAACCAGAATTCGCTGACCGCGGGAAAAGCTGGCACCGCGTGCCAGAGGGTGGACAGCGGCACTCCGCCGACCACCGCGATCGTCGCCGCGTGCAATTGCTCGCCCACCTCGGGACCGACGAAGGTGGCGCCCAGCAGCGTGTCGGTCGCGCGGTCGATCACCAGCTTCGCGCGACCGGCGTAGTCGTCACGCGACAGCGCCGACCCGGCCACGGCGATGTCGAGTTCGACGGTCTCCACCGCATGGCCCGCGTCCCTGGCCGCGGCTTCGGTCAGGCCGACGGAGGCGACCTCGGGCGCGGTGAACACCACCTGCGGCACTTTGCCGTGGTCGGAACTCGCCACGTGGCGCGGGTCGTCCAGCGGCCTGCCCTCGGCGCGCGCCGCGATCACGTCGCCGCACACCCGGCCCTGGTATTTGCCCATGTGCGTGAGTGCGGCGCGGTGGTTGAGGTCGCCGACCACATACAGCCACTCGCCCTCGACGTCGCGCGCGGTGAGGTGGTCGTCCACCGCCACGTATCCGTCCGGCAGTCCGAGCGCGTCCAGCCCGAGTCCCTCGGTGGCGGGCGCCCGTCCGGCCGCCACCACGATCTCCTCCACCTCGAGAGCCGACTCGCCCTCGGGACCGCGCAACCGGACCGTCGCCGGACCGCCGTGGATCCGGCCCTCACCGGTGTCCTTCGCGGCCGGGCGCTCGACGGCGGTGGGCGCGGTGCCGAAGCGCACCCGCACGCCCGCGTCGGTCAGTGCCGCCGCCACCCGTTCGCGCGCGAACGGTTCGGTCGTGGCGAGCAGCGCCGAGCCGCGCACCAGCAGGGTGACCTCGGCTCCGAGCGCGGCCAGCCAGGTCGCGGCCTCGGTCGCCACCACGCCGCCGCCGACCACGGCGACCCGGCGCGGCACCTCGTGCAGATTGGTGACGTCGCGCGATGTCCACGGCAGCGCGGGACGCAGGCCCGGCACATCGGGGACGTTCGCGGTGGTGCCGGTGGCCAGCACGACGGCGTGCCGGGCGCGCAGTTGCCGCCCGTCGACCTCGACCGAGCGCACTCCGGTCAGGCGGCCGGTGCCGCGCACGACGTCGATGCGGTTGCCCCGGGCCCAGTCGACCTGCGCGGAATCGTCGTGGTCGTGCACGAACGCGTCGCGCCGCCGCAGCACCGCGTCGACGTCGAGACCGGTGGCCGAAACGCCCGGCATCGCGCGTGCGGAGGCGAGGACGTGGCCCGGACGCAACAGCGCTTTGCTGGGAACGCAGGCCCAATAGGAGCACTCGCCGCCGACGAGTTCACGCTCCACGATGGCGGCCGTGCGGTCACTGCCCGCGATGGCGTAGGAGGCGGCGTTCTCGCCCGCGGGTCCGCCACCGATCACGATGACGTCGTAGTCGGTCGCTGTGCTCGACATCGCCGCGCCTACTGGAGGTAGCCTTCGACCTGCGAGACCGAATTGGCCTGCACCCCGTCCGGGGATTCCCCCGAATCGATCCGCGCCCGGCGATGGCGGAGCAGGTCCCATGCCTGGTCCAGCATCACTTCGAGTTCGGCCAGGCGCTGGCGTTCGGTCTTCGGGTCCAATTCGCCGCGGGTGGCCTGCGAGCGCAGCTGGTGCTCCTGGTCGACCAGTTCCTTGATGCGCGCCAAGATGTCCTGTTCGCTCATGCGGACCATGCTACGGCCGGGCGAGGCACTCGGCGGCCGATGCAACGGCGGTGGTGAGCTCCGGCCGGGGCAGTGCCGTGTAGCCGAGCGCGATGCCGAAGTGGGCGCGGCGCGCTCCGAGGTGGTGCCGTTCCAGACCTTCGAGCGCGACGCCACGCGCCTGCCCGGCGGCGACCACGCGCCGCTCGGCCTCGGCCGACTCGACCGGCACGACGACGTGCGAACCCGCGTCGTCACCGAGCACGCCGAGTCCGCGGCGGCGCAATTCGGTCACCACCAGCGCCCGGCGCGGCGGCAGCGCGCGCCGCAGCCTGCGCAGGTGCCTGGCCAGGTCACCGTGCGCGGCGAAGGCGACGAGCACCCGCTGGCCGGCCGGGCTGGGTCCGGTGCCGGTGCGCTCCCGATGGGCCAGCACCGCATCGGCGACGGCCGGTGCGGCCAGCAACCAGCCCACGCCGAGGGCGGGGGAGAGGATCTTGCTGGTCGTGCCCAAGTGGACGACCACGTCGGGAGCCATGGTGGCAAGCAGCGGCAGCGGCGCGGTGTCGTAGCGCAGTTCTCCGTCGTAGTCGTCTTCGATGACGAAGACGCCGGTTCGGCGCGCGTGCTCGACCAGCTCGACCCGCCGCGCGGCGGGCATGCGCGCGCCGAGCGGAAACTGATGCGCCGGGGTGCAATACACCGCCTTGATCCGGGGCGGCAGCAGATCCACGCGAAGGCCGTGGGCGTCGACCGGGACCGGCACGACCTCGAGGCCGGCCGCCGCGAAGGCCCCCGCGGCGCGCTGATAGCCCGGGTCCTCCATGGCCACGGCATCGCCCGGTCGCAGCAGCGCCGCGGCCAGCTCTCCGACGGCGGAACTGGTTCCTGCGGTGGCCAGCAGCACGGTGTCGCTGCCCGCGCCGATCCCGCGATGGCGCAACAGATGCTCGGTGACCGCCGCGCGGAATTCCGGCTCGCCCGCACGGTTCTTGCGCACGAGCGGAGCGTGATCCGCGGCGGCGCGCCAGGCGCGACGCCACGCGGCCGGGTCGATGGCGTCGACGCACGGAGCCCCGGGGGCGAGGTCGAACAGTCGCGGTGCGGGGCTGGTGTCGTGCCCCGAGCCGGTGCGCGCGGGCGCGGCGGCCGGTGCGGTCGTCAGATAGGTGCCCGAGCCGCGTCTTCCGCTGAGCCAGCCCTCCGCGTGCAACTGGTCGTAGGCGGCGGCGACCACGGTGCGGCTCACGCCGAGCCGCTCGGCCAGCGCGCGGGTGGACGGCAGCCGGTCGCCGCCGCGCAGCGGTCCTCGGGTCGCGGCGCGGCGCAGTTGGTCGGCGATCTGCACCGACAGCGGTTGCTTCAGATCGCGATCGAGGTGGAGGGGAAGGTCGTCCAGCACGATTGCTCCTCGAAGTGGACCGCTGAAATACGTTCGAATTGGCACTTTGATAATGCCATTCGCGGCCCGATGCTGAGTCCATGACCGAGACAGTCAGCCCACGGACTCCACTCTCGCCGACGCCGCGCAGCACGCCGACCCGAGCGACCGACCGCGCGAGGACCGATCGCGCCGAATTGGACGCGGTGCTCGACGCCGGGCTGATCTGCCATCTCGGTGTGCTGCTCGGCGGCACGCCGGTCGTCCTGCCCACCACCTACGGCCGCGACGGAGACACGCTCTACCTGCACGGTTCCACCGGCGCCGGGAACATGCGCGCGGCACTCGCCGGGGACATCTCGGTGGGCGTGACCCTGGTCGACGGCGTGGTCTACGCGCGTTCGGCCATGCATTTCTCGATGAACTACCGCTCGGCGGTCGTGCTCGGCCGCGCTCGCGAGGTGAGCGGCCACGACGAACGCCTGCACGGCCTGCGCGTGATCGTCGAACACGCCGCGCCCAGCTCGTGGTCGCGCGTGCGGCCGCCGAGCAAGAAGGAACTCGCCGCGACCACGGTGCTCGCCCTCGATCTCACCGAGGCGTCGGTGAAGATCCGCGAAGGCGGTCCCAAGGACGACGAGGCCGACATCGAGGCGGGTGGCGTCTGGGCGGGCGTCCTTCCGCTCCGTCAGGTGTGGGACGCCCCCGTCGACTCCCCGGACCTCGCCCCGGGTATCCCCGTCCCCACCGAGGTCCTCCAGCGCGCCGACTCCTGAGAGCCACGCGCGCCTGGGCCTACTCCTGCGTACCCGGCCGGTTTCAGAACACGAAGTGAGGTCCGTAGCCCGTCGTTTGCGCAACACCATTTCGGGCTTCGGCGCGGACGGTGACGAACGGCATCGCGGACGCGGGGGAAAGGCATCCGTTGACATTCAGCGGAGTATTGGTGTGCGCGAAGGTGAACGGGAACGTCGACTCATCATCGAGGTCCGCCTCGGCGATCACCGCCGCGGTCACGCTGCCCGGCGCCAGATTCACGGTGATCTCGCCGCCGAGTTCGCCGTTGACGCCGAAGGTGGTGTCCGCGCCGATGGCGACGGTGGGAGCGACGATGACCGGCAACTCTTCGAGCATGCCGAATTCGTTCAATCCCCCGAAATCGATGCCACCGAATTCGATGACGATCCCGGGAGTGAATTCGACACCGGTGCCGACGGCCGCGGCGATGGAGACGGAGATGCCGTCGGAGATGTCCACCGCGCAGCCGATGAGGTAACCGGCGACGATCTGCCCGCCGCGCAGCGCCGACGGCCCGTCGGAAACGACCGAAAAGTCGCCGGAAACCTTGACCGCGTGCGCGAACGGAACGCCCAATGCGACATCACCGCCGGGCACGACGTTGTTGTAGTCCACCGACGCGATCAGATGCAGACCGCCGCGGGTGCCGACCTCTCCCGGCTCGGCGCCCGCCACGGTATCGGAGGCGGCGAAAGAGGCCGTAGCGGCGACGATTACCGCGATGATCGCGGCGAGAGTACGCGAATGCTTGCGGTTCATCATGCTCCAGTCGAGTATCGATCGAATCGGAACTTCATACGCAAACGGACTCGCACGGCAACTGGGTCGTCGCGGACTCAACTCGGCGTGCGCGGCAAGGAGACTTTAACCGGCAGTGCGCCGTGCGGCGGTGATCGCGTCGGCACGGCGAGTCGGCCGGCGCGACCAGCGGTCGTCGTCGGCATCGCGCGGAGCATCGGGATCGGCGAGTGAACCATTCGAATTCTTACCAGATCACCAACAATTTGCTAGAAATTCGCCCTTGTTTTGCGCGTCGATCAACTATGCGGGCGATCCGGCGGTGCCGAAGTCACGGTGCCGGAGGGCGGACCGGGGAGAGTGCCCCGTGGCGGTTGTGCGCGAATCACCACGCGTAGGCGCGTAATCCCGCGCAGCGCATCGTGCGCACCGCCAGTTCGCGCAACGCGCCGGGGCTCGGGATCCGCTCGGGGTCGAGGCCGACCAGGCTCAGCACGTAGTCGTCGCCGATGCGGCACAGATAACCGGAGAGGCGGGTGCGGGGGAGTCGCGTCGTGCCGAGGCCGGGGTGGATGGCGCGGGCGGCCACGCCGGTGCAGCGGTGCGGGCCGAGCGTGCGCAACGACGCCGGAAGCGTTCCGATGTTGGAGCACAGGATGTCTCGCTCGCCCGCGCCCTTGGACAGTGCGTAGGCCCAGCGGTCGGGGATCACTTGCAGGAGTTCTTCCGGCATGCCGCTCGGTGCGGACATGCGCTGCTCGTAGGCGGCGCGGGCCAGCGCGCGAATCCTGGCGGGCGTGTCGGCGGGGGTGATCGCGACGCGGGTCATGGCGAGGTCGTTGTCGACGCGGGGTTCGTCGCGGGTGTCGACGGGCAGGCTCGCTTCGATCGTGTCGCCGGGAAACCCGCTGCGCCACAGCATGGTCGCGACGAGATGGATGAACAGGCTGTTGGCCGTGCCACCGTCCCGCGCGGCGACGCGGTCCCACTCCGCGGCGGGGCTTTGCAGGATGGCGCTGTGCGTCGCCACGGCCGTCCCGCGCGGCGGCTGGTCCCGGCTCGGAGCGGCGGGCTGGCGCGGTATCCCGTGCCGCAGCGCCGCCGCGGTGCCGCGCAGGACGATCGACCACTGACGCCGGGCATCGGACCAATCCGATTCCGCAGCGGCGGGATTCGGCGGACGCAGGCGCGTGCCGCCCAGTGCGTCGTCCACCGCGTGCACCAGCGCCCGCCCGTCGGCCAGCGCGTGCGAGCAGGTGAGCGAGACGACCGAACCGCCGTCGTCCAGCGTCGCGGTCGAAAGCCGCCACCCTGGGCCGTATTCCGGATCGAGCCCACCGCCCTGCGCGTCCGCCCAGTCGAGCAGTCCGGCGACCGGGAGAACGTCGTCGGCGCGATCGATCGGATACGCGCGGGCGTTCGGCCGCCAGGCTCGGCGAGCGCCCGGCACTCGCGGACGGATCACCCGCCGTCCCAGCGGACCCGAGCGCAGGGCTTCGTGTACCCGCGCCAGCAGCGCCGGGTCGACCCGGTCCGCCGTTCGCCACAGTCCCTGTAGCGCGATCGGGGTGCCCAGCCCGCGATGGGTACGCAGAAAGATCTCGTCGACGACGCTCAGGCGGCCCATCGGGCTCAAGCGCTCGCGCCGTGCCGCCCCGCGCCCGCCGCGAAGCGCTGGGCGCCGTCCAGCGCGCCGCCGGCCAGTGCTGTCAGGCCGTGGCGGAACTCGTTGCGCAGCGCGGCCTCCTCGGTCAACCCCTCCTGCTCGAGCATCGACATCCGGTCCGAGCGCAAACAGGTCTGCGGCAGCGCGGCCAGTTCCGCCGCGAGCGCCTCGGCCGCGCCGCGGGCTTCGCCGGTGGGCACCACGCGGTTCACCAGCCCCATCTGCAGCGCCTCTTCCGCGCCAACCGCGCGTCCGGTGAGCACCAGATCCATCGCGCGGCCCGCACCCACGATCCGTGGCAGCCGGATGGTGCCGCCGTCGATCAGCGGAACGCCCCAGCGGCGGCAGAAGACGCCGAAGGTGCTGTCCTGCTCCGCCACCCGCAAGTCGCACCACAGTGCGAGTTCCAGTCCGCCCGCCACCGCGAAACCGGAGACCGCGGCGATCACGGGCTTTGACAGTCGCATCCTGGTCGGCCCCATCGGGCCGTCGCCGTCCTCGGTGGCCTGGTTGGAGCGCTCGGTGCCGAGCGCCTTCAGGTCGGCACCCGCGCAGAACGTGCCGCCGTCGCCCCACAGCACCGCCACCGCCGCGTCGGGGTCGGCGTCGAACTCGCGGAAGGCGTCGGCCAGCGCGGCCGCGGTCGGCCCGTCCACCGCGTTGCGCGCCTCGGGGCGGTGCAGGATCACGGTGGTCACGGGCCCGTCACGTTCGATCAGTACGGTCACGCGCTCGACCATACGCCGTAAAAGCGCCCTTGTGTGAAGAAATGAATCCGTGCTTCACTTCTTGGGTGGCCTACCGCAGAACCCCCGCTGTGCAGGCCCGTCTGGACGCCCAGGCGGGGCTGATCGTGCAGGCGGCCACCAAGGTGCTGTCCGAGGGCGGATACGCGGCGCTGTCCATGGCGGCGGTCGCGGCCGAGGCGGGCGTGGCCACCGGCACCGTCTACAAGAACTTCGACGGCAAGGCCGCTCTGGTGCGCGCGGTGTTCCGGAAGGTCGTCGCCCGTGAGGTCGCCGCGGTGGCAGCGGCCGGTGCGCGTGGAACCGCGATCGAACGGGTGACCGCCGCGGTGGAGACCTTCGCCGGTCGTGCGCTGAAGAACCCGAATCTGGCCTACGTGCTGCTCGCCGAGCCGGTCGACGCGGCCGTGGACAGCGAACGCCTGCGCTTCCGGCGCGCGTTCGCCGAGACCTTCGAATCGGCGGTGGCCGAGGGCGTCGCGCGGGCCGAATTGCCACCGCAGGACCCGAGGATCAGCGCGGCCGCCCTGGTCGGCGCGATCGGCGAGGTGCTCGTCGGTCCACTGGCCGACGCGCCGCACGGGGAATCCGTCGTCCCCGAACTCATCGCTTTCGCGATCCGCGCGCTTGGTGTGCGCGACAACCCGGGCGCGGGCCGCGCCCGGCCGGAATCAGGAGTGTCAGATGCAGACGCATGAAGTCTTCAACCAGGTGCCCGACATCGTCCCCTTCGACGCCGCGCGCAATCCGGCGCTGCTGGAAGGCTTGCACCGGGAAGGCGCGGGCTGGGCCGAACCCGAGGTGCGGGCGCTGGGCGCGCTCGCCGGTGGCGCGCGGGCGCAGGAGTGGGGCAGGCTGGCCAACGAATATCCGCCGGTGCTGCGCACCCACGATCGCTACGGTCGCCGCGTCGACGAGGTCGAGTTCCACCCGCACTGGCACGACCTGATGCGCGTGGCCGTCGAGCACGGCTTGCACGGCGCGCCGTGGCTGGACGATCGTCCGGGCGCGCACGTCGCGCGCGCGGCGAAGTTCTATACCTGGGGCATCGCGGACGCGGGCCACATGTGCCCGATCTCGATGACCTACGCGGTGGTGCCCGCTCTGCGGCACAATGCGGAACTGTCGGCGAGGTTCGAGCCCCTGCTCGGCTCCCGCGTCTACGATTTCGGGCTGCGGGAACCGTCCACCAAGGCCGGACTCATCGCGGGCATGTCCATGACCGAGAAACAAGGCGGCTCGGACGTTCGCGCCAACACCACCACCGCGACGCCGCAGCCGGACGGCTCCTACCGGATCGTCGGGCACAAGTGGTTCACCTCCGCGCCGATGTCGGACATGTTCCTCACCCTCGCCCAGGCGCCCGCCGGCCTGTCCTGCTTCTTGCTGCCCAGGGTGCTGCCGGACGGCGCCCGCAACCCGATCCGCATCCAGCGGCTCAAGGACAAGCTGGGCAACAAGTCCAACGCCTCCTCGGAGATCGAGTACGAGAACGCCGTCGGCTGGCTGGTCGGCGCGGAGGGCGCGGGCGTCAAGACCATCATCGAGATGGTGAACATGACCCGGCTGGACTGCGTGATCGGCTCGGCCACCGGCATGCGGGCGGGCGCGGTGTACGCGGTGCATCACGCCAGGCACCGGGAGGCGTTCGGCAAGAAACTGCTCGACCAGCCCGCCATGCGCAATGTGCTGGCCGACCTGGTGATCGAATCCGACGCCGCCACCACCGTGATGATGCGGCTGGCCGGGGCCACCGACCGGGCCGGGCAGGATCCGGCCGAGGCGGCGCTGCGGCGCATCGCGCTGGCCGTCACCAAGTATTGGGTGTGCAAGCGCGCCCCCGCGCACGCGGCCGAGGCGCTGGAATGCCTGGGCGGCAACGGATATGCCGAGGAATCCGGCATGCCGCGGCTGTACCGGGAGGCGCCGCTGATGTCCATCTGGGAGGGGTCGGGCAACGTCGCGGCGCTGGACGCGTTGCGCGCCATGGGACGTCAGCCGGAGACGGTCGAGGCGTATTTCAACGAAGTGTCGCTGGCAAAGGGCGAGAACCCGCGCCTGGACGACGCGATCGCCCTGGTCGGCAAGGAACTGTCGGATCTCGACGACATCGAATACCGCGCCCGGCGCATCGTCGAGCTGATGGCGCTCGTGCTGCAGGGCGCGCAACTGGTTCGCCACGGCCACCCCGCCGTCGCCGACGCGTTCTGCGCCACCAGGCTCGGCGACGACTGGGGCATCGCGTTCGGCACGCTGCCGACCGGGGTGGACACCGGCGCGATCATCGAGCGCGCGTTCGTCTGACGGCCTGCGCGTCGGCGGTTCACCCACGGAACTGGCGGTCCGGCGCGGAGGAACGCTCGCGCCCGACGGCCGATCGGGCCACCGGGCGTCGCGCGGGTCAGACGGGCCGCGTCAGCACGCGTTCGACCAACGCCGTGTCGCAGTATTCGACCACTTCGCGCAGTTTCCCGTCGGCGACCCGGAAGACGAAGCAGTAGCTCTGGTCATAGGTCTCGCCGCGCGTGGTGACGGCTGCGGCGCGGGCCTGCACGACGACGCGGTCATCCTCGGCAGTGATCGTCTCGGCGGCGACGCGGTAGTCCGTGAACTGAGCCATGAGCGGACGCAGGAGCCGCGTGAGCACGGCGGCTCTCGGTTCCCACATGCCGCTCCAGGACCAGTCGCCGGGGAACACCCACCGGAAGTCGTCGGCCATGGCGTCGCTCAGCGCGCGGGTATTGCCGAGGGACATCTGCTCGAAGACGTCGGCGAGCAGCTGCTTGTTCTCCATCGCGGTCATGACGACGACGCTAGGGTCGCCCAATGTATGCGACAAGCGACTGTCTGGCATATCTGGTATGAGCCTTACGCATGGATGAGTTCACCGTCGCGGGTCTGCGCGTGGTACGGGAGGCGGCTGCCTGTGGATCGTTCTCGACCGCGGCGGAGAACCTCGGCTACACCCAGTCCGCGGTGTCCCGGCAGATCGCGCTCATGGAGCGGGCCGCCGGTCGCCCGCTGTTCGAGCGGCACCCCCGCGGCGTGCGGCCCACCGAGGCGGGACGCGTCGTGCTGCGGCACGCGGAGGCGATTCTCGGCGAGCTCGAGCAGGCCCGGCACAATATTCGCCACCTGGCGGTGCGCCCGGCGGGCCGACTGCGCGTAGGCGCGTTCGCCACCGCGACGGCCGCCTTGGTGCCCCGGGCGATCGCCGCCGCGGCCGCCCGCGATCGGCGGATACGAATCTCGTTGCGGGAGGGACTCACTCCCCGCCTGCTCACCGCCGTCGCGCGCGAACGCCTCGATCTCGCCGTGGTGACCGCGCCGCACATCGCTCCCGACGGCGTCACGATCGAACCACTGCTGGACGATCCGCTGCTGGTGGCGGTCGCGTCCACGCATCCGCTCGCGGGAGCCACCAGCGCGGCGCCCGATCTGCTGCGCGCCGAACGCTGGATCGCGGGAAGCCAGGAGCCCGCAGGCACCCTGCTCGGTGCGTGGCGCGATCCCGGCTGGGAGCCGGAGATCGCCTTCGTCGCCCGTGACTGGTTCGCCAAACTCGGTCTGGTCGCGGCGGGATTGGGCGTCACGGTGGTGCCCGGCATCGCCGTTCCCGTGCTACCGCCCACCATCGCGCTGCTGCGGATCGATCACCCGGCCGCGGTGCGACGAACCGTCCTCGCCCACCGCGGCGCCACCGAAACACGCGGTGCCTTCGCCGAGGCGCTGCGCGACCAGGCGGCCGAGCTGTCCGCCCAGGTGCGCCAGCGCCTTCGTAGCGGCGGGTGAGCGCCACCGGTACCGGTCGACTGCGACGCGGCGAAAGGCAGCGGTACGGGAGGTGGTGCCGGAGCGGCAACCTGCGGTGCGAGAACGGTGGGCGGCGGTAGTGTGGCTGCGGTGGCAGGGGAGTTCGTGCAACGACCGGTGAGCTGGTTGGTTCGGCGGGTGCTCGAGCGGGCCGCGCGGGGACGGTATCTGCTGGGCATCGCGGGGCCTCCGGGGGCGGGTAAGTCCACGTTGTCGGTCGCGTTGCGCGACGCGATCAATGCCGAGGCGGGCGGCCTGGTCGCCGAGATCGCACCCATGGACGGATATCACCTGGACAACGCCGTCCTGCGGGCGATGGAAAGCCTTGCGCGCAAGGGTGAGCCGGACACCTTCGACGTCGACGGCTACGTCGCGGGATTGCGACGCCTGCGCAGCACGCCGGTGGGCGAGCCGGTGCCGTGGCCGACGTTCGACCGATCCATCGATGCGCCGGTGCCCGGCGGCGTGGTGCTCGATCGGCAGTCCGTCGTCCTGACCGAGGGCAACTACCTGCTGCTCGACGACTTCGCCGGCCGGCGGTGGTCGGCGGTCCGCGCACTCCTCGACGAATGCTGGTACCTGGACGCGGCGCGCGACGTGCTCGAGAACCGTTTGCTCGACAGGCATATTCGCGGTGGTCGCACGCCCACGGCAGCACGCGGCAAAGTACGCGACAGCGACTTACGCAACGCGGATCTCGTCGCGGCCACCAAGGAGCGCGCCGACCTCGTGCTGCGCTGGCAGTCGGGCAGTTACGCGGTCCAGGAGCGCTGAGGGCACGACGCGCCGCCGCGTCGGCGCGCTTCTCCCGCAACCGCTGCCCGCGCTTGTCGGTGGAAGCGTGCTGGGGCAGGGTATGCGCCGACGGGCGCGCATGTTTCCGGTGCTGCGGAAATTTTTCGGTACTGCGGAACCGAGCGTCTGGTCAGCAGTCGAACTCCAGCCGTTCCCACGCCAGTGCTGTTCGCCAGCCGCCGCGCTGAAAGGCCCAGTCCTGGACGACGCTCACCACGGTCTCGAACGCGGGAGAGAAGACGCTGCCCCACGGGGCGTCGTCGCTGATGGTGGCACGGAAATGCGCGTCCGGTCCGCCGTCGCGAAATTCGACGATATAGCCGCGGCCCTGCTCCGGATCCACTTGTTCATCGAGGTGAACCTGAATGTAGTAATCCCCGGGTTCGGGGCCGTCGAGCCGGTCCACGATCACGAACGGCACGCTCAGGTTCATGTCCGCGAGAATGTCGTGCAACTGCGTCTCGGAGGGATTTTCGATAGTCCGGTAGGAATCAGTCGCCACGACTCGCGGCGATGTGGTCTGGTCTCCAGTCACCCCGAGCAGGATACGGCGGACAGCGGTCGCGTCTCGGTCGGTGCGTGGCGGCGGTGGGTATCGTCCGCACGACTCGACGGCGATCGGTCACGCCTGCGGCGACCACTTTGCCGGCGTTCCGGACGGCGCGCTGGCCTTCCGGCGGCATGATCCGGGCAGATGATGGGGGGATGACGGCACATCGCGCAGTCGGCAGGTCATCGCGCGTTCTGCACAATATGTCGGCCGTGGTCTGCGCTCTGCTGTTCTATTACTTCCTGCCGCTGGAGAGCGAGCCACTAGGCCGCCCCGCGGGAGTGGTCGGGCTCGCCGCCTTCGTCGTCGGCGTCGCGGGCCTGGTCTGGCTGGCCCGCTGGCGCATCCGGCGCTACTTCCTCGATCCGCGGGCGACCGGCGGGCGGGTCAACGACGTGCTGCTCGTGGTCTGCGTCGTGGTGACGTTCTTCGCCCTGTACTACTACCTGCTCGAGCAGCGCGCCCCCGGCCAGTTCGACGGCCTGCACACGCGCACCGACGCGCTCTATTTCACGATCGTCACCCTCGGAACCGTCGGCTACGGCGACGTGCACCCTGTCGGGGCCGCGGCGAGAGTGGCCACCATGGTCCAGATCCTCTTCGACCTGGGCGTCATCGGCACCTTGATCGCGATAGGCACCTCGCACATCGTCCGGCGACTGGACGAGGCGCAGCGCAAACGCCCGCCCGGCGGGATCGCCTAGCGTCGCGGGCGAGATCAGCGGTGCGCGCGGTACCAGCGGATGAGCGAGTCGGTCGAGGAATCGTCCTGTGGTTCGGGTTCTTCCGCCGCGGTGAGCAGTGGGGCCAAGGCGAGGGCCTGCTGCTTGCCGAGTTCGACGCCCCACTGGTCGAAGCTGTCGATGCCCCAGATGACGCCCTCCACGAAGACCTGGTGCTCGTAGAGCGCGATGAGCTGACCGACGACCGACGGGGTGAGCCGCGGCGCGAGGATGGTGGTGGAGGGACGGTTGCCCGGCATCACCTTGTGCGGCACGACCGCGGGATCGGCGCCTTCGGCGGCGATCTCCTCGGCGGTCTTGCCGAACGCCAGCACCTTGGTCTGCGCGAACAGGTTGCTCATCAGGATGTCGTGCATGCTGCCGGTGCCGTCGCTGGTCGCCAGATCGTCGGTGGGCTGCGCGAATCCGATGAAATCCGCCGGGACGAGCCGGGTGCCCTGGTGCAGCAACTGATAGAAGGCGTGCTGGCCGTTGGTGCCCGGCTCCCCCCAGAAGATCTCGCCGGTGGAGGTGGTGACCGGGGTGCCGTCGGCGCGCACCGACTTTCCGTTGGACTCCATGGTCAACTGCTGCAAATAGGCCGGGAAGCGAGCCAGATCGTTCGAATACGGCAGCACCGCGTGGGCTTGGGCGCCGAAGAAATTCGAGTACCAGACGCCGAGCAGGCCGAGCAGCACCGGGGCGTTCGCCTCCAGCGGCGCCTCGGCGAAGTGCCGGTCCACCGCGTGCATACCGGCGAGGAACTCGGCGAAGCGCTCCTTGCCGATGGTCGCCATCACCGACAGGCCGATCGCGGAGGCCACCGAGTACCGGCCGCCGACCCAGTCCCAGAATCCGAACATGTTCTCGGTGTCGATGCCGAACTGCGCGACCCGTTCGGCATTGGTGGACACCGCGACGAAGTGCTTCGCCACGGCCTCCTCGCCGAGCGCGGCGACCAGCCAGCGCCGGGCGGCGGTCGCGTTGGTGAGCGTCTCCAAAGTGGAGAAGGTCTTCGAGGCCACGATGAACAGCGTGGTGGCCGGATCGAGCCCGTCCAGCTTCGCGACCAGGTCGGCGGGATCGACGTTCGAGACGAAACGGGCGCCGATCCCGGCGTCCTCGTAGTGCCGCAGCGCCTGGTGCACCATGACCGGGCCGAGGTCGGACCCGCCGATGCCGATGTTGACCACGGTCGTGATGCGCTCGCCGGTCGCCCCGCGCCACGCGCCGGAGCGCAGCGCGTCGGTGAACTCGCCCATCCGGCGCAGTACCTCGTGCACCTCGGCGCCCGCGTCGACGCCGTCGATGACCATCGTCTCGCCTGCGGGCAGCCGCAGCGCGATGTGGCCGACCGCGCGGTTCTCGGAGGTGTTGATGTGCTCGCCCCGGTACATCGCGTCACGTCGCTCGGGCACACCCGCCTCGCGCGCCAATTCCACCAGCAGATGCAGGGTTTCCCGGTTGACGCGGTGCTTGCTGTAGTCGATGTGCAGATCCGCCACCTGGACGGTCAGCTCGCTGCCCCGCGCCGGGTCGTCCGCGAAGAACTCCCTGAGGTGCCGGTCGGCGACGGTGCCGTGATGATCGTGCAGTTTCCGCCATGCCGCCGTCGCGGTGATGTCGCTGCTCACGTTCGCCGAGGGTACAAGCAGGCACGGCCGCGCGCACGGGGGCGTGCGCGGAGAGTCGGGTCCGCCGGTGCCGCCGCCGAGCGAAGAATCCGCTGTGCCGCAGCGGACTTGCCGTGGTCGCGGGCATAGACGCCGGTACGACGCGCCGGACCACACGCGTGCCCCGCACACGATCGGATCGGGACCGGAGTTCCGGGATCAGCCCTCGCCGGGAGGCATAGTCTGGCGTCATGGGCTCCGAACGTGAACTTCTCGAATCCGTACCGAAGCAGTTGTGGATCGCCGGGCGGCCCGTCGACGCCACCGGCGCGGGGACCTTCCCGGTCTACAACCCGGCGACCGGGGAGGTCCTGACGCACGTCGCGGACGCGACCCCGGAGGACGCGGTGCGCGCGCTCGACGCGGCCGTCTCGGCCCAGGACGATTGGGCGGCCACGCCCGCCCGCGAGCGGGGCGAGATCCTGCGCGAGGTATTCGAGCGGATCACCGCCCGCGCGGAGGAGTTCGCCCTGCTGATGACCCTGGAGATGGGCAAGGCGCTGCCGGAGAGCCGCAACGAGGTGCGGTACGGCGCGGAGTTCTTCCGCTGGTTCAGCGAGGAGGCCGCCCGGGTACACGGGCGCTACCTGCACGCGCCCTCCGGTACCGGCCGGATCATGGTGCACAAGCAACCGGTCGGCCCCTGCCTGGCGATCACGCCGTGGAACTTCCCGCTCGCCATGGGCACGCGCAAGATCGGCCCCGCGCTGGCGGCGGGCTGCACGATGATCGTCAAACCCGCCTCGGCGACACCGCTGACCATGCTCGCGCTGGCCCAGCTGTGCAGCGCGGCTGGCCTGCCCGACGGCGTGCTGTCGGTGCTCACCTCCAGCCGCTCCGGCGCGGTGACCCAACCGCTGCTCGACGATCCCCGGCTGCGCAAGCTCACCTTCACCGGTTCCACCGAGGTGGGCAAGAAGCTGGTGGAGAAATCCGCGAACCAGCTGCTGCGCACCTCCATGGAGCTCGGCGGGAACGCGCCGTTCGTGGTGTTCGACGACGCCGACGTGGACGCCGCCGTGCAGGGCGCGATGCTGGCGAAGCTGCGCAACGGCGGGGAGGCGTGCACCGCCGCCAACCGCTTCCACGTGCACAACAGCGTGCTCGAGGAGTTCACCACCAAGCTGGTCGAGGCGATGGAGAGCGGCGTCCGGCTCGGACCGGGAGCCGACCCGGACACGACGCTGGGCCCGCTGATCAACGAGGAGCAGTTGCGCACGGTGAGCGAACTGGTCGACGACGCCGTCGCGAAGGGCGCGCGGGTGCTGATCGGCGGCAAGGCGCCCGACGGTCCCGGCTGGTTCTACCCGGCGACGGTCCTGCGCGATGTCCCGCCGCAGGCCAGGATTCTGCGCGAGGAGGTCTTCGGTCCGGTCGCCCCGATCGTCGGCTTCGACACCGAGGAACAGGGGCTCGCCGCCGCCAACGACACCGAGTTCGGCTTGGTCAGCTACGTCTACACCCGCGATCTCGATCGCGCCCTGCGGATCGCCGAGGGCCTGGAATCCGGCATGGTGGGCGTGAACCGCGGCGTCATCTCCGACCCCGCGGCCCCCTTCGGCGGCGTCAAACAGTCCGGTTTCGGCCGGGAGGGCGGCATCGAGGGGATCGAGGAGTATCTGTCCACCAAGTACATCGCGCTCACGTGAGACGGGTTCAGCACTGCTGAAGGCGATCAGCCGCTGAGTTTGCTCGCAGCGCGACCGCTTCCGTCCCCGCGCCTTTTCGGGGGGCGACTTCATCGATCATCGACACTAACCTCGGCCTGGGTTCGATGAGCGGGAGAAGGGCTGATCACGAGATGGCGCTGGTGATGCTCGATTGAGCAACGGCATGATCAGAGCCCTGTTGCAGGTTGTGGCGGATCTGAAGCGGCTGACCAAGCGGGGAGCCGAGGACCTCTCGGGCATGCCCACCGGTGCAGCAAGCGCTGTCCGGGAAGTTACCGGGGCGCACACGCACGGCGACGCCGATGGTGGGCTCGCGATCCGGCGTCGATGGTCCTCGGCAGGAGGCGCTGCCGGTCCCGGACGGCCTCTGTGCCCCCCGCCGCCGGACCGAGCGACGTTGGCGCCGGTCGGACAGCGGCTCGAAGCCGAATTGAGTCGACGTTTCGGCGAGAATGGGCCGACCGGCGAGGAACTGAGTGACTTCATAGCCCACCGTGGGCTGTCCCGGCTGGAGCAATACGCCCTTCTCGACCGGAGAATCGAGGAAACAGCGGCTTCGCTCGGCCGGGACAGTGCCGCGTTGCGCGAGCAGATGCGGCGAGAACTGAAGGACGCGCTCGCCGGGAAACCGATCGCTATCCGGGTCCGCGACGACAAACTCATCGCCATCCTCGCGGAAGGACGGATCCGGGGCTCCCGCAACCCGGTCGGTGATCGCGCCCGCGCCGAAGCCGAATGGTTCGGCCCGCACGTCCACGACGACCCGCCCGTCTACGGCTACATCGCCGTGGACGGAGTGCGCCCATCGCAAGATGGCCTGATCGATGCGTTGTCGGAACTCAACTACGGCGACAATCAGATCTACCTGAAGCCGGAGGTGCGGTCACGCACGACCATCACCTTCGGTGATTCGATGGTGGAGAGGGATCGGGCGATACCCTCCCCGCTCGACAACCCGTCGGAATATTCCTACGGCGTCGGAGTGCACGAGCTCCCTCCCATCGGCCGCGACTATCTCGGAGCGGACTTTCGCGCCTCCCATTTCATCGAAGCCCAGATGTTCGGTCTCACCACCGCGGACATCGACTTCATCGGCCTGCACCAGCCACCCGGTGCGGAACTGCGGCAGGCGCTGGACCGATCCGGACTGGAATGGCGGGTTCTCGACAATCGTACGATCGCGGCGGAGGGCAGCCCCGCGGAACGAGCGGCCGCGATCGAACGGACGAGTCAGGACTTGGAGCATCTTCGCCAGGTGCATCTGCGCTCGCATGCCGAACCGCTGGAAGCCGCGCTGTCGGCTGATCTCCGCGTCCTGCGCGATGCCGCCGCGGGTGATGGGCCGGCCACGGCACCGGGATAGCGTCGGTGGACTCCGAGCGGCACGATTCGCGGGCTGCGGGCACAGGGCGGACATAACGACCGCCCCGGGGGGTGACACCCGGGGCGGCCTTGTGGAAGCGACGGTTCAGCGAGCGCGCCGCGTAGTGGTCAGGTCAGTGGCCGAGGCGACCGCGGCCGAGGCGCAGCAGCAGCATGGCGAGGGTGTGGCCCTCCTGGCCCAGCTCGCTGAACCGCTCCAGCACCTTCATTTCGCGACTGTGCACCAGGCGCGGCCCGCCCGACGCCATGCGCGTCCGGCCGATGATCCGGGAAATCTCCGTCCGCCGCTTGATCGCGGCCAGGATCTCGGCGTCGAGATGGTCGATCTCCTTGCGGAGCTTGTCGATCTCGGCCTCGGTCTGCGGCAACGCGGATTCGGACCCGGTCGTCGTGGCTTGGGTGCTCATCATTCATCTCCTCGTGTCAGAACTTCGATCGGCGCGCGCACGAGGCTCGTTACCGATCAGTTCTTTCACCGTGAAACAGACCTGGTGGGGCCTTGCATTATCCCCCCAGAAAGGTGTGCTCAGGTACAGGCTCCGCGATCCCGGTGTCCGGCAGGCAGCCGAATCGGATGTCTTGCTGAAGCGCTGAGCATGTCGCCAGTGTGCCACGGGCTGGGGGGTATGCAAAACGGATACGTTTGGGAATCGCGGGAGAGCCGCAGGTCGTTTCAGCCGGGCTTCCCACCAGCGGGAGTTCACGCGCCGTTCAGTCATCCGGCGCCGAACCGATACCGATGTCCCCCGGGGGTTCAGCTATGTCGGTGGCCGCCGGTAGCGTGGATGGACGATGGACATCACGGTGGCTCCCCAGACGCAGGCCGGTCGGATCGCGCACCCGGACCAGGCATCGAAACCGCGGTTCCCCGGCGGTGACGCAGCGGAGGGTTCGCGGCCCGCCGCCCTGCCCGAGCCGCCGCCGACGGACGCCGAACGCGAGCGGCAGCGCGTCGAGCGCGAACAACCGCGCGCCGAGGAGGCCGAGCGCCTGCTCGACGGCCTGAACCCGCAGCAGCGGGCTGCGGTCGTGCACACCGGATCCCCCCTGCTCATCGTGGCGGGCGCGGGCTCGGGCAAGACGGCCGTGCTCACCCGCCGCATCGCCTATCTGCTGGCCGCCCGTGGTGTCACGCCGGGCCAGGTGCTGGCCATCACGTTCACCAACAAAGCCGCCGCGGAGATGCGGGAGCGGGTCACGGGACTGGTCGGCCCGCGCGCGAACGCCATGTGGGTGTCGACGTTCCACTCCAGTTGCGTCCGCATTCTGCGCACCCAGGCGGCGCTGCTGCCCGGTCTGAACTCGAATTTCTCCATCTACGACGCGGACGATTCGCGGCGCTTGCTCACCATGATCAGCCGCGACCTGGACATCGATCCCAAGAAGTACTCGGCGCGCCTGCTCGCCACCGCGATCTCGAATCTGAAGAACGAGCTCATCGATCCGGCCAGGGCCACCGCGGACGCGGAATCGGACGACACCGAGCTGCCCGGCCTGGTGGCCCGGGTCTACACCGAGTACCAGCGCAGGCTGCGTTCGGCGAACGCGCTGGACTTCGACGACCTGATCGGCGAGACGGTGGCGCTGCTGCAGAACCACCCGCAGGTCGCCGAGTACTACCGCCGCCGGTTCCGGCACGTGCTGGTGGACGAGTACCAGGACACCAACCACGCGCAGTACGTCCTGGTCCGTGAGCTGGTCGGCCACCACGTGGACGAGGCGGCCGAGGATCGGGTCCCGCCGAGCGAACTGTGCGTGGTGGGCGACGCCGACCAGTCCATCTACGCCTTCCGCGGCGCGACGATCCGCAATATCGAGGAGTTCGAGCGCGACTTCCCCGACGCCGAAACCATTCTGCTGGAGCAGAACTACCGCTCCACCCAGCACATCCTCTCCGCCGCCAACGCGGTGATCTCGCGCAACGAGAACCGGCGGGAGAAGAAGCTGTGGACCGATTCCGGCGAGGGCGACCTGATCACCGGCTACGTCGCCGACAACGAGCACGACGAGGCGTCGTTCGTGGCGCGCGAGATCGACCGGCTGGTCGACCAGGGCGAGGCCAACTACGGCGACGTCGCGGTGTTCTACCGCACCAACAACAACTCCCGCGCCCTGGAGGAGATCTTCATCCGGATGGGCCTGCCCTACAAGGTGGTCGGCGGCGTCCGGTTCTACGAGCGCAAAGAGGTGCGCGACATCGTCGCCTACCTGCGGGTGCTGGAGAACCCGGAAGACGCGGTGAGCATGCGCCGCATCCTGAACACGCCGCGGCGCGGCATCGGCGACCGCGCCGAAGCCTGCGTGGCGGTCCATGCCGAACAGCGCGGGATCGGTTTCGCCGCCGCGCTGCGCGACGCCGCCGAAGGCAAAGTGGCGCTACTGAACACGCGCGCGCAGCGCGCCATCGCTGGGTTCCTCGACCTGCTCGACGAGGTCCGGGCCGCGGGCGAACGCGCGGAATCCGACTTTCCCGATGTGGGCAACGTGGTCGAAGCCGTGCTCGAGCGCACCGGTTATCGCGCCGAACTGGAGGCGTCCGACGACCCGCAGGACGGCGCCCGCCTGGACAACCTCAACGAATTGGTCAGCGTCGCGCGGGAGTTCAGCTCCGAGGCGCACAACAACGCGGAGGCGGCCCGGCAGGAGGGATTGCTGCCCGAGGTGGGCGAAGGCGAGCCCGATCCCGGTTCGCTCGCCGCGTTCCTGGAGCGGGTCTCGCTGGTGGCCGACACCGACCAGATTCCGGACGAGGGCTCCGGCGTGGTCACGATGATGACGCTGCACACCGCCAAGGGGCTGGAGTTCCCGGTGGTGTTCGTCACCGGTTGGGAGGACGGGCAGTTCCCGCACATGCGGGCGCTCGGCGATCCGACCGAACTGGCCGAGGAACGCCGCCTCGCCTACGTCGGCATCACCAGGGCCAGGCAGCGGCTGTATCTGACGCGTGCGGTGGTGCGTTCGGGCTGGGGGCAGCCGGTGTCGAACCCGGAATCGAGATTCCTGCAAGAGATCCCCGGTCACCTCATCGACTGGCGGCGGCTCGAGCCGGCCGGATCGCCCGGAACGAGGGGCATGCGGCGGCGTGGCGGGGACGACGACGGCCTGGAGCGGGACTGGACGCGCGGCGACGGGTGGTCGCAGCAACCACGGCCCGGCTTGCGTGATCGTGGGCCGCGCAGGCCCGCTCCCGGCGGCGCGACCCGCAACAACACGAACTTGGTGCTCGCCGTGGGTGATCGGGTCAGCGACGACAAGTACGGTCTCGGCCGGGTGATCGCGGCCGAGGGCTTCGGCCCACTGGCCACGGTGACCATCGACTTCGGCACCGCGGGCAAGATCCGGTTGATCCCGCAGTACAGCCGCACTTTGGTCAAGCTATGAGTCTGCGCGGCGGCCGGTCCGCGCGGGAGGGCGTCGGCCCCTGCCGCGCGGTGGCATTGCGCCGGTAAGGTCCGCGATATGGACACGGTCGCGCAGCACATCCTGTGGTTTCTGCCCATGCTGTGGCTCGGCATGGTGCTGGCCATCTCGTTCCTGGAAGCGCCGCTGAAGTTCCGCGCCCCCGGAGTGACCCTGCCGCTGGGTCTCGGTATCGGCCGTCTCGTGTTCCGGGCGCTGAACACCGTCGAGGCCGTGCTCGCGGTACTGCTGGTGCTCGCCGCGCTGATCGCGGCGCCGGGCACGGCGACCTGGCTGTGGCTGGGCGCGGCCGTGGCGCTGCTGGCCGTTCAGATCCTCGCGGTGCGCCCGCCGCTGTCTCGCCGCGCCGATCGGGTGCTGGCGGGCGAGGAGCTACCGCGCTCGCACGCGCACTTCTGGTACATCGGCCTGGAGGTCGCGAAGGTCGTCGCGCTGCTCGGTCTCGCGATCGTCGCAACGCCGTAGGCTCGCTCGTCTCACCGGTCCGGCCGCAGCGTCGGCGAGCCGGTCCTCTCGATGCCCGCCGCATGTCGTAGCTGGGCGAGGAACGTCGCCTTGTCGTCGCCCGGGACGAGGTAGTGCGACACCGCCAGCCGCACGATCGTGGCCGCGACGAGTTCCGCGTCGTCGCCGTCGACCATCGGCGCGATGAGCCCGCGCATGATCGGCAGCACCCGCGTGATCTGCGAGAGCACGTGATGGGGCTCGACACCGACCAGGTGGCTGAGCGAGTACGAGTCCTGGAAGTCGACGATGAACCGCAGGATGGCATCCAGCCGGTCGGGACCGGTCAGGCCCTCGGTCGCGGCGCGCAGCCCGTCTTCGATGTTTCGCTGCTCGTACCGGCCGAACGCGGCGAGCAATTCCTCCTTCGAGGAGAACAGCCGATACAGCGTGGGCCGCGAAACCTTGGCCTGGACGGCGACATCCGACAGGCTCAGTTTGCGGTGCCCTCTGCGGCCGAGCACCTCGAAGGTCGCCCGCAGTATCCGCATTCGGGTAGTGGTGTCCGAGCTCGTGTCGCCGTCGGCATCCAACGTTCGTCCTTTACAACTTTCGTGAAAAATGTAACATCTCTTTGTGAGAACGAGATTCTCACACCAGTCGCTTCCCAGCCGATCCCAGGCATCCCACCCGGCGGACTCGGTGCGAAGCGTCCCTTCCCCGGAACAGTAGAGATACCCATGACAGACACACTTGTCCCGGACGACACGATTGATTTCGACCCTTACTCCGAAAAATTCCTGGCCGACCCGGACGAGACCTTCCGACGGCTACGCGACCACGCCCCCGTCTACCACAACTCGGCCTACGGCTTCTGGGCGCTGTCGCGATACGAAGACGTCGCACCGGCGATGAAGGACTTCCAGACCTATTCGTCGGCGCGGGGAATCACGCTCGAGATGGTTCTCGATCCCGACCCGCCGGACCAGGCCATACCGATGATCATCATGATGGACCCGCCCGAGCACACTCGGATGCGCAAGCTGGTGAGCAAGGTGTTCACCCCCCGCGCCATCGCTGAACTGGAGTCGATGGTCCGGGACACCGTCCACCGCTTCGCCGGGCGACTCGATCCGCGCAATTTCGATGTGGTCGAGGACTTTTCGGCGCTGTTCCCGATCGAGGTCATCACCACGATGCTCGGCGTACCGCCCGAAGATCGTCAGCAGCTCCGGCTGTGGCTGGCGGCGCCGATGGAACGCAAGCCCGGACACGCGGGCCTGACCCCGGAAGGGCGACTGGCGGTGGAGGCGAGTTCGAAGTTCTATCACCAACTCATCGTGAAACGCCGGGCCGACCCCCGTGACGACATGATCAGCCGCCTCACCCAGGTGGAGGTGGAGCGCGAAGACGGTACTCCCACCCGGCTCACCGACCGCGAGATCCTCGGCTTCGCCTCACTGCTGGCCGGGGCGGGCGCGGAGACCGTGGCGAAACTCCTGGGCAACGCCGCGGTGATCTTCGCCGACCACCCCGAGCAGTGGCAGGACCTGCGCGCGAACCGGTCCAAAATCCCGAGCGCTTTCGAGGAGCTACTGCGATACCAGGGTCCGGTGCAATACGACCTCCGCTACACCCTGCGCGAAGTGCATCTGCACGGACAGACCATTCCGGCACACAGCCCCGTGCTCATGCTGCTCGCCTCCGCCAACCGCGACGAGCGGGCATTCCGCGACGCGGACCGCTTCGACATCGACCGCCCGCACTCCGGCCACAACCTCGGCTTCGGTTACGGCATCCACAGCTGCCTCGGCGCGGCCCTCGCACGGCTGGAAGGACGGATCGGCCTGGACGCGATGCTCGACTTCATGCCCGAATACGACCTGGATCGTGCTGGTCTGCGACGAGCGGCGCAGACCAGCGTCGCGGGCTGGACCAACGTGCCCGTCCGAGTAGGCAACTGATCGCCACGTTGTTCGCGGCCATGTGATCCGGGGCTCCTCGCCCGGGCGGCGGCGGACAGCTCTCCTTCGGCTTCTGTTGTTCGGCCCCGACATGTGCTGCGGCGAGGGAGGTGATCAACAGAAGCGGTCGGCGACCGGGCAGGTCGCGCGGTTCGCCACCCTGCTCGTCCTGTGTGATCGTCATCCGGGCGCTTTGCGGCTGAGTTGTTCCCAGGCGCGATAGTTCGCCGCACGGTCCTGAAGGTCCTGCTGGACTATGTCGAAGGACCCGGAACCCACGATGAGTCGCCGGGGCGGGTCCGGCAGGTCCACCAGTTCCATGATCACGGGAGCGGCGGTGTCCGGCGCGGGGCCCGCTTCGTCGCCCCACATCTCGGTCAGTTCGTCGCGGAGTTGCTGGTAGCGCGGGTCCGGTGCGGTCATCGTGGTGCCCGTGGTGAACAGGCCGGTGTCGTAGCCGCCCATCTGCACGATGGTGAGCTTGACGCCGAACTGTTCGGCTTCCATCGCCACGGCCTCACTCACGGAGTCGAGCGCCGACTTGCCTGCCGCGTACAGGCCGACCATCGGGAAACCGCCACCGGTACCCATCGTGGTGACCTGGAGGATGCGCCCGCCGCCCTGTGCGCGCAGGTACGGCAGCACGGCCTGGGTCACCCACACGGCGCCGAACAGGTTGACGTCGAAGTGGGCTCTGATCTGCTCCTCGCTCGCCTCCTCCACCATGCCCAGCAGCATCGCGCCGGCATTGTTGACCACGATGTCGAGCCTGCCGAAGGCCGCGCACGCCTGCTTCGCGGCCGCGAACACGGCCGCGCGGTCGGTGACGTCGAGCGGCAGCCGTACCAGGTCGTCGGGGTATCGCCGGGCGAGGTCGGCGAGGGGTTCGACGTTGCGCGCGGCCCCGATCACCCGGTCACCCGCCTGTAGCGCCGCCTCCGCGAACGCCCGGCCCAGTCCTCGTGACGCACCTGTGATGAGCCATACCCGGGTCATCGGCTCCACCTCCTCCTGCTCTTGGTCGTGACAATGCAAGACGGTACGTCTCGTCTAGACAGTAGTCAAGACGGACCGTCTCGTCTCACTACTGTGTTAGGATCCCGGGATGGTCAAACCGCCCGATCCCGCCCGACGTAGCGAGCGTTCCCGGCAGGCCATCCTCACCGCGACTCGCGAGTTGATCGCCGAGGTGGGGTACGCCAAGCTGTCCATCGAGGCCATTGCGTCCAGGGCGGGCGTGGGTAAACAGACCATCTACCGCTGGTGGCCCTCCAAGGGCGCGGTGGTCCTGGATGCCTTCCTGGTGCTCAGCGAGAGCGGGCCGGAGCAGAGCATGACGCTGCCCGACACCGGCGATCTGGAGGCCGACCTCAAGGTGGTCATGCGGGCTACGGTGGCCGAATTCGCCGACCCCGCGTTCGAGAATCCGATCCGCGCGCTCAACACCGAGATCATCGCCGATCCCGCCTTGGCCGCGGACTATCACGCCAAACTGGCCGGGCCCGTGGACGAAGCCAAGAAGGAGCGGCTGCGTAGCGCTCAGCGAGCCGGTCAGCTCGCCGCCGACGCCGACCTCGACCTGGCACTCGAACTGCTGTACGCGCCGCTCTATCAGCGCTGGCTGCTCCGGTCCGGTCCGCTCACTCCCGAATACGCCGACGCCCTGGTCGAGATCTTCCTCAAAGCCATGCGACCGAACACCGCCGGGTGATCCCGGCGCGCCGAATCACTACACCGTCCTCGCGAACCATCGCAGCTCCGGCGGGCGGTCGCGAATCGGAAATCCCCGCGTAGTCGAGTCTCCGGTCGGGCTGGTTCTCGCGTGTACCCGGGAAGCGGCAAGGCTGTGGGGCCGGGTGCAACCGCCCCGGCCCCACAGACGGTGGTGTCGGATGATCAGGCCGACACGGGGGTCCACTGTTCGGCGGGCGGGCGGCCGGGCATCGGTTTGCCGATGAGGGCCAGCGGGACGAAGAAGTTCACCTGGCCGATGGCCATCGCGAGGGTGGCCAGGGCGGTGTCGTCGTAGTGCTCGGACACGCGTGCGAAGAGTTCGTCGGGGACCCGATCTCCCCGCGACGCCGGTTGCAGGACAGCCTCGACCAGGGTGAGCGCGGCGCGTTCGGGTTCGGTGAAATAGGGAGCGTCCCGCCAGGTCGCGACCGCGGCGATCCGTTCTTCGGTTTCACCGGCGGTCCGCAGGTTGCCCGTGTGCAGGATGGCGAGGTAGGTGCTGCCGACGATCTGACCGGCACGCAGTTGGACCAGCCCGAACGTGGTGCGCGGGATCGCCCCGTTGCCAGTGGCTTTGAACAGCGCCGCGCCGACCTCACCGAGGGCAGGGACGAGCTGCTGGGGGTTGGGCAGACGGGAACCGCTGCGCTGCTGGGTGGTGGTGTTCGCGTTCATCGTTGTGGGTTTCCTTATCTCTGGATGAATCTCGGGTCGGTTCGATCGGGTCAGGCAGGCTGGGGCCGGTGGAGGGAGCCACCGAGTGCGCGCAAGGTGGCGGTTCCTTGCGGCAGCCAGGCGCGGGCGGCGAAGGTGGCGGCGAGGAAGAACAGGGGCATGGCCCATTTGTCGGGGCCGTCGCCGACGGCCATATGTGACGTGGCGGCGCCGCCGTACACGAAGACCAGTCCGGCGTAGGCCCATTCCTTGGTGCGGGGGTGGCCGGGGGTGAGAATCGCGGCGAGCGCGGCGGTTTTGGCGACGCCGAGGATGGTGGCGAAGTACATGGGGTAGCCGAGGTGGTCGAAGGAGTCGCGGACGTAGGAGATCCGGGCGAGGTCCCAATAGGCGCCGACCGCGGTCTCGGCCAGCACGGCGGCCACGGGAATCCAGCGCGCGAGTTTCAGGGAACGGGTCAGCGAGGTGGTGCGAGTGGACATGACGTGTTGCTCCTGTGTGCAGAGGTCAGGACTGTGGGTCAGGCGGCGGCCGCCAAATCGGTGGTGGTCGCGGCGCGGTGCAAGGCGGCGGCCAGGCGCGCGTTCTCGGGTGCGTTGAACGCGAATGCGGCGCGGCGGCGGGTGTAGCCGCAGGCCAGACCGCTGTGCGGGTCGGCGAACCCGTCGGAGCCCGCGGAGCCGGTGTGCCCGAAGGCGTGCGCGCCGAGGAACGGATACAGCAGGCTTTTGGCTTCGAACCCCAGCGTGTAGGGGGCGCGGTCGCCCCGCACCAGGTCCGGGCCGCTGGAGTGGACGGCTGAGATCGTGGCGATGGTTTCCAGTGACAGCAGCGGATCTCGGCCGTCGATGCCGGTGGTGGCCGCCGCGTACATCGCCGCCACGCCGTTCGCGCTGCCGACGCCACCGGCCGAGCCCTGGCCGAGGCGGCGCACGGTGGTGTCGTTGGGCAGTGCCATGACGTCGGCGGCGGTGAACCCGCGTGCGTTGAGGTTGTAGGCGATCCCCGCGATGCCGTGCGGCGTCGGCGAGTTCGCGGCGAAGGCCGCCGCCATCTCCGGGCTGGCTCGCCACGGCAGGATCGGCAGGTACCGGTGATCGAGTTCGACGGGCAGCCCGAGGTAGACATCCAGCCCGTACGGGGCGCGGATACGGTGCTCGAACAGCTCCTGGACGGTGCTACCGGTAACCGCGCGCACCACCTCACCGACAATGGCGTAGGTGACGAACCCGCCGTAACCGTGCACCGCGCCCGGTTCGAAGAAGGGCCGCTGCCCCACCAGCCGTTCGGCGACGACCTGCTCGTCAGCGAGTTCGGCGACCGTGAATCCGCCGTCGACCCCGACGATCCCGGAGCGGTGCACGAGCACGTCCCGCACGGTGACGCGCTCCTTTCCCGCCGCCGCGAACCGCGGCCAGTAGTGGGCGACCGCCCGGTCGACATCGAGGGCGCCGTCCTGGATCAGTAGCGCCACCACCAGACCGGCCGCGCCCTTGCTCGTGGAATGCAGGCCGGTCAGCGTGGTGGCGGTGACTTCCGCTCCCGCCCAGAGGTCCACCACCTGGCGGCCGCGGACGAAGGCGGCGAGCTGCGCGCCGGATTCCCCGTTCTCCTCGGCGACGGCGGCGGCGAACTCGTCGCGTACGTGTTCGAATCCTTCGGCGACGGTGCCGTGTATTTCGATCGCGTTCACAGTGATGCTTCCTTTCGACAGCAGTCCCGCCGGGCCCCGCCCGGTCGAGAGCTGATCGGCTGCGGCGGCCGCCGCGGATCAGGTTCTGCTGCACTGACGGAAGGCGGCGAGGAAATGTCACCGCAACCCCGAAAACTGCTGGTCGCGCCCCAACGGCGCACGAGTGGGACGGAAGATCAGGACCCGGGTCCTGGCGGCACACAGCCGACCGGCGAAGGGATAGGGTCACGTTTCCCGTCGCCGGCGCGTCATCGATGCGGGACGAAACCGAGGAGGACCCGTGCACGATGAGCAGTTCTTGGCCGACCGATTCGAGGCACACCGCACCCACCTGCGAGCGGTCGCCTACCGGATACTCGGCTCGCTCAACGACGCCGACGACGCCGTGCAGGAGGCGTGGATACGCCTTGCCCGCACCGACACCAGCGACGTCGGCAACCTCGGCGGCTGGCTGACCACCGTCGTCGGACGGGTCTGCCTGGACATGCTGCGCACCCGCAAGACCCGCCACGAAGAACCCCTGGAAGTCGAGCGCCTACCCGACCCGGTGATCACCAGCGAGACCACACCGGACCCGGAGCACGAAGCGCTGCTCGCCGACTCGGTCGGCCTGGCCCTGCTGGTCGTGCTGGAATCCCTGAGCCCCGCCGAACGACTCGCCTTCGTCCTGCACGACATGTTCGCCCTGCCCTACGAGCAGATCGCACCCATCGTGGACCGCACGCCGCTGACCGCCAAGAAACTGGCCAGCCAAGCCCGCCGCCGAGTCCAGGAGGCGACCCCGAACCCGAATCCGGACCCGGCCGGTCGACGCCGCGTCGTCGAAGCCTTCCTCACCGCCGCCCGCGGCGGCGACTTCGACGAACTCTTGCGCCTGCTCGATCCCGACGTGGTGCTCCGCGCCGATGCCGGTGCGACGATGCGCGTGATCCGCGGCGCAACCGCCGTCGCGGGCCAAGCCGAAACCTTCCAGCGCATGGCCACCCTCTGCACCATCCATCCCGCCCTCGTCAACGGCGGCCCCGGACTGGTCAACACCCTCGACGGCAACCTGTTCTCCGTCATCGGCTTCACCGTCACCGGCGACCACATCACCGCCATCGACATCCTCTCCGACCACGACCGGCTCACCGGCCTCGACCTCACCGCCATCCTCGGATGATGCGCACCGGAAGCCAGAGGTCCACAGAGGGCATTCTGGACATTCCTTGGCCGATAGCCTCGACTATCAGCGAAATCGCCGCGCTAGTGCCCAAAGACCGCGCGACGTGCACCGCCGTCTCACCACAGGCTGGCGTGTATTCGTCAGCGCGGCTCCCGTGAGGTATCCGGCTGCATGCGTCCGGCGTCGATGAGCGTCTGCCGGGCCGCCGCCTTGCGCGGGCATTGATCGGCGCGACACGCCCTGTGTTGCTGCATGATCCGATGCGCTTCGGAAATGCCGAGCGGGTTGTCGGGAGCTTCGTGCGGCCAACCGTTCGGCCACAGTCCGGGGTCGAGCTGCCCGGCGCGTATCCGTTCGCGCTCGGCGCGCCACTCGGCGGCTACGCGGTCGATGATCGCTTGCGCTGACATGTCGTCCTGCTCGGCATCTCGCCACCAACTGAACCCCATCGCGTCTCACCCCTGCTGTGCTCGCTTGTCATTCGGGTGCACGCCACCCGGCGGGGTGATGTCACCGCGGGCCGCTCACGGCCGGCGGTGCGTCCGTCCCGGACGGAACAGGCGCGCCCGCCGGGTGGGTGCGGCTGTCAGCGTGGCGCGAAAAATACTGTCGCGGACTGGGGAAACGGCTACAGCGCGTCTACGGATGCACCTACGATCCACGCATGGGGACGGACGGGGGATTGCCGCCTGACATCGGGGAACGTCTGCGAGCCGCCAGGCAGGCGGCGGGACTGTCGCTGGCGGAGTTGGCGGCCCGGATACCGTTCTCGCGCAGCTACCTAGGCCATGTCGAGACGGGGACACGCACCGCCTCGCCCGATGTGCTCGCGGCCTATATGCGCGCGTGCGGTGAAGTGACGTGTGATCCTGCCACACTGGTCAGTATGTTGGGCAGAGCGGACGTCGACCGGCGATCGTTCCTGCGTACGTCCGTCTACAGCGCCGCCCTTTCCGCAACCGCGCTGGTATCGCAGTCGGACATGGCCCGATTGGCTCGGGTCAACGACTCCGCACACGTCGATATGGCGGAAGTCCGGGCTGTACAGGGGATTACCGACGCCTTTGTGCGTCTGGACGAAGTCAAAGGCGGCGGCATCGGCCGGACCGCTGTCGCCGAATTCCTGAGCACGGATGTGGCGGCGCTGCTGCGGTCACGTTTCGCCGATTCCACAGTCCGTTCCGCCGCGTTCAGCGCCGCTGCCGAGCTTGCCTACTTAGCGGGTTTCAAGGCGCACGACGCAGGACAGGACGGTATCGCGCAACGGTATTTTCTCTCGGCCTTGCGGCTCGCGGAGGAAGGCCATGTGCCCGGCCAGGACGCCTGGGTTCTACGCATCCTCGCTATGCAGGGAGCAGACATCGGACAGCCGAAATTCAGCCCGGCCCTCGCTGAAGCGGCCGTAGCGCGAGGCCGAGGCCGACTCGGTACGGATGCGACGGCGTTGCTCACCGTCGTCGTGGCTCGCTGTCACGCCGAAACCGGCGACCACGACCGGGCACTGGCTGCCCTGCGGACCGCCGAGCCGAATATCACTCCCGACCTGGTTGGCGAACAACCCCGCTGGGTGTCGATGTGGTGTCCCAACAAGGGCACGGTGGCGGACCAGACCGCGAAGACCTTCCTCGCGCTGGGTGACCTCGCCAATGCCGAACGTTATTACGAATTGGGCACCAGCATCTGGAACCCCCACACCCACGCCCGCGTGTGGGCACTCAGTGCTGCCGAAACCGGCTTACTACGCTGGAAACTCGGCAAACACACCGAAGCCGTCGACATGTGGCGTGCCGCCTTACCCGCGCTGCACGCCGTCGACTCCGCGCGAACCACCACAGCCTTGGCCAAGATCCGCCGCACCGCCCCCGAAATATTCACAGACACTGCATCGACCGATAATCCCACGCTGTGAGGGTGCCTTGATGGTCGGAACATATGTCGACCGGCGGTCGTTCCTGCGTACGTCCGTCTACAGCGCGGCGTTGTCCGCCACAGCGCTGGTGTCGCGGTCGGATGTGGCCCGGTTGGTCCGAGTGGACGACTCGGCGCGGGTCGGAATGCCGGAAGTGCGGGCTGTACAGGGGATCACGGATGCTTTCCTGCGTTTGGACGAGGTCAAGGGTGGTGGTATCGGCCGGACGGCTGTCGCGGAGTTCCTGAGTACGGATGTCGCGTCGCTGCTGCGGTCGCGATTCGCCGATTCGAAGGTTCGTTCTGCCGCGCTCAGCGCTGCCGCCGAGTTGGCGTACCTGGCGGGTTTCAAAGCGCACGATGCGGGGGCGGATGGTATCGCGCAGCGGTATTTCCTGTCGGCATTGCGGCTCGCGGAAGAGTCCGGTGTGCCGGGGCAGGACGGTTTCTGTTTTCGCATCCTCGGGTTACACGCCACCGATGTTCGCCAACCGCAGCACGCCGCTGAGCTTGCCGAGCGCGCAGTGGCAGCGGCGCGCGACAAAGTAGGGCCGGACACCATGTCTTTGTTCCTAGTCGGTCTGGCGCGCTGTTACGCCGAAACGGGGCAGCATCGAGCTGCGCGCACCGCTTTGCGGCAGGCGGAACCGTGGATAAGCACCGAAATAACCACCGAGTTACCGCGCTGGGCGGCGCTCTGGTGCCCGAACAAAGCGAGCGTCGCCAGGCAGACGTCGAAAGCATTCGCCGCTCTGGGCGACCAGGCTGAAGCCGAGCGGTACATGTACCTATCGCATTCGATGTGGAACCCGGACACGCACACCAGGATTCATGCGCTTTCTGCCGCAGAAACCGGTCTTATCCGTTGGCGTCTCGGGCGGCACGAGGACGCGGCGAAGCTATGGCGATCGGCGTTGCCCATTCTGTCTGGCGTGTCCTCGGAACGCGCGTCAAAAGTTCTGCGGAAGGTGCGGAAGGCCGCGCCGGAACTACTCGCCGACAGCGCTGCACATTGATGGCGAATCCGAGCAGTCAGTGGGGTAGCAGGTCGGCCAACGCCTTGTCGAGTGTGGGATAGCGGAAGGTGAAGCCAGCCTTCTGCAGGACTTTCGAAGTGGCGTGGCGGCCGGTGAGGCCGAGAGCGGGGTCGGAGCGAAGGACGACCGCACCGAGCGACAGCAGGAGCTTCGGTGTGGGGGGCGCCGGTGGCCGGTGCAGGCGCTTGCGCAGGACGCGCATCAGCTCACGGTTGCGGACCGGAGCATCGGTGGCGGCCACCAGGATTCCGTTCGGCAGCCCGACAGAGCGGTCGAGCCCGAGTGCGGCACGAACGATCGCCAGCCAGTCCTCGATGTGGATCCAGCTGAACCACTGATCGCCGGGACCGACACGACCGCCCAGGCCCGCTTTGGTGAGTTGGGTGAGCCGCTTAAGGGCGGGCGCGTCCGGGTCGAGCACGATCGAGGTGCGCAGAATGGTCCAGTGCGCGGCGCGGGCCGGGTCGAAGGCGCGTTCCCACGGTTCGGCGACGCCGGTCATCTGTGGTAATCCGATCGGCAGGGGAGTGCTTTCGGTGCAAGGGGTTTCGCCCGCGTCGGACCAAATCGCGGTGGTGCTCGCCTGTACCCAATAGTCGATCGGCGCGTCGAGTGTGGCTGCGGCCGCGACCAGAGCACGGGTGGAAGCGACTCGGCTGTCGCGTAATTCGGCGATGTTCTGCGGCGTCGGACGGCAATCGACCAGCTTCCCCGCGAGATTGACGATCGCGGTCCGCCCGGGATTACGCAGTGCCGCAACCCATTCGCGGACCGTCTTGCCATCCCACTCCGCTTGGTCGAAGGGCAGCTCGGGGTCGCGGTGGCGGGTGAGGATGATCACGCGATGGCCGCGACAGGTCAGGTCGGCGGCGACGTGTCTGCCGAGTCCTCCGGTGCCGCCCGGCACGATCACCGTGAGCGCGTCGGGACCGGGCGTCAGACCGGCCGCTCGGGCCAGACGGGCACAGCGCACGCGCCAGTCGGATTCCAGGAAGGCGGCGAGGGGGCGGGCTACGCCCGGCGAGGCGCCGAGAAACGTGACCTGCTGAGTGAACTCGGTGCCGCCGTCACGTGGGGTGAGCGTCCAGGACAGCCGCGTTCGGCCGAGCGGTCCGGGCTGCTCGATCCGGAACTCGTGCCCGGTCCGCGCGGCGGCGACGACGAAGGGCAGGGCGGTGCGCGCGTGCAGAACGCGGTAGGCGCGCCCGCTCGGCACGTACGTTCCGGTGCTGCCAACGGTGACCGGTCCGTTGATCCGCACGGCGGTGACATCCGGGTTCCATTCCGGCCATCGCGCCGGGTCGGCGAGCACTTGCCAGACGCGTTCGGGTGGCAATGCGATGAACTGCGTGTACGTCGTTGTACGGCGAGCCATGAACCGACGCTATTCCGTCATCCGTCGTCGTGGAAACGTGCGCATCGTCATGTACCGCTGCCGTGACGGCTGAGCGAGAATGCGCCGATCAGCGGTGGACAGACGAACCGCTATGCGCAACAGGAATTCCGCGAGATCTCGCTACGAGCGTGCACGCCGATGCGGACGAGACATGTGCTCGATGTCGAACCGGGGTGCCCGAGCGCCGGGCTGATGACGCGGCCGCGTCGCTCAGTCGCGCTGCGGGCCGAGGCTGATGCCGCGGGTCGCCAGCCAGGGGAGCGGGTCCACCTTGTCGACGCCGTTCAGCCAGACCTCGAAGTGGCAGTGCGGACCGGTGGAGAACCCGCGGTTGCCGATCGTGGCGATCTGGTCGCCGGCCATCACCCGCTGGCCCTGCGACACCGTGGCGGTATCGATGTGGCCGTAGATGGTGACGGTGCCGTCGTCGTGCAGCAGGCGGACCCACATGCCGAAGCCCGATGCGGGACCGGCCTCGATCACGGTGCCGTCGGCGACGGCGTAGATCGGGGTGCCGATCGGGCCCGCGATGTCGATGCCGAGATGCTGCACGCCCCAGCGGGCGCCGAACCCGGAGGTGAAGGTGCCCGCGGCGAAGAACTTGTGGAAGAGCGGGCGAAGCTTCGCGGACTCCTGGGCCGCGAGGTCCTCGGCGTACTTCTGGCCCTTCTGCAGCATGTCGTTGAACTGATCGAGGTGCGCGGGCGAGGAGACGTTGAGCACCTGGGGGGAGTCCGGCGCCGCCGTGGGATCGGCCACGTTCATCGACTGCGCGGCGATCTCGTGGATCTGTCCGGCGGCTTCGTAGTCGACGGCCTGCGACGGCTGCTCGGGCGAGGCGAAAGCCGCCTGACCGGCCGCGACGACCGCACCGGCCGCGACGGCGGCGACCGCGGCGCGACCTTTGAGCGCGGCGGGCGGCGCGGGGACGCGGTGCGCGCCACCGCGCTTGTTCGAGGAACGGCGGGCCGGAATCACGGTCGGCGCGGCGGGTGCGGCCGGCTCCTGATCGACGGCCTCGGGCGCGCTGGTCTCGGTGGCCCAGGATTCCTCGGGAGCCCAGCAACCGGTGTCGGACACCCACGGTTTCTCGTCGGGCGCCCAGGATTTCTCCTCGGGCGTCCAGGAATCCTCTTCGGCCCACGCGTCGCCGGAGTTCCAGGCGCCACCGTCGGACCAGGTGTCCTGCGGTACCCAATCCTGTTGGGCCCATGCGTTGTTCGTGGCCCAGGAGTTGTCGTAAGCCGCGCCGGAGTTGTCGTAGGACGCGGCGGGATTGTCGTAGGACGCGTTCTGGTAGGCCGACTGGTCGTAGCCCTGCTCGTGCACGGGCGCGTCGGCCGGGTAGTCGTACCCGCTGCCGAGCGGGTGGAAGTCGTAACCCGCCTGCGGCGCGGCCTCGTACCCGGCGTGCTGCTGGTCGAACGAGGGATCGGCGTGCCTGCCTACCGGGGCGAAGGGCTCGTCGTCGGGGCGGTAACGATGTCCGGACCGCACGCGATCGTCGGAAGCGAAGGTGGAGCTGTGGTTCATCGGCGGTGCCACATCGTGAAGCGGGTGGAACTCGGATGCCGCCTGACCAGCGGCGTCGATCGGTCGAATGCGGAGCGGCTCTCCGTCTGCGGAGTGCTGTGCTGCGTCAAGCTTGCCGTCCTCCTAGTCGTGACCGTGTTGTGACATCGACCGCAATGACGGTAACGAAACGATGTCGTGCCCACAAGCGGTGCGGCGAGTCCGTAACACACATGTGAGATTCATCACCATAACGTCCCGGAATATCTCACTGCGGTATGGGCACTCCGGAGAGGGCATTCAACGACGATTTGTAGTAGTTCGCGGCCCGCTCCCGGGTTCGGCCGCTCTACCTGGCGTGGCATCAGCAACCTACTCGCCAGTAGCGTTGGCCAGCGGTTTTACCGCTCCCGGCACCGTCCCGTGACCTGCGCCACTTAGGATGAACGTGGCCGATTGGCCCTCCATGTGACTGATTAGAGTCCGACCCGACCCGCTTCCGACGTCGGGCCGCCAACAAAGACGTTGTCATCACAACGCAGACGAGACGGTGAGTACATGGATCTCTTCGAATATCAGGCGAAGGAGCTCTTCGTTAAGCACGGAGTGCCTTCGTCCGAGGGCCGCGTCACGGACACGGCCGAGGACGCCCGCGCCATCGCGGCGGAAATCGGCAAGCCGGTGATGATCAAGTCCCAGGTGAAGGCCGGTGGCCGCGGCAAGGCCGGTGGCGTGAAGTACGCCGCCACCCCGGACGACGCGCTCACGCACGCGCAGAACATCATCGGCCTGGACATCAAGGGCCACATCACCAAGAAGATCCTGGTCGCCGAGGCCAAGGACATCGCAGAGGAGTACTACATCTCCTTCCTGCTGGACCGGGCCAACCGGACCTACCTGGCGATGTGCTCGGTCGAGGGCGGTATGGAGATCGAAGAGGTCGCCGCCACCAAGCCGGAGCGGCTGGCGAAGGTCCCGGTCGACGCGGTCAAGGGCGTCGACCTGGCGTTCGCGCGCTCGATCGCCGAGCAGGGCCACCTGCCCGCCGACGTGCTGGACACCGCGGCCGTGACCATCCAGAAGCTGTGGGAGGTGTTCGTCGCCGAGGACGCCACCCTGGTGGAGGTCAACCCGCTGGTGCGCACCCCGCAGGACGAGATCCTCGCCCTCGACGGCAAGGTCACCCTGGACGAGAACGCCGGATTCCGCCACCCGGAGCACGAGGCGTTCGCCGACCGGGACGCGACCGATCCGCTCGAACTCAAGGCGAAGGAAAACGACCTCAACTACGTCAAGCTCGACGGTGAGGTCGGCATCATCGGCAACGGCGCGGGCCTGGTCATGTCGACCCTCGACGTCGTCGCCTACGCGGGCGAGGGCCACGGCGGCGTGAAGCCCGCCAACTTCCTCGACATCGGCGGCGGCGCCTCGGCGGAGGTGATGGCCGCCGGTCTGGACGTCATCCTGAACGACGAGCAGGTCAAGAGCGTGTTCGTCAACGTGTTCGGCGGCATCACCGCCTGTGACGCGGTCGCCAACGGCATCGTGAAGGCGCTGGAGATCCTGGGTGACAACGCGAACAAGCCGCTGGTGGTCCGTCTCGACGGCAACCGGGTGGACGAGGGCCGCAAGATCCTCGTCGATGCCGCGCACCCGTTGGTGACGCTGGCGCAGACAATGGACGAAGGCGCCGACAAGGCCGCCGAACTGGCAGCCGCCCGATAACGACGGCCGAGTAAGGACGAAAAGAAATGTCTATCTTCCTGAACAAGGACTCCAAGGTCATCGTCCAGGGCATCACCGGCGGCGAGGGCACCAAGCACACCGCGCTGATGCTGAAGGCCGGCACCCAGATCGTGGGCGGTGTGAACGCGCGCAAGGCGGGCACCACCGTCGCGCACACCGACAAGGACGGCAACGCGGTCGAGCTGCCGGTGTTCGGCACCGTCGCGGAGGCCATCAAGGAGACCGGCGCCGACGTGTCCATCGCGTTCGTGCCGCCGAAGTTCGCCAAGGACGCCATCATCGAGGCCATCGACGCGGAGATCCCGCTGCTCGTGGTCATCACCGAGGGCATCCCGGTGCAGGACACCGCGTACGCGTGGGCCTACAACGTGGAGAAGGGCGCCAAGACCCGGATCATCGGCCCGAACTGCCCCGGCATCATCACCCCGGGCGAGTCGCTGGTCGGCATCACCCCGGCCAACATCACCGGCAAGGGCCCGATCGGCCTGGTCTCCAAGTCCGGCACGCTGACCTACCAGATGATGTACGAGCTGCGCGACTTCGGCTTCTCGACCTCCATCGGCATCGGCGGCGACCCGGTCATCGGCACCACCCACATCGACGCCATCGAGGCGTTCGAGAAGGACCCGGAGACCAAGCTGATCGTGATGATCGGCGAGATCGGCGGCGACGCCGAGGAGCGGGCCGCGGCCTACATCAAGGCCAACGTCACCAAGCCGGTCGTCGGCTACGTGGCGGGCTTCACCGCCCCCGAGGGCAAGACGATGGGTCACGCGGGCGCCATCGTGTCCGGCTCGTCGGGCACCGCCCAGGCGAAGAAGGACGCGCTGGAGGCCGCGGGCGTGAAGGTCGGCAAGACGCCGTCCGAGACCGCGGCGCTGGCTCGCGAGATCTTGGAGAAGGCCAGCATCAGCGCCTGATCTCCTCCCGCGCACGAAGGCCGCCTCCGAATTCGGGGGGCGGCCTTCGTCATGTGTGGCGGCGGGCTCAGGCTGGGCAGTAGCCGAGCGTCCGGACCAGCCACGTGCGGAATGAAGGTATAGCGGGGTTCGTCCCTTCTCTGTCCACACGAGGCAGCCGGACGGATGGTTCATCGGAGTGTCATCAGGAATTCCCCGCTATTGAGAACCCGCGTGGTGTGAAAAGCGCCATCGCGGGCAACAGTTTGAGTGAGCGGTAGGTGGTCTCGCTAGGGGCTCCGGGCCGGACACCGTCCGCGACCTGCCGGGATGTGGGCGGACTCGCTCGTCCCGGCCGTCGCGGCGGGGTGACCTGGGCGTTGGAGTGCAGTAGCGTCAGAAGTAATCCAGCCGTGAAGACCATGTACGACTCGATTTAGGAGACGACGACATGTCCTACCCGACCGGGGGCTCCGGGTACAACACACCCTCGCCCTCAACGCCATCCAGCCAGAGCCCGGCGACGGGTGGCGCCAGTGCAGGTTCGAGCGCCACCGGTTCCGATGCCAAAGGTCTGCCGTTCTTCCTGGTGGTCGGCGTAGCGGCGCTCGGCGTGATCAACTTCCTGCTCGGCTTCCTGCCGTTCCTGGGCAGCAAGCCGATCGACTTCGGCGGCACCAGGGTCAGCGGACCGGAGTCGGCCAACCTCTTCGAGGTGGCCTCCGGTTCGCCGCTGCTGGGCCTGCTGCTGCTCGGTGGTCTGCTCGCCGGGCTGTCGCTGCTGCCGAAGCAGAACTGGATCGGCGCGGCCGCCGCGGCGTCCACCGCGGGCTTCCTCGCGCTGCTGTTCCAGTCGTTCAACTTCGGCGAGGGCAGCGAGCTGAAGGTGGGCGCGTTCATCCTGCTCGTGCTGGCCTTCGTGCAGGCCGCGGTGGCGATCGCCGCGGCGCTGTTCGAAGCGGGCATCCTCAAGGCGCCCGCGCCGCGCCCGGCCACCGCGCCGAGCGGCTTCGGCCAGGGCGGCTTCGGCCAGCAGCAGCCGTCGTACGGACAGCAGTCCTACGGCCAGGGCCAGCCGGGTCAGCCCGGTTACGGCGCGAGCCCGTACGGGCAGTCCGGTTACGGCGCTCAGGCCGCTCCGCCGCAGTTCCCGTCCCAAGCGCAGCAGCAGTCGCCTTACGGGCAGGGTCAGCCCGGTTACGGCCAGAGCCAGCCGGGCCAGTCCTACGGTCAGCCGCAGTCGCCCTACGGGCAGCAGAGTCAGCCGACCACGACCTACGGCACGTCCCAGCAGCCGGGTTCGCCCTACGGCGCGCAGCCGCGCCCGGACGAGAGCGTGACCCAGCACTTCGGCGGGCAGCAGCAGTCCGGCCAGCAGTCGCCCTACGGTTCCCCGGGCTACGGGCAGCAGCAGCAGGCCCAGCCGAGCCAGCAGAACAAGCCGTTCGGCGGCGAGCAGAGTGGCGATCCCGCTTCGGACGCCACCCAGGCGTTCCGCCCCTCGGACGACAACAACAAGTAAGAACTCGGCGGCATCCCCTCCCGGGTGCGGCGGCGGTGTGCCTGCGGCGCGCCTGACCCGTTCGCGCCGGGGAGGGTGCCACGCTGAATTGCCATGAGCTCCTCCAGAAACTCCTCGACCCGCCGGATCGGCGGGTCGCGTGCGTCGCAGCCGCGTTCAGAAGCGGACGAAGCCGGGTTTCTGTCCCTCACCCCGGAGCGGTCCAGGGTTCTCATCGCGGTCGCGGGCCGTCCTTCCGCCTTCGGGCTGACCACCCTGGTGGTCCTCGTGTTCGTCGCTCTGCTCGCCTCGGGCAGCGATCTCGCGGGCGCGTCCGGGGCGATCGCCGCCTCCTGGCTGGCAGTGCACCAGGTTCCGCTGGTGATCGGCAAGACCTCGCTGGGGCTGCTGCCACTGTTGCCCACCGCGCTGCTGGTCTGGCTGGCCGCGCGGGAATCCGCACGCGCCGTGGAACCGCGGTGCACCAGGGCGGATCTCGGCTGGATCGTGGGCGCCGCGGTGGGCGGTCCGCTGCTGGTCACCTCCGTCTGCCTCGCGGTCACCGAAGACGCCTCCGGTGTGCTCCCGCTGCAACCGCCGAACACCCTCGCGGCCTTCGCGTGGGTCACGGCGCTGTATCTCCTCGCCGCCGCGATCGGAATCGGCGTCCGCCTCCGCCGACAGCTGTACGTGCTGCTGCGCCTGCCCGATTGGGCGGTCTCCGCCCTCTACGGCGCGGGCCGGTCCGTGCTGCGGCTGCTGGGCTGCGCCACGGCGGTGGTGGTGATCTCCTTCCTGGCGCACATCTCGCGCCTGGGCGAGATGTACCAGTCGGCGGGCAACGCCGGTGGCGTCCTCGGCTTGACGTTGCTCTCGCTGGCGTATCTGCCGAATCTGGCGATCCAGACCGTCGGCGTGCTGGTCGGTTCCAGCGCGCAGATCGGCGCCGCCTCCTTCGGGGTGTTCTCGGTGGTCGGCGGCCCGATCCCGGCCTTTCCGCTGCTCACCGCGGTGCCGACCGGCCCGGCGGCGGGCTGGTGGCCGGTGCTGCTGCTGGTCCCCGCCGCGGTCGGCGTACTCGGCGGGCTCGACCTGGCCCGTACCTCCACCGACCGGATCACCGCGCCGTGGGCCACGCTCACCTCCGCCGCGCTGGCCGCGCTCGCGTCGACGGTGGCGGGCGTGGTGGCGGGCGGCGAACTCGGCACGGTCGGCCGAGTCGGCCTCGACCTGCCGCTCTTCCCCCTGATCGTGTTCGCCTGGCTCGCGATTCCCGGCTACGCGGGGCTGGTGTTCGCGCGCTGGTTCCTCGTGCCCGTCGGCATCCCGCCGGTCGACTACACCGATCCGTACGACGACTACGACGAAGACGACTACGACGAGGACGACGCCTACTACGAGGCGGACGACCGCGACTACTACGAAGACGACGACTACTACTACGACGACTACGACCGGCCTGAGCTGGAGGCCCCGCTGGACGCCGAACTCGTCGACGAGCAGCCCGCGATCGAGACCGGCGGCGGATACCACCACCACGCCACCCCGGACATCGTGGACGCCGAGGTGGTCGAGGCGGACCTGCCGGACAGTGACCGGGTGGACGGTCGTTAGGCTCTAACCCGGCGGTGCCGCATCCGTCCGCCATCCGATCGATCGCAGGAGTAGAGCGCTGACGTCTCCGCATGCCTCGTGGAAGCCCGCAGCGACGCCGGCCACCGTCGTCGTGCTGGCGTCGGGCACCGGTTCGCTGCTGCGCGCCCTGCTGGACGCCGCGTCCGCACCCGGCTACCCGGCCGAGGTCGTCGCCGTCGGCGTCGACCGGTTGTGCGCCGCCACGACGCACGCCGACGCCGCGGGCGTGCCGCACTTCCGCGTGTCGCTGAAGGACTTTCCCGACCGCGCCGCGTGGGATGCCGAACTCACCGAGACGGTCGCCGCGCACGATCCGGATCTCGTAGTGTCGGCGGGCTTCATGAAGCTGCTCGGGCCCGCTTTCCTGGACCGGTTCGGCGGCCGGATCATCAACACCCACCCCGCCCTGCTGCCCGCCTTCCCCGGCGCGCACGGTGTGCGTGACGCGCTCGCCTACGGAGCGCGGGTCACCGGCTGCACGGTGCACCTGGTGGACGAGGGCGTGGACACCGGGCCGATCCTGGCGCAGGAGGCGGTGCCGGTGCTGCCGGGTGACGACGAGGCCACCCTGCACGAGCGCATCAAGGTTGTCGAGCGACGGTTGCTGGCGGAGGTCGTCGCCGCCGTCGCGACGCGAGGCATTGTCTCCGACGGACGAAAGGCAGTTATCCCAGATGAGCGAGTTCTCCGGTGAGTGAACGCAAGCCGATCAGCAGGGCGCTGGTGAGCGTCTACGACAAGACGGGGCTCGTGGAGCTCGCGACCGGTCTGCACGCCGCCGGCATCGAGCTGGTCTCGACCGGGTCCACCGCGGGCCGGATCGCCGACGCGGGCATCCCGGTGACCAAGGTCGAAGACCTGACCGGTTTCCCGGAGACCCTCGACGGCAGGGTGAAGACGCTGCATCCCCGGGTGCACGCGGGCATCCTGGCCGACTCGCGCAAGCAAAAGCACGTCGACCAGCTGGCCGAGCTGGGCGTGGAGGCGTTTCAGCTGGTAGTGGTGAACCTCTACCCCTTCACCCAGACCGTCGCCGGCGGCGCCACCCCTGACGAGTGCGTGGAGCAGATCGATATCGGCGGGCCGTCGATGGTGCGCGCCGCAGCGAAGAACCACCCCTCGGTGGCGGTGGTCGTGGACAGTGGTGATTACGACGACGTGCTCGCCGCGGTGAAGTCCGGCGGCTTCACGCTGGCCGAGCGGACGGCGTTGGCCGCGAAGGCGTTCCAGCACACCGCGAGTTATGACGTCGCGGTCGCCAGCTGGATGTCGAATGTGCTGATCGCCGAGAACCCCGACGAAGACGCGGCGATCCGGTTCCCCGAATGGCTCGGCGGCACCTGGGAGCGGTCGGCGGTGTTGCGCTACGGCGAGAACCCGCATCAGGCCGCCGCGCTGTACACCAGCGGCGACGGCAGCCTCGGGCTGGCCCAGGCGCGGCAGTTGCACGGCAAGGAGATGTCGTACAACAACTACGTCGACGCCGACGCGGCCTGGCGCGCCGCCTTCGACCACGAGGCTCCGGCCGTCGCGATCATCAAGCACGCCAACCCGTGCGGCATCGCCCTCGGCGCCGACATCGCCGCCGCGCACCGCAAGGCGCACGCCTGCGACCCGGTCAGCGCGTTCGGTGGGGTGATCGCGGCGAACCGCGAGGTCACCGTGGAGATGGCCGAGCAGGTCGCCGAGATCTTCACCGAGGTGATCGTCGCCCCGTCCTACGCCGACGGCGCGGTGGAGGTGTTGCAGCGCAAGAAGAACGTGCGCATCCTCGTCGCCGAGCCGCCCCGCCGCGCGGGCGCGGAACTGCGGCCGATCAGCGGCGGCGTCCTGCTGCAGCAGCGTGACGTGCTGGACGCCGCGGGCGACGACCCGGCCGGCTGGACCTTGGCCGCGGGCGAGCCCGCCGACGCGGAAACCCTCGCCGATCTGGCGTTCGCCTGGCGCGCGTGCCGGGCCGTGAAGTCCAACGCGATCCTGCTCGCGCACGACGGCGCTTCGGTGGGTGTCGGCATGGGGCAGGTCAACCGGGTGGACGCGGTCGGTCTCGCGGTGCAGCGGGCCGGTGACCGCGCCAAGGGCTCGGTGGCGGCCTCGGACGCCTACTTCCCGTTCCCGGACGGTCCGCAGACGCTGATCCAGGCCGGTGTCCGCGCCATCGTGCAGCCCGGCGGTTCGGTGCGCGACCAGGAGACCATCGACCTCGCTCGCGAGGCCGGCGTCACGCTCTATCTCACCGGAGCCCGCCACTTCGCCCACTGAGACCGTGGTGCCGAAACGCCGCGTCGGATCGATGGTCCGACGCGGCGTTCGCGGTTTCCGCGACGGTTGGTGGAACACGCAGTGGCGCAGTATGTCTCGCATCCACGGCTCGGACTGCCGCGAGACACCGCCCGGCGACCCCGCCGCGTTCTTCGGCGACAGAGCGCCGAAAGCCACCACCAGCTCGAAATGTTCAGCCACCACGGCGGCCGGTCGCAAGTCGGCAGCTACTCGGCTGCGAGGTAGGCGGTCCGGGGCGAGCCGGGGCCGTGCGCGGTCCTGAGCGTGCCGCGCGGCGTCCTAGACCGCGCTGAGTACCGTGCGGTTGCCCAGCGGTTCCTTCAGCGGCACCTCCAGGGTCCCGAAGACCGCGACCATCGTGCACATCCGGCCGACCGCCTCGGCGCGGCTGCCCGAACGCAGTTCGATCGTGACCGTGGAAGCCGATTCGGTGACGGTGGCGTCCACGCCGTAGCACTCCGGCGACCCGGTTTCGAAATTGACCGCTATCTTGTTGTCCGCCAACCGAGTCCACGACTGGAATGGGATCGGGTGCGCGCCGACGATGGTCGGATCGGCGGTGAAGGGTTTGCCCTCGTTGCCGCGGGGGTCCTCGATCGGCGTGCGGGGCGCGGCGCTCGTCGTGGCGCTCGCGTCCGGCCCTGCCCCCTTCTCGTCCGAGTCGCCGCAGCCCGTTGCGGTGAGACAGGCGAGCACTACGGCGACAGCTGTGACGGCGCGTCCGGCCCGGTTCCGATCCATACCGACACCCTAGCTTCGGCGTTCCTGCTCATAGCGCGCCCCAGGTGCGTCGTGCGCCGAGACGAACCGCACAGTGAACGTTCCGCGAACCGTGCGCGTAATCGCTTCGGAAACCCTTCGCGCACAGTAAGTTCGGCGGGGGTGCGCGCCAGAGCGTCGCGGCGCGGACCCATGTCGGATGCTCTACCAGCTTTTCCGGAAAGGAATCATCGTGGTCGACACGTTGCGCGTAGGCGAAGAACTCGGACGGGGCCAGTCCCTCCAGGGCGGGGCCTACACCCTCACTCTGCAGGACGACGGCAATCTGGTGCTGTCCGAACCGGGCGGAAATGTGGTGTGGGCGACGCAGACGCACGATCAAGGCGTGGAGCGCGCCGTGCTGCAGGACGACGGCAACTTCGTCCTCTACAAGGGCGACGGCGCGGCGTGGGCCACCGAGACCAACGGCCAGGCGGCCGATCGGCTGGTGGTGCAGGCCGATCGCAACGTCGTGCTGTACGGCGCGGACGGCAGCGCGCTGTGGGCTTCCGGCACCCAGACCGACACCCCGCTGCCGGCCCCGGAGCCGGAACCGGTCCAGGAGCAGGTCGCGGCTCCGGCCGCCGAGGAGGTGCCGCCCCCGCCGCCGGCTCCCGAGCCGCGCACCTACACCGTCGAGCCCGGCGACACCCTGTGGGCGATCGCCGAGCGCTTCTACGGTGACGGCAACCGGTACCAGGAGATCGCGGACGCCAGCGGCATCCCGGACCCGGACGCGATCAACCCCGGCCAGGTGCTGACCATCCCGTGAGCCGGTCTGCTCGGTAGCGACGACGAAGACCCCCGGTGCGCACGCCTCGGGGGTCTTCTTCGTTTCGCTCGTGGCGCGCCGCGCCTGGCGGCTGGTGAACGGCCTAGCGGCTGGTGAACGGCAGCAGCGCCATCTCACGGGCGTTCTTCACCGCGACTGCGACCTGGCGCTGCTGCTGCGGGGTGAGCCCGGTGACCCGGCGGCTGCGGATCTTGCCGCGATCGGAGATGAACGTACGCAGCAGGTTCACGTCTTTGTAGTCGACCGTCTCGATGCCGGCGGCGATGAGCGGGTTCTTCTTCGGACGGCGGGCCTGCTCGGCGCGAACCTTCTTCGACGGTGCTCGCTTGACTGCCATATGACGAGTTCCTTCTCACGAGAACAGTGGTTGTCTACCAGCTCGATTTGTGCACACCGGGCAGCTCGCCACGGTGGGCCATCTCGCGCACACGCACACGGGAGAGTCCGAACTTCCGGAGATGACCGCGCGGTCGTCCGTCGGCGGCGTCCCGATTGCGCAATCGTACCGGACTGGCATCGCGCGGCTGTCGTCGCAGTTCGGCCTCGGCGGCCGCCCGCTCGCCCTCCGGCGTGCCCGGCTTCCGGATGAGCTCCTTGAGTTCGGCGCGGCGTGCGGCGTAGCGTGCCACGATCGCCCGGCGCTGCTGGTCGCGCGCGATCTTCGATTTCTTGGCCATCTCAGCGCTCCTCGCGGAAGTCGACGTGCTTGCGCACCACCGGATCGTACTTGCGCAGGACCAGGCGGTCGGGGTCGTTGCGGCGGTTCTTACGGGTCACGTAGGTGTACCCGGTGCCCGCGGTGGACTTCAGCTTGACGATCGGGCGGATGTCGGTCGATTTCGACGCCATGGGTCGCTCCTCAGATCTTGTCGCCGCGGGCCCGGATGCGGGCCACCACGGCCTCGATGCCGTCCCGGTCGATGGTCTTGATGCCCTTGGCGGAGACGGTCAGCGTGACGCGCCGGCCTTCGCTGGGCAGGTAGTAGGTCTTGCGCTGGACGTTGGGGTTCCAGCGGCGGCTGGTCCGCTTGTGCGAGTGCGACACGGACTTGCCGAAGCCGGGCTTGCGCCCGGTGACCTGGCAGTGGGCCGACATGCGGGCTCCTCCAGTAGATGACAATCATTTTCGACAATGGCTGTTCGACAATGTACCGTCGCACTACAGCAAATGAAAATCGTTACTGAAAGGGGTTCTCGGTGGCTGCGCCTGATTCCACTACGGTCCCACCCGAGTCCGACCGCAGGACGCCCGTGGTGGCGCTCGCCGGTTTCGCCGGACTCGCCGCGGCGGGCGTGGATCGCGCGGCCGCGGTGCTGGGCATGGCACCGGGCACCGTCGTGGTCCGGCACGACCTGACCCAGCTGCGCGAAGGCATCGTGCACCGCACGGTGCGCACCGCGACCCAGGAGACCTCGGCGGTGCTGGAGCTCGCGCACGGTTGCGTGTCCTGCACGCTGCGGATGGATCTGCTCCCGCTGCTGTGCACGCTCGCCCGGCGCGAGTCGGTCGAGCGCATCGTGCTCGCGCTGGACCCGGCCTTCGAGGCCGAAGCGGTGTGCCACGCCATCGAGCACGTCGTTGTCGCGGACGTGCACGGGCGAGTGGACGGCCCCGCCGGGCGTGATGTGCGGGTGGACGCGGTCCTGACCTGCCTGGACGCCGACTCCTGGCTCGCCGACGCGACGGGAGAGCAGACGCTCGCCGAGCGCGGCCTGGCCGCTGCCGAGGACGACCGCACGGTGGCGCAGGTCGCCGTCGGCCAGGTCGATTTCGCCGATGCCGTCATTGCCCTCGGCGCCGTGGACGCGCCCGGAGCGCTGCCGGCCGACGCGCAGGCCGACCGGGCCAAGCTGGCCGCGGTACTGGCCAGGCTGGTCCCCGGTGCGCCGATCGCCTGGGTGGACGAGCTGTCCCGGCTCACACCGGCCCTGGTCGAGACGCTGCTGGCCCGCGTCCCCGCCGATTCGCGGCGCGGCAGGGTCTTCGACGCGCACGCGCCGCTGCTGCGCGGCCTGCCCCCCTTGACCGCCGACTGCGGCGTCGAACTCGTGGAGTTCGCCGCGGCGCGACCGTTCCATCCCGCTCGCTTGCACGAGGCGCTCGACATGCTGCTCGACGGCGTGGTGACCGCGCGCGGGCGAGTCTGGCTGGCCACCCAGCCCGACGAGGTGGTGTGGCTGGAATCCGCCGGTGGTGGTCTGCGGGTGGGCGGCGCGGGGCGCTGGCTGGCCGCGATGTCGGAAGCCGAACTGGCCGAGGCGGACCCGGAGCGCCGCGCGATGGCGGCCCTGCGCTGGGACGACCGGTTCGGCGATCGGGACATCTCGCTGTCGATCCTGGTGCACGAGGCCGATCCGGCGGAGATCCGCGAAGCGCTGCACTGGGCGCTGGTGGAGGACGACGAACTGCGCTTGGTCGAGCGCGCGCCGGAGCGAGTGGCCCTGTGGGACGACCCCTTCGGCGACTGGCATGCCGACCCGTGCGCCGGCGACGAGGCGGCGGGGCAACCCGTGGAAGACGCGAAAAGCCCGAGAGGAGAGGCGAAATGAAGAAGGGGATCCATCCGGACTACCACCCGGTGGTCTTCGAGGACGCGGGCACCGGCAAGCGATTCCTCACCCGGTCCACGGCCACCAGCGCACGCACCGTGGAGTGGACCGACGGCAACACCTACCCACTGCTGATGGTGGACGTCACCGCCGACTCGCACCCGTTCTGGACCGGCGCGCACCGCGTGCTGGACTCCCAGGGCCGGGTGGAGAAGTTCGAACGCAAATACGGCAAGCGCGCACGGAAGGACTCCTGATATGGCGGTACCGAAGCGGAGGATGTCGCGGTCGAACACCCGCAGCCGCCGGTCGAACTGGAAGGCCGCACCGGTGGACCTGGTGCCCGTGACCGTCGCGGGCGTCGTGCACAAGGTGCCGCGCAGGTTGGTCGCGGCCGTGCGGCGCGGTCTGATCGACGTCGAGCGGCTCTGAGCCGGGCGTCCGGAACCATCGAAGCGTGAGCGGGGCCGCCGGTGCGAACCGGATCGGCCCCGCTTCGCGCGGTTTCGCGTCGACCTGCGTGTTCGGCGAGTGCGGCGGTGATGCGAACTGCCTGGCGGCGGCCGTGGTCACCGAACCGCGGTGCGGTTGCTCGTCCCGAGCCTCGGGGGCTCGGCGGCTGCCGCGCGTCCGCCGACGATAGCTCGCCGGCTACTGGTGGGCAGACGGACACGCCGGATACTGGTCGATCGTCCGAAAACGGGCACGTGGGGGGCTCTGCATGAAAGTTTTCGGGCCGCCCATGGCCGCTATAGCTAATGATCAGCTATTGGTGTGCTCTGCATCACGTCGCACTATTGCGCCAAGCGCGATTGCGACCGGATAGCCATGCGATGAAATTCGCACTGACGGTTGGTTTTTGAACCGTGAAAAGTGGGCGGAAAATGATGCGCTCGCGGGCGGAGGGAGGTACCCTCGTGCTCGAGGGCGGGTTCTCCTGGTTTCCAGGGGAACCCGCTCATCGCCACTCTGTGGGCGTTTCGCGGGTCGCCGCTCTCCGATTTCCCTGTCGCCCTTCCGGACTCCGCGCTCCTTCGGCCGCGCCGATGTGCGGCTCAGTTTTTCGAGGTCAACTCGGCCGGCCCGTCGTCGTCGCGCACGGCGCGCCGCACGCCACCGTCGTGCCCCGGCAGTCCGGGAAGATCCGGCAACAGCGCCTCCAGGCGCGCCAACTGCTCGCCGACCAGCGCCGCGGGGCCCTCGATCAGCGACAGCGGCCACGGCCAGTGCCGCCCGTTCCAGCGCTGCACCTGCTCGGCCAGCTCGGCCGTCGTCGCCTCCAGTTCGCTGATCTCGGTCCGCAATTCGCCTACTTGCGTTCGCAACTCGGCGGATTCGCGTTCCAATGCGGCGATGCGCGCCAGCGCGGCGGCCAAACCGTCCACCAGCGTACGGTTCCGGCCGTCCGCGTCGGCGCCCAGCTGCGGCCAGCCCGACAACCCCGGCCCGCGCAGCTGAATCTGGATGTCGCGCAGCACTGCCTCTTGTTCCGGCGTCACGTCCGGATCCTCCCGTCCCACGAAATCCCACTGGCCGAAATCGGTCGTCTCGGCCTCGTTCACGTCACAGCGCACGCCGCCGACCGTCACTTGGCGCAGTGTCTGGTGAATGGCGCGCCTGGCCTCCACGTTCGTGCCCGACCAGGCGTCGGTCTGCCAGGCCCACGTCGCGTGCCCGGCGTCCAGCGCACGACTGACCGGCCAGTACCCGCCGTAGACACCGACGTTCGCCCGGCCGAGCACCGTCGCCGCCCCGTCCAGGTAGGCGTTGATGGGCAGTTGGTGCTGTGGTGCTGCGTCGAAGTCCGCGGAGAAGTAGATCGGCCGGTCGACCCGTCCGCCGCAGCGCAGGACCTGAGCGAGGCCGGCGCGCGCGTCCACGATGCCCGCGCCGTAGCCGTCCAGCATCCGCGCGGCCGTGGTCTCCCAATTCGACACGATCGAGACGCCGTGCGCCCGCAAATCGTTCGCCTCGGCGGGGGTGAGCAATTTGCCGGGCAGACTCGGGCCACCGTCGGACAGGTAGCGCACCACGAAATCGAACCCCGCCGCCCGGATCGCCGCGCCCCCCGGGCGTCCAGCCGCGTAGTCCAGACCGAAACGCATGGCCTCCACTGTAAATCGGCCGGGCGGGTGAATCCGGGCCATCGCCGAATCCGGGGCGCGCGGGGGGATCGCTCAGCGGAAAACGGCGGAGGAGGCGCACCGCGCACCGGGAACCCGGATACCCGGCGGCGCTGCTCGCCCATCCGGGACTCGGATCAGCGGACGGCCTCCAGCTTCGGCCGGCGAACCTTCGGCGGCCCGGCCAGCTCACGCCGGTCCGGCGCGATGAGCACGGCGGAGATCGGCACCGTCAGGGCCAGCAGCCCGATGACGAACATGGGGAACACGAAGTCGAACAACTCCACGCCATCGGGCACCTTCGCCGATCGGTTCACGTCGAAGTGCAACGCGGCGAGCGCGGTGTAATAGGTAGCGGTCACGCCGACGCCGAACAGCAGCACCGTCGCCGCGCGGGCCAGCGGAAAGCGCATCGTCTGGAACAACCACAGCGTCGCGGTCGCGGTGATCACCCCGATCACGGCGGAGACCACGATCAGCCACATCGTCGCGCCGACCGACCCCTGGATCTTCAGGGAGCCGATGCCGAGGTAGTGCGTGACGCCGATGCCGAGCCCGAGCACCGCGCCGCCGGGCAGCAGCAGCGTCAGCCGCGGTGTGCGTCCGATGATCAGCAGCGCGGCGAAGACCGAGACAATCGACACCACCAGAGCCGCGACCAGTCTGCCCGTGTCGTAACGCATCGCGCTGCCCGGCACTTTCAGGCCGAGTATGGCCACCGACGTGGCCAGCCACGCTCCGACGCCGCCGAGCGATATCGCGGCCGAGACCAGCCAGACCAGCCGGAACTGGACCGAGCGCGCGCCGTGCAGGATGCAGGCGAGCCCGACCACCGCGCCCAGCACCGAGATGCCCAGCGACAGCCCGACCAGCCAATAGCCGAGGGCGAACTGGTCGACGGACGTTCCCGCGCCACCACCGGCGGCCAGCACCGCGACCTCACGCATGCCGCGCTGTTCCTTCCAGTTCGCTGGCCTTCAGCTGGGCGATCGCGTACTCGGTGACCGCGGCGAGCGCTTGGCGCACCTCGATCGCATTGCGCGCGTCGATGTCCACGATCGGCACGCCCTCGCGTACCGAAAGGGCCTCGCGCAGTTCGGCGATGGGGAAGCGCGGCGCGTCCGGGAAGCGGTTGACCGCGATCAGGAACGGCAGCTTGCGCGCCTCGAAGAAGTCCACCGCGGCGAAGCTGTCCTCCAGCCGCCGGGTGTCGATCAGCACCACGGCGCCGATCGCGCCGCGGATCAGGTCGTCCCACATGAACCAGAACCGCCGCTGACCCGGCGTACCGAACAGATAGAGCACCAGATTGCCCGGCAGGATGATCCGGCCGAAATCCATGGCGACCGTGGTGGTCTCCTTCTCCGGCGTCTCGGCGAGATCGTCGATGCCGTCGGAGTAGCGGGTAACCATCGCCTCGGTGCGCAGCGGAACGATCTCCGACACCGCGCCGACGAACGTGGTCTTGCCCGCGCCGAAGCCGCCCGCGACGACGATCTTCGTCGAGGCGACCCGGTTCTCGAAGCCGTCCGGCCCGGGGGCGCTTCCCGGTCCGGGATTCACACTTGGCCCGGGGTGTCCACTGGGCCCCAGATTCCTATAGGGCGCGGAGTCCACGCAATGTCCTCTCCATCAGGGAACGGCGCTCGTCATAGCTCGCCTCTTCGGTCAGGGTCGAATGCACGCGCATGGTGCCGTCGACGACGAGGTCGCCGATCACCACTCGGACCATGCCCAGCGGGCGGTCCAGATGTGCCGCGATCTCCGCGACCGACAGCCGGTGCGTGCCGAGTCGCAGTATCTCGGTGCGGATGTCGCCGGTCGGCCAGTCGAGATGTGCAGTGTACGACAAGGTTTCGATGACCGCCTCCAGTGGCAGGTCGATCGCGGGTTCGGTGCGCCCCGAGGTCAGGGCGTAGGGCCGGACGCGCGTGGTCGGTCGTGGTCCGGGGCCGTATGGGTTGGACATCTCACACTCAAACAGCGGTGCGCGCGGTCGCGGTGACCACCGAACCCACCCGATCGACCAGCAGTGCCATCTCGTAACCGATCCGGCCGATATCGTGCGACTTGTTGGCCAGCACCGCCAGGTGCGAGCCGTTGCCGACGCTCATCACCAGCAGGTAGCCGCGCTGCATCTCCACGATCGACTGCATGACCTTGCCGCCGTCGAACAGCGAGGCCGCGCCCATGGAGAGACTGGCCAGACCTGCGGTGACGGCGGCGAGCTGTTCGGCGCGATCGCTGGGCAGATGCGGACTGGTGGCCTGCAACAAGCCGTCGGCCGATACCAGCACCGCATGGGAAACGCCGGGCACATCACGGGTGAAGCGGGCGACCAGCCAGTTCAGATTCTCGTCCGTGGTGCTGTTGTTCGCGTTGGTCATGCAAGCCCTCCGTCGTTGTACTGCGCATTGGCCCGCCCGCTGCGGACCCCACTGAGATGCCTGGTCAGGTTGTTACGAATTTCCTCCGGATCACGCGTGCCCGCGTCATCGGCCGGCGACAGACCGCCGGGCACCAACTGGGCGCCCGGCCTGCGAATCGGCAGCCCGCCGACGGTGCGCGCCGTCGTGGTCGGATGACTCGCGTCCTCCGCGGCCAGCCAGCCCGCGTCACCAGGCGAGGACCACGTGCTTTCCGGCGATTGCGAGGTCGAGGGCTCGACCAGCCATTCCGAGACCATGCGCTGGTAGATCGGGGTCGGGGAGGAGCCTGCGACCGGCTGCAGCCGGGAGGAGGTCACCGTCGCGGGTTCCGGCGCCACCTCCTGCGGCGGGTCGGCGGGTACGGCCGGCTTCCGGATCGGAAGACCGGACCGGGCGGTGGTCTGC